>PBTY01000056.1 GCA_002729235.1 Rickettsiales bacterium | reverse complement strand
GGAGAATCCGTGACTTAAATTTGCCACAATTTGTACCTATGTAAACCACCATACGAATATGCCGAAGGATTCCAGTATCAAGTCAGTACTAATTATTGGAAGTGGACCGATCATCATCGGACAAGCTTGTGAGTTTGATTATTCAGGTTCTCAAGCATCAAGATCATTAAGAGAAGAAGGAATTGAAGTCATTCTGATCAATAGCAATCCTGCTACGATCATGACGGATCCGGTTACTGCGGATCACGTTTACCTAAAACCTCTTACCAAACAATCAATCAAAGAGATTCTAGAAAAGCACAAGATTGATGCTGTATTGCCTACTCAAGGAGGTCAAACTGCATTGAACCTGGCGATTGATTGTGACAAAGCAGGAATTTGGGAAAAATATGGAGTACGTATCATTGGGGTGGATATCAATGCGATTGAAACTACTGAGGATCGTGAGAAATTCCGTATGAAAATGCACGAACTCAATGTTGGTGTTTGTAAAGGTGAAACAGCTACTTCTTTCTTAAAAGGAAAAGAAATTGCTCAAGAGATTGGGTTCCCATTGGTTATCAGACCATCATACACCCTTGGTGGTTATGGTGGAGGCTTCGTAGATAATCCTGAGGAGTTTGACAAAGCATTGAACGCTGGTCTCCAAGCATCTCCAATTCACGAGGTATTGGTGGAGCAGAGTATCATGGGCTGGAAAGAGTACGAGTTGGAGTTGTTGAGAGATAATATTGGTAACATCATTATTATCTGTAGCATTGAGAATTTCGACCCGATGGGTGTTCACACCGGAGACTCGATTACAGTTGCCCCTGCAATGACATTACCAGACACCATTTACCAAAACATGCGTGATCTGGCGATCAAGATGATGAATGGTATTGGTCAGTTTGCTGGTGGGTGTAACGTTCAGTTTTCAGTAAACCCTGATACAGATGAAATCATCGGTATTGAGATTAACCCGCGTGTATCTCGTTCATCTGCATTGGCATCAAAAGCAACCGGTTATCCTATTGCGAAAATTGCTGCTAAACTGGCAATTGGGTATAACCTTGACGAATTGAAAAATCAGATTACTAAAACCACTTCAGCGTTCTTCGAGCCTGCTTTGGACTATGTGATCGTGAAAATACCAAGATGGAACTTCGATAAGTTCCAGGGATCTGACAGAAAGCTTGGTCTTCAGATGAAATCTGTTGGTGAGGCTATGGGTATCGGAAGAAACTTCCAGGAGGCCCTTCAAAAAGCATGTCAGTCTCTAGAAATTAAGAGAAATGGATTGGGAGCTGATGGAAAAGAGCTGAAAGATCAGGCTGCATTGCTTTACAGTCTGGAGCATCCAAGCTGGAACAGATTGTTCCATATCTACGATGCGTTCAAGCTAGGAATTCCATTTAAGACCATTCACAAGCTGACTAAAATCGACCCATGGTTCCTACACCAGATAGAGGAGTTGATCTTGTTGGAAAAAGACATNGAAAAGNATTCACTTGAATCGCTTCCGAAAGAATTGTTGAAGGANGCAAAGGAAAAAGGGTATGCAGATCGACAGATCGCTCACCTGGTGAAGTGTATGGAAAGTGAAGTGTACACAAAAAGAATAGATCTTGGTATCAAGCGTGTATACAAATTAGTGGATACTTGTGCAGCTGAATTTGAAGCGCAAACCCCTTACTACTACTCTTCCTTCGACGAAGAAAATGAGTCCGAACCAACGGATAAGAAGAAAATTGTTGTTCTAGGTTCTGGGCCAAATAGAATTGGACAGGGAATTGAGTTTGATTACTCATGTGTACATGGGGTTCTTGCTGCCAAGGAGGCAGGTTATGAGACGATCATGATCAACTGTAATCCTGAGACAGTTTCAACTGACTTTGATACGGCTGATAAACTATACTTTGAGCCAGTATTCTGGGAGCACATTTATGACATCATCCTTCATGAGAAACCAGAAGGTGTAATCGTTCAGCTTGGAGGACAGACTGCCTTGAAGCTTTCTGAAAAACTGAGTAGATACGGTATCAAAATCATCGGTACAAGCTATGAAGCGCTTGATTTAGCGGAAGACAGAGGTCGTTTCTCTGATTTGCTAAAAGAGCAAGGCATTCCATATCCTCAATATGGCACCATCGATGATGCGGAGGGAGCTGTAGAACTCTGTAAAGAAATAGGTTTCCCACTACTTGTTCGTCCGAGTTATGTGCTAGGTGGACAGAGTATGAAAATTGTGATCAACGAGCAGGAGCTTGAAGAGCATGTGGTGAACTTGTTGAAAGACAAGCCTGATGGTAAGATCTTGTTAGATCACTTCCTGGAGGGTGCTATCGAAGCAGAAGCGGATGCAATTTGTGATGGTGAGGATGTTTACATCATCGGTATCATGCAGCACATCGAGCCAGCAGGTATTCATTCGGGAGATTCATACGCAGTACTTCCTCCATACAACCTGGGAGATTTTGTGATGCGTCAGATTGAGGAGTATACTGTTAAAATTGCGAAAGCATTGAAAACAGTTGGATTGATCAATATCCAGTTTGCGATTAAAGATGACAAAGTATACATCATCGAAGCAAACCCAAGAGCATCGAGAACTGTACCTTTCATTTGTAAAGCTTACCGAGAGCCATATGTCAACTATGCAACGAAAGTGATGCTTGGCGATAAGAAGGTGAAGGATTTTGATTTCAAACCATACAAGCATGGCTATGCGATTAAGGAACCTGTATTCTCTTTCCATAAATTCCCGAATGTAAATAAGGAGTTGGGACCTGAGATGAAATCAACAGGAGAAGCGATCTACTTCATTGATGACTTAATGGACGATTATTTCCTAGAAATCTACTCAGAACGAAACCTCTACTTAAGTAGATAAGTTATAAGAGTACTATGTTTTTAAAATTTATTGTCATATTGGTATTGGTTGCTTATCTATTCGTAAGAGTAGGAGGCTATTTGTTTGGTCTGTTGTTTAGAGGAGCTCAAGAGTTTAATAGAGGCTACAATCCAGACCAACAACAAAGAAATCACAGCAAGAAAGCACCCAATAGTAATTTGAATATTGATCATATTCCTCAAAAAGATAAGAAGGACACAAAGAATTTCGGCGGAGGAGAATATGTTGATTTTGAGGAAGTAAAGTAAGAATACTACTAAATTGATAACGCCTGTTTGGAGAAATCTAAGCAGGCGTTATTTGATTTCGGCAACATCATATAGTTTTGCACACTCACAAAAAATCGGCTTATGGCTTGGTTTAAAAGACAAGACAAAGGAATACACACCCCTACAGAGAAGAAAAAAGAGGCCCCAGATGGTCTTTGGTATAAATCTCCAAGTGGAAACATCATTCACATGCGTGAGCTTAAAAACAATGCTTATGTATGTCCTGATGATGATTTTCATGTAAGAATTGGTTCTAAGGAGTATTTCGAAATTCTATTCGATGAGAACAAATTCACGGAACTTGATAAGGACTTAAGTTCTGCAGACCCGTTGAAATTCACTGATAGCAAGAAATATCCAGATCGTATTGCCNCGACTCAGGCTAAAACTGGTTTGAAAGATGCGGTAAGAACGGCTCATGGTAAAATGAATGGTCGTGATATCACTATTTGTTGTATGGATTTCAATTTCATTGGTGGTTCTATGGGATCAGTAGTGGGAGAGAAAATCGCTAGAGGTATCGATTATTCATTAAAGAAAAAGATTCCATTCTTGATGATCTCCAAGTCTGGAGGTGCTCGAATGATGGAAGCAGGTTTCTCTTTGATGCAAATGGCGAAAACTTCTGCCAAGCTTGCACTCCTATCAGAAGCAGGTATTCCATACATTTCACTGTTAACCGACCCGACTACAGGTGGAGTTACAGCTTCATATGCAATGCTTGGTGATTTCAATATCGCTGAACCAGGTGCATTAATTGGTTTTGCAGGTCCACGAGTTATTAGAGAGACCATTGGTAAAGATTTACCAAAAGGATTCCAAAGTTCTGAATTTGTGCTAGATCATGGGTTTTTGGACTTTATCGTAGATCGTAGACAGCTGAAAGCGAAGCTTACAGCTCTGTTGAAAATGATCTATTGATTCTAAAACCTTTTTATTTAACAATCTGTTAGCGAATCGTGCAATAATTTGGTGAGTTTCACCTTTAATCACAAGGGTTTATCTCTTATATTTGCACCCGATTTTATATTTAAAAAACAAAAGGCTTCAGACTTATGTCATCAGTCATTATCACTTCAGGAATTATTGCCTTTACAGGAGTTATCCTGCTTTTGGTATTCATCCTATTGTTTGCTCAGTCTAAGTTGGTTCAGTCAGGACCAGTTAAGATCATCATCAATGGAGATGAAGCTAATCCAGTAACTGCACCGGCAGGTTCATCATTATTGTCTACACTATCTGGACAGAAGATTTTCTTACCATCAGCTTGTGGTGGTGGAGGTACATGTGCTCAGTGTAAGTGTACCGTGAAAGAAGGAGGAGGAGAAGTTCTTCCAACAGAAGAAGGTCACTTGAGCAGAACCGAGCAAAAAGAAGGTGTTCGTTTAGGATGCCAGGTGAAGGTGAAGCAAGACATGCGTATCGAGATTCCAGAGGAAATCTTCGGTATCAAGAAGTGGGAAGCAACAGTTGTTAGAAATTATAACGTAGCATCATTCATTAAGGAATTCGTAGTTGAGATTCCTGAAGATATGGATTATGAAGCTGGGGGATACATCCAGATCGAAATTCCAGAATGCGAAGTAGAATATAAAGACATGGACATTACAGCTCACCCTGAGGAGCACGATGATCCAGAGAAATTTAAAATGGAGTGGGACAAATTCGGTCTTTGGGATCTGAAAATGGTTAACTCCGAAACAGTAGAGAGAGCTTATTCTATGGCTTCTTACCCTGCGGAAGGTAGAGAGATTATGCTAAACGTAAGGGTAGCAACTCCACCATGGGATAGAGCAGCTAATGGATGGATGAAAGTAAACCCAGGTATTGCTTCATCTTACATCTTCTCTAGAAAACCAGGTGACAAAGTAACTATCTCAGGACCTTACGGAGAGTTCTTCATCAATCCGTCAGATGCAGAAATGCTTTACGTTGGTGGTGGTGCTGGTATGGCTCCAATGAGATCTCACCTTTATCACTTGTTCAGAACATTGAAAACTGGTAGAAAAGTAACTTACTGGTACGGTGGTAGATCTAAAAGAGAATTGTTCTACTTGGATCACTTCTACAAACTAGAAAAAGACTTCCCTAACTTCCAGTTCTTCGTTGTGCTTTCTGAGCCTCTTCCAGAAGATAACTGGAAAGTGAAAACTGATGTTGATGATAAGGACGGTGACGGTTTCTTAGGATTTGTTCACCAGGCAGTAATCGATCAGTATTTGAGCAAGCACGAAGCTCCAGAAGAAATTGAGCTTTACTTCTGTGGACCTCCATTGATGAACGCAGCAGTAGAGAAAATGGGTCAGGACTTTGGTATTCCTGATGAAAACATCCGATTTGACGATTTCGGAGGTTAATCCATCAAAAACTAATAAGAAGGGGAAAAGCAATTTTCCCCTTTTTTTGTGCCTTCTCGCCTAGTCAATTTTCATTAGATTTGTCCAAAACACGGCCACAACTTCATGGATTTAAAACTCTTCTTTGACCCAATATCCTCAGACATTCAGGTGGATTCTTTGCCATCATCGGCAATTGCTCATTCGATGTACATCAATCAAGGGCAATTACCAGAGCTTGATGATAGAGACATTGCCATCATCGGGGTGCAAGAGTCAAGAGGAGCTAGTGAGGAGAATCAAAAGGGAATATCCGTATCAGCTACTGAGATACGTAAATGCTTCTATCGATTGAAGAAGGGTTCAGGCAATTTGAAAGTAATTGATCTCGGAAATTTCAGAAATGGACCTGAACTGCCCGACACTTATCAACGATTACAGGAGGTTTGCGGGTATTTGATGGAGAACAACATCCTACCGATTCTTATTGGAGGAAGTCATGATTTGGATCTTGGACAATATCAGGCCTACGAAAATCAAGAGAAGCTAATCACTGTCCTGAACATTGACAATAAGTTGGATTTGGCGGATCCAAAGTCTGCGTTGCCAACAGATTCCCACATTCATAAGATCTTTAAATACGACCCTAATTATCTCTTCAATTACTATCAATTAGCCTATCAATCGTATTTAGTTGAGGCTAAGGAAGCTGAATTGATTGAGAAGTTATATTTCGAAGCAGTACGTCTAGGAGTGGTTAAAGAAAATATAAAAGAACTTGAGCCGATTGTTCGTGATGCGGATATGTTAAGTTTTGATATTTCGGCATTGCAAGCACATTATTGTCCTGGAGCTGTGGATTCCAACGTTTACGGCTTGACTGGAGAGGAAGCGTGTCAGCTGTGCTGGTATGCTGGTCTCAATGATAAGCTTAGTAGTATTGGGTTCTATGATTATGATGTGGAAAAAGATACCGAGGATCGTAAAACCGCATTTGTAATAGGTACTATGATCTGGTATTTTATTGAAGGTTTTTATAATCGAAAAGGAGACAAAAACTTCCGATCCAATGATTACCTCGTTTATGAAGTATCTATGGGTGGAGAACCATCTTCTATTAAATTCTACAAAAGTAAGATTTCAGAGAAATGGTGGATGGAAGTGCCACACCCAGAAGAGACTTCCGGTTTCTTGCGAAGTAGGATGATCCCATGCAATTATTCTGACTATGAAACGGCCCTTGAAGGGGAGGTGCCTAATCGTTGGATTACTACCTACTCCAAGTTTGTTTAGTCTTCTTCAGGAATTATTATCCAAAGAATGATATAGACAAGTATACCTGGAAAAGCAGCACTTAATACGGATAGTACTACGTAGCCTATTCTTACCAATGAAGGATCTAAATCGAAGTATTTGGCGATTCCTCCACATACTCCGGCTAACATTGATTCTGTTCTTGATCTAAATAATCTTGTGCTTGGCATAATTACTTGTTATTCAAAAATGGCGAATTCATTGTAAAGATATGAAACAATTGAGCTGTAGAATTGAAAGTTGAGCCTGAGCCTTTGAGTTTTGAGTTTTGATCTTTAGGCATTTCCGCTACAGGCTCAACTTCGCTTCCGGTTAGATTGAAGACTTCCGCTGTAAACAGCGGACTATTATATGTCAAAAGCAAAGCGATAATCACCCCCAAGATGATAATTAAGGTTTTTCCTATTCCGCTTTTACTGATTGATCTTTTGCTTAGCATAACGCTTATCCAATTTGCAACTGGTGTGCCAAAAAATATAAGGAACTGTAAGTCAGGTAATTACGAAATTGTTTAATGCTTTTAGCTTGATCTTGTGTTCGTTTACGAACAGCTTAAGTTTCAGAAGTGTACGAATTGGTTAAGATGGTGGACAGTTTTTCAAATCAAGAAAAGATTTTTCAAAATGAAGAAAATTAGCATAGAGAGTAATTGTTAAGTTGTTGAAATACAGCTAATTGTGATTTTGGTCTGGAATTGGTATGATCAACAATGAAACTCGAAAATAAAATTCTTACTCACTTAAACATTAAAAGCTATGAAATTACTGACAAAAATTTTCGCGATTGTATTGATAGGATCAACAGTTGTTGCATGCACAGATTCAAAAAAAGAATCTAAGGCGGAGACTGCTATGGAGGAAATAAAAGATTCATTTAAATCAGAACAATCAGATTTAAAATTGGAATTGGAGGAAATGAAGCTTGATGTCGAAACCAAGCTTGATGACCTCAATGATAAAATTGCCAATGCGAACGATAACAATAAGACGAAGTTGGAGAAAATGAAAGCTGATTTGGAAGAGACAAAAGACGATCTGGATCGTGCCATTGATAAAGTGGAAAATTCAACTAAGCAAGCATGGAACGATACCAAGGAATTTGCTAAAGAGACTTCTAATGAGGTAGAGAAGGCCTTAAAGAACTTTGGTGAAAAAGTAGAAGAGGTATTTAACTCATAATATACTAACAGTTATGGCGAGTAAGTCGTCCACCGAATGGTGGGCGGCTTTTTTTATTTTATGGCTGTTGGTCTTATTTTTAAACTCCACAACTTATTCCAGTTTATGCCAAAAAGTTACTTATTCTTTCTTCCCGTTTTTCTAACTCTTACAATATCTGTCTACGGGCAAATAGATGATGAATTAAAGAACGAAATAAGAATACGGACAGAACAACTTAGGGGTGCTGGATTATTTGTGGGTGGTGAAAAGATTTGCTGTGGACAATCGATCTCTAATGTCTACTCAGACCGTATTTTTTCTCCTATTTGGACAGATTCGCTGGCTAATCAACTTTTACGACAAATTGAAAATAGTGAGTTGGAAGGACTTTTTCCGGAAGATTATCATTATTCATTATTAAAAGATTTGCTTCAGGAGACAGATTTAAATGTATTCGAAAAAGCCAACCTAGATTTATTGCTCACAGACTCATTTCTGTTGTATACTACGCATTTGCTTTCGGGTAAGGTGAACCCCGTAAGTTTGAATCCCGATTGGAGGGTGGTAAAGCGTGAGGGCGACCCGGTAGAATTACTTTTAAAAGCCATTTCGTCCAATAATGTTGGTGAGTCAATAGCTGAGGCCAGGCCAAAATACAAGACTTATGATAGGTTGAGAAGCAAACTCGCTCGATATAAAGAAATTAGAGATGCTGGAGGCTGGGGAGAGATTGAGGTAGGCCCTACTATCAAGCCTGGTGAATCAGGACAAAGAGTTTTGCAGGTGAGGAAACGACTGGAAGCAAGTGGTGATTTGGTAGGTTATACCAATGATGAACCTGAAATTTTTGATGAAGAGTTGAAAAGGGCTGTCCTTAAATATCAGCGAAGGTATGGCTTGGAAGAAGATGGTGCCGTCGGTAAGTCAACTCTTGCCAGTATGAACGTGCCAGTAGAGTTACGTATCGAAGATATAATCCTGAACCTTGAGCGATGTAGATGGTTGCCTCGGGAACTTGGAGATCATTACATCATTGTAAATCTTCCAGCGTATGAAATGGAATTGGTAAAGGATGGTGAGATAAAGTTGGAAATGGGAGTGGCTGTGGGTAAACCCTATCGTCAAACACCAGTGTTTTCTTCCAAGATGACCTATTTCGTGGTAAATCCATATTGGACAGTTCCCCCTACTATTTTGTATCAGGATATGATCCCTGCACAAATAAAGAACCCGAACTACCTTTCATCTCTTCAAATTAAGGTCTTGGACGAATCTGGTAATGAAGTGGATCCTGCTAGTGTTACCTGGCAAACTGGCGTTAAATTTCCATATACGCTGCGTCAGGAACCTGGTAAAATGAAT
This sequence comes from Rickettsiales bacterium, assembly GCA_002729235.1. Classification (GTDB taxonomy): domain Bacteria; phylum Bacteroidota; class Bacteroidia; order Cytophagales; family Cyclobacteriaceae; genus Marinoscillum. Next base: position 93,365 of record PBTY01000056.1, on the reverse strand, counting down.
GCTCTGGGTAGGGTGAAGTTCATTTTTCCAAATGAATTTAATATTTATATGCATGATACTAACCATCCGGAGGTTTTTGCTAAATACAACCGTGCGTTGAGTTCAGGTTGTGTCAGACTATCTGATCCGATGAAATTAGCTTATTATGTAGGCGCTACCCAAAACAAGCCTTTGTCAGTAAGTGATATTGACGAGATTTCTAAATCAAAATCGAATCAAACCATCATCATGAATTCGCCAATCATGGTGCATTTGCAGTATTGGACTGCTTTTGTTGATGAAAATGGTTTCTTAAATTTTCGACCGGATATTTATGATCGTAATTCAAAACTCAAGAAAGCATTATTTAGTAGTCTCTAAATGTTCAACTGGTTAAAATACTCTTCTGCAATCTGAAAATTACTTAGTTTGGTTTTAGCGAGGTACTCATCCAATGGATAGTAAATAAATAGAAGAGATCGCTCAGCCAGCCCTTTGATAATTTCTTTGTGATCTTTCATGGCAATCGCAGGACATCCAAAAGATCTACCCAATCTTCCAATGTTTTTTGAGAAATCTTTACTTACATATGCTGCGCTGTGCATGACAATGGCTCTATCTCGAGCTTTATCATTAAAGCCAGGTTCCATCCCATCAAGTCGCAAGCTCAGTCCATGTTTACCATAATAGTTCTCTCCCGTTAAGTAAAATCCCACACTACTCTTGTTAGAGTTTTTAATATTGGAAAAGTTTTTCGCGTATTCCTCCCCGGTATTCTTGCCATGGGCAACGAGTCGATAGTACAATACTTTGTTGGTCTTTAGGTCGATGACCCACATTCTTTTTTTATTGCTGGATAGCCTGAAATCTATCAGTGTTAATTTAGAATTGTCAATGGATTTACCCTCTGATAGCAAATTGTAATAGCCAATTATCCCTTTTTCATAGATGTCAAAAGAAGGCTTACTTCCCTCTAGTGGTGTGAGGGTTTGATATTGTTGAGTAATAAATGACTGAAAGTTGTTGTTCGGGTGACTATAACTTTCTTCTGAAATGCTCATCAAAACCCCGGTGATGATGGCATTTACGAAAAACAAATTTAATTTGAGTTTCATCGCTTTATATCGTAACAGGCGTAACGTAAAAGCAGTATAAAAGGTGCATTCCTGGAGTTAAACGAGAAAAAATATTTTATAAAAAAGCATTTTGTGGTAATCATCCTATTCGTGGCATCAACTTTTGTAATTGGTCAGGACATGGATACGGTCCGAATGGACTTTGAAGAGTATGATCCTATTTCAACTTTGGTGGTTCCTGAGAACCCTGTAACGCGTTCTAAATTTCCTTTTGTGGACGTGCACAGTCATCAATGGAACCTGACAGTTGATGGTATCAAGAAACTTGAAAAGGAGATGGATGCCCTTAATATGGGTGTGATGGTCAACCTTAGTGGTCGTGGCTATGACCGAGCTGCTGGAGATATAGGTTCGCAAGAGTATTTGGCATCCATGGTGAGAAGAATAGATGGGGAAGCACTAGGCAGGATCGTCGTTTTTACAAATATTTCATTCAAAGAAATTGGAAAAGATGGTTGGTCACAGCAAGCAGTGAAGCAATTGGAAGAAGATGTGGTTAATGGAGCTGTGGGATTAAAAATCTATAAGAGTTTAGGAATGGGCATCAATGATATTGATGGTAATAGAGTACCTGTTAATGATGTGCGCTTAGATCCTGTTTGGGCCAAATGTGGAGAGTTAGGGATTCCTGTACTGATTCACGCAGCTGACCCTAAGTCATTTTGGGATGATCATGATGAGAAGAATGAGCGCTGGTTAGAATTGAAGCTTAGACCAGGTAGAAAAAGAAGTGATACAGACCCTGCGCCGTTCGAGCAAATCATCGCGGAGCAGCATGATGTGTTTAAAAAGCATCCTAATACCACCTTTGTTAATGCTCATATGGGTTGGATGGCGAATGATCTGGGTGCTTTGTCTAAGCATTTGGATACCTATCCGAATGTTAATGTGGGTATTGGAGCCGTAATTGCGGAGTTGGGAAGACAGCCTCGATTTGCAAAAGCCTTTTTTGAAAAGTATCAGGACAGGATTTTGTTTGCTAAAGATGCATACAATCCTGAAGAGTATTACACATACTTTAGGGTGTTAGAAACAGAAGATGAGTATTTTCCTTACTACAAAAAGTATCATGCCTTTTGGAGAATGTACGGTTTAGGTCTTTCTGATGAAGTGCTTAAAAAAGTGTATTATAAAAACGCGCTCAGAATTATTCCGGGGTTGGATAAGAGTGGATTCCCAGATTGATATTTCTAAGGATTTAGAAAGCGACGCCAAGGGCTGCATTGCGGGTTTGAGATTTACGCAGGATTACCTTTGGTGATCCTGCTGTCGTTCCTAATTCCGAGAGTAAAGCCCTAAATCAGAGATTTAGACTTTTGCGTTTTTATATCCTTGTCAGAATAAATTCTGAACGTCTAAAAACACAAAAGCCCTTTCATCCAGATGAAAGGGCTTTACTCTCTTAGTGACCTCCGCAGGATTCAAACCTGCAACCTCTTGAGCCGTAATCAAGTGCTCTATTCAGTTGAGCTAGGAGGCCATTCCGACTTAACACTTTTTAAGAATAAGACTCCAATCGAGCTCCATTCTTAGGTGTATCTTGCACCCTGAAGTAGGGTGGTTGATTTAAATCGAGCACAAAGTTAATAATTTGTCTTATAAATCAACGTTAATCATCTAGGTTTTAAAATAGATTCTATCTTTGCCACCGAAATAATCATTTATATGAAGCGACTAGTAGGTACAGCACTTTTATTAATTATAACCACTTGTCTTTTTGCACAAGAAAAAGAAAGACCAACTCAACCTAATTTCCCAGGAGATTTAATGTTTGATTTTGGCTTCAATACATGGACGAATGCCCCAGAAGAATTTAATACGAAACTTTGGGGATCAAATTCTGTTGGCATTTACTACAGTAAACGATTCGAAATATCAAAGAGAATTGCATTTCATCTAAGTCCAGGTGTAACCATTGATAAATATGCGTCTAAGGGGGGTAATACCTGGTTGAGACAAAGTGATGGGTCTGTTTCATTTGATTCTCTGAATGTGAATTTTGCTAAGAATAAACTGGTTGCAACTTATGCTGAGGTACCGGTAGAGTTTAGAATTCACCCTTTAGGGACCAAAGAGGGCGAAGGATGGTTTATAGGTTTAGGGGCCTTTGCAGGTAGAAGAGTTGGTGCACATACCAAAATCAAATACCTTGTAGCAGAGGGCGAATACAAAGAGAAACTCTACAATGATCTTGATTTAGTTGATTTTAGATATGGACTTCAGGCCAGATTTGGATTCCGATCATTCCACGTTTATTACAAACATTACCTGAATAATGTATTCAATAATGATTTAGGTGATTCTAACCCACAAACCTGGACCATTGGCTTAAACGTAAGTGGCTTTTAGCCGAAAAAGTAAAAGGTTAGAAAACATAGTGTGAACCCAAGCAAGGCACCACTCCAACTTTCCTGAGGTGTGTGTCTTCCTAAATACAATCTGGAAGTAGTAGTTAGTCCTGCTGCAAAGAAAATAATCGCTATTGCAGTGATGTTGAGGGTAGTTAAATATTTTATAGCCAGGGCACTAAATAATCCCGATACTCCCCAGATTGCTGATGAATGAACGCTTATTTTGAATTTGAAGCTGATTAAATAGATCAGAAAAATCATGCATGTCACGGCGATCATCATGACAAGCAGTGTGATTGGGACATTCATTTTTGCATAAAACATGTAGGTGGTAACTCCATAAAAAGTACCAATGGAAAGAAAGGGCAGAGACCGCTCTTCCAGTTTAGTGATTTCTAGGCTGGATACTCTTTGTGTAAACCTCAAAAACAAAATACTGATTGCTGGTACGATACAGGTGGTCACAAACACTACTCCAATAAAGTATGGTATGGATTCATATCTAATAGGAGCGAATAACTCTGGAATTACCAGAAACATAATCAGACAACTGTATGTGGCCATGAGCAGTGGATGAAATACTGCTGATACGGATTTCATTAAATTTTCCACTCAGAGTTGTTTTCTAAGTCTTGCAACAGGGATATTGAGTTGTTCTCTGTATTTGGCTACAGTTCGTCTGGCAATATTGTACCCCTCTCCTCTCAAAAGTTTTTCTAATTTATCATCAGATAGTGGCTTTGATTTGTCCTCACCATCGATGAACTCTTTTAATTTGTTTTTGACTTCTCGGCTACTTACGTCCTCACCAGAATCTGTAGCTATTCCTTCGGAGAAGAAATACTTCAGTGGAAAGATTCCAAATTCGGTTTGAATACTTTTACTATTGGCAACTCTTGATACTGTGGAAATATCCATGTTAATTTTATCAGCTATGTCTTTCAAGATCATTGGCCTAAGCTTGCTCTCATCGCCTTCCTGGAAATAATCGTATTGGAAATCAATGATTGCTTGCATCGTGTTCAAAAGCGTGTTCTGACGTTGCTTGATAGCGTCAATAAACCATTTTGCAGAATCTAATTTTTGTTTGATAAACGTAACTGTTTCTTTCAGTTTCTTGTCCTTCTTATCGCTCTTGTCATACGCATGAAGCATATCGGAATAGGACCTGCTGACTTTTAGCATTGGAGCATTTCGAGAGTTCAAAGTTAGCTCTAGCTTGCCATTGTTATTGTTGAGTAAAAAGTCAGGCATTAGGTACTGGGCAGTTCTTACGTTCTCCTCACCCGCACCTCCAGGTTTAGGATTGAGTTTTGTAATGAGCGAAATCGCACCTTTTAGATCTTCTTCATCCTCAATATTCAGTCTCCGAGCGATTTTGTCATAGTGTTTTTTGGAGAATTCGTTGAAGCACTTATCAATGACTTGTTTTGCTATTTCCAGGTGATCGGTGTGCTCATCTTTTCTTTCCAATTGCAGTATCAGGCATTCTTGCAAATTTCTAGCTGCAATTCCGGGAGGATCAAAGTTTTGAATCTTGTATAAGATACTCTCCAGCTCCTCTACATCTGTTTCTATATTTTGTGAGAAGATCAGGTCATTAACAATCGCTTCCAGTTCTCTGCGGATATATCCATCAGCATCTACGCTGCCAATAAGCTGTTCTCCTAACTTATGTTCTCTTTCGTCAAGTCTTAAATAGCCAAGTTGCGTTACGAGGCGTTCATGCAAAGTGGACCCCACAGAAATCGGCATTTCTTTGTCATCCTCATCAGGACTTCTGCCATCACCTTGCATTTTGTAACCTGAGTAATCATCATGAAGGTATTCTTCTATACTCTCCGACTCTGTTGAATTTTCATAGTCATCATACTCGTCTTCAGATCCGTATTCATCCTCTTTTTCCGGTGCACCTTCCTCTAAAGCAGGGTTTACCTCGAGCTCTTCTTCTATGCGTGTTTCCAACTCTGCTGTTGGTACTTGCAACAGTTTAATGAACTGTATCTGCTGAGGAGACAGCTTCTGAGATAATGATTGTGTAAGGTTGAGTTTCTGCATGATCTATTTGCTAGTAATCAAAATTATCATAATTCTGTGATTCTTTGATTAGTCCGCTAAAATATCCTTTTTTTGCCCTGTTTTTAATAAGTGACTTTAAGTTGTTGAGACTGTGAAAGAAAAACGAACCAAAATTCAAGTTGTTTTGACCGAAGAGCTGATAGGCCAGGAAATAACGGTCATGGGGTGGGTGCGTACCAAACGTGCCAGTAAAAATGTAGCGTTTATCGCTCTGAATGATGGTTCCACGATCAACAACCTTCAAGTTGTAGCTGATGCAGAAAAGTTTGGTGAGGACATTCTAAGACGAATTACTACAGGCGCAAGTATTTCTGCTACTGGCAAAGTAGTAGAATCGCAAGGTGCAGGACAAACATGTGAATTGGTAGCTGAGAGTATTGAGGTGTTTGGTGAGGCAGATCCAGATAAATATCCTCTACAGCCCAAAAAGCACAGCCTGGAGTTTCTACGTGAAATTGCCCACTTAAGACCAAGAACAAACACGTTCAGTGCTGTGATGCGTGTACGTCATGCTTTGGCATTTGCAGTGCATAAGTTCTTTAATGACAAAGGATTCTTTTACATCAATACACCAATTATCACTTCTTCTGATGCAGAAGGTGCTGGTGAGGCATTTAAAGTAACCAACTTTGATTTGAACGATATTCCGAAGACGGAAGATGGTCAGGTTGATTTTACTCAAGATTTCTTTGAGAAGGAGTCTAATCTGACGGTATCTGGTCAGTTAGAGGGTGAGTTGGCAGCGATGGCATTGTCTGAAATTTATACTTTCGGACCTACGTTCAGAGCAGAAAACTCCAATACGACTAGACATCTTGCAGAGTTCTGGATGATAGAGCCGGAGATGGCGTTTTATGATTTGCAAGACAACATGGATCTTGCTCAGGAGATGCTGAAGTACCTCGTAAAATATGCGCTGGATAACTGTGCTGATGATCTAGCTTTTCTTGAGAAAAGAATTATTGAAGAGGAAAAGAACAAGCCACAAGCTGAACGTTCTGAAATGACTTTGACCGAGCGATTGAAGTTTGTTTTGGATAATGATTTTGAGCGAGTGAGCTATACAGAGGCAATCGAAATCCTGAAGAACTCCAAACCGAATAAGAAGAAGAAATTCTCTTATTTAATTGAAGAGTGGGGTGCTGATCTACAATCGGAGCACGAGCGCTATTTGGTTGAGAAACATTTCAAAAAGCCGGTAATTCTCTATAACTATCCTAAAGATATCAAAGCATTTTACATGCGTCAGAATGAAGATGGTAAGACTGTAGGAGCTATGGATATTCTATTTCCAGGTATTGGAGAAATAGTAGGTGGATCACAACGTGAGGAGCGTTTGGATCTATTGACTACTCGAATGAAGGAGATGAATATTCCTGCAGAGGAGATGTCGTGGTACCTGGATACCAGAAGATACGGTGCAGTTCCTCATAGTGGATTTGGTCTGGGGTTTGAGCGTATGATCCTGTTTGTAACAGGAATGGGTAACATCAGAGACGTAATTCCATTCCCGAGAACACCAGGTAACTGTGAATTTTAATTAAAAAAGCATTTTTAATACTTCATCCCGATAGCTTGAACCTATCGGGATTTTTTTTGCCCCAATGGACAGGTCGTGATTGGAGTGACTCGATACCTTCGTGAGATTTATAATGAAGGATTTATGAACTCTGATGAATTCATAGGAAGAAAGTTCTTCTGTTAGTTTTTTCAGAGATTCTAATGTGATGATTTTTTTCTCATTGGTATGGATAGTTACATACTCTTTGAGTCCTTCAATATAAAGTATGTCTTTGGTGTATATCCTGTGAGTTTGTCCATCTGCTTTGACAATCAATGAAGTATCTGATGCTGCTGGTTCGGAGGATGAAGTTGCTGAAGGCTTTTGTACGATTTTACTGACAGCCTTGAAGAAACGTTCAAACGAAATGGGTTTCATCAAATAATCATCTACATCGAGTTCATAGCTCTCCAAAGCATATTCGGAATAGGCTGTCGTGAGTATAATATGAGGTTTATTGTTCAATGTTCGGGCAAACTCAAGACCAGTTAATCCTGGCATTTGAATGTCCAGGAAGATCAGATCAATCTGCAAATTGGGAAATTGCGACATGGCCTCTATCGGGCTTTTAAATTCACCAACGAGTTCGAGAAATGGTACTTTTTTGACGTACTCGGTAATGAGCATTCTTGCAGGTTGCTCATCATCTATGATTACACATTTAAGCATTGGTATCGATTTCTACATTTACTATGAATACACCGTTCTCAACTTTCTGAGTCAATTCTGACCTGTTTGGGTAAACCAAATTTAATCTTTGACGAACATTTTGCATACCTATTCCAGGAGTGTGATCTTTTGTTTGGGTTGTTTCAGAGAAAGAGTTTTTCACCTCAAGACGGATGGTGGAGTTTTCAGTCCTCAGATTGATTTCAATAAAAGCATCATCGGCCTCTTCGATATTGCTATGCTTGAAGGAATTTTCAATAAATGGGATCAATAACATTGGTTCCAAAATCAACCGGTCATTGATTCCCTCGTGGTTGAAGGAGACTCCTTTATCATCACCAAGTTTGAGCGTTTGGAAGTCGATATAATTTTCGATGTAACTAACTTCTTTGCTCAAACTCACGCTATTGGAGCTATCATAGACCACATGCCTTAGCATTTCTGAAAGTTTCATGATCATCTCAGGGGTGTGATCAGATTTGCGAAAAGCTAATGAGTATATGTTATTGAGTGCGTTGAATAAAAAGTGTGGGTTAATCTGAGATTTTAAAAACCGCATTTCGGAAATCAAATTCTCATTCATTAAAGACACTTCTTTTTGTTTTCGTTGCCTGTTCTCATTTGCAAACCAAAGCAAAGAGGAGAAAAATAGCATTGGGATGGTCTGAGCAGCAGTTTGTGGGAGCATTCGTGTCCACATGTTTTTAGGAGGCTCCATACGTGGCAGATTCTTAAATGATTCCTTGAATTCATCAGGTTTTGGCCTATTCATGAATTCAGGTCGAGGCATCCATTCTTTGGTCAGCTCAAAAATCAAATACACACCGATAAGTATCGCTCCAATAGAGAGAACATAGTAGAAGGTTTTTCCTTTTGCGAAAAGTCTGGGCAGTAATAAATAGTAATTAGAGTAAAAGACCGCAATGGAGATTACAGCCATTTTGGAGGCGTGTATGAGGGAGTCTTGTAGTGAAAAGATATCCCATTGCCAAAAGGTGATAATGGCTAAAAAAGCCATCCAGACCAGGGTGTGTATAAGAATTTCTCGGACTTTCATTTAGTGTCGGGTACTTAATTATAGCAAGTCTAGCCAATTAGGATAGGAAGAGATAACTATTTCAACCAAAGGTATACATCCGTCAATGAAAGCCCTTCTCCACTCAATAATTTAAGCAAATGTTTGAAAATGTCTTGTTGGTTGAATTCTCACAAGCGTTGGTTGAATTGATTTTTTCACCATTTCGACAGTTTCTACTTTCGAATCAGAAATAAAGGAAACTAATGGAGTTCTTAACAAACGAAGAACATGAGGCAATCAATAGGATCTACGAAGAGTCGTTGGCCTGGTTGGTTGATGCTACTCGGCTAAGAGATATTTCTACAGTAAGTAAGTTAAGAGATCAAAAACTTTTAGAGCTCTTGGGACCTAAACGGTTTCGGGAATTCAAGGCTGAGGTTAAAAGTAGTTGAGTTTGGTTAAACATCTCAGTTTTAGGTAGGATCCCGACACTCAGTGTCGGGATTATTTTATGCAATAATGATGCGAAATATACTATTATTAATAATTGGCTTATATGTAATGGCTTGCTCAGAGTCTTCCATTCTTGGAGATGAGTTCATTGGAGACGACTCTTTCGATTTGTCATATATTGATACTGTAAGTCTTGAGTTGAGCACCCTTCGGTATGACTCTGTTATAACCAGCACCTCCGACAGACTTTTGCTGGCTTATCAATCGGATTCAGTTTTTACAGGAATGAATACGGAAGGTTATTTCTTGTTAGCACCAGCTTCCGACAATACCATAACAGATTCAGATGTTTTTGACTCCATCACCATATCGTTACCTCTGGATGGGTACTTCTACAATTTGGAAGATTATGTATCCGTCAATGTCCAATTAGAGCGCCTGACGGAAGAGCTTGAATCAAGGGCTTACTATAACTTCTCCAATCCGTCTTCTATTAATTCTAGCAAAACAACGCTAATGAACAGAGAGGTCAAGTTCTACGCTGATCGTGACCAGGATCCTGAGGTTCGAATAGATAATGCTTTAGGTGAATCATTATTTAATTTATATCAGAATGGTAGCGATAAGATTGAAACAAGTTCAGAATTCTATCAATACCTGAAAGGACTTCAACTTTCAATAACTAGTGATGAGTCTGTCGGTATAGGTTTGGTGGCCGACAGTATTCGGGTGAGGTTATACTACACTAATCACACTGGTGACACTGAATCGCAAAGTGAGTTGGATATGTACGTGTCCGGTTCACCCTATTTCACCCATTATTCCTACAACCAGCCACAAAGATTTGAATCCATTGTTGAGTTTGGAGATCAGGTCATTTCAGACAATACTCATCATGCATCACTCATTCATGGCGGGCTAGGGTACAGAACTTTGGTTTCGCTTCCATCCATAGAAGAACTAACCCTGACTGGAAAAAATTACGTCATTTCTGGAGCTCTTCTAAAGTTGTTTCCTGTAGAAAGTACAGATGATCTGCCTGAGACTATTTATGCGACTTATGTAACTGAAGATTTAGAAATAATATCTAGTTCTTCTTTGAGTGTTTCACTGTATTATGATGATGATCATGGACGTGATACTTTTTTCGCAATAGATGTCAGTGATTTGATTGCTTCAATGTTTGCTGATGAGTCCACAAGAAATTATTCTGTTGTTTTTGATCTCGATGATGACTTGAACAATTCAATATCCAATCTATGGATAGGGGATGAGACCTACAGAAGTGAATTAATTCTATATACAATTACTAATAAATGATATGAAAATACGGTTGATATTCATTTTTCAAATGCTTGTATTGGCGTTGGCCAGTTGTGATGAAAGTGAGGATACAGAATATGGAAACTGGGTAAAGTATTCTGATTATGAAGGTGTGACCCGATCAGGAGCTATCTCTTTTACTCTTGGAGATTATGCTTATGTAGGTCTTGGGACAGATGGAGACGATTATCTATTGGATTTATGGCGTTATGATGCCTCCAAAAACTTCTGGCAGCAGATGGCTGATTTTCCTGGGCCTGGTCGAGTGAGTGCGGTTTCTTTTGCTGCAGATGGTAAAGGATATGTAAGCACAGGATTTAACGATGATCTGGATACCGAAGAGCTAAGTGATTTGTGGGAATACGATCCGTCATCGAACTCCTGGTCTGAAAAGGCTTCTTTCCCAGGTTCAGGTAGATATGATGCGGTTGCTTTTACCCTCAACAATCAAGGATATGTTGGTACCGGTTATGATGGTAATTATTTGAAGGATTTCTATCGCTATAACCCGGTTACGGATACCTGGACTCAAGCAGTCAGTCTTTATGGATCCAAACGGGAAGCGGCAGCGGCTTTCGTTATAGATGGTCAGGCCTATGTTTTGTCCGGTAGAAATAACGGTGTTTTTCTTTATGATTTCTGGTCTTACAATCCTGAATCAGAGTCATGGACTGAACTTACCCTGAATGATGAAGATGATACCTATGATGAATTCATTTCAGCGGTTAGTAGATATAACGCTACATCGTTTGTTGTTGATGGTGTTGCATATTTGGGATTAGGTGTCGCTACAGGGTATGCTTCGGATTTTTATACTTATGATCCTCAAACGAATGAATGGGATGATGAGGTGACCACATTTGAGGGGTCAGGTCGATCTGATGCCGCTTCGTTTGTAATATCTGGAATTCCTTATGTGGTTACGGGAAGAAACAGCAGTCAGCGTTTTGACGATATCTGGGCTTATTATCCTGATGAGGAGTATGATGAGTATGACTAAGAAATTTGCTGGAGCCTGTGCAATCTTCATACTATTACATGTCCAGGTAATTGGACAATCATCCACAGGCTCCGCTTATAACGCATTTGGATTTGGTTCTCTGATTCCAGTCGGATCAACCGAGTTTTCTAGCTTGGGATACACAGGAGTCGGCGCGAGGTTTTCCAATGTTGTAAATTTGGAAAATCCGGCGGCACTCACCTCCATTAAGGGACCAAATCATATTTTTGATTTAGGGCTCAATATCACAGGGCTCAATCAGAAAAGCTCGAGCAAGTCTTATTCTACCGTCATTGGTGGGCTCTCTGCGATGAATTTTTGGGTCCGATCTGGAAAGTCTTCTGCATTCAACTTTAGTTTATCACAATACAGTGACGCAAAGTATGATATTACGGATTTTAGCACCAGCTCGTCGCTATTGGGAGCATATTCAGTGCGCTATCAGGGTAATGGTGGATTGTCCAAATTGGCAGTCGCTTACACCCAGGATTTATTTCCAAGATTAAGTCTTGGTTTTAGGGGAGGGCTGGTATTCGGAAATATCATCAGATCTCAGGAGCTATCTGGTAATTCATTGATAGAAGGCACGAGTATTTCTCAGGAAATGAATTTAGCCCAGCTCGTCTATGATGTAGGATTACAATACTCTGTTCCTCTAGGTGAAGCTAAAAGTATGACGCTAGGGCTGACGTATCAACCAGCATTTTCTGTAGGGTATGACATTGAGCAGGAGATTCTTAAAGAGGGTTATGATACTTTGCATTCCGAGTCAGATGATTCTCAGAGCATTCCTGAAAAGATTGGAGTAGGATTTCATTTGACTCTTGGTCAATGGTCGATTATGGCTGACGGAGAAGTAGAGAAGTGGGGAGTAAATGAAGGTGATGCTAGTTTTGACTATACAGATTTGAGAACTTTTTCAGGGGGATTGGTATATCAGGCAAATGACAAATTGGAGTTATACGCTAACCGAGTTATTTATCGTGCAGGTTATCGGTTTGGTGAAGGTTATGTGGATGCTTTGAGCACCACATTTCAATCTCATCGTTTTTCCCTGGGCTTTGGCTTGCCTGTTAGAAGGAATACTGGATACATCAACCTTGGATATTCTTATCAACAACAGGGAAAAGTGGGTACCAGGCTAATTGAAGAGCAACTTCATACGCTTTCTTTGAGTATCTCTATTCGAGATGTTTGGTTTACCAAACGCGTGTATGATTAATTTTGACGGTAGGACTTGCCACTTTGTGGAATTCCTACCCCATTCCCAATATTATATTTTGCTTCAATGGATTTCTGTCCAGTTAAGCGCATTACATATACTTCCAGGTGAAGATGCGGTCCACTTGCAAAACCGGTACTTCCGCTCTTGGCGATAACCTCACCTGTTTTGATCACATCACCTACTTTCACTAAGGCTCCGTTTTGCTGGAGATGAGAATAGTCTGCAATAGAACCATCAGCGTGTTGGATTAATACATAGTTGTTGAACTTGGAACACTCCTGACTACTACATCCTTTGTCGTATTCATCAACGACTTCAAAAACAACACCATCTCTGATTGCACAAATTTCGGTTCCTTCATCCATATGAAAGTCCAGAGCATGTTGATTCATATGAGTTGGAGATTCGTTATATCCCTGATCAATAGTGTATGATTCTCCTGACTTATATGGTAACTGGTAGACGGTAACATCATCATGCTCTGCAGTAATGTCTCCTTTGATATAGCTAAACCGAGTATTGTAAGAATAAGTGTTCTCGATAGGACTAAGGGTAAAAGCCACCACCTCTCTTTCAGCACCAACCACCACAACTACAGGTAATTCTATGTCCGATTCCATTCCTGTTAGCGTAGCTTCTATTTGGACACTTTGAAGAGTAGAGGAATTGTTTCTGGCTATTATTTGTAAAGTACCATCTTCTTGAGCTAGATGAAATACTTCAATATCCTTTACTTGTGCGAGAGTAATAACACACAAGAGCACAAGAGATAATAGAAGTGTAAATCTCATTAGTTAATTACTGCGTGACTTTTTCTTTCGTTTCTTCATCCAATGCAACGCTCTCAGGGGTACGGTATTGCTGAAAAGGAATGGATAAAAGATTGGATAACCGGTCATTCTCCTTTGGATCCATGTGTGTATCGATTCCATACTTCAAACTTGCAGTATCCTCAACAGCAGCGAAAGTCCCGAAAATACGGTCCCAGATAGAAAAAATATTGCCGTAGTTGGTATCAGTAAGTGGCTGTGTATAATGATGATGCACTTTATGCATATTTGGAGTGACAAAAATGAAAGACAATGCTTTGTCAAGACCTTTTGGAATATTTATGTTGGCATGTGTGATGTGAGCAAATAACACGGATAGTGATTGATACAGCATCACAATTCCGATAGGTGCTCCAACCAAAATAACAGCCATAATCGTAAAAGCAATTCTAAAAACAGTTTCTCCCGGATGATGTCTCAAGCCTGTGGTCACGTCCACAGTGGTGTCGCTATGATGCACCAGGTGAAACTTCCACATCCATTTTACTTTATGTTCGGTCCAGTGAATGAAGTAAGCACCAATCATATCTAGTAATAGGACACCGACTACAATCTGAGCCCACAGAGGAAGATCAATGATATACAGTAGGCCAAACTCATTTTCTGCTACCCAATTGGAAGACATGAGTAGTACGCTGGCCAATCCAAAACCTATGATCGCAGTGGTCATGGTAAAGAACAAATTAATGCCTGCATGGCGTACCTTCTGGTATTGAAATTTGAACAATGGGAGGATACCTTCAGCTATCCAGAAAAGAACTATTCCACCTATTAAAATAGCTGAACGAAACCAGGTGGGAACGTCGGAGAAGAAATCAATTAATGCTTGCATTTATTTTTGGGATAATCATCTAAAGTTAGGGATTTGCTCCGAGATTAATTCTCTGAAAGGATCTTAATCTAGTATTGGTTGCTAGTCCACCAACCTTTTGTGAAATTCGGACGGGCTTTGGCCAAATAAATCTTTAAAGCATTTGCTGAAATGTTTTAATCTTAATATCGACATTAAAGCATTGTATACAATAATACCAACATGGAGTAAAATGAATAGTGCAAAGAGTTCTAATAGGAGGTGACTGGAAGGTTATTATAAGAAGAAGTTAATTTTTTTCTTCGTATATTCCTGACAATCAATAACTATATAGTTAGCCTGAACCCTGAAAATACGTGGCGCCACGTATGGATTTGCGTAGGGATACGTATTTCATCCTTTCTGTTAGATGGCGAAATTATTGTATAAAATTCCGCCAAAGATGAGATCCATTCGATTCGTATTTACAATACTTCCATTTCTATTTTTTAATGTAGCAATAGCACAGCCGAGTGATGTCATCGCTTATTATCCGTTTACGTTATTTAATGGAACCCTTGGAGATGGAGCAGGTAATTTGGAACCAACAGCTATAACCACTGGCCTAGGCAATGAAAACAGAGCTTATCAATTTGATGGTGTAGACGATAGGATTGAGCTTCCAGATGGAATTCTAGATGTAGAAGGCGTATTCACTATTGGTATTTATCTGAGATATAATGCCTTTGGCGGTCAAGCAGCTAAATATAGATCCATCCTGAGTAAGCCAGGGCAATTCGAACTACTGGTGAAAAACAGTGAGATTCAGTTTAATACCTATGATGATACGGGCTCTTCATTAGTCAGTTTAAGCTATGATCACTCATCAGATGGCAATAGCATCGATGATGGAGTTTGGCATCATGTTGCTGTTGTTCACACTGCCAATGATGTTACGATTTATGTGGATGGTATTGAAGAGGCGACCACCACATATTCGGGAACTTACCAAAGCTCCACAAGTAACCCTATTGTCCTAAGTGAGCCTCAGGATGGTAATTATTTACACTTCCCTGGAGATATTGATGAATTATTTTTTTATGCAAGAGCGCTCAGTCTTACCGAGGTTCAAGACTTGTCATTCGTTAGAGATATTTCAGGTTATTTATGTCCTGAAGATGGAGTTGTTTTCTACGGTAATGCATACCCCAATGGTGGTATTTACTCAGGGCCGGGAGTCACGGATGTTGGCGACGGATTGTACTTTAGTTTTGATCCGATAGCGGCCGGCTTAGGTGATCATGTAGTGACTTATACTCTAAGCTCTCCCATGAGGTCGATGACTCATACAATCTCTGTAGGTGGAGAAACTTGGGCAGCCGATGCGGATGCCGATGGGTTCCCGAGTGACTCTGAGTTTACCATTGCTTGTAATCAGCCGGATGGGTATTTGGAAACTACAGAGCCAGTCGATTGTGATGATAATGATGCTGCTGTAAACCCTGAAAGTATGTGGTATGCTGATCAAGATGGTGACGGATTTGGGGATGTCAATGCGGTAGTCGTAGTTCAGTGCGAAATGCCCTCCGGCTCGGCAAGTGCTTATGTATTAGACAATTCTGATTGTGATGACAATGATTCGGATATCACACCACTTACCAACTGGTATGCTGATGAAGATGGTGATGGCTATGCAGATATTAACGCAGTAGCTGTGGTTCAATGTGAAATACCAACAGGTCCTGCAAGTGCTTATGTGCTCGATAATACCGATTGTAATGATGATGACCCACTTGTGTATCCAGGTGCCACCGATATCTCAAATGGGGTAGATGACAATTGCAATGGAATCATTGATGATGACAATAGTTTTCTCTCCTTTAGCATGCCGGAGCAGATTTCTTCAAGTATAGATCTTGAGAATCATCGGGTGGAAGTGGTAGTTCCAGGCAATTATACTGGGCTTGATCAGACAATGACCTACACCATTTCCGAAGGTGCCTCAGTCAACCCTACATCATATTCTAATTTAACAGTCGGCGAACAGGTCGTCTTTGAGATTACTTCACCAGATGATCGGGTGGAAGCATGGACCTTGCAACTGGTGGAGGGATTGAACGATCGAGATGATATTATTTCAATAACCGTTTTGGGACGCTCAGGAAGTTCTGTAATAGATGATGTGGCTCATACTGTCAGTTTTGATGCATTCACTCTGGGAAGCAAGATTGTAACACCTACGATTGAATTACCTTATGGTGCCACAATCAGTCCGGAAAGCGATGTGGCTGTAGATTTCACTAGTCCGGTTGTCTACACGGTGACTGCTGAAAATTTGGAAACTGAGGATTGGATAGTTACAGCCAACTTCTTACCTGACGTCTTCTATTACTATCCATTTAGTGGAAACTATAATGACGTGTCAGGAAACGATTTCCATGGTACTTCGTCTGATGGTCCCACTTTGACCACTGATCGATTTGGGGTCTCTGATCGGGCATATGACTTCAGCACAGGCACCGAAGTAATCGAAATCTCCAGTGATATTTTGGATGGCCATGAAGAGGCAACCCTAGCAGCCTGGGTGAGGTTTCCAAATATTAGTCAAGGAGGTAGTACTAATCGATTGATCCTTGGAAAGGGCAGCAACTCAAACAGTCAGTTTGGTCTATTCTGCACGAACAACAAGTTTGCATTTGAAGTGTATAATGATGGTGCAAGTAATTTTTTCGAGATCAATTACAGTTTCACCAATGAGGGCCTCTACGATTACAGCGATGATCAGTGGCATTTCGTAGTTGCTACTTTTTCGGCTTCCGAAGCTAATCTGTATGTAGATGGTGAATTAAAGGGAACTGATGTTACGAAATACGGTGTGTATACAAACACCAGTACGAACCCATTTGTCATAGGAAACTGGCCGTCTGGGAACAATGACCCTTTCGAAGGGGATATTGATGATGTGAGTATACTGGATATAGCGCTCACGGCTGAGGAAGTCATAAGTCTTATGAACAGAGGGCAGACTGCTATTAATAGCTTCACTTTACCTAGTCAGGTTAGTGCTTCCATTCAGGCCAATGTGTCAAGCAACTCTGACACTGTGAATGTGAAGATGCCCTATGGTACAGACCTGACTAACCTTATCCCTACAATCGTACTATCACCCGGAGCAACCATTTCACCAGTTTCAGGATCCAGTCAAAATTTTTCAAGTGCTGTAACCTATACCGTCACTGCTGAAGATGGACAGACCACGCAAGATTGGGTTGTCAATGTCAGCTTAGCTCCAAATACAGATGCATCGATTACTAATTTTTCTATTGCAGGGCAGGAAAGTTCCACTATTCTAGCTGGTGTCTCAACGGACTCAGACACTGTGAATGTGGTGATGCCATATGAAACTGATCAAACTAACCTCACTCCTACGATTACCTTGCCATATGGTGCTGCTATTTCACCTAACTCGGGCGTTTCTCAAGATTTTACAGGTGAGGTTACCTACACAGTCACTGCAGAGGATGGTTCTACACGAGATTGGATAATCAATGTAGAGAATGCTCCGAATTCAGAAACGGATATTCTTTCATTTAGTATAGAAGGGTCGAATGCAACAGTTAATTCCGGAAGCCAAACAATAACAATGAACGCTCCAGCGGGGAGTTTTGATATTTATAATGCACTTGCATCCTTTACGCTTTCACCTGGTGCTTCGGCAGCGATTGCTGGAGAAACCCAGATAAGTGGAACAACATACAATGACTTTACGGAAGTATTAACTTTCACTGTCACAGCCGAGGATGGGGTGACTACCCAGGATTGGACCATTAATATCAATATTGCTCCAACTTTGACAGATGTATCACCGTCAAGTGCTCCGATTGGGACCTCTCTGTTTATTTATGGAAATAATTTCAATCCTACGATTTCGAATCTAGACGTAACAATAGGAGGGGTAGCAGCTACAGTGACGTCAGCCTCCGAACAAGAATTGAGAGTAGATGTGCCTCATTTTGATGACCCAGCTACGGCGAAGAATTTAGCGATTGTCGTTTCTAATAAAAGTTTACCATCCACGGATCTTCTCTATTTTGATGTAATCTCCACTGAGACGGATATTCTCAGTTTCTTCATTCCTGATTCCATTAGTACTTCGATACGATCTAATGATCCAATGAACTCGGATACTGTGGATGTTGTGATGCCCTATGGTACAGACCGGACTAACCTTATTCCTACAATCGTACTATCAGCCGGAGCCACCATTTCACCAGTTTCAGGGTCCAGTCAAGATTTTTCAAGTGCTGTAACCTATACCATCACTGCTGAAGATGGACAGACCACGCAAGATTGGGTTGTCAATGTCAGCTTAGCTCCCAATACAGATGCATCGATTACTGACTTTTCGATTGCAGGTCAGGAAAGCTCCACCATCCTGGCTAATATCCCAACGGACTCTGACACTGTGAATGTGGTGATGCCATATGACACTCAAACTAACCTTACTCCTACGATTACCTTGCCCTATGGTGCTACTATTTCACCTAACTCGGGCTTTTCTCAAGATTTTACAGGTGAGGTTACCTACACAGTCACTGCAGAGGATGGTTCTACTCGAGATTGGGTCATCTATGTGGAGAATGCTCTGAATTCAGAAACGGATATTCTTTCATTTAGTATAGAAGGGTCGAATGCAACAGTGAATTCCGGAAGCCATGCTATAACAATGAACGCTCCAGCTGGGAGTTTTGATATTAATAATGCACTTGCATCCTTTACGCTTTCACCTGGTGCTTCGGCAGCAATTGCTGGAGAAACCCAGATAAGTGGAACAACCTACAATGACTTTACAGATGCATTAACCCTTACAGTAACAGCTGAAGATGGAGTGACTACCCAGGATTGGTCCATCGATATCAATATTGCTCCAACTTTGACAGCTGTATCACCGCCAAGTGCTCCGATTGGGACCTCTCTGTTTATTAATGGAAACAATTTCAATTCTTCGATTTCGAATCTAGAAGTAACAATAGGAGGTGTAGCAGCTACAGTGACTTCAGCCTCCAATCAACAATTGAGAGTAGATGTGCCTCATTTTGATGACCCAGCCACAGCGAAAGGTTTAGCGATTGTCGTTTCTAATAAAAGCTTACAATCCACGGATCTGCTCTATTTTGATGTGATTTCTACTGAGACCGATATTCTCAGTTTTGCCATACCCGGTCTGGTGACCTCCACTTTTGAGGCAAGTGATCCTGATAATTCGGATACTGTGAATGTTGTAGTGCCTTGTGATGTGATAATTGGTGAATTTACTCCTACAATCACTATCTCTGGAGGTGCCGAAATCACTCCGAACTCTGGTGTATCTAGAGACTTTAGTTCCCAGATGACCTATACTGTTACCGCTGAAGACGGTAGTACTGTGCGGGATTGGGTTATCAATGTGACCAATGCTCCTAATACTACTTGGTATGCGGATACAGATGATGATGGCTATGGAGATGCTGGCAATATGGTTGTTGCCTGTGAGCAGCCAGTGGGTTTTGTTACTAATGATCTAGACTGTGATGACACGGGAACAGGACAGAACTTCCCACAAAGCTGGTATTCAGATGGTGATGGTGATGGACTTGGGGACAGGGATTATGGACAATGGAACAGCTATGGATCAGGGTTGAATGGTCAGGTCTATGCGATCGTTGAATCTGGAGATTTTATCTATGTAGGAGGGGATTTCTCTTTTGCAGGAGGAGTATCTGCAAGAAGGATTGCCAGATGGAACAAGGTGACCGAAACCTGGTCAGCACTTGGTGACGGGGTAGATGGGGTAGTGAGAAGCCTGCTGATTCAAGGAGATGACCTTTATGTCGCTGGAGATTTTAATGCTGCTAGTGGTGCAGGTGCGAGTAAAATAGCTAAGTGGGATATCACGACAGAAACATGGTCGGCTCTAGGTTCAGGAGTTAATTCTTCTGTATATGCCTTGGCACTACACGAATCCAAACTTTATGTTGGGGGTAATTTTAGTTCAGCTGGAGGAAGTAGTTCTCCCTACCTGGCCGAATGGAATATAGTCTCAGAAGAATGGGATACACACACGGGTATTAATAACAGAATTTACGCTCTCGAGATACAAAATGATCTACTATATGTGGGTGGTGATTTTACCACTATTGGAGGAATCTCAGCATCAAGAATTGCCGCATATGATATGGTAGGGGATGAATGGAATGCACTTGGAGTAGGTGTTTCTTCTACCGTGAGGGCTATCACATCTAATGCATCCACTCTTTATGTGGGAGGAGGCTTTGGGCAAGCGGGCGGAAGTGCCGCAATTCATATTGCTGAATGGAATATTGGCAATCAAAGCTGGTCTGCCCTGGGAAGTGGATTAAATAACTCTGTCTTTGCGCTCACCATAGCTGAGAATGAGCTGATAGTAGGCGGAACCTTTACATCTGCAGGAGGTATCTCTGGAGCTAATTATGTCGCGAAATGGGATACATATCAGGATCAATGGTCTTCTTTAGCGGCATCACTCAATTCATACGTATTTGCACTAGACAATGAAAATGGACAGTTAAAGATTGGAGGTCAGTTCAATGCGGCCAATGGTGAAAGTAATAACCGCCTTGTAAGCTATGGAGGCCTCCTTTCGTGTGAGGCACCGACAGGATTTGTAGATAATAAGGAAGACTGTGACGACACTGATAATGGGATCGGTTCAGGTACTGCCTGGTATGCTGATAGTGACGGAGATGGCTTTGGAGATGAATTGGTCAGTGTCTTAAGCTGCACCCAACCTGTTAACTATGTGAGTAATTCGGAAGACTGCAATGATTCAGATGAGTTGATAACTCCGGCAACTGTCTGGTACCTGGATAGTGATGGCGATGGCTATGGAGATAATGGAACGAGCACCACTCAATGCGAGCAACCAGATGGTTATGTTTCAGATAATACGGATTGTGATGATTCCAGTGACTTGATCAATCCAGCAACCACCTGGTATGCGGATGTGGATGAGGACGGCTTTGGGGACACCAATGTGTCACTAGTACAATGTGATCAACCTGTCGGGTATGTCTTAGATAATACTGACTGTGATGATAGCGATGATACGATTACTCCGGAGTTGGTTTGGTATGTTGATTTGGATGGGGATGGACAGGGAGATAGCAGTGATTTAGGAATCATGTCTTGTGAACAGCCTGATGGCTATGTATCGAATAAGACGGATTGTGATGACAACAACAGCAATGAATTTGATGGTCAGACCTGGTACGTAGATTCTGACGGTGATGGTTATGGGGATAGTGGAAACATGATAACTCAATGTGAACAACCAGATGGATATGTTGTAAATGATTCTGACTGTGATGATTCAGATGCTGAAGAGTTTCCCGGACAAGCTTGGTTTCCTGATACAGATGAAGATGGTTTTGGTGATAAAACGTATCGTGAGTGGACATCTTACGGTTCAGGGTTGAATGGTCCGGTATTGGTCATGACAGAATCAGGTGATGATATTTATGTAGGAGGCTCTTTCACCACCGCCGGAGAAGGCTCTGCAAGCAGGATCGCCAAATGGGATAAAACCTCGAATAGTTGGTCTGCACTTGGAACTGGATTAAATGGTACCGTTCGAACTATTCTAGTGGAGGGCGATGACATTTATGTAGGGGGAGATTTTAGCCAGGCAGGAGGCAGCTCGGCGCTTCGAATAGCCAAATGGAACACGCTCTCAGAAACATGGTCTCCACTTGGCTCAGGAACAAATGCAACGGTGTATGCCTTAGCTCTGCACGAATCTAAACTCTTTGTAGGGGGTAGTTTTTCAACTGCTGGAGGAAGTAGTTCTCCCTTCCTGGCTGAATGGAATGTAGATACCGAAGATTGGACGGCAGTCACAGGCGCGAATAGCTCGATAAGAGATCTAATGGTAGTAAATGATAAGCTCTATGCTGGTGGTGCCTTCACTTTAATCAATGGCGTATCAGCAAGTCGTGTGGCAGAGTATTCATTATCGAATTTGACGTGGATTCCGATGGGTTCAGGAGTAAATGCTACGGTTTTGAGTTTAGCGGTTAATGGCACAGATGTATTTGTAGGTGGATTATTCACCACTGCCGGTGGAGCGTCTGCTAATAGAGCTGCAAAATGGGATTCGAATCTTGGAACCTGGTCGTCATTGAGTTTGATTGGTGATGGAGAAAATGTCTTTGACTTGGCCATAGTAAATCAACAACTCTACGCGGCTGCAGAGTTTACCATTGCTTCTGGAAGCCCTCCTTTTGTGACTTATGATCAAGAATACGAAGTTGTAGAGTGGGATATGGAAACAGAGCAGTGGTCTTCACTGCAAAACGCTCCTAATTCGAGAGTATATGCAGTAGCAAGTAGCAGCAATCTACTTTACGTTGGTGGTCCTTCTTTCCTGAATAGCTATGGTGGTAAAGTATCCTGTACTATGCCTGCCGGATTCGTCACTGATCATTCGGATTGTGATGACAGTGATGATTCTATTAACCCTGGTACAACCTGGTATGCTGATAGTGATGGTGATGGTTTTGGGGATTCTGAAACTACATTGTCCCAATGCGATCAACCAGAAGGATATGTGTTGGACAATACAGACTGTAATGACACGGATGAGACCATCAACCCTAACACCACGTGGTATGCAGATACTGATGACGATGGATTTGGAGATGTAAATGTCACGCTTACGCAATGCGAACAGCCTGCGGGTTATGTATTGGATAATACTGATTGTGATGATAATGATGACTTGATTAACCCAGCCACCATATGGTATGAAGATGTAGATGAAGATGGATTTGGTGATGTGAGTTCAATGCTGGTTCAGTGCGATCAGCCAGTAGGGTATGTTCTAAATGATAATGACTGTAATGATACGGATGATACCATTCATCCAAATACGGTGTGGTACGCTGATACGGACGGTGATGGTTTTGGTGATCTGTCTATTACTACTATGAGTTGTACACAGCCCGCTGATTTTGTCAGTGACAATACAGACTGTGATGATACCAAAGCTGATGTCAATCCGGGAGAAGATCTGGTGCTGATCGTTGAGCCTAGTTTGACTTTCTCTGGAAGTTTCTGGGCAACTGTTGAGGATTGTTTAGCCATTCAAAGTGGCTTTACTTTGGAAGAGCCTACTAGCTCTACATGTGCAGATCTTACCTACACCAATGATGCTCCTAATACATTTTATATTGACCAGCAGTACACCATCACCTGGATCGCCAAAGATCAAGGAGGTACTACTGTTGGTACTATTCAACAAACGGTAGAGTTCGAAAACGATGCTTATCCGTATTTCGTAAGTGACCCAGCTCAAATGAACATTGAAGTTGATTTGGTCAGCGGATGTACACTACCAAAGGCTGAATCAGATTATGAGAATTATGTATCCATCATGTATGGATGCTATAATTTTCCTGGCGATTTTGATTTAGAAAACGATGCTCCTACAGAATTTCCAATTGGGGAAACAGTTGTTACCTGGAGCATAGTATCAAGTACGGAAGCTTTCGATCCGATTACGACTACCCAGACTGTAACAGTCAATGGAGCTAACGATGTAGCCGGTAGTGGCATAGATGCCAATTGTGATGGAAATTACCTGTGGTATTTAGATCAGGATGGTGATGGTTATGGAATCAACGAAACGGTGTCTTCCACTAATGCCACTCCTGGAGCTGGCGAAGCTGACAACAAGTTGGATTGCTATGATAATTCAGCCCTGATTACCACAGTCTGTGCAAACGTTTGGAATGGTACATCCTGGAGTGATGGATCGGCTCCATTGGGAACAGAGTTAGTATTGATAAATGGGGCTTATTCCCTTTCAGCAGATGGGTCTTTCGAAGTAGATGATCTAATTATCGCCAATGGAATAGAGCTTATAGTAGATGGAGAAGCGACATTGACAATCAATGGAGATATCCAAAACAATGGGTCAATCGTCGTAGAATCCGGTGCCTCACTGCTCACATATGATGGATCGACCTGGACAGGGAATCAACTACATGTAAAACGCAACACTCGCTATGCCGGTGGGAAATACAGCTTTGTCGGGACACCAGTTCAGTATAATGAAGATAATATAGCGGCAGATCTTGGCCCGATTGTCTACTCGTATGCAGGGAATATTTCCTGGGGTGCCAATGAAGGTCTGGATCGTTGGATACCGGAAACCAATGCTATTTTAATTCCTGGTAAAGGCTATGCCCAGGCCAATCAGCAACTAGTTGCGTTTGATGGAATACCCAACACGGGTGCTATTAACATCGAGGGTTCTTACACCGGAACACCTGATGATGGAGTAGAAGATGACTATGAAGGATGGGTGATGGTGTCAAACCCTTATACAGCAGCGATCAATGTCGAAGACTTTCTGACGGAGAATGACAACATCAAGGGTGCGGTCTATATCTGGGATGACAATGGTTCTGATACCGGCCGAGGCAGTAATTCAGATTACATAGTTGCTAATGCCATAGAAGCGACGAATACAACATCTGCTGGTGGTGAGTCGCGATATAATCAATACTTAGGTTCTGCACAGGGCTTCTTTGTGAAGCTTTTAGGGAATGGAGACAACATCGTTGATTTTACAGAAGATATGCGTGTTTCTGGATCCAATTCGGATAACAACTACTTCCGCCAGACTTCTATGCCTAAGGTTCGGTTGAATCTTACGGACGATCAGGGCTTGTTCAAACAGACTCTCTTTGGTTGGATTGATGGACTGGATCATACGCTTATGAACCGACTTTATGATGCTCCTTTATTCGATCCGAGTATGGATTTTGGAGTGTATAGCGTAAAGCAAAATCATCCTCTCGCTATTCAGGGAGTATCCTATCTGCAGGAAAGAATTGAAGTTGGTTACAATGTGGCTGAAGCCGGAAATTATCGACTGGAAATTGATCAAACTGAGTATTCAGGAACGTTGTATTTATTGGACAAGAAGCTAAAAGAATCGACCTTGTTAATGTCAGAAGGCTATGAGTTTTACACAGAAGCTGGATCCTTTAAAGAACGATTTGAGTTAGTGACGAATTCATCTGAGGTACTGAGTCCATCTGATGAATCTTTAAGTATGCATTGCTCAGATAATGTGCTTTATATATCGTTGCCTTCTTCCAATAAAGAGTACTTCTTTACTGTTGTAGACCTTACAGGGAGGTCAATTTTCAGTTACAATACTTCTCAGAGCACACAAGTAGATTTAGCTGGTTTAGTGTCTGGAGTTTATTTAGTTCAGGAAGAGAGCTCAGGAGCTTCATTAAAAATTGTCATTAAGTAAATTGAAAGATTATGAAAAATCTTCTTACAAAATCGTCTCTGATTGCTCTGGGCCTAATAGCCTTTATACCACTTCTAGCTCAAGGGCCGAGTGCGCCTCCAGCCACACCAATTGATGGTGGATTGAGTTTGCTATTGGTCGCTGGGGGAGCGTATGGGATCAGGAGGATTTATCAGTCTAGAAAAAAGTAGTTCTCACCTGTATCTAGAGTTTAGGAAGTAGCCTCTCCAGCTTGTCTGCCGACAAGGCAGGGAATCGAATGGCACCGCAGCGGCGGACCGTCGGCCACCCGAACTAGCCGTTTGCACTGGATCAAGCGTTTGAATATGTAGTCCCGACAGGAATCGAACCTGTATCTAAAGTTTAGGAAAGCTTTCTTCCCTGTTGTTAAGTGTTTGATTTTCAAGTACTTAATAAAAAATTTAGGTGAATTTTTGAACTATTTTTGAACACAAAGCAAACTTTGAAAAAATGTGTAGCTCCGGCAAGAATCGAACTTGCATCTACGGTTTAGGAAACCACTATTCTATCCATTGAACTACGGAGCCAGCAAATCTTTATGCTTTTTAGGTGGTACCAACCACCTTTTTCCACCGTTGAGAAAGCCGTAAGGTCATAAAGCTATTCAACCACTTAGAGCTGCAAAAGTAGCAAAATACCCTACTCGAGGCAATCAATTATTCTTTTTTCAATTTTCTTAAAAAAAATGTTTTTGTAAACACGTTGTAAACCAGATACTTGTGTTTGCAATTGCTCCCCCAACCTCCCCCACTATGTGTATAATACCCCTCCGGTATTGGCCTTTTTGCGTAACGGAGTGATGACTTATTTAGCAGTCGAATTGATTGTTAAACTATGACAGCAGAAGATCTTAATCAGATAGTTACCCGCAGGGATTTAGAAAGGCTCTATGAAAGGCTGATCAATGACATTGGAAAGGTGATTTCCAATAACCTGAATACCAAGGAATTCTTTTCACCAAAAGAGTTCTCTGAGACCACCGGGTTAAAATACAGTACTGTGGTGCATTACTGCAACACGGGAAGATTAAAGGCCAGACAAGATCGTCCTGGTGGTACTTGGTCAATCCATGTTTCTGAGCTGGAGAGATTTGCTTACGAAGCAAATGAAAATATTGGTTAACGTTCTTTCAATACTCTCAAACTCCTAAGTTTACTGATAATTTTTATTATGAATATTTCAAGATAGTATTTAATTAAATAGTACCAGCTATGCCAAACACTCATTATTTAAGCCCGACAGAGTTAATTGAAAAATATCCTGAAGTAGCTGCCAACTTCAACTGGAGCCCAAGAGAACTTGGCCTGTTCCTTAAATGCAAGCTGCTTGATGGATACTATGACAGAAGAAAAAGGACAGCATTAATTAAAGAACCTTCTTTTGTCCAACTGGTGAGATTTGTGAACCAAGTAATCGATGGACAAAAAATTACTTTCTAATATATGAAAGAGCTGGTTTCACAAATAGAATTTCTTCAGTCCGAATGTTCCGAGAATCAGCGCATATATGATTCTTTGAGATTGGAATTTGGACATCAGAGATCAGGTCTGTTTGAGAAGCCATTAATGTCTCGGATTAGAGTATTTAAGGCAATCATTAACTCGTTGGAAGAGCTGAAGAAAATAAAGGGTAAATGTTGAACTCTGAACAGCCATACCAGCACTTTGATTTTCATATGGTTTTCACCAAAACCAAGGATTTTATTGATACTTACAATGAGAGTCAATGCAAGATTACCAGTAAGCTTAATGCGAATCATCGGGCAACTGCCGAATTGATTATTAGGCTGTATCTCAAACAAGTCAACAGTCGCCCAAATAGCATACCTGAAGGAAATATTATTGGTTTTCGAACTTATAATTCCAGTTTAGCCTCTTGCAAAGGCTGTACGAAGCGAACAATTATTAATCATAAGGAAAGACTCAAGCAGTCTGGGTTTATTGTAAAGGAAGAACACCAGGGTGCGAATGGAATTGAACTGTGGATTAACCCAGATATTTTATTTCATGGCCAGAAAAATGTGGTCTCACTCCGAGAGAATTATTTGAAAATTTTCCCAGGGAAGCCAGTTTCGCTTCCTAAAGGGAAAAATTTTCACCCTTTAGTTCATGAACCTCATGAACATGACAATAATAATAGCACTGTGGACAATGAAAAAGGAGTTCGCCCAAAGGCTCACGGTGATGGGTTGTCCCGACAGAAGGGTCGTGACGAACCCACAGGAACAAGACATGAACCTAACATGAACACGGGGGAAAATGCGAAATCCGCCTCAAATAACCAGAATAATCATTCTGTTGAGGTGGATCGCATTTCCTTACTTGTTTTGGTGAGACAGTTTTGGGAGTTTGCCCGAAAGGTTCTCTACCCTGATTTAATTCTGAGCGATCCTGAAGAAAGAGATATCATGAACAAAATTTGGGCTGCCGTTTATCTCAAATTTTCGAGTCCTGGGTCATTTCAGCAGTGGAGTACTTATCACGAACAAGCCCTGGAACGGATAGTAATGGTTCGTAAATGGCTGGACAGATCCCCCTATCATTGGGTACCCAGCCCTCATGTTTACTTCAATCCCAACAATGAGAAGAATGGGTTTCAAAAAACACTTAACTGGCTGGTTAAACGTGAGATTTTGAAGATAGAAATCAAAAAGCAGTTGGAATTGCAAAAGATCAGAAGAGAGCAGAAGCTACATGGGGAAGGAAGAGGAAGGTATAAGAGCCTCTCAAGATTACAGCTTTTTAAGACCCATGAACAACGTTTAAGGAAGATGCGAGATCCCGATCTCTTGAGATCATACTACATATCCCTGACTAATAATTTCAACCTTGATAAACTGAAAGAGCCATGATGTCCGAAAAGTCAATTGAAATAGCTATGACCAAGTGTATAGTATGGTTTTATGATGGTAATTCGAGGACTTTTTATTCCAGAGACCGATCCCATAAGAAAGCAAAACCTAATATGGCCCTAGGTATTCGGAGATTGGAAAAAATGCTCTTGGAAACATTCAGTGGAAAGTGGGAAACAGCCATCATTTATGAGAATCAGGAAAACGGTCGAGAGCTGGCCAAGTATAAAAGGGGTGTCAGGGTTTAATTGCAGCGAATCAATCGCAACTTCATCTGAGTGGACTGGTTCTTGATTCACCACATGAAAAGAGTACTATGAATATTGAAAATCATATAAAAGAGGGGTTTTTCGAACGATTAGAGCAGTTTTTATACTCCCGTAAATTCATATTTCTGGTTGTCATCGCTGGCACAATACCCATGATCATGCACTCACATGAGTTGTTCTACAAGATCTCTCCGTTTGAGGGTAATGATTATATCAAGAGGGTCTACTCTCTTTTCTATGCCATCAGTTTCGACCTAACCATTCTCGTTTTTACTATTCATTATATCAAAAAGAAACCTCAGCTCTACGCCTGCTTTGCTTTTGTAATCAACCTCCTATATTTCAATCCCTTCGGGTTCATTCCCGAGCTTTATGTGATAGGCTTCACAAAAGTATTTCTGGCAGGAGTTTTGGCGTTTACAGGCTATAGTTATGCAGAGTTATTTGTGGAAAAAGTGGCCGAAAACAGGAAGTCAGCGAAGAAAAGGCCTATTTACAAGCCTGTAAACAAAGAAGTAAACGGCACTAGTAAACAAGACGACTTTGAGTGTAATGAATGTGGTAAGGGGTTTCATTCGATTAAAGCACTGAATGGACATATGAAGGTGCATTAATGATGTAGTGCAAAAAAAACTAATTACGGCACGGTAAAATAAACGTGTAATAGTTCGTTAATAAAAACTAATCATCGTACATTAGAAAAAACTAATTAGTGCACAATGGCTACTCCATCAGAAAAACTTGCAAGCTCACTTAAAGTACTTAAGGAACTACAGGGCAAAGGGAACTCTGCAATTAAAGGTAGCGAATTAACCCAAACGCATAGAGAAAGACTCATTGCCAATGGATTCATTAGAAGTGTGCTTAAAGGGTGGTACATACCAACTAAGCCTGATGATAAAGAAGGTGACAGTACTTCATGGTATGCTTCGTTCTGGGAGTTTTCCAAGGCATACCTGAACGACCGGTTTTCAGATAATTGGGTACTCTCACCTGAACAGTCTATTGCTATTCATAGTGGTAACTGGTCCATACCCAAACAACTTTTAGTAAAATCTCCTAAAGCCAGTAACAACAATACAGACCTGCTTTTCGGCACATCGATATTTGACATAAAATCTAAACTACCTGATGAAACAGCGATAGAAACCATTAATGGTATTCGTATTCTCTCCTTACCGACTGCCTTGATCCAGTGTTCGCCCACCATGTTTACATACTCACCGATAGACATGCGCACAGCACTTGCTCAGATTAGAGATGCTTCCCAGGTACTGGATCCACTTCTCAATGGAGGACATTCAGTGGTAGCTGGGCGGCTATCAGGTGCATTTAGAAATATTGGTAATAATAGAATAGCGGATGACATAGCAAATACGATGCGTTCTGCCGGATATGATATCAGAGAGCAAGACCCATTTGACCAACAAACACCCTCCGCCTTCAACCTTAGAGAGAAGTCACCTTATGTCAATCGAATCAGAATGATGTGGTCTGATATGCGTGAAATTGTACTTGAGTGCTTTCCGAAACCTCCCGGATTACCAGATGATAAGAAAGGGTATATAAAGAACCTGGAAGATATTTTTGTTACGGATGCCTACAACTCATTGTCCATAGAAGGATACATGGTTACTGAAGAGCTCATTGAAAGAGTCCGAAGTGGAACCTGGAATCCGGAGAAGAACGAAGAAGACCTCCAGCAAAGGAATGCCATGGCTGCACGAGGGTATTGGCAGGCTTTCCAGTTGGTGAAGGAATCGATTACCAAAGTGATATCAGGAAAAAATGCAGGGAACGTACTTGACCTGGATCATGGTAGATGGTACAGGGAACTATTCTCACCAAGTGTAGCTGCAGGTATATTGAAGCCTTCAGATTTAGCAGGATACAGAAACGGTCCTGTTTACATAAAAAACTCACAGCATGTTCCATTGAATAGAGACGCTTTAAGGGATGCTATGCCGGCTTTTTTTGAACTCCTGCAGGAAGAGCCGGAAGCCTCAGTCCGAACTTTGCTAGGTCACTTTATTTTCGTCTACATTCACCCCTACATGGATGGAAATGGCAGAATGGCTCGTTTTTTAATGAACACTATGTTAGCATCTGGAGGCTATCCCTGGACCATTATTGAAGTAAAAGAACGCAAGGTTTACATGGAGGCACTTGAAGAGGCAAGTGTTCGTCATAACATAAAGGATTTTGCAAAATTCGTAGGCAACAAGGTTAAGGAGCAAATGACGAAAAATTGAATGTATGGAAAACCCTTTTGAAGTGATTTTGGAGCGTTTAGATAAAATAGAAAGCCTATTGGAAAAGCTGCAATCAGATGAAATTGCCGTTAAAAACAAAGAAGAGAAATTCCTTAGTCCCCAGGAAGCGGCTGATTTCCTGGGAGATGCATTAGCCACTTTGTATGGCAGGACAAGCAAAAATGAGATCCCCTTTTATAAACGAGGAAAGAAACTCTACTTCAAGAAATCTGAGCTAATAGAATGGATTGAAGCAGGTAAATGCAAAACAATTGATGAATTGATAAAAACAGTTGATGACTGATTTAATGATACTTTATAACTATGAAAATTAAGGTCGGCAATTGGAGAATTGATGTCTCTTCATTGATCCATATACAATGGAGACTTCCATTTCCTAAAGTTTACCTGCACGAGAAATTTAATAATACTGCAAAGTGGTTAACACGTAGTTTGACTCTGGTTGGTATTATAATAAGTATTATATCCTTACCTCCGGAGATTAGCTTTGCTGTTGCTATAATGCTGGCAGGGCTCGACTTTTTGATTGAAAAGTTAGTTTTCACCTACAGTGTTATTATTGTTCAATCACCGCCTGACTTTAAAGTTGATACTTCGCAATGGATCACAAATGGATATTTATTTCCAAACCCTGAGTACAAAGAACAATACGACTTGATGAATCACTTTGGACCTACCTATAGAGATCGTGATTATGCAATCCAATTTTTTGAATACCTCATGTCTTGGAATCAAGGTAGTAATGATGATCCTGACAATAATATCTGGGTGTCATTTGTTCGAGAACTAGATGAGAGTTATTCTACATACATATATGCAAATCCAAACAGGAAGTGGCTTGATGAAGCCTTTTTAGCAGAAAAGAAGAGGTTGGCATATGATAAGAAAGGAAAAATTCAACAATCGATGGTTATGCAGATGATCTATTGGAAAAACATAAAAATAATAGACGGCACCTTGTGGGGTCATTTTGTTAATGATCAGTCTGAAAACGAACCCTATTTTCTAGCCCCGTTTTATATGGTTGATGATCGCCCCGAATGCATCGAACAATTAAAAATCAAAAAATATAACTATAAGCTTAAATTAAGAAACGAGTTAACCACCTCAGATGCCGAATATTATCATAAATAGTTTCCAAACTCCTCATAAATCCTTTTGACCTCCCTGGGATATAGTAGCTGCCGTCTACCAGTCTCCAGTCCCTCAACCTCTTTGAGCTTTTTCCTCAACGTCTCCCGGCTGATACCCATTTCCTGAGCGAGTTCTGATTTGCTTTTGAATCGGAGTGACTGAAACATACTACCAAAATACAGTCTAAATCTTGAAGAGGCCAGTTCAAATAATTCAAGAGAACCAAACCTTCGCAAGAGATCAGTAAAAGAAGCTTCAATGCACCCATAATCGACTGAAAAACCAATCTATGATAAATTAACCAAAGGTTCCCCTCTGTTTCGCAAGCTCACTTTTTTCTAAAAATGACGCAATCAATATTTGAGTAAATCATTAAGAATATGCTCAAATGGATTGCAGGTGGAGCGGCTGCATTTTTTGCAGGCCGGTATTTGCTGAGACTTCAAAAAGCCTCTCAAACCATAGTGACCAGAACTTCTATAAAGGTCAATAGAGTAGGGCTTTCCGGTATTGAGTTGAAAGCGAGTGTAAAGCTACAGAATCCCAATCCTGTAGCATTAGCCATTCAATTTCCCTTTCTAAACCTCATCCATAAAGACGTATCCATTGGGTCATCCACTGTCAAGAATGAGACCATTCAATTATCCGAGAATAGCGAGAAAACTTTTGACATGGCCATTCAGTCCGCAGGCTGGCTTACACTTATTCAGGTGTTAGGTGCAGATATCGTTCAAAAAATACGAAGTGGACAAAAAGTCTCTATTGATCTGCTAGCCACGACTTCTACGCAGATCAACGGTATCCCTTATGAACAACAGGAATCAATCAAACTGACTATTTAATGAAGGCGCTGAGAAAACGACATATTCGGCCAGGCTATCAGTTTGATAAAATCATCCCGAGGAGCATTGAACAAGATTCTGTAATTCGCTCAGAGGGGAAAGCCAGGTTGCACCACACGATCAACCTGATTAAACAGCTGGTGCCCGAAACCAAATCGGATACTAAGCTACTGGCCAGCCATCTCAAAGGATCAGACCTTAAATCAACCTGCAAGAACATCTGGGAGTTTGTTTACAACCATATTCAGTATGCAAAGGATAAGACTGGAGTAGAGCAAGTAAGAAGGCCTTCTCGTGCCTGGGCTGACAGAAAAAAAGGAGTCGATTGTGATTGCTACTCCGTCTTCATATCCAGTATTCTAACCAATCTGGATATTCCTCATAAGCTTCGAATCACGAAGTACGGAGGTAAACAGCACTTCCAGCACATCTATCCGATAGTACCACATGGCCCTGCTCATATCACCATGGATTGCGTGACCGATCAGTTTGATTATGAAGTGCCGTTCTCAGGTTTCCGAGATTTTGATATGGATGATCCTACACCGGTAGGAGAAATTAATGGCTTGAAGGAGATCAGTGGAGTGGATTCACTTGATCTTTTAATTGACGGGCTTGATGGTTCCCGAACACGTAGGGGCGCACTTCAGCTAAGACGGCTTACTTCTGAAAGTACCATTCCCAAACAAAAGCGATTGGTCATTCAGCCAGTGCCTAAAAAGGAACCTTTGCCCAAAGTGGAGAAAGCAAATGCCAGGCTGCAGCCATCTACAGAAGTAGTTCAGGTAAAAGCCTTTGAAACACCAATCATCACCAAAACAAAGAAGATCAAAACTGGACTGGCTGGAAAGATATTACTGGCTTTTGGAGTAGGTCTGGGAGCATATAAACTAACACAAATTTTAACCTAGTAATTATGGAATTACATCGTTTAGACGGACTTACACTGGAAGGATTAGAAGGATCAGGTTTAGACAATCTCGATATCCAGGATATAGACTTTGAATTGCTTCAGGAAGAAGGCATGAATGGTCAACAAATAGAAGCTTTAGAAGCACTTGGCTATGTACACGAACCAGAAATTGCCTATGAAATCCTGGATGAAGATGGCAATGTAGTTATGTACGCAGATGCCGAAGAAAATCTTTATGTAGTAGATGGCCTTGGAGAGCTTGGCTTCTTCAAGAAGATAGGAAGAGGATTGAAGAAGGCCACACGGTTTGTCGGCAAAAAGGTGATTCGTCCAGTAGGAAGAGGCATCAAAAAGGCAGCAAAGTTCACAGGCAAGAAAATCCTCAAGCCCGTAGTAAAAACCTTCAATAGGTTTCTAAACCCAGCGACCATCTTGCTTAGAAATGGCTTTTTGCTTGCCATGAAAACTAACCTCATGAAAGTGGCCGAACGTTTAAGATTTGGTTACCTCAGTGATGCGGAAGCAAGAAAGAGGGGAATGAGCATGAGTGGTTTTTCCAAACTGAAAGGTGCTATCTCAAAAGCCAATAAAATTTACGAATTAGCTGGAGGTAAGAGTAGCAACCTCAAAAAAGCTATTCTTACTGGTAAAGGAAACAGAGACAAGTCAGTACCACTGAGTGGTGTTGAGTTGGGAAGTCCATTAGATTTTACCGATGATTATGCTGATCCATTTGAGCGAATGGTTATCGAAATGGATGCTGATGAGATAGAATCCATGCTTCAAGGCACCGTAGAAATGGAAGGACTTGGAGTTGTTGTGACAGGTTCAGCTATAGCGGCAGCTTCAGGAGCAGTAGGTTCTGTGGCAGCTATACTCAATAAGATTACCGGTGTATTTGATAAGGGGAAAAAGGTAGTCGATGATGCAAAACAAATCCGTAACCGGGTAACTAACACAGTCAACCAGGCAAGGTCTTTAGTTCCTTCTTCCAGAAGATCAGGAGGTGCTGCACCAGCACCAATTGTAAGACAACTCCCTCGATCAGTACCAAGATCGCTCACGAGGTTTACTTCGCCTATCCGGCCAACTTCTTTACCTGGCTCAACAGTAAGAAGGACGCCAACCCCTTCTGTTGTACCGACTTCCAGTTCGTCATCAGCTGTTAGTCGTTCTGCGAGCACCACATTGCCAGCTACAGTTGTGGAGCCAACCGAGGAAAAACAAAGCTTCCTGCAAAAGAACAAGACGGCTCTCCTTATTGGTGCCGGAGTTCTGGTTGTGGGAGGAGGAGTATTCTATGTGGTGAAACAATCCAGGAAAAAGGAAGAAAAGCCAGTAGAGGGAATTGGTATGACCAATAAACGTGAACGGGACTCCAAAGGCAGATTTAAGGGAGATGGTAAGGCTACACCAAAGCGAAAAACACAAGGAAAGAAAAGTGAAAAGCTTGTACCCACAGCCCTTTTGTAACCTAATATCAATAACACATACAGAAAATGGAAAAGACAGAAAACGTAAAAAATAGCTTCATCGAAACGGGTAAAAACCTGGGTTCAGGGCTGGTAGGAATGGTGGCGGGATCCGCAGTAGGCAGGCATTCACTGTGGATTGGAACCGCCACCATCTTTGGAGGAGCGTGGTATCAGCAAGACTGGCTCACCTCTGCAGGTGTGGGCATGGTCGCTTCAAATGGTTTTGGCCCAAAGGCAGACCCTAATGTCTCAGGCATAGATGGGTTTCAGGATGAGCTCAGCAATGCGAAAGATCGGGCCCTGGCTTCTTTGAAAGCCCTCGGCAAAAAAGTCTATCTCGACAAACTCTCTCCGTCACTTGGTGAAAAGCTGGGATTGGGCGAACTGGAAGACGGCACGGTGATCATGCTGGATGATCCTATTCAAGATATCGGTGAAGTTGAAAATTTTGACACTTCTGAGGTCGATGATATCATCCGACAATTGGAGGAAGGGAATGTCGATGAAATCATAGAGGAAAGTCCTCTTGAACTGGAAGAAGAGGAAGAACCCTTTCAGGGAGCTGACTTGGGGGCTTTCGGTAATCCGGAGATACTGGAGCTGGAAGGAACAGATGCTCTGGAGCTAAGTGCCGTGGCATAATTGATCTAAAAATTTAATCTCATTTCTAAAATTTAAATACATGATGCGTAAAAACTCAAGAGAACAGTTTCTCGAAATCGTAAATGCCCACCTTTCCTTGAGGGAAGCTGGTAAAAAGCATGACCCTGCAATGGTCAAAGTAGCCGAAGGAATAAAGGAAGGCCGACTTCAGCTATCAGATAGTGCCTACTATGCCATTAAGTACGGGGGAGATAAGGCTACCATCCACATGTTTGAAACACAGGATGCCAAGGAAATTGGAGTGACCAATGTTACCCAATCCAAACTTCCAAAAGACAGGCTATTTCTATGCAACCGAATCACACTCCTGGCTAAAGTGTTTGATGGAGACATTCCACAATCAGATACCGCTTGGAAGCAGTTAATCAAGTCTACCAACTTTGATTCTATCAAAGCAGTAGCCGGATTGCAAAACGGAGTATGGACTTTCATGGCCAACAAGAAAATCATTGTAGATGAGCGGCCAATGCAAGAGTTTGTAACCGACAATAACATGCAGGTCAATCTTGGCACTTATTACCTCGAGAACCCAAGGTTTGTGAGAGATGATGAAGAATTCGAATTCATGATCGAGTTGGGAGATGATGCTCCGGACAAAACATTGGTAAAAGTATTATTGGCTGGCACTTCCACTGTTCCTGCATAATCTGAAGTAGACCATGGAAAAGGAGACACGGGAAATCAGGAAGACTTTTTCTTTTCAGGTGAATGAGGCCAATAAGCTCTATTCACCTGTGAATTGGGAATTGCCCAAGAAGACAAAGTTTGTCAAAGGCCTACAGCTCACTTCTGACTTTCCCAACAAGCTCTATTATCGGGGAAACCAAAAAATAGAGATTGGTGGCGATGAGCTTTTCCCAGAGGGGTTTGACAGCAAAATACTGGTTTCCAGTATCAGTGTAGCTCCTCGAGATCGCTTCTTTGACTTAGGTGAAGTGTTACCTGGTGATCTTTCTGTCAAGGTTCGATATCAGGACACAAATCATGAGCGGGCAAATCTTGGAAACGGCTACCAAGTAACCCTGGCCTTACTAATAGAAGAAGAGGTATGATTCGTGGCATTCATAGCGAAGAAATAGCAGGTGAGGTCACACAACACTTGATAAAAAGAACATTTGTTCCCATCTCCTTGCGTGTGGATGCAGCAAACCAATACAAGACCTTCAAGGTAAAGATTCCTTATGGCTCTCGAAAAGTATGCGGTGTGATCGTAACGCATAATGCACCTACTCAAAAGATGAACCATAATCGGATTTATCTGGGCAGTGCTCCCGATGTACCGATCACGCAGCAATTGATTATGGGGTTGAACCAGGAATTCTACCAGGATGTCGACAAGCAATGCTTCGATGTTTCGATCCGCTACGGTGAGAAGTTATACTTCGCACTACCCAAACGGTTGGGGTCTTATTTCTACCTGACGATCAATGGGTATTTCAATGAGTTCCCTAACCCGATAGCCATGGAGATCCGGGATCAATGGACGGATTTCAAAGAGGATTATTGGGTGTGGGAAAGTATCGCTGATGAATGGGAAGATGTACAAGTATGCCTGATCAAAGATTCAGGTGATGGCGGTGATTCTGATGACAATGATGATGATGACGAAGAAGATGACGATGACTATTGATGAAAAAATGCATTTAGGAGATTTATCAATCTTTAGTCCGAGAGGAGTCGAATTTCAGGATTACATCATTGAAGTTACTTCTGTCGAACGGGATCATGACCGACTCAAGCAAGATCGGTACTTGTTTTCTTATGATCTGGATAATACAGGTAATGAAGTGGAGCTCAACGAACCCATTGCCAATATCCCTATCCATCCATTAGATATTGAAATCAGTGGCGACTACATCACCGGATCTTATAAAGATGCTGGTATAGGCTCACCACCCTATGAAGTAAAACTTTGGCTGGTGATAGAAGAACAACCTGAAATGCTAGAAAATGACTGAGGAGTTGGCCATAAGATATATGCCCCAGCGTGTTGAGGAAAGAGGGTTTCGGAATTACCGAATGGTTTTTCAGGATTTGAACCTTGAACCCGATCAACAAATTGAGCTGGCAGCATACAATGAAATCTGGTTTCTTCTCAATGTGGAAGATGGAGTGAGTATCTCTTCAGATTTGGGAGAATACGATTATACCAACCCTTCCCTTTCAGAGAACATTCATGAGCATGCTGATTCAATTAGGATCACTAACAAATCTACTCAACAGAAGAAAGTGAAATTTCTACAAGTAATACTTATCGACTGATGGAAGAGCGACACAGGAAACCCGGATCAGTTAGACTCTCAGATGAGCAGTATGAAGAGATGGAGCGACTCGGAATTGATAGCGAGAGTGCCTACGTGAAATACAAGCTCAATGGTGCACAGCAGCATTTGCAGGTATTGCGAAAGGAAGAGCACCCGGAGCAAGAGCAAGTTTATCCAGCGAAAACAGAGCAAGTACCTGAACATGGGAACGTAGCAGATAAACTGGCTTTACAAAAGCTGTCACTAGAAAATGAGCAACTCAAGAGCAAGCTCAACGAGTTGGCTGAAGCAAAAAGCGAAGCATTGGACGGAATTCATGGTCAGGTCAGCAACATGCTCCGAGATGAACTGCTCAAGCGAGACTTTGAAGACCTGAAAAAGGAACTGGCTGCCAGGGAAAAAGAGATCAACAAACTTGAAAAGGAACTCGAAAAAGCTACTTCCCAGATAGAAGAAAAGGAGTCCGAGATAGAGGAATTAGTTAAAAAGTTGGGACTGGTAGAGCTGGGAAAGGCACTCTTGCCTGGAGCGGTCAGTGGATTAGCAAAGAAGTATCCTAAAGAAATGCAGGGGCTGGCGGCTACACTTGGTGAGCTCTCCGGAGAAGAGCCTGGTCAGCTTCCAGCAGCTGGTCAACTTTCAGAAGAGCAACAAAACCTGCTCAATATTGCTGAATATTTCCGTGAGCTATTTGATGATGAGCAATTCGAGCAAATCATTCAAATGATCTCCCAGCTGGGTGAGCAAATTCAGCAGGATGATACTGTAATAGGAAAGGTTATTTACTACCTCAACCAGCTCGCAAAAGTCAAAAACTCTCAACAAAAGCAAGCAGCAAAAGAGCAAGAACAAAATCAAGAAGCCTAATGGAAGAATTCAATTTACAAATCAAACTACAAGCAAAAAACCAGGTAGAGGTTGGTCAGGTAAAAAAGGCCTTTGAAACAATGATCTCCACCTTCGGAGCTGAAGGCATCATAAAAATGGAAAAGATCTTCAGGACAGATGCCTTTGCCAGGAATGTTGTGAAAATGAAAATTGGTGTCAAGAAGTAATGTTACCTCCCGCAACAGCCATACAAGCCGCATATAGCCAACGTCCCAGAATTAACCTGGGAGGTCAGCTCACTACTGCCCTATTAGCAACAGGGGCTGGAGTAGGTGTATTTCTGGGTATTCGTGGGGTCATAAGAAGCTTCAAGAAAAATGTCAGGGAACAAGACGCTTTGGTTGAAGGGAATCCATCGGCCTATGCTACTCAACTAAAGAAGGCGTTTGAAAATGACAACTCCTTTGGCTGGGGCACCAATGAAGAAGTGGTCTTTATCACACTGGAAGCAATCCCTTCACAATCCGCTTTCAGAAAAGTACAACGCGCTTATAGGGATTTGTATGGGAAA
This sequence comes from Rickettsiales bacterium, assembly GCA_002729235.1. Lineage (GTDB taxonomy): Bacteria > Bacteroidota > Bacteroidia > Cytophagales > Cyclobacteriaceae > Marinoscillum. Next base: position 53,503 of record PBTY01000056.1, on the reverse strand, counting down.
AACCTGGCAGCAGACCTGCGAGATGAATTGGATACCGAAGAGTATGGGTTAGCCATGCAGATTATCAACTCAAAACCTTAATAAAATGGCAATAAAACAAGTAGGAGTAAAAAGATCACCTCAAAAAAAGATAGACCCTGAGAAGCAAGCAAAGCTCAGAAAGAAATACATAGTATACGGCATTGGGGCTGGAGCAGTATTGGGAGGAGGCTACCTGCTTTTTAACTACCTGCAAGATCGTAAACTAATGGATCGAGGGCAATCGCTGACCGTCAATAATATTATCCCTTCTCTTCCTACTCCTACCCGAAATCCAGTGCGAACTTCTGGTAGTTTTCCATTGAAGAAAGGTTCTCGTGGAAGTCTGGTGGTGCAGTTGCAAAATGGGTTGTTGCGGTTGGGTGGTCAGGCAGCTTCCAACATTAGAAGTACAAGTATTCGTCCCAATGGTACACCAGATGGAGTATTCGGTACAGGTACTGAAAGAGCGCTTCGGGCCGGAGGTTTTCCTACCACTGTATCGGAAAGTGTATTTGCTCAAATTACCGGAGGTGGTTCTGCTACAGCAAATGCGAGCAGCAAAACCATAGCTGAGGAGCTAATCAAAGGAGCAAATAGCAAAAACCTGTTTGCTGTCCTCAATGCATTGAAGCAAATGAAAGACACCAATGATTATCGCGCAGTGAGAAGTCACTTTACTAATGCTCGTGTTGGAAGGGTAAAAGTGACCACACCGGTCAATGCCTTGCTGAGTGTAGCTTTCAAAAGCAACGAGCCAGCAAAGGTCAAAATACGAGCTGAATTTCGCAGAATGGGCTTGAAGCAAAGTTCCCAAGGTATCTGGACACTATCCGGATTGGGTGAGTTTGAATCTCAAAAGGATTTTCAAAAATACCTTCAGGATAGCCGGGCTCTCGATCTGGTGATTACAGAAATGCCCACACTGCTAAAAAACAGCGAGGGGGATTACATACTTCCTGCGCTTGAGCCTAACACGGTAATAGGCTACCTGACGAATAACCGGCAAGGTGTATCCCAAATTTTAACAGAGAATGGAGTCACTGTTTATGCTCCCACTCAAAATCTAAAACTCATCTAATTATGGAAAGATTAAAACAATTATGGAAGTATGTTAAAGTATGGAGAGAACTGTTCTCCATAGCGGTGGGGCTCCTACTTTGGAGTTACAGCCCCATCTTACTCAGGCGTGTGGATCCAACGGCTGCCACGTATGATGCAGGCGTATTTCAGGTTTATCTATTTGCTATCATAGGCCTCTTCATTCTTCATGGTATAGTGAGGATCCTGATGAAACTGATCTGGCCAACTCCTGAAGACTATCTCGATAATCAATTTGCTCACGACTTTAAACGAATCGAACCATGGCAAAAGCTAAAACTCTCTACCTTCATATTCTTTGCTTTTTTATTTGCAGCAGTCTTGCTGGCCAGGGTCATTTAAGCAAACGCCTCCAGCTTGAGCAAGTTTATCAAAGCCAGGTTGGAGTAAAAGAGCAAGGCGGTGCTAACAGAGGCGAGCAAGTCGAGCAATATCTAGCTGCTGTAAATTTTGGTCCTGGCTATGCTTGGTGTGCAGCATTCGTGAGTTGGTGCTACCAGCAGGTGGACATTGATCATCCTCGAAGTGCCTGGGTAACGAGCTATGCCATTAAGCAAAACCTCATCTACAAGCGAGGGGAATATATTGAGCAACTTCCTCAATCGGGTGATGTATTCATGATTTGGTATGACCGCCTCAATCGTCCAGCTCATATTGGTTTTGTAGCATCATGGCGAAACAAGTGGGTCATCACTGTGGAAGGTAACACTAACGATGATGGTTCTCGAGAGGGAGATGGCGTGTATCGGAAAAGAAGACTGCAACGACAAGTTTGGGCAGTAGCTAATTTCATAGACTGATGACTGATGCTGAGCAAGACCCGACAAATACTGCGCAGTAAAAACTATCGATTATTCGAGCGACCCTATGAGTTAAACATTGTGGCTTACCGCGGCAAGTTTATTCGTAGCAATCGCTTTGATGATGAGATCCATGTGTTTTACAAAAATGGTCAGGGTCAATGGGTGTATCACGTCTTTCCTGCGACTACAGATCCGGGACAGTATTGGTTGGATAATCCAATGCATCCACAAGGAACAGCATTCCTGAAAAAAGGCCAGTATGTTGACGGTTATACCATTGGTCTTCATCGGGGTATCTATGAAGCACTGGTACAAGTAAAGAATGTAACGGTTATTCGAAACTATGACCGGGGTGGTATTTTCAATTGGTTTGAAAGCGGTCAACCGGATACAGGAAAGTTTGGGATCAACATCCACCGGGCTAATGAATCCGGAGTAGTTAAAACCATTGATTACTTCTCTGCAGGGTGCCTGGTGTTTGCCAATGCTTCTGACTACTTCTTTTTCATGGAGCTGGCCAAACTCCATCGAGATAAATATGGCAACCGATTCACTTTAACCTTGATCGACTTTCGGGATGAGCGAAGAAGAAACCTGAGCTTGGCCGCCTGGACTTCTGTTGTTGCTTCTTCGGTAGCAGCTATTGCCAATTCAGTAATTAATCGTCAGGAATATGAAGTTGTCTAAGAACACAAAGAAAGCAGGGTTGGCATTGGTCGGAAGTATGACCGGCTTCCTACTAGCCAAGCAAATGAAGATAGAAGATTACTACCCTTTCATTCTGTTAGGTGGCTTTCTGGGCAATACTATTGGAGAAGAGTTGATCCGGGAAGAATGCAATCAAGCCAATGCACTAGGGTATATTGATCGGTCCGGACAACTCAAAATCATTGAGCTATGAAAAGACAAAGTCAAAAAGTACGATTTCGCAAGTTTGTCAAAGACCTGGAACGCATCTCTACGGAAAATGGCATAGCTATTCAATCGGTGGGTGGAGTTTACATTTTTGATGGGCCTATCAAAATAACCTACCACAAGGATCACACTTCAGGAGATCTTCTGCCAAGCTGGGATGAGTAACACTTGAACAAATAGAATTATGAAACTGAACCTCAACAAACTCTATGTAGTCTACAAGCCGACTAAGTATTCAGAAAAAGTGGATGTTTTCGATGGCAGTCAGGATACGTTGGCCGGGTTGTTTCGCCAGGTGCTTGGTGGACTCAAAGAGTCTCAGGTTCATGCCATCTACACGACTGCTGCAGAGGCCGAACAGGAAGCCAATGAGCTATTAAAGAAAAGAAGGAAGCCTCGTGAAAATTCTAAGCCGATTAAGCGAGGGGAAGGCTATGCCATCTTCACCTCAGATGTACCTGCAAAGGATAAATACAAGGTTCAATCCGAACCGAAAGTCTACACTACTCGAAAAGAAGCGGAAGAAGCCTTGGCAGCAGCCCTGAAGCAAGGCTGGAAGAAGTCGGAACTCAAAATCCTGAAATACTGATGGAGCGAAGAGCTGATGCAACGTACGATAAGACCAAACTCATGCCTGTTGCGCTTCAGGATGAGGAGCTGCCCAAGGTCAAGGCCTACTACAAATACGAGCTTGCTGAGATGTACAACGTTTGCACCAAAACCTTTTCTGCCTGGATCCACATGTATCTGGACGATCTCAAGCAATTTGGCTATACAAAACACACCAAGCTACTCCGTCCGGAGATTGTGAGGTTCTTGTTTGAAAGGTTGGGGGAGCCTTGATAGTTGTTACAAATCCCTACTGAAAAGCGATATGAAAATATCTATTTTCGTGAATGGCGCAATTACCTCAAAGAACTGGCAATCATATTCTGGAGACCAAATCAAAAAAGCACTTTGATAGACATGTTCCGGATGAATGGGTTGTCAATGAATTCAAATCGGATTACGGAACAGACCTTAATGTTGAAGTTGCTGAAAACAATGATGTGACTGGGTTAAGCTTCTCTGTTCAGCTCAAAAGTAAAGAGACTGAAAAGAATACAGGGTTTGTAAATGTCGATGGTGTAAAACGTAGCACAATCAATCGATGGCTTAATCGACTGGAGCCCACTATGATTACCTGTTTCGTATTAGATAAGGAAGAATCTTTTTGGATTTGGTTTGATGAAAACACTGTCGATCTTTCAGCAAAGAGTCAGAAGTTTAGAATTAAGATTCCAATCAATAATAGATTGTCCTTGATTAACTGGAACGATTTAGTTAGCAACCTCCAGAGTATCAATAGCCGTAAACACTTGCTTTTTGAGATGCCTAAACTGGATTTTAGCACCCTGACAGATGCTGAAAATATTGCATGGTCATTTTATCTGTCGCGCAATTATGGGAAAGCCATGTTTTTTTTCAATGAGCTACTTGAAGATTACAGCACTCCAGAACTATGGAATGCTTTAGCGACATGTCAGTATCAAATGTACCATTATCAAGATGCATTGGAAAGTGTTAATAAAGCCCTGGATCTAAGTCCTCATGATATTTCGATTTTGAGTAATAAGGCCTGTATACTAACAGAGTTTGGACTTTCTAAAAATGACAAATTAAGAGGACTTGAAGGGAAGAAGATTTTTGAGAAGATAGCTGGCCTTGAAGATGATTATCATATTCATTTTAACTATGCGAATGCATTAACATTCCTGGAAGAGTTTGAGCAAGCTGAAATTCAATATAAAAAAGCACTTAGCAAGAATTCTAATTATGCGGAAGTTTGGAAGAATTTAGGCAGCCTCTATCATAAGATTGGTGAATATGAAAAAGAGTTTGAGTGCTATGATAAGGCGCTGGACATTGATCCCAATAAAGCTGAAGCACTAATGAGTAAAGGAACTACTCTTTTCAAGATTTACAATCAGCCCGAAGAAGCTCTGAAGCTTATGTTGAAATCATTTGAAGTGAGCAATGATTTTAACAAGTCGTTTATTGCCGGGTATTTTTGGATATCTGAAGTATATCAAAGCCTGGATGATTACGAGAATGCAGGTATCTGGACTTCCAAAGGACTAAAAGTTGATCCTGGGGATGATTACTTATTAAACCAGCAGGCTCATATTTTTTGTAAAGTGTGGAGGAAGCAAACAGAGAAAATTGATGATTTTAGAAGCTTTCTAGAGTCTTATTTATTCTCTAGAGGCGATGTTCCAAACAAGTATCCAATTATTCAAGAACTTACACAAATCCGGCTCTATCAAAAAGAGCCCTTCAGCGTAATATGGGCAGAATTGCTAAAACAAAACGTCAAACTTTTTGAAGACATTACCCTCGATGACGTAAAGCTATTATTTGAAAATGAGAATGAGATTTTTAAAGGTGTTAAATCCTTTGGAAGATATGAGGAGTTTAGAGCTACAAGCACACTGGAAAAATACCATACAACAATATTAGAGAGACTTTCGATTGACGGTATCAGCAGTAAAATGATCCATTTAATTGATATTGCTCTTGCATACTCCTATGGCCTGTTTTTCACATCACTATCTGAGATAACCAAGAACGAATCTTTCGAAATGGAAAAAGATATATTGGAGCCTGTCTTTAATTTCCTGTCCTATGCATTGCCTAAAATATCTAAGCTGATTTATGAAGAGATTGGAAAACCAAGTGATCCTGAAGTCAAACGCCAATGCTGCGTTCTGATGCCACATATTAGCACTGTAGAAATCAGATTACAATTAGAAGATGTTATCCCTACATTCAATTTAAATCCAGAGCCCCTAATAAAAGTTTTTACCGATCCTTCTGTTGGACAGGTCTGGTTTCAATACTTGTACTTAAGGTGTGAGCTGGAGATTAAATAATTCGTAGAGGAGCCTAAGCTGGTTTGTCTTTCGCTTTAATATCATTGCTAATTTCTTTCCTTAGATGATACCAAAATCCTTTTGAATATTTCTTGCCAGATTTAACAAGTCTCTTGGAACAATACTGAGATTCGATTTCGGTCATTTCAATGGATCGTTCTATTAAATACTCCTTATATCGATAAACAGCAGAAATTAACTTATGCTCTTTGGCAATAGCATTTCGAAGAAAGGATTCAAAAATAAGAAGTCTTTCAATCTCCTCTGACAATTCGATTAATTCTAGCCCTTCTGCTTCAACAGGTTTACTAATCTCCCTAATCACACCCTCGTCATCAATACCCGCAGCTTCTATTTCTTGCTTTTCCTTTTTTCTAGATTTCTTTTTCCCCTCTAAAGTCCATTCCCTATCAATGTAGCTTAACCCATGCTCTAACCACAAACCCGCATTGTCTAGAACGATTCCATGTTCCTTGCCTAGAGCAGGACGCATGCATCTACCTACCTGTTGAAGATAAAGCACTAAGGATTTAGTAGGTCTCGCCAATTGAACAGCCTCACAATCCGGTACATCAAAACCCTCCGAAACAATGTCTACATTGCTCAATACCATTATTTCTCCGTTTTTAAATTTTGATAGTATCTCCTTTCTATTATTTTTAGGTGTTTTGGCATCCACATGAGCTGCCGAGATTCCAGCATTCAGGTATCGCTGGACCACCTCCATACTGTGCTCTATATCTACAGCAAACACAATAGTCTTTTTTCCATCCGCAAATTTTTTGTAGCTATCTACAAGATTTGCCATTAGTGAATTGTCAAGCATCACATTTTTGAGCATTTGAATGTCGTAATCACGCATGCGTTTCTTAACACTTGATAAATCTGGAATGCCACATACTAAATGCTTAATAGGAGCTAAAAAATTGTGCTCAAAGAAATAACTCAGTTTGCCCAAAGGAATTAGGATATCAAATAAGTCATCAAATCCCTCTCCATTGATCCGAACAGGTGTTGCCGTTACACCTAGAAACCTGGCCTCCGGATAGATATCCCAGAGAGTCTTATACGTGTTAGCCTTGGAATGATGACATTCATCAATTATTACGATATCAGCTTCCGGATATTCTCTTCTGGAAAGCGTCTGAATAGTTGCTACCTGAATATTATAATCTGGCGATGATTTCTTATTCGCTGATATTATTCCGGTATCGACTTTGAATTGAGTAAGTCGATCAGCTATTTGTTCAACTAATTCAGTTCGATGAACAACGATTAGAACCTTCTTTTTTTTGTCATAGGCTTTACGTACAATTTCAGAGAATACAGTAGTCTTACCGGTGCCAGTAGGCATCTGAAAAAGAACATTCATAAGGTTGAGCCTTTTAGGATCCCATGCCTCAAAAATCTTTTTTATTCCTTCATGCTGATATGTACGTAATTTGACCATCTAGCTGTGCAAGGAATATTATATATGTTATTAATCCTCCCATACAACGCTGATAGAGTAGTTATAAGAAGGTACGAAAAGGCAGTATTCATAGAATTTGGGATCATAAGTACTATTCCCCAAGCTGAACCAAGTAGATTTCCAAATTTCTTGCTTAAGCTCATCCTCCTTATAGATTTTATTGCTAGTAAATAGCTCATAAGCAACAGAATCAGTAGGTGGATTTTTATCCCTTTCAAATTCAAGAAAATATCGAAAGTCATCAGATCTCTTCCACCATTTCATTTTATTGTCTTTGCAATAAATAACACATACAGGATGGTTGCCTCTTTTGGCAAACCTCAATATGGCTGCTGTCTTACTGACCTGATAGGTTTCAGAAAGATGATTAATTAGTCCTGGATCAAAGTAATATTCTTCGCACTCGGAATAGAATGACTCAGTAGGCATCAAAAATTCAGCAGCAAACTCGTTAGCCTCGGTTTCTTGAGGTCCTGCTTGATACCAATTCATTAGGTCATATTCAGTATCCCAAAAAATAGGAATTAATTCCCTATGCATCTCAAAGTGACCAAGCTCATGAGCTGTCGCAAACCTCTTCTTTGATTCATATTGAATTGCTGAATTGATAGAGATCGTGGACCTGTCTCCATAAGAAACAATCTCGCCCTCTTTACCTCCAAGCGGTTTCTCATTATAGAATACACCTCTGCCCAGAACAATTTCCTCTGGTGTTAAACCTCTCGGGTCGGCTATACCGATTTCTTCAAGTGCCTTTTTAGCCTTCATTTCCGCTTTGGTGTACCTAAAATTCATTCCATTAATCCTTCTTATCGTTCTTAATCATTTTTAGATAATGGTACTCAATCAGAGTGTTTTTGATATCCTCTTCGGTTAGAGATTCCAAATTCTTGTTGTGAAGAGCAATTCTTTCCGTCTTGATATAATTGGAAAAAGTGAAATTAGCTTCACTCATAAGTTTCTCCACAAATTCGACAGCAGCTTTCTTTAGATGTTCTCCAGCCACCATTTCTTTTTTAGTTTCTGCAGCTTTAGCCTTAAAGAGAATTTGTTTAATCCTCTTACTTCCTTCTTTTCGAATAGCCTCAATATCTAAACCTTCTTCTTCAGCATATTTTTCTACAGAATCTTTACTAGAGCTGATTTCATCAGCACCAGCTATGAATAATTTGTTGAAATCTTTTTTAGTATATCTATTTCCCTCGCTCATGATGCTTTGGATTTAAGATTAAATTGTTGAGCCGTGTTTTTTAAAATTGTTTTTAGTCTTCTTAGACCATTATCATATTGACCTTCAGTCATACTAAATTCCTTTATGATATCCCGTCTTTTTAAATCATAGAGGCATAACCCCATGAAAATATTCTCCACGTCTTTGTCTCCCTGAATCTCATTTTCAACATGTTCCATTATTGAATGATAATCAATTTCGTCTGGGAAAAATGCATCTAAAAATGGTAGAACCTTGTCTAAATATGTTGATTCATTATCATCAAGATCTTCTTGTACAGCAAATACGTCTTTGCTAGTTTTATTCTCAGGCGACCTTGCGTCATTGCCAACTAACGTACGTATAACGTGGAGTTTCAAATAATTGAGCAATGATCTTCCTGTACTACTATCATATTTCTCGGGGTTTGTCAAGTATTTCTCAATTGCCTCAGAGACATAATCGTGTACTTCTTTACCTTTAAGGAAAGTGTCTGAATTTCCCTTTCGAAACCATTTTTTTTGTTTTACAAGATAATCTGTGTAGACATAGAGTTTGTCATACAGATCCTCCAATTCCTTTTCTTCCATAAGCTTACCTAGACTAGCTTCTCAGTAACTACATGTTATCAAAATACAATTTTTTGCAGGTACCTGCAAAAAACGGAGACTCCTTAACATAAAGCATTAAGGATAAAAATTCTTAATAATTATGAAAGATAACGCAAATGAGAATCTTGACGCTCTAGGAGTGGATGAGATTATCGATTTAGAAGAGTTTTCAAAAAAGGACAAAGAGCCTCCAAAAAAACGGAGATACAGGATCAAAATTGATCGCGAGAAATACGTGGTTAATGTCGAATGCTTGACAGGTCGTGAGATTCTGGAATTAGCAGGTAAGAAACCGGCAGAGCAATTTCAACTTAGACAAAAGTTCAGAAAAGGGCATGTAGAGAAAATCAGTCTAGATGAGAAGGTGGATTTTACTTGTAGGGGTATTGAGAAGTTTGTGACTATTCCATTAGATCAAACAGAAGGATAATGAGAAGAGATTTTGTACTATTAGAAGAAGACCAAGACTTCCTGGAAAGTCTTGGTCTTCCTTGGGAAACGGTGAAGGAAGGTAATGTGCTTTGGGTAATTGTTCATGAGTATCCATTGCCTGATGGATATAATCAAGAGGTAGTTTCTTTAGCAGTTAGTATGCCTTCTGGTTACCCAAGAACACAGTTGGATATGGTGTATTTCTTTCCTGCGCTTTCCAGGATGGATGGGCAACCTATTGGCGCTTTAGCTCAACTTACTATAGATGGAAAGATTTGGCAAAGATGGTCTCGTCATAGGACTGGTAAAAACCCCTGGAGAGAAGGTGTTGACTGTCTAGCAACACACTTTGCTCTCATTGATCATTGGTTACATCGTGAGTTTAAACTTCGACCCTATGCAGTACCGGCTTAGAATTTCAGGAAAACATCATGAAAGGCTGGCGAGTCATCTGTTTCCTGGAGATGGAAAGGAGGCAGTTGCCGTAGCACTTTGTGGCCATCATACCAATGGTGGTTCTCATTACTTATTGGTCCATGACATTTATTGTATACCCTATCATGTATGTGAAAGGTCTGCAGACTATGTTAATTGGAAAACAGAATCCATCATTCCAATCCTTGAGAAGGGAGCTAAGAAGAAGCTCTCCTTCATAAAAATTCATAGTCACCCGACTGGCTATGATCAATTTTCAATGATTGATGATAAATCTGATAAAATGCTATTTCCTTCTGTCTATGGTTGGATAGACGGTGATCAAGCTCATGGTAGTGTTGTTATGCTACCTGGTGGAAAGCTTTTTGGTAGGATAGTAGATAAAAATGCAAGCTTTCATCCAATAGAAAAAATAGCTGTTGTTGGAGACCTCATTAGGATTTGGGATTTAAAATCTGTAAGTGTGGATGCCGCACTATCGAAGAGAAACATTCAAGCCTTTGGTATGGGTACAACTAAACTCCTCAAAGGAATGAAAATTGGTGTAGTTGGAGCATCTGGCACGGGATCGCCTACCATTGAGCAGTTGGCAAGGCTAGGTGCCGGTGAGTTAGTCATCATAGACCCCAAGTTGGTTGAGAAACGAAACCTTAATAGAATTCTTAATACGAACAGCAGACATGTCGAAAATCATGAATTCAAAGTTGATGTAATTGCTGACTGCATTGGAAGTATTGGTTTCGGAACCAAAGTGTATGTTTTTAAAGAAAATCTGTATGATTCAAGGGAAGCGATCCTAGCATTAATAAGTTGTGATATCATTTTCGGGTGTGTCGATAGCATTGACGGCAGGCACTTACTTAATCAAATTTCTACTTTTTATTTGATACCTCTTATAGATATGGGGGTCAAGCTGGAAGCAGATGACCTTGGAGGAATACGACAAATCAACGGAGCAGTTCACTACATTCAGCCCGGAGGTTCGTCCTTGATGACCCGTGGAGTATACAAGATGAAAGGGTTGGAAGCAGCGGGTTTGATGAGACAAGATCCTGAAGAGTATGAGCGGAGATCTCATGAGAAATATATCGTCAACCTTCCAGTCGAAAGTCCTGCGGTAATAAGTGTAAACATGCAGACATCTAGCTATGCTATAAACGAATTTTTAGATCGTATTCATCCTTTCAAAGGGACAGATCCCAAGGATAGAGCAGCCATTTGGCTATCTATTTCTGAGGATATGATTTTCACAGAACAAGATGGGACTCCTGATTCCTTTCTGGAGAAGAGGGTAGGTAGAGGAGATATTAAACCATTCCTCGAAATGCCAGAGCTATGAGAGTGATTAGTTATCTATTCGAACGATTAAAAAGGTGGTTTCATTCTGACCGTCTAAGAATCAAAAAGGGAAATGATGTCCCAAAGAAAGTTAAAAGGAATACAATACACCTGGTAGGCAAAGAAGACCCCTGGCTTATGGTTTTCTTATGTCCTTGTGGCTGTGGTGATGAATTGAGACTGAATATGATGGAGGAAGAATATCCTTGCTGGTCCCTTAAAATAGAAGGGAAATTAATTGATGTATTTCCCTCCATTAATAGAGTGAGGGGTTGCAAAAGTCACTTCTGGATCAAAAAAAGTAAAGTGAAATGGTACTAAAAAGTAACTCATGAAATCGGAAATATTTAAAATCGAAAACCTTTCAAAGGTTATTCCAGGTCTGATCATTTTTTATGGCCTTGTATTCAATTATGCTTACTACAGAACTTTTGAAATAGGTGTAACAAGTATTCTAACCATTGAAGAGTTAATATTAGGATTTCTACCAGTAATACGCCCCTTGTTCTTCTTGACAGTAATTGCCTTGATGATCCCAATTGGGATAATGCTTGTTAATAAGAATTTTTATAGTGTAGATTATCACATTGATCAAATTCGGAATGTTGATGCTGAGATTAGAAAAACGAAGAAGCTGAACATAAAGTCACTTCTCAAGATGCTATGGGTACTTCTTAAAACACCAGTAGTAGTTTTCTTCGCACTCTATTTAGTGGTTGAAAAAACTATCTCTTGGTCGACCGAAGATTTAACTCAACAAGGCATGCTCCTTTATTTCTCTAATATTTTGATGCTCATTGCGATATATAAATTATTACAGTTCTTAAAATACTATAGGTTTCGCTTTCAATATTTTCCTGTAAATTCAATTATAGCGTTACTTACCTTTTTTGTCCTAGCGAAATTGTTTGCTCAATTAGGACATGCATCTGCGAAGGAATTTGAACCCAACTCAAGGGTCAGTTTTGTCTATGATAGTATTGAATATGAAACCAATGATAGTCTGATCTTTCTTGGCGACACGAAGAAATTTTTGATTTTAAGAGATCTTAGAGACTCCTCTAACCTCTTTTGCGAAAGAGAAAGGGTTTCAGGCCTGAAAATAAAAGAGTTGCACAAGGATGAATGAATATGATTTTGAAACACTGGGCTACTACGAGCCTGGATTCTTACACCTAAGAATAAACACGGATGATGACTTGGTTGACCTTAACGAACTTGCACGTAAGCAACCCGAAGTTTTTTCTACATTCCTTCATGAGTACATTCATTTTTTGCAAGACCTAACAACAACTTCTGGTCTAATGAATTCCAACTTATCGATTCATTTTTTACAAGAGCTTACTAATGAAGTTAGGTTAAGTCAGGACTCAAAGTTTAGCGTTCCGATAGGCCTCAGTAACGCGAACAACTTGCAAGTAAATATTGAACTAAAGAAATTCTATGATGGAGAATCGACATCTCGCAATTACGCGAAGTACAGTCATCACACGGTCGAAAAAATGTCTTTTACTGATAAAAATGGAAAGAAGTATTCACCAGAAAAGTATGTAGTTCATTACCATGATAAAAATGGCAAACAGAAACAAATTCATTTTGGATCAGTATGTTTGAAGGAGTATGTCGCACATGCGATTCAAACACAATATCTTCCAGGTATCACTCACCCTGACATTCCTTATGTATTACCAAAGCTCATCATTGAGAGTGAATATCCTGAGTTAAAAGATGACTCTTTAAAAATTGCTTTATGTGATGCCTCTTTGATGAGTCTGCATCCTAGCCAAATGTTTTTCAATACCATTGAAAAGCTTAAGAAAAGGAAGAGACCACCGAATAGTGCATTTGAATTGTATGAATTCGCCTACAAAGACTTAAAGTTCAGAAATGAAGTGGGTTCTTTTTCGGTAGAAGAACTGTTTGAAGAAAAGTCCAGTCATATACAGAACCAATTGCATGATGCCCTTCAATCAGAACCTTTCATTGCAAGCTATCGATGGTTAGAATACGTTATCAGGGAGGCACGAAAGATACGGCTTGATCAACCGACCTTCTTTGCAGGACTCGTTCACAAAGAAGGTCTTTCCGATCAATTTTTTTCACTTTTCAGAAAATTGGGGACACCATTCTTTACAAATAGTAAAGGGAAGGGAGGATTCATTCCACCGAGTAAATACCAAACTCAATCAGTCTATCCTTATCAATTGCGTGTTTTTAGAGATATCATTGCTACATTTTATGGTCAAAAAAAATGTTCATTACACCCCTTTTGTAGTTCACTCCCCGAAAAGGATATTACAAATGAAAAATGTTTAAAAGCCCCATGGGAAAGAGTTCATGAAAACGAATTATGCCCCTTTGCTCAGCTTTGGAAGACTTGGGGCCTTAGTGGAAAAACTCCTAAGTAGAACTAGTAATCTACCCTATCCCGAACCAACCCGAAAGTCCATTCTCAACCCTTCTTATCCTTACCTGAAAAAGGTAAGATGATATATAACAAGAAACGTAAATCCACGGCTGGCAAGCAGGCTAATACTAGTAGGGTGACTATGATCAGTCATAGGGCGAAGAAAATCCGAAAGAAAAATGAAGCCTGGACTAAAGCTATCCAGCGCGCCACCAAAGAATTGAAGAAAGAGGGTAAGCTATAGTGGGCAGGAAGAAGTACAGGAATACTACCAAAGCCCATCTGCTGATGGGAGAACTCTCAGGTTTTAGCAAACAGTTGAAACCTAATCTCGTACCTGAGATCAAACTTCAGTACAACAAAGGACGAAGAGTATTAGGCAATGTGAAGTCGTCTGATGATGCCGCTTCTTTTATTCGAGCGCAATACAAACGTGGTACAATAGAGACACAGGAGACTTTCAATGTCATCTATCTGGATAATAAGAACAGTATCCTCGGCTACTATCAGCATTCCAAAGGCAGTTTGACAAGTACACTAGTTGACACTCGGTTGATTTTTGCAGTAGCACTGAAAAGCCTGTCAACGGGAATCATCCTTTCGCACAACCATCCTTCTGGAAAACTAAAACCTAGCCAATCTGATATCAAAGTCACCAGAAATATCAAGTGGATAGGTGATCTGCATAACATTGAGGTGCTGGATCATATCATCGTAACCAAGGACGGTCATTATTCATTTGCTGATGAGTTGATCCTATGAGAGACTTGATTTTACTCGACCTTTTCAGTGGGATTGGTGGGTTCCCAAAAGGACTAACAGAAGCTGGCTGTAATTTCCGAAAGCATTATTTCAGTGAAATCAATAAGTACGCCATTGCCAACTATCAATACAATTTCAAAAAATCTGTACATGTCGGAGCAGTCGAAGAAGTTAAAAAAGGCAACATTGAAAGACCAGACATTATCACGTTCGGATCTCCATGCCAGGATCTATCCATTGCTGGAAAAAGGAAAGGCATCAAAGGGAAAAAGAGCCGACTCTTTTTTGAAGCAGTTAGAGTCATCGATGAACTCCAGCCCCGTCTGTTTGTCTTTGAAAACGTCAAAGGACTTTTCTCCAGTAACCAGGGTAAAGACTTTGAAATCGTACTGCGAGCGTTTGCCGACCTTGGGGTTTATGACCTCCAATGGCAACTGCTTAATACTTCCTGGTTTCTACCCCAAAACCGAGAGCGAGTCTACCTTGTCGGATCTCTTAGAAACCAATCCCGACCCCAAGTATTTCCTATCGGAGAAAACCACCAAACGAATAATCAAGGCAGCCAAAGCATCTCGGAAGCCAATATTGCTCCAACAGTAAGTACCAGAGTATCTGCTCATGGTAACTATGGCCCTTATATTTTGACACTTCGGGGTAAGAAGTATGAAAAAGGTGAGAATCTTAATGTAAGAAAGGATGGAGTGGCCAATTGCATTACTAAGGCAGATGATCATAATTTTTTACTCGAGGAATGGCATCCCTTACGGTCTGTCCGGACAAAAAAGGCCAAAGCTATCAGAAGGGCAAATCAGAAAAAGGGAATTGACTATGCCCCTTTCCGGGAAAGACAATTTGAAGTGCGAGAAGATGGTATCACAGGCGCACTTACCACCAATACAGAAAGAGAGAATTTGCTCACTAATATGGAGACCATAAGAAGGTTTACACCTCTAGAGTGTGAACGCCTACAGGGTTTTCCTGACGGTTGGACAAGCCTGGGGATTTTTGAGGAAGAGGTAAAAGAAATCAGTGACAGCCAAAGGTATCAGCTCTTGGGCAATGCGGTCAGCGTACCCGTGGTTAAAGCAGTAGGATTGAACCTAAAGAACAGCTTGGAAACGAAAGAGGTGGAATCACCACTCGAAGGATTGGATTTTGTAAAAACACCCATCACCTACTATGGTGGAAAGCAACGTCTTGCGAGTCTTGTGCTTTCTTTGATCCCGGATCATAAGCTATACTGTGAGCCTTTCGTGGGAGGTGCAGCGGTATTCTTTGCAAAAGAACCTTCCGAGATGGAAGTGATCAATGACTTGAATGGCGAAGTAGTCAACTTTTACAGGGTCTGCCATTCTGATTTTAAGAAGCTGGAGAAACTGATTCGATCTACCCCTCATAGCAGGCAAATCCATCGAGAGACTCAAGACATATTAAAGCAAACAGGTGAGCATGATCAAGTTATTAGAGCCTGGGCGTTTTGGGTGCAAACGAATATGAGCTTCTCAGCCAGAATCTTTGGTGGTTATGCCTATGAGAAAAAATCAAATGGTACACTAAAGCGATTTGTAAATAAGAAACTTGCATTTAACCAAGAGGTATGCGAACGCTTGAGTATGGTTGATATTGAAAACAATGATGCTTTGCAGGTCATCAAAAGTCGGGACACTAAAGAGAGTTTTTTCTATTGTGATCCTCCATACTTCAATTCCAACATGGGTCATTACAAAGGTTATTTCGAAAAGGATTTTGAGCAGCTATTGAAAACGCTAGCAAGCATCCAAGGTAAATTTCTATTGAGTAGCTATCCTTCAGAAATTTTAGAGAGGTATACTAAGAAGCTAAAGTGGCACACATTAGAAAAAAGCACCGGTATATCCGTAACCCATCAAACAGATAAGGTGAAAACGGAGGTATTGACTGCTAATTATCCATTGAACAATGGGTTGGACGGAATTGACGAGCTACTCCAGCTAAAGGCAAAGTCAATAAAGATCAAACTTACACTCACTCATTAGGAACGAATGGGAAGAAAGCGGAAACCTCATTCATGAACGAGCCTATCATTACTCTATGATCTCCATTGCCAACTATAACAAGTCGATCAAGCAGATCAATCTTGCAAGACTCCCAAAAGTCTTCCAAGAAGGTCATAATTTTTTTATGGAGGCAAAAGACTGGTATGAGAAGGATAAAACAGTCAAAGATTCCATTGACTTGTATCTGTCTAGGCTAAACGAACATCTTAGCCAAGAGAAAAGAAGGTCGAAAACGGGCCAAGATCAATCCTTTATCAACCGCTTTGTAAAGCTCAATAACAAGACACTGACTAGAGAAGAGATCGGGAAATTCATTCAATCCCTGCAGCAAGCCATCATCAAAAAGCAAATCCGAAAATCATCGCTGTACGCACGACACATTGAGAAAATTCAGGACAAACTCATCAGTCAATACAACATGCTTGGTGATGGTGAACAGATCAAGCTTCAAATCAACAATGATTGGTTAGCGGAGCTAACAGCATGTCAAAAGCCCACCACCTTAGATGGTATTCCGGATGCTTCGGCAGCCAAGATCAAAAGCCCAAAGAAATCATCCATCTTCGAATCTATGGATCATATCCAAAGTAACCCGTCTGAGGATTCCTTTAAGCTGCCGGGAGACTTAGGGAAATTGCTAGGCGACTTGGAGCGCTTCGAACTGGCCATCACACTGGAGGGGGATCAGGGTGGCGGTAAAACCCGGTTTGGTTATCAGTTGGCCGATGCTTTTGCAGCCTTGGGTAATCGGATAGCCGTATTTTCATTGGAGATCGGTAAGCGATCAGATTTGATCCGAAGAATGCGAGAGGAATATGTGCATCCTTCTAGTCGAGACAAAATTTTCATCACAGATCAATTACCAGACGGATTTGAGACCATCCGAAAATCAGCGAAGGATTTTGATGTGGTGATCATTGATAGTTGGAACAAGCTCAATGTCCATTCATCCTTATTCGACAAGCTAAGAAAGGAGTTTCCTGACACCATTTTTATTGTGATTTTTCAGCGTACCACTCAGGGAACGATTAGAGGTGGTACAGCTCCACTTTTTGATGCCGGCATTAATCTGGAGGTGGTGAAAGTAGATGATACATTCAGGAACAACTATGCTGTAGCAACCAAAAATCGGTATGGGGAAACAGGCCTACAATACAATATTCACTTACGCGAATTATTAAAGGAGGACTTAATTGAGGTAGGCGATGAATAAGGAATATACGGATCCATCTATAAGATTAAACACCACTCTGAATGTCGGACATCTATTGATGAGCTCCATCAGCTTACTTATTGTAATAGTCGGGCTTTGGGTCAATGTCAACGTGAAGTTGGCTCAACTAGAATTTGAAATAGCGAGTGAAAAGGAAAAAAGAGAGGGGCTGGAAAACTCTCATGAGAGGTTGATACTTCAGGTAACGAAGCATACGAATGAAGTGACCAAGTTGCTTTACGAGATCAAACTAGAGCTAAAAGACAAAGCAGATAAATCATCAAATCTCAAGACACCATGATTATGATATTGACTACACTGAGGTACGTATGGAAATATTATTGGATTATTCAACTCCTTGTGATCATCATACTGTCTTACCTGCTCAGGAAGGAAATGTCCAAAAGTCAAGACTATAAGAACGTTTATGAGATCAGTCGTAAAGAGATCCAAATCTGGAGAGACGATGCAGGTAAAAACAGAGCCAGAGCGCAGATTGCGGAAATAGATGCAGCTAATGCTAAGTTGGTTTTAGAATCTAATCTCAAAGAAACCATTCGTAAAGAAGTCGGCAACCTGAAGCGGAACCTGATTAGCTATTCGTCCGTCAGATCGTCTACTGCTGGAGCCTTTCAGACGGGCTCAGTGGACACAGTGTATCTAATGGAAAAACCAAAGGCTGTGATTCCCATTCCTGCGAAGAAATTCAGGATCGATCAAGCGGATTTGAAGTTTCAAGGCCTCTATGTTCCTGATCTCGATACTCTGATGGCGAACTATCAGGTGATCCATAATTTCGATATTTTCTACTATTACAGAAAACCCGGAAAGAAACCTTTTAATCTATTACGAAGAAAAAGAGCGGTAGCAGAAATAAGATTTGATAACCCCGGATCTCAGGCGGACAGTTTACACACAATAGTGCTGGACAGAAAAAAGTCTTTGATCGGTAAAATCTTTTAGTCGAACCCTTCGCTAAAAAACTCTGGCAATGTCATTCCGAAAGCTTTAACAACCTTTACCAGACTACTAAATCGTAAATCTTCACCCCGTTCATACCTACCAAATTGCGCTCTGGGTATATTGTGTTCGTAAGCGAAATATTCGTAGTTCGTGTATCCCTTGGCGATACGCAATGATTTGATCCGTTCGCCTAGTTTTTTAAGTTGCTCTTTACTGAATTCATCACCTTTAGCCATCCAGCAAATAAATAAGTCATCCTATCCATTCGTTACCACTTAATAATTCATACTTATTAGTAACTTTTGATGAATATTTGAAAATCCATTTGGTATATTTAAATTCACGATTAGGCAAAACCATCATGATAAAACGTCAGAAGTCAAAGGAAGAGGTGCGAGAAGAGGCGGTTGAGGTGTTATACAACTCTCTTAAATCCAAGCAACCTATCTCAAAAGAAGAGTGTTACGAAATCTATGATAAAATGCAGAAGAAGTCTTCCAGATCAACCAAAACAGACTAGAGTTCCCATTTTTAGATATCTACCTTCTGTTTATCCAGGTTGTCATTAGCGAATTCCATTAGTTCAACCAAAGATTTTTCATCTATTACTGTCACTCTCCGTTTGCTGTCATAATATCCTCTCACAAGCTTGCACCTAAGAAATATGCCAATATCCTGCTTTCTCCAATTCAGCTTCGCTTGGAGTTCAGGATACTTAGCCAGTATTTCTTCAGGGGTATATTTTGGCACAACAGTTTTACCAGAATTATTTAGCAGTCCTCTAGTCCACAATGCTCATCTTGTCCTTCAAACTCAACAGTGATATGATTAATGGATTCATCTTTGAGTTGAGCCTTCACCTTTTCCTTTAGCTTGGCCTGCTCTGAAAGCTTGTAGTCTTTAGCTAACCGGAGATGAACGGTAAGAATGTTGTATTCACCATCCATAGACCAGGCATGGCAATCGTGTATGTCTGTAACTTCCGGCATGTCCTTGAGTTTTTGCCGAATGTCATCTACAGACACTTCTTCAGGAATGCCCTGAAGAATGACCAACATGCTCTTTTTGAGATTCCTGTAGACATTGTACAACACGAAAAGTGAAATGAGTACTGAAAGCAGTGGGTCAATAAATGGGGCATCAGTAAACATCATGATGATGCTTCCGATAAGCACTGCTACCCAGCCTAAGACATCTTCTAACAGATGAAGTGAGACTACTTTTTCATTGAGCGACTCGCCCTTTCGGAGTTTGAATACTGCCGCTCCATTCACTACAATACCTAAAATAGAGAGGTAGAGCATACCTTCAACATTGGTTTCTTCCGGATTGAACAATTCAGGAATTGCTTTGGTCAAGATAAAGATCGATCCAGCTACCAGCACGATGGAATTGATAATCGCTCCAAGTAGGGAGAAGCGTTTATACCCATAGGAAAAGGTCTTGGTTCTGCCTTTCTTGGATAGCTTTTGAAAATACCATGACAGTCCCAAGCTCAGGCATCCCCCAAATCGTGCAATGCATCAGAAAGGATTGCCAAGCTGTTGGTATAAAGTCCACCGATGATCTCAATGATGGTAAAACTCAAGTTGAGAAAGAAAGCAACTTTTACATTGCCTTCTGAATGGTTATGTGAGTGATCGTGATTATGTCCCATAGTTTTCTAGTCCTGCTTTTTTGAAAATCGATAGTAATTCTTCTGAAATCGGTAGGGGTTTCAACGGTGGAATATTTGCCCCACCTGTATTGCCCACGGGGATCTTCCCCACAAATGATTTAACCCCTCCAATCAAAAGGCGTGGAATCTGGCCAATCACTTCTTTGGTGTCTTTGATTCGAATGCCGAACAAAAGCATTTTCCAGTGTGCATAACTATGATGGTAAGGGTACGCTTGACCGATGATATGCGCTCGCTCTAAATGACCCCATGCGGTTTGAATGTTTCCTGAGTCCAAGTGCCTTTTATATTCGTTCAATTCTTGATCGAAGTATGGTTTCAGCATTTTGGGCATTGTTGTATATAGCTTCATAGGTTACTTTGAAAGGCTTAAAATTCGAATAGCTCCCCGCATTACAAAACCGAAGACAATACCACCAACGATCAAATCAGGCCACTTACTTTCCAGAAAATAAACCAGTACACCAGCCAGTATTACACCTCCGTTGACGATGATGTCATTGGAAGTGAAAATAGCACTGGCCTGCATGTGGGCCTCTTTGCTTTTTGCCTTGTTAATCAGCCATAACGAGACTAGGTTACCCACTAAAGCCAGCAGGGAAACGATAATCATCCACTGGAAAAGAGGCGTTTCGCTTTGGGTGAAAAACCTACGTAACACTTCCGAAAAGCCAAGCAGTGCCAGCCCCATCTGAAAATAACCACTGATCTTTGCTACTTTTTTCTTACGGGAAATAGCTGCTCCCACCGCAAATAGACTCAGAGCATAAACAATAGAATCAGCTAGCATATCCAACGAGTCGGCTATCAGGCCCATGGAGCTGGATATCCATCCGGTGGTCATTTCGGCTACAAAAAAACCAAAATTGATGCCCAGCACCCACCACAGTATTTTCTTGTGCTTGGTCTCGTCTTCGGCAATGGGCATTTCTGCCTCAGAGGTACCTTGTAGTTGATCGTTGAGGTTTAGTTCACTGATAGCATTTTGTATAGGCAGTACTTCATCCTGATGAAATACTTCCAGCTTGCGTGCCGGAATGTCAAACTCCAGGTGCTTTACCTGGCTCAGAGGTTCTAGCTTCATACGGATCATTTGCTCCTCGGAGGGGCAGTCCATCTTGGTTATTTTGAATGTGCTTTTATTCAATTTTCTTATTCTTTATAAGCTAACAATCTCAGCGCATTAAAGACTACAACCAAGGTTGAACCTTCATGAATAAGCACTGCAATACCGATATTTGCAAATCCGAAAATTGTGGCAGGGATCAATAGAGCAACTATTCCCAGACTAACCCAAAGATTTTGCTTGATAATGCCCTTGGCCTTTCTACTTAAACCAATAGCAAAAGGCAAGGTTTCCAGCTTGTCGGCCATCAGGGCAATATCCGCAGTTTCCAAGGCAACATCACTTCCTGCCGCTCCCATGGCTATGCCCACTGTGCTGTTGGCCATGGCCGGAGCATCATTCACGCCATCGCCAACCATGGCTACTTTGTCTTCTTTTTGTCTAAGCTCCTTAATGGCTTCTACTTTTTCTTCCGGCAGCAGACTGCCCCAGGCATCTGTAAGGCCTATTTCTTTAGCTACCGCATCGGCCACTTTCTGGTTGTCACCGGTGAGCATGATCATGCGTTTGATGCCGATCTTTTTCAGTTGTTCCAGGGTGGTTTTGGCTTCTTCTCTTGGCGTATCCATCAAGGCGATGATGCCGATGTAGCTGTCATTTTGCCGGATGAGCATGGTGGTATTGCCATCAGATTCCAAAGACTTTACTTTTTCTTCTGTTTCCTTTGATGGCTTCTTTTCATCCAGTGACTCAAACAGATCCAGATTGCCGATGTAAACTTTGTCACTTCCCAATGTGGCTTTGATCCCTTTCCCAAGCACTGCCTCCAGGTCTTTCGCCTCTGGTATATCAGCACCCTTCAGTCGATCTTTCCCGTCACGCACTACGGCCTTTGCCAGTGGGTGATCACTAAGACCCTCTACCGCAACTGCTATTCTCAGTAGTTCCTCTTCTTTCACATCACCCAGGGCTACCACTTCCGTTAACTTAGGCTTACCTTCTGTTAGTGTGCCGGTCTTATCAAAAGCCAGGGCAGTAAGTACGCCTAAATCTTCCAATGGGCGGCCACCTTTAATAAGCACCCCACTTTTGGCTGCCCGGGCTACTCCACTTAGCACAGCACTCGGGGTGGCAATGGCCAAAGCACAAGGGCTGGCCGCTACCAGTACGGCCATGGCACGGTAGAAGCTTTCGCTAAAAGTTTCGTCAATAACTAAAAAAGCGAAATTGAGCAACACCACGAGTACCAATACAACAGGCACAAAATATTTCTCAAACTTGTCAGTGAGCCTCTGGGTAGGCGATTTCTGGGTCTGGGCTTCATTTACCAGTTTCACAAGGCGGGAGAGTGTAGAGTCCTTCGCTACTTTTATCACTTTAATTTCCAGTGTATTGTTGCCATTGATTGTACCGGAAAAGGCACGGTGCTCGTCCTTAATGTCTTTTTCCTGTGACCAGTCTTTATTGGGATCATCCACAGGTTCTTTGTCTACGGGCACACTTTCCCCGGTAATAGGTGCTTGATTTACGCTACTCCGACCATCTACTACCACACCATCGGCTGAAATTTTGCTATTAGGCTTCACCACGATGATGTCTCCAATGCTCAGTTCTTCAATACCTACTTCTTCTGTTTTTCCATTTCTCTTGAGCAAGGCGGTTTTAGGGGCCAGTTCTGCCAAAGCGGCAATGGATTTACGGGCCTTGTTCATGGCATAATGCTCCAGAGCATGGCCCATGCTGAACAGGAACAGCAACAGGGCACCTTCTGCCCATTCTCCTAAAATAGCCGCACCGATGGCTGCTACCAGCATTAGGAAATCTATCTCAAAACCGCCTTTGGCAACTGTTTGAATAGCTTCTTTAGCCGTAAAAAAGCCTCCAAAGAAATACGCTGCGATGTAGAGCGCCAAGCTTACCCATGAAGGTATAGCTTCAACAAAGGACAGCCCAAAACCAATGCCGAGCAATGCCCCGCAGATGATGGAAAAGATCAGCTCGGTATTTTTGCCAAAAATACCACCGTGTGAGTGGTCGTGATCTTCACCTTCCTCATGTGAATGCGCATCTTCTTTTTCTTGGGTTTCCTGTTGTTCAGATTTCTTGGCTTGCTGAAGAAATCGCTCAGCACTTACCTGCGTATCCGGTATGTCAAGACCTTCTTTCCTTAACGATTTCAGTATCTCCGCTTCATCTATTACGGTGGTATCAAATTCCAAACGCACCATGCCGGAACCCGAGACGGAAGCTTCCAGAATGCCCGCTTTGTTTCTAAGGTTTCGCTCTATGTTACGGGCATGGCGTGTATGCCTTATTCCCTCTACTTCTATGAGTTTATGACCAAACTTCCCGGTGATTTCAGCCCCGGTTTGCTCCGCCAGTTTTTGGATCCGGTCAATAGAGATCAACTCCGGATCATAATGGAAGCAGAGTTGCGGCACACCATTGTCGGTTTCATCAGCCACATGTACTTTTTCCAAACCTTCGGTATCCTGAAGACGGCTGATCAGTTTGTGTACACACTGATCTTTTTCGTCCGGCACTTCTGGCAGGATGAGTGGTATTTTTATTTGTAGTTTTTTCATCTAATTTAAATTGATAATAAATGTCATTTTCCGTTCTCTTTACTTAACAATTACCCTATCTACAGGTTGAACGTTTTTAATGACCATGCTCTGTCGATCCCTTCTTCATTTCTGATATCAGGTAGTACGCATTGTTCCAAGCTACTTTGGCACCCTCGGGTAGTGGCTCCAGCAGGTTGATTTCCACCCAGCCTTCATCGACTAATCCCGTTCGAATTTCAATCGCTTTAAACCCCCATTCGGTTTCTCCATCTTCCTGATGCACTTCTGCGATGAAGATAAAGGGCTTCCCCTCTTCCTCTATGATCGCTGATTCCGGTAAAGCCAATACTGGTTTTTCTCCTGTATGGATTCTTCCATTGATGTACATGCCAGGGATTAGAAAATCCTCTTTTTGATCTATTTCCGCATGCACATGCACTGCTTTAGGGTTTTGCTCAAACTGCTTCCCTACCGAATAGATTTCGGCTGTCAAAGTAGTTCCTGGAACGGACTCTACTGTAAAAGATATTTTTTGCCCTTTCTTTACTTTATATACATCCTTTTCAAACACCATCAGATCGGCATGAATGTGATCGGTATTGACAATTCTGAACATTACCGTTTGAGGATCGACAAATTGACCCAGCTGCACTTCAACCTTTTCAATGTAACCTTTGATGGGACTGACCACAGGAACATACTCGTATATGTCACCATTTTGAATCTTCGATACATTCAAATTGAGTTGTTTTAGCTGTGCTTCATAGCCCTTTGCTTCTCCTTTTATGGTTTGATAATCAGCTAAGGTCTGTTGATAGGTCTTGCCTGAACCTACGTTTTCTTCGTACAGCTTTTTCTGTCTGCTATATTCCTTTTCAAGGAATTTTAACTGACTGTAGACACGAATATAGTTTGATTGAATGCTGCTAAGATTGGGGTGGGCAAGGTAGCCTAACACTTGCCCCTTCTTTACATAATCACCCTCTATTACCTTAATAGAGGTCACATTGGCCCCTAAAATAGCGGTGACAGTTGCCTCGTGCTGTGGGGGCACCTCTAACTGTCCATTAGCTTCAACCACACCCGATAAAGGTCTTGTTGGTATTACATCGACCTTTATATCCAAATTTTGGAACTTCATATCAGAAAGGTGTACCTCAGCCATCCCTTCTTCACCATGTTCGCCTTCTTCACCTTCATGCCCATCTTCACCTTCCACATGGTCATGTGAATCTTCAGCCATATCAGCCGATTTGCTACCACACCCTGTAAATACCGATACCGTAAGTATCAATGTTAGTATATATATAATTTGCTTTTTCATTTTTTTCTACGTTTTCAACTATTGAATTATTGTCCAATGAGGAATTCCAGATTGATTACAGCCTGGTTGTATCCATTTAATGTATTGAGGTAATTGAATTTGAGATTGAGTGCCTGATTGATGTTTTGAAAATATTCCACATAGTCGATGGCTCCACCTTCAAAACTTTTTCTGGCATTGTTCAAAATCAGATTGGCTTGAGGAATCGCTTTTTCCTTATAGTAATCAAGGCTTCCCTGAAATTTCGCAATTTCCTCTAATTGCTGCCGATACTGACCCTCAAGTGCAGTTTGATAGTATTCAGAGCTGGTTTTTGCCATCTGCGATCGCAATTGAGCGGATTTAACGTTGGCCTTGTATGAACCATAAAACAACGGGATAGCAATCCCGGCCTGTACTCCCCCGAATCTATCGGAAGAAGTGGCGATTCCACCGTTTGACGTTTCTCCACCTATCAATGATTGATTGAAATAACCCACAAAAAGATCTGGCATCAGTTTAGCTGATTGAACAGATTTCTCAGCCTCTGCGATAGCCACTTGTTGCTTGGTCAATCCAAGTAGCGGGTTATTCATAATCAGCGCATTGTCCTGTATGGCAGTAACATCCCTTTCTGTAAGATCAGATGGCTCAAAACGCAAGCTAGATGTGTCATTCAACAGAATTTGTAGTTGTTTTTCTTGGATGACAATATCAGCTTCTAACAACTTCAATTGATTTTGCACCTCCATTACACCCGTTTCAGCGGCTGCTTTCTCCAGGTAACTTGTTGCTTCCGTCTCATACCGAATGGTCGCTGCATTCAGGAATCGACCATAAATGGTGTCTTGATACTGGAGCAGCTTACGCCTTTCGTGCAAGTAAGATAGTTCGTACCAGGCCTGACGAATCNTCCATTTCAAATCATTCTCGGTCACAGCCAGCTGCTTTTGACCACCAACTACCTGTTCGTTAGCCAGTTGCTTTTGCTTGCCATACACAGTTGGAAACTCAAATGACTGACCGACACTGAATGAGAAGTCATTCTCAAAACTGTTGTATTGACCATACTGAACACCGAGGCTTGTTTTTACTAAGTTGAAAGCAGCCTTTCTTCCTTGTTCCTGGAGTTCAATATTGGTAGCTGCCACTTGAACATTGCCGTTATTGGCTAGTCCGATAGAGAGTGCTTCTTCTAGGCTATTTACCTGTTTAGCTTCCTGTGCACTTGCTAATGATGGCATTCCAATAAGTCCGCCTATCATGAGCAATACCACAACGAGATTGACATTAGGAGTTTTAAGTCCTTTCTTTTTGTCACTCCGTCCCTCAACGAATGTGTACAGCACTGGCAGTACAACAAGCGTAAGCAATGTAGCAGTAAGCATTCCACCTATCACTACAGTGGCTAATGGGCGCTGCACTTCAGCACCTGCCGAACTACTAAATGCCATAGGGAGAAACCCGAAAATATCTGTGGTTGCTGTCAACATAATGGGCCTGATCCGTTCTTTTGTTCCTGTTAAAATTCTTTCACGGATACTGGTTACTCCCTCTTCTTTCAGTGAGTTAAATCGGTTAATCAACACCAGTCCATTCAACACTGCCACTCCAAACAACACGATAAAACCTACTCCTGCAGAAATACTGAATGGCATATCTCGCAACCAAAGGGCAAACACACCACCAATAGCTGCAAGTGGAATAGCGATGTAGATCATGATGGATTGAGAAAATGATCCTAGAGCAAAATAGAGCAAGACGAAAATGAGGAAAAGAGCAATCGGCACTACAATGGCCAATCTGCCTTTGGCTCTTTCCAGGTTTTCAAACTCGCCTCCATAGGTAATGTAGTAGCCAGCAGGAAGATCCAGTTGTTCGTCCAGTTTTTGCTGAATGTCTCTTACTACAGATTCAACATCTCTGCCTCGTGTATTCACCCCTACATAAGTTCTCCGGTAGGTGTTGTCCCTGGAAATCTGCATTGGCCCAGGCACATAGCTAATGTCAGCTACTTCTTTGATGGGAATTTGAGTGCCGTCAGGCAAGTCGATGAATAGGGTTCTTAGATCATCAATATTTTTTCGATGGGGTTCATCAAACCTGACCACCAAATCAAAGCGTTTCTCCCCCTCAAAAACAACGCCTGCCACGCCTCCAGCAAAAGCAGTACTGACGTATTCATTCAATTTTTGAATGTCCAATCCATACTGCGCTACCTTTTTTCTATCGTACCGGACAGTCATTTGCGGCAGGCCAGATGTCCGTTCCGGATTAACATCGCCCGCACCAGGAACAGTAGAAATGATATCAGCCATCTCCTGAACCTTGGTTGCTAAAACTTGCAAATCTTCTCCATACAGCTTCACTG
Source organism: Rickettsiales bacterium (assembly GCA_002729235.1). Lineage (GTDB taxonomy): Bacteria > Bacteroidota > Bacteroidia > Cytophagales > Cyclobacteriaceae > Marinoscillum. The sequence goes on along the minus strand of PBTY01000056.1, from coordinate 25,891 downwards.
CAATGTCTTCTCTTACTCCCTCCAGCAATTCATTGAAACGAAGCTCTACCGGCTGGGTAAATACCAGGTTAACACCCACAAGTTCCTCATCCAGTTTATCCTTGATCTTATCAATCAACTCGTCCTTACTCTCAGCAGATACCCATTTGTCCTTGTTTTTTTCTAAAATGAGGTACATATCCGCTATGTCCATGGGCATAGGGTCTGTAGGAATATCAGCTACTCCTATACGCGCTGTGACCGTTTTGATCTCAGGGAAGTTGTCCAGCAAGATGTTTTCAATTTTGATCGAAACTTCCTGGGATTCAGTCAACGAACTACCCGGACGGATCAATGCCTGCATGGCAAGGTCTCCTTCATCTAGCTGGGGCACGAATTCTCCCCCCATTCGGGAAAAAGTGAATCCTGCCAAACCGAGTAAAAGGATGGCTACAGTGATTACCAGGATTTTAAACCGTAAGGAAAACTTTAATAACGGCAGGTAGGCACGATGTATGCCCCCGATGATTTTGTCGCTGAGGTGCTCAAGTGAGCGCTCGAAACGTCCAAACCAGTTTTTCTTATTCTGAACGGGCTTCATAAGCAGTGCCGACATCATCGGTACGTAGGTCAGACAAAGCACGATCGCCCCGATCATGGCAAATCCAAATGTATAGGCCATAGGCTGGAACATTTTACCTTCAACACCTGTCAGAAAGAGTATTGGCGCGAATACAATGAGGATAATGATTTGACCAAAAAAGGCCGAACTCATCATGGTACTTCCGGCATCAAACGCCAGCTCGTCCATTACTCCCTGATTAAATTTGGTTTTACCTGCCCGGATACGCTTTTGAATTTCATATACCGTCCCCTCAATAATGATCACCGCCCCATCAATGATGATCCCAAAGTCGATGGCTCCTAAACTCATCAGGTTAGCCCAAACATTGAACTGCTTCATCAGTATAAAAGCGAACAACAATGAAAGCGGAATGGTAGTGGCTGTAATGATCCCGCCACGTAAACTTCCGAGCAAAATCACCAATGCAAAAATAACAATTAATGCCCCCTCAATCAGATTGGTTTTGACCGTATCGGTAGTTCGGGCAATCAAAGCACTCCGATCAATGATGGTGCTAATTTCCAGTCCTTCAGGTAGGGATTTCTCCACTTCTTCCATGCGCTCNTTCACATTCTGGATCACTGCATTGGGGTTAGATCCCTTTAGCATCATAATGATGCCACCAACTGCTTCTTTGCCATCCTGTGTGAAAGATCCATACCTTACCTGATGCCCAAACTGAACGCTGGAAGCTATATTACCTACGGTAACGGGAATGCCGTTTTCGGTTTTGATAACGATTTTTCGAATGTCATCCAATGACCGAATCAGCCCTTCACCCCGGATGAAATTGGACATCCGGTTTTTTTCAATGTAAGCCCCTCCAGTGTTGACATTGTTTCTTGACAGGGCTTCAAATACTTGCGAAATGCTGATATTCTGAGCATTCAGCTTATCCGGACTGATGGCCACCTCATATTGCTTGATGTATCCACCGTAGGAATTAATTTCAACGACTCCATCCAGCAAGGTGAGTTGTCGCTTTACTACCCAGTCCTGAATGGTTCTTAAATCAGTTGGTGAGTACTTACTCTCATAGCCTTCTATTGGCTGAATGGTATATTCATAAATCTGGCCTAACCCGGTAGAGATCGGCCCCATTGATGGGCTGCCAAATTTCTTCGGAATGGTTTCCTGCAGCTCGTTGAGTTTTTCCTGAACCAATTGCCGTGGAAGGTAAGTGCCCATATCGTCTTCAAAAACGATGGTGACTACCGATAGCCCAAATCGGGATATGGATCGGATTTCTTCCACACCGGGAAGATTACCCATAGCCAGTTCGACCGGATAAGTGACGAACTGCTCTATGTCTTCTGTACCCAGATTTTGGGAAACAGTTATTACCTGTACTTGATTGTTGGTAATATCAGGTACTGAGCCCAGGTTAACCGTGGACATGGAGTAGATACCTACTCCAATTAGTGCCAGGGTCAACAAGCCCACAATGAATTTGTTCTTTATCGAGAACGATATGATTTTATTGATCATGTATTGAATGATTTAATATCAGTTGAAATGATTCTGTTTCGACCTGTAGAATAAGATCGATTTGGACGGAGTTGTCCTACGAAATACTGATATTAAACCTGCGGTGGCTGAAGGAGAGAGCCGACAAATCCTGTTGTTATCGGATCAGTATAAGCACTCTTCTTTGTAGGAAATGAACGTATAACTAAATCGCTCATAAACGATTGCTGAATGATCAGGTGTGTATGACAGCAATGACAAACACAAAATGGAGTGCATAGATCGGACTCTGAATCGTGCTGATGTTCAAGCCCATCCTCCAAAACCGTTTCAATAGTATCTTCTGCAATTTCTGCATCAGTACACGGGATTACGGTTAACCCTGCAAAAAAGATTGCAAATATGAGTGCCACTGAACGCATAAAGCAAACATAGGAAAAAAACAATGCAACCTGTTTGCAAAGTTGCTACGGGCAATTGGCGCAAACCCCTTTATATACCATGCTTGCACTGGAAGCTCTAAATCCCGTGGGTATTTGAGTTTGAGGTATTTTAGATTGTGTTAGACAATACGTCTCTCCACACTTGACACAATGAAAGTGGATATGCTGGTCTTGCGGTTCGCACTCGCAACCTTCCTCGCAGAGTGCATATTTGACAGCACCTGTACCGTCATCTATGCTGTGTATGAGTTTCTTGTCCTCAAAAGTCTTCAGAGTTCGGTAAAGGGTTGCCTTATCAGCTTGCTCAAATTTTGCATCTAAATCACTTAGGCTGATAGCAGCACCAGATTCCACCAAATGACGTAGTACCAGCAACCGCATCGTTGTAGGTTTGATATTTTTATTTTCTAGTTTTTTTTCAAGCATATTTAAAAGTACGATGAAAGTCCAAATTGGATTCCTGAGATTTTAGCCGGAGGATTCCCTAAAATATCTGTTTGCTCCATTAAACGATAATTCAATCGAATTACAGTTTGGGCTGTAGGTCTAAAACTTATTGCCGGAACCACCGCCCAAATTTCATCTCCGATGCTTTCACCTGTTTCTCTAAAGGAGCCATCATTCCAATCTACATATTCAAGTCTCATAGCCAAATTGAAGGTTGCTTTATCAAAACCAAACAGGTTTCCATTCAGAACCGGTTGAACGATATCAACAAAACCTCCTTTTTGCTTTTCTCCAAATTGTTGCGTGAAAGTTGAAGGAACATCAATATTCACCCACGCCCATTCACCAACAATGAATGTGTTAAGGGTAGGGATGGTGGTATTGAAATCTATTGCGAAAACGTCCAGTCTCCTTTTCTCATCTAATATCAAGCCATCCTCTTCATAAGTGTTATAAATACCTCCCATGTAGGACAGGCCTATCTCACCAATCTTGTTATTACGGAGGGCCACTTTCCCCGTAAATAAGGGCTCGCCATTAGATGATTCTTCAAAGCGCTCTTTGTTGTCCTTAGAAGCTGCTAGAAATGTTCTGTTCTCTCCATTATTGATAATTGCATCATCGAATCCATTAGTTAGATAAGCTTCATACCCAAAGGCCCAATCTTTCAAAAAATGTTTACCATATAACCCAAAACCTACATTACTCCATGTCGCGGGGAGCATGTCTACTGCAGCTATTGGTCGATCTACAAATTCCCACTTCGGTCCATCGTGGTTTTGATTAAATGCTCCAATGGGATTCATTACAATGCCACCTCGAAGATTGAGGAGCGGATGCATACTGATGTCTAGTGCTGCAAATTCAATGGCCACTTCTTCTCCACCTTCTTCGAACTCGATCTCAGAGAGAAATTTGATTTTCCGATGAATAGAGGATGCCACAAATAAGGTCATCCGTGGAACACGAAAACTGTGACCGTCAGTCACTCCATCTTCACCGATATATGAATAATCAGCTTCAATGTACCCTCCGACAGAAACAGGAAGCTTCCCAACTTGCAAAAACGGCCGGTTGTAAACAGCATCCATGTTAAGAAGATTTTTGGATGTATCTACTGGCATTCTTTTCAGCAAGGTGCTATCAATTTGTGCATTCGTCTCAAGCGAAATCAAACAGGAAATAGCAATCAGAACCGAGCCAAAGTTTCTCATGATAAATCGATTTTTAATGTTTTAAATTCTTTGATAACAGGGAAGCTACGAAGTGCTGAATCAGCCGGGCCATTTTGTACATTTCCTGTAATAGTAAACTCACTGCCATGAGCAGGACATTGAAGTCTGTCTCCGAAAACCTGAAGTTCGGCACCCTGATGGGTACATTTCATTAGAAGTGCTTGGTAATTATCAGAACCTAGGCGAAAGACCACTATTGGATATTGCAAGGCATCATTTTGGACAACTACATGCTTCAGATAGTCATGACCCTCATTCAAAAAATCATCTTCGCTAATGCTCAAAAAGGAGCCTTGGATGTTACCGGATACATAGCGTGTTCCAGCACATCCAGGTAGAAGCAGACTAGATGCAAGGATTCCCAGACATCCCATTCCACATTTTCTGACAAATGCTCTTCTTTCCATGCTTAAAGTGATTCTAAAAATTTAATCAGAGCTTCCTTGTCGCTTTCGCTTAGGGAGGTGAATTGGTTCTTACTACTTTCTGCTTCACCCCCATGTAAAATAATTGCCTCTTCAATGCCTCTCGCACGACCATCGTGCATTAAGAAATAAGAACCACCTTGAGAATTAGGTGACAGCCCTAAACCCCATAACGGCGGTGTACGCCACTCATAAGTCTCAGCAGATCCTTCAGTTGCTCCATCGTCCAGTCCGGGCCCCATATCGTGTAGCAGCAGGTCGGTATAGGGATAAAACGTTTTATTTGATAGTGCTTCGATATCGGAATCTGGTGTCGTCCACTCAGGGATATGACAAGAGCTACATTCAATTTCGGTAAATAATACCTTGCCTTGTAGCACCTGACTATTTTCTTCGGATCGTTGAATTGGAGCTTTTAGAGTTCTGAGATAAAAAACAACATCTCTTATGGTTTGATCCGAAACTTCAGGATCGGTACTAAGCTGGCTCATAGGATCAATCGGCTCGAAGGTTGAGGTGACCCCCATGTCTTGGTTGTAAGCACCAACTGTCTGCTGGAGTAAATCAATAGCAGCCGCCTTCTTGCCAAAACGACCAATGATTTTTCCATCAATTGGTTGATGAAACCATTTCTGTTCAAAGTAGTCTGGCGGAGTTGTATAATTGGGAACACCTGAAATTCCATCGTTATCAGCATCCAAGGAATCAACGTTTTGCAGAATTTGCTGATCAGTAAGGGCTGCTAGAAATCCAAGCCCGGTGACTGCTGGTGGAGTAAACTTCATGAAAGGAACACCATTTGGCAATCTTTCAGGTTCAAAGCCCGGAATAGCTCTATTTTGAAGTTGAGGACCACCAACGGATAAATCAGGCAAAGTATTTGGAAGCGTCTGCCCAAATCTGGTAAGTGTAGTGAATGGATGCCCTTTTCCATCTCCTGCATGGCAACTTCCACAAGAGGTGGAAACAAATCCAGGTCCAAGGCCATTGGTTGATGAAAATACTTCATCATTAAAGGCAACATCACCCTTTAAAAATTGGAGTTGCTCACCGTGAGAAAGATCCTCTGTAGGCCCGTCCAGAAGTTCGTTTTCAGCAGGTGCTGCAGGAATCATCTCTTCGCAAGAAACCAGTATTACGTAAATAATAGAGATTAGAAAAAGGATTATTTTATTCATCTTAAAATAAATTTATACAAACCTAAAAATTAATGTTAGATATATCAAACTTTTAAATTAGAGATGCGATACTTACTTTTGAATTTATGATCACAGTTGCCGAAGAAAACTACTTAAAAGCCATTTACAGTCTAAATCTGAATCGAAATGATAAGGAGCTTGGTACGAACGAACTGGCCAAACACCTAGGTATATCTCCCGCAACAGTGAGTAGCATGGTGAAAAAACTTAAAGAGAAAAAGCTCATTCATTATGAGAAATACGGTGCTATTTCACTCCTTGAGAAAGGAAAAAAGGAGGCATGCACTGTAATTCGAAAGCATCGGTTGTGGGAAACCTTTCTGGTAGAGAAAATGGAATTTACCTGGGATGAGATACATGAAGTTGCAGAGCAGCTTGAGCATATCAAGTCCAAAAAACTCGTTGATCAATTGGATAAACTTCTGGGCTATCCTGAATATGATCCGCATGGCGATCCTATACCCAAGGTGAATGGCGAGATGAGAGAGAGTCATAAAATCACATTGGATCAGGGAACTATTGGCAAACCTCTTTTGATAGTAGGGGTTAAAAAAGATTCATCGGCTTTTCTTCAACACATTACTCAATTGGGATTAGCTATTAAAAGCAAAATTGTGATAAAGACCCACCATGAATTTGATGATTCGTTGGATGTCGAAATTGAAGGAAAGCACCAAATGATCTCTCAGAAAGTTGCCGAAAATATCTTTGTCACAAAGGTTGGATAGCTTGATGTTTCGGTGTTCTAACTTTTTTCGAGCATAATTTAACTCGTAGACTAGAAACCTACGCAGAATGTCTGATTGAAAACTACTTGTATTTCAATGTATAGAGACATCAGCTTCTGTTGGTTAAAATATAATTTATATGATAGCATCTTCTCAGTGTTTTTTCCAAATCATGCGATATAATATTGTGTTCTATTAGATATCCACTTTCTGTTTATCTAGGTTGTTATTGGCAAATTCCATTAGCTCAACCAATGACTTTTCATATATCACGGTCACCCTCCGTTTACTGTCGTAATAGCCTCTAACAAGTTTACACCTTAGAAATATACCAATATCCTGCTTTCTCCAATTCAGTTTCGATTGGAGTTCCGGATACTTGGCTAATATTTCATCAGGAGTATACTTTGGCACAGAGCTTTAAGGTGAATGATTTGACATTCGAGTTGTTTGTCTACGTTCGAAACTTCAGTCTCAACAACTGCGCATTAGCGGCACATACAATCGTACTCAAACTCATTAGTGCTGCACCTACTGCCGGGTTGATCATTATGCCTTGATAAAACAAAACGCCCGCTGCTAATGGAATAGCCACTACGTTATAGCCAGTTGCCCATATCAGGTTCTGAACCATCTTTTTGTAGGTTGCTCTTCCGAATAAGATCAGGTTAGCAATATCAGATGGACTGCTCTCGGTAAGAATGATGTCCGCTGTTTCTGCCGCTACATCCGTACCTGAACCCACGGCAATGCCGATATCTGCTTTTGCTAGCGCTGGAGCATCATTTACACCGTCTCCGGTCATGGCAACAAACTCTCCCTCGCTTTGAAGCTTCTCAATCAATTCAGACTTCTCATGTGGGAGTACCTGGCTGTAGTAACCATCAAGCTGTAATTCGTCAGCTACTGCTTTGGCTGTTTGTTCATTATCTCCAGTGGCCATCAATACTTTAATGCCTTTTTCTTTCAGCGTTTCAATGGCGGATTTACTCTCTTTTCTGATTTGATCGGCCAATGCAATGAAACCTATCAAGTTGCCTTCTTTGAGAATAAACACGACAGTCTCTGCTTTGTCTGAATTGGATTCTTCAGGTAGGTCTATTCCTTTTTCTTTCAGGTATCCTGGACTCACTATTTGATAAGTTGAGCCATCAACTTTTGCATTCACACCTTTGCCTTTGGCAGAGCTGAAATCAGCAGTAGATGGAAGTTTGAGTTCACGGGCTTTAGCTTCCTTTACAAGCCCTCTCGCAATGGGATGCTCGGAGCTTTGCTCAATGGCAGCCGCTTTAGAAAGCAAATCATCCTCTGATTTATCATCTAATGAGACAATTCTATTCACTCCGAAATTCCCCTCTGTGAGTGTTCCTGTCTTATCAAAAACGATGGCTGATATCTTGCGGCTATTCTCGAAAGCCGTACGATTTCTGATCAGTAGGCCATTCTTGGCAGATAGCGCAGTAGAAATAGCTACCACCAATGGAACGGCCAATCCTAAAGCGTGAGGACAAGTAATGATCATCACCGTAACCATACGCTCAAGGGCAAAGTCCATTCCCTGTGTGCTAAAGAAAGCCCAAGCAATGAAAGTAATTACTCCAACCCCAATGGCGATATAGGCTAACCATCCGGCAGCTGTGTTGGCCAGGTTCTGNGTTTTGGACTTGGTTTGTTGTGCTTCCTCTACCAGCTTGATGACCTTATTGAGGTAGCTATCCTCACCCGAAGACTTCACTTCTACTTTAATGCTGCCATCGCCATTAATCGCTCCACCAATTACTTCATCACCTTTTGATTTCTGAACGGGCTTACTTTCTCCCGTTAAGGCACTTTCATTTAAATCACTATCACCTTCAACAATTTTCCCGTCAGCTGGTACTTTTTCTCCTGGTTTGATCAGTATGACATCACCCTTTTTAAGTTCGCTGATCTTGACATCATGTATGTTATCGCCCTCTACTTTATGTGCTTCAGATGGCATCAGTTCTGCCAGCTTCTCTAGTGCTTTGGAAGCGCCCATGATGGAACGCATCTCTAGCCAATGTCCTAAGAGCATAATGTCGATCAGGGTAACTAACTCCCAATAGAACACTTTACCCGCTAGCCCCAATACAACTGCGGTGCTGTAAGCCCAGGCGACCGTAATCGCTATGGCAATCAGTGTCATCATGCCGGGACCGCCTTCAGAGAGTTCGTCTTTCAGACCTTTAAGAAATGGCCATCCACCATAAATAAAAATGAAGGTGGCTAATCCGGCAGCAACAAATCCCATCCCAGGGAAACTGAACGAAAAACCCAGGAACCCCTGGATCATTTCGGAAAAAGCCAGAACGGGAATAGAAAGCGCAGTATTGATGTAAAAACGCTTCTTGAAGTCTTCGATCATCATTTCGTGATGATCGTGGTGGTCATGATTATGGTCAGAATGATCCATTAGATTTCTTCTTTAACACTCCCACATTTCAACATTCGATCTCCGAAGTACGGGTTTCTGATCTCTTTCTCAGCACTCAACCAGAATGCCCCTTTGTTGTCAAAAGCCATTGGGCAATACTGTCGGTATATCGTGTTTTCATTGGCTGAGCTGGCCTTTATCAACTCATAGATGTTGTCCGAAAGGGTATTGAAATGATCTCTCTGATGACCTGCATCTTTCGTTTCGTTGATGTGTTCGGTATCAAATCGGATCTTATCCAAGAGTTCACCTTTATGTTCACCGAGGTTATTCAGGAGTCCGTTTGCTGCGGAGCTCGCCAATGTTCCATCCGTTTGTACGAGTGCCTCTTTTATTTCCAGGTAAGAAGCGAGTACTTGCTGAGTCTGCTCTTTGGTGAGCATCATAGATTGATCCGAAGTATGATCCGAGTGATCCATTGCCTGGTGATCTGAATGGTCATTTTCTGCCGTCTGCTTTTGTGAATTTCCACAACTGTTGAATCCAAAAAGGATTGCTACTAGTGCTACTGTTAGTATTGATTTTTTCTGTTTCATGATTAAGAATTTTTAAGTGTTTAATTATTTAAGTTCTTCTGTTACTTCTCCACAGGTGAGCATGGAAGCTCCGAAATATGGATTTTTAATTTCATCGGAAAGGCTTAGCCAATCGGCTCCTTTGTTACTATCTGCCATAGGACAGTGCTGGACATAAATGTCTTCTTCTAAGGGATCAAAGGATTTGGCTAAACCGATCATCGAGTTGGATAGTGATTGAAAGGCTTTTCGCATTTCTTTGATGTCCTGAAAATGCGCAGCATGTTGAAGGGCTTGTTCTGATTCGCTACTGAAGTCCATCCAGATTTGATGAGCTTGTCCCTTGAAAAGGGACATATTGATTTTACCTAAATCATTCTGAAATACGGTTGCTGCTTCCTGAGCCTCCTTCAAATTATCACTGACCAATGCGTCTTTGATTTTCAAGTAGTCCATGAAAAGTGGTTGGAGGACTTTCTTAACCTCTGCGCTGATATTGATCTGTTGATTGTGCGTTTTCTGGGATTGAGTAGCTGGAGTTGAAGTAGAGCCAGAACCTCCATGATTATGCCCCGTCATCGCTGGTCCTCCGTCAGGATTCATCATGCTTGGTTTCCCGGCCAGCTGTGCAGCAGCATCAATGCTGAAAGTACCATTCACTGCTATTTCTTCGCCTTGCTCTAAGCCTTCCTCAATGATATAGCTGGTTCCCAATGCTGGCCCCAACTTCACTTCCCGCATCAAAAAGCTAATGCCAGTGCCCGTGGTTTCTTTGACATAGACGATTGATCTTTCACCCGTCCACATGACTGCCGTCTTGGGGATAATCATGGCATCAGAGCTGGCAGACAGTTGCGCTTCCAATGTCCCTGAAGTAAACATCTCTGGCTTTAGCTTGAGGTCCTTATTATTAATCTCCAGCCTGGCTTTGGCCACCCTGGTTTTGGGATCGATCAACGGGTCGATGTAAGTGATCTTGCCTTCAAATTCTTCTCCTGGTAATGAAGCTACTGTAAAGGTGATCAGGTCACCTTTTTTCACCCAAGCCATGTCGCTTTCATAGATGTCAAATAGTACCCAGACTTTGGAAAGATTGGCTATCTCATAGATGGATTGCCCTTTGTTGATGTAATCTCCAAGATTCACTTTCTTTTGTGTGACGTACCCGGAAATGTCCGCATTGATGGGAAACTGATCTATTGGCCTTCCAGTGCTAATGATATTGTCAACTTGTCTATCAGTCAGCTTCCAATTTTTGAGTTTACCTCTGGCTGCTTGATACAGAGCCGGTTGGCTTTCTTTAATCTTGACCGCCTCGAAAAGCTCTTCCTGTGCCGTGACTAAATTGGGTGAATAGATGTATGCAATGGGCTGACCATTACTTACATATTCACCGGTGAAGTTCACCATTAGCTTCTCGATCCTTCCCGGAATGTGTGACGATTGAGAAAAGACGAGTCTTTCGTCTTCCTGAACCTTTCCATTCAGGCGAAGGGATTTGACAGGGGTCATTTTGCCAACTATATCAGTAGTTACACTGGCCAACTGCATGGCTGTTGGAGACATGCTGACGGCCATTGCATTCACTTCTCCTTCTTCTTGATCTACCGGTATCAAATCCATCCCACAGATTGGACAGGCACCTGGCTCATTACTTCTTATTTGCGGGTGCATGGAGCAGGTCCAGGTTGTCTCAGCCGCCATTTCTGTTTCATGATTGTGTTCTGCTGGAGAGCCATTTTCTGAGCCTCCAAAGAATAGCCAACCGAGTAGCAACCCACCTGAGAGGGTAGAAACGGCTACTATGATTAATGTCTTTATTGATATTTTCATCTTAGTATTTTTTAGCTGTGATGTAATCGAGTTTGGCCAGTGCGGTATGGTATTTTGTAATCGCAGTGGCTTTCATTTTTTCATATTTCAGCAGTTGCTGTTGCATCCTGAGTACCTCTTCAAAATCCTTTCCTGAGTTACCATAGGCGGTATAGAGGAGATTTAAGGCCTGTTGGGATTCAGCTATCTGCTGGTCATACAGGCCGATCAACTGCCGCTGTTGCTCCAGTTCAAAAGCGACCATTTCATAGCTTGAGATTAGCGAATTGGTATAGTCTTCTTTTTGAAGCTGGTAGCTTTCCTGGGAAAGTTGTGCTTCTTTGATAGCAGCGTTGTACTTGCGCCTGAAAATGGGAATGCTTACTGACACCATGGGCATCAGGATGTCCTGACCATTGTCTGGCAGTTCTACTCCGGATCTGTTTCCCACAATAGCATAATCCAATCCTACACCAAACTTTGGCAGACCTTGCTTAATGGCCACTTGCTCCATTTCTTCGCTAGCCTTCAGTTTTAAGTCTAGCTCATTCAGGATCGGATGATCTGCAAGGAGGCTGTCCCTTCTGTAATCGCTGAGCAACGCCTTAATGGTTAGTGAATCCTGAACAATCACTTCTTCCGTTTCATCTCTATTGAGAAGTGCATTGAACGCAGCAATTAGTGGCCTTTTCTTTTCTGTCAGAATTTGAAGATTGGTAGCCGCATCTTTTAACATGATATCCACTCGAAGTACATCGACCATCGCACCATTGCCATTTTCAAACTGCTTGGTAGAAATGGTTTTGTAGGATTCCAGTATCTCCACATTTTCCTGTTCTAATGATATCCACTGCTCCAACTCATACAAAGGATAGTAAGAAGCTGCTACCTGATAATAGAGTTGATTTCGGGCATCAAGAAATGCCTGGTATTTGGCCTCTGCTAAGAGTGCTGCTGCATCTCCTTTAGACTTCAGTGTACCAAACCATGGGAACATCTGAGTCAATGAAAACCTGGCTCTCTGTGGACCAACTCGTGTTTCTACCGGAGATATGAAGTAACCGAATGAAAACGTAGGATCTGGGAGCGAATTGGCCTGTGGAATCCTCTCCAAGGCTGCTTCAAATGCTTTGTATTTTGCCTGAAGTCCGGGATTGTTCTCTGCGGCCAGCTTGAAGTAGTCTTCCAATGTTTGTGCCTGGAGAGCATAAAAGCTGCAAGCGAGTAGGGTCAATAATAAAATGCTGTTCTTTCTCATGATTGTAGCTTTTTAAGTTTTCGTTCTTCCCTCATGGCATAAAGCACTGGAACAATGAAGTAGGTCACAGCAGCGATCATCATTCCTCCGAAAGCGGGAATGGCCATAGGAATCATAATATCAGATCCACGCCCTGTGGATGTCAAAATGGGGAGCAAGGCGATAATGGTAGTAGCAGAGGTCATTACGGCTGGTTTTATCCTTCTTTGGCCAGCTTCTACTACCGCAGCTCGTAACCCTTTAAGGTTGTCCGTCTTGTTGCGTTTAAAACTCTGATCTAAATAAGTGGCCATCAATACCCCGTCATCCGTGGCAATGCCGAATAAGGCAATGAAACCGACCCATACCGCCACACTGAGATTGATGGTTTGCATTTGGAACAGGTCTCGGAAATTGGTTCCAAAAAGGGAGAAGTCCGCAAACCAAGACTGTCCGTATAACCATAGCATGATAAATCCGCCACTGAAGGCCATCGCTATTCCCATGAAAACCATGAGTGAGGTGGAAACCGAATGGAATTGGAAATAGAGGATTAGAAAGACAATACCGAGTACCAGGGGTACAATGATGGATAGTCGTTTCTCCGCTCGAACCTGATTCTCGTAACTGCCTGAAAATTTGTAGCTAATACCAGCAGGCACTTTCAGTTCACCCGAATCAATTTTTTCCTGAATGGCTCTTTGAGCATCATTCACTACGGTTACTTCTGAGTAGCCATCATTTCGATCAAACAGGACATAACCTACCAAAAAAGTCTCCTCACTTTTGATCGCTTGTGGCCCTCTGACGTATTCAAAATCTACGAGCTGACCGATTGGGATTTGTGCTCCTGTTGGGGTGGCGATCAGTATTTTGCTAAGCGAGTTGGGATCATCTCTTAGTTCCCGAGGATAGCGTACCCGAACCGGGAAGCGTTCTCTTCCTTCCACCGTAGAAGTGATTTTCATACCACCGATGGCCGTTTCGATGGTTTGCTGAATATCTTCCACATTCAAACCATACCTTGAGATTTCTTCCCGATCAATGTTAAGGTGCAAGTAGGGCTTACCTACGATCCTGTCGGCAAAGACTGCTTCGGCTTTCACCGAAGGGACTTCCTTTAGAATCGCTTCCAGTTGCATCCCAAACGCTTCGATAGTAGGTAAGTCGGGCCCATAGACCTTGATCCCCATAGGCGCACGCATGCCCGTTTGAAGCATGACCAAACGGGTTTCGATAGGCTGCAACTTTGGAGCAGATGTAACTCCAGGTATTTTGGTCACCTTGATGATTTCTTTCCAGATATCATCAGGTGAATGAATATGCGCACGCCAGTTTCGGAAGTATTTACCGTTGCTATCTTGGCTCAAATCCTCAAAGCCGATTCCCTGATCAAGTGCCTCTTCATTGGTAAGGGCTTCACCCGATTTCAGAACGAATTTCCCGTCATTGTCTACTTTAAACCGAACCCTGTGGCCTTTCTTGCTGAGCAGGTATTCAGACTTGTAATTGATGGTGTTTTCATACATGCTGATAGGTGCTGGATCCAATGCAGATTCTACACGACCTAGTTTTCCTACTGTTAAATCCACCTCCGGAATATTAGAAAGCAGCATGTCCAGCTGGCCAACTACCTTACGGTTATACTTCATGCCGGAATGAGGCATAGAGGTAGGCATGAGTAGAAAACTCCCTTCGTCCAGAGAAGGCATGAACTCTTTGCCAACTCCTGGGAAAGTGGAGACCAACCCTGACCAGCCTTTCGAACTTCTGATATCCCAACTGACGGCTTCAGCGCCTTTCGCTACCAAGCCAAATATCTTATCAAAACCCAGCCAAACGGTAGCGCCAAGTAGTACGATGAATGAAGGGATTAAGAGAAATTTGATTCGGTTGTTCAGACACCAGTTTAGGATTCTCTTATATTGATATTCCAACAGTGTAAATCCACCTAGTATCAAGCCCACCAATATGGTCACAAACAAAAAGTTGAGTAAGAGGGACTGTGAGGCACCTAGTGGTAACCAATATTTGGCTAAAAGCCAGATGACACCAACGAGTACAATGATCAGCTCGGCATACTTGAAGAGAAACAATACGGGCTTAGAGAAACTTTCTTTTTTAGCGTCAAAAACATTCTTCAAAATTCCGATTGCACCGAATAGGATCAGCAATACACCGCCCCACACCTGGCCAATAAATAGTCCTGTGATTCCAAATAGCACTAAAGCAAAGCTCCCATACTTTTTCAGGTACTTGTTATTGATTTTGAAGCCAAAAAACCAATGTGCCAACGTGGGCATGATCAATAAACTCACTAGTAGTGCGGCTATCAACGCAAAGGTTTTGGTAAAGGCCAGTGGGCCAAATAGTTTCCCTTCTGCGGCCTGCATGGTAAAGACCGGAATAAAGCTTACGATGGTGGTCGAAACAGCCGTCAGTATTGCTGTGGCAACTTCTGATGCTCCATTGTAAATGGTATCGATCAGTTTTTGACCGGGAGGGGCTTCATCTATGTGCTTAATAATGTTTTCAGATAGGATTACACCCAGATCCACCATCGTACCGATGGCAATAGCAATGCCTGACAGTGCAACGATGTTGGCATCAACACCAAAATAACGCATGGCGATAAACACCATTAATACCGAAATTGGCAGGATGCTCGAAATGAGAAATGAAGCCCTAAGATTATACACCATCACGATTACCACCAGAATGGTGATGAGCAATTGAAGCGAAATGGCTTCCTCTAACGTGCCTAGCGTTTCATAAATGAGTTGAGAACGATCATAGAAGGGAACAATGGTCAATTGACTTTCTACTCCATTGCTCAATGTTTTCTTAGGTAGTCCAGGCGCTATTTCTTTGATCTTCGCCTTAACATTATTAATTACCTGTAAAGGATTTGCACCATAACGAGCGACCACCACACCACCGACTACTTCTGCTCCATCTTTGTCTAAAAGACCTCTCCGGGTAGCAGGGCCGAGGCTCACAACTCCAATGTCCTGAACACGAATAGGGACATTGTCCTGAACTGCTACCACCGCTTTTTCAATATCCTCTACGGCTTTCACATATCCCAAGCCTCTCACGAGGTACTCCGCCTGGTTGATCTCTATGGTTTTGGCTCCTACATCCCGATTGGATTTTCGTACGGCCATCATCACTTTATGCAATGGGATGTTGTAGGCTTTGAGCGCATCGGGGTTTACGTCTACCTGGTATTCCTTCACAAACCCTCCGATTGAGGCTACTTCCGAAACGCCTTCGGTAGCGTTGAGTCCATACTTCACATAGAAATCCTGAACGGTGCGGATCTCATGGAGGTCCCAGCCTCCCGTTGGGTTTCCTTTTTTGTCCCGTCCCTCGATGGTGTACCAATACACCTGACCCAAAGCCGTAGCGTCTGGCCCAAGTGCCGGCTGCACTCCATCTGGCAATAACCCGGAGGGAAGGGAGTTGAGTTTCTCCAGGATTCGGGAACGTGACCAATAGAATTCGATCTCTTCGCTGAAGATGATGTAGATACTGGAAAATCCGAAAATAGAGGAACTACGAATGGATTTTACACCTGGAATCCCGAGCAGGTAGGTGGTTAATGGATAAGAGATCTGATCTTCAATGTCCTGTGGAGATCGACCCGTCCATTGGGTGAATACGATTTGCTGGTTTTCACCAATATCCGGAATAGCATCAACAGGGACAGGATCAGAGGGCAAAGCCCCAACCTGCCATCCGAAGGGGGCGGTCACAATGCCCCAGGCGATGAAGCCAATGAGGATGAGAACAGTGACCAGCTTGTTTTCTAAGAAGTACTTTATTATTCGATTCAGCATAATATGAATGATTAGGATGAAACCCGTGTGGAACAACATGAACTTGTTCAAAAAGGCGAATAGCCTAGAAACCCAGCTGTAAAGCAGGGTTTAGAAATTCATACTATACGATCTTATATAAGGAATACCTGATGCAAGACGGGGATGTCCTGATCAATCAGAGGGGGCGAATAATTCGCGTATTGAGGCTCTTCGTTAGTTGAAGAGATAGGTAAGTGAAGGAATGTAACAATGAATGCTGCGACAAACTCAACATTGACAGAACTCTGAACAATGGTAGGTTTGAAATCATCTTCTGTTTCAAGTGATTGATACTTATTCTCACAACAAGGCTTTTTACTGAAATGCGTGCCCTCGAATGGAGGGGTTTCACAATCTTTATCCATGTTGGCCATTCCACAATCCAGTGATTCATGAGCAAAAACCAATTGAGATTCCACTGCCAAACCACCACAATAATGAGTTGCTACTGCAAACCCCATATTGGTAGATAGCATAATCAAAGCCAGTGATATGGATAGAATTTTCTTCACTTCAATCAAAGATACGGATTTCTTACAGAGAAGGGTTTATAGAATTTTGAATAAATCTTATACAATTTTGATAGTATGTAGGAAAACGGTGTTAGTGTATGTAAAAAGAATTCCCGGTAATAGGTAAAACCGGGGAATCCATTTTCTTTCCTGAAGAATTGTCAATTGCCGAGTTCTTCCAGTTTAAACCCTGCTTTTTGTACGGTCTGCTTTATCTTCTCAGCGTCAAGCTTTGAAGTTTCAACAGTAAGAATACGGTCGTCATGCTCCAGATCAACATCCCATTTTTCAATGGCTTTTTCATCGTTGAGAACAGGGGTGACTTTGGATAAACAACCGGTACAATTGATATTGGATTTGAATTTTAGTGTATTCATTTTGATCTATTTTATTGATTGGAAAATTGATTAAAGTTTTGCTGCCTTTAGTCTCAAACTATTGGCCACTACGGATACAGAGCTAAAGGCCATGGCTGCTCCGGCAATCATCGGGTCAAGCAAGAACCCATTGTAAGCATATAGGACCCCAGCAGCTATCGGAATACCAATTACATTGTAGATAAATGCCCAAAACAGGTTTTGCCTGATGCCTTGAACTGTTTTACTGGACAATTTCAACGCTTTTGGAATGGATTGAAGGTCAGAGGTAATCAGTGTCATCTTGGCTACATCCATTGCTATGTCTGAACCTTTGCCCATGGCGATACTTACATCTGCCTGGGCTAACGCATGGGAATCATTGATCCCATCGCCCACCATAGCTACCACTTTGCCTTGCGCTTGCAATTCCTTCACAAAATCAGCCTTATCCGATGGCATTACTTCTGCTTTGAAGTGAGAGATACCGACCTGATTAGCTACTGCTTTTGCTGTTTGCTCGTTATCGCCCGTGAGCATGTACACCTCAATGTCCCGATCTTGCAGCGTTTTGATAGCCGTAGCAGAACTTTCCTTAAGCTCATCTGCGATGGCCAGAATAGCCAAGACAGTGAGTTGGTTTGCAAAGAAGATGACCGTTTTTCCCTCATTTCTCCATTCATTGGCTTGCTTTTCCAGGGAAGATGAAAGGGTGATGCCTGTGCTATTCAGCAAACGTTGATTGCCAACGTAGAACTTTTCACCGTCCGGTGATTGGGCTTCCGCACCCATACCGGTAATGCTCTGAAAGTCCGAAATACTTTCAGGCTTAAAACCGTCTTCTTTTAACCTGGCTACCACTGCATCTGCCAGAGGGTGTTCAGATTGGGACTCAATGGCTAAAAGCACCTGCTTGTGGTAGTCATTGCTATTCTCCCATTGCCAATCGGTAACGGTCGGTTTACCTTTTGTTATGGTTCCGGTTTTGTCCAGCACAATAGCATTGGTTTTATGACCGAGCTCCAAACTTTCAGCATCCTTAATAAGGATATTGTTTTCAGCTCCCTTACCAATACCAACCATAATAGCTGTAGGAGTAGCAAGTCCTAACGCACATGGGCAGGCGATGACCAATACAGCTACAGATGTCAGTAATGCATGGGTAAAGGCATCATCTCCACCAACCAGCATCCACGTGATGAAGGTCGCAATTGCTATAGCCATCACGATTGGCACAAAAATGCCAGCAATCTTATCGACCAGTTTTTGTACCGGGGCTTTGCTTCCCTGGGCCTGCTGCACCATTTTAATGATTTGGGAAAGTAAGGTTTCACCACCGACTTTCTTTGCGATGAATTGAAAGCTGCCTTTCTGGTTGACAGTTCCTGCAAATACTTCTGCTCCTTTTGTTTTCTCTACCGGTACAGGTTCACCTGTGATCATACTTTCATCTACAAAAGAGCTGCCGTCAGAGACTTCACCATCCACAGGAATTTTCTCTCCGGGTCTGACAACAATAGTGTAGCCTTTTTGAACGGATGAAATAGGCATTTCCACTTCTTCACCGTTCTGGATCACTTTTAGGGTTTTAGGTTGCAAGCCCATTAACTTCTTGATTGCTGATGAGGTGTTCGATTTGGCCCGTTCTTCGAGCAGCTTACCTAACGAAATGAAGGTGATAATGACCGTAGCTGCTTCATAGTAAACATGCGGGTGAATTCCTCTGGCATGCCAGAAATCAGGAAATAAGGTATTGAATAGACTGAAGATAAAGGCAATACCTGTGCTGAGAGCGACCAGTGTGTCCATATTAGCTTTTCCATGTCTGGCTTGCTTCCAGGCATTGATGTAAAAGCTGCGACCAAACCAAAACAAGATCGGTATGCTGAGCACCATAGAAATCCATCGTCCTGGAATCCACTCCATGTAAAACATCCCTATGATGAACACAGGCAATGTTAAAATGGCCGACCAGATGGTTCGCTGTTTGACATCCTGATAGTGTTGTTTTTGCAAGTTTTCCTGTGCTTCTGCCGGGTCTTCTGCATCCACAATCAGATCATAACCTACTGCTTGTAGTGCGTTCTGCAAATCTGTAGGGGCAAGAGCGGTATCATATTCTACAAATACAGATGAGGAAGCGAAGTTGACACTTGCGCTAGATACGCCATCCGTGTTAGTTAATATGGATTCCACGCTGGAGGCGCAAGCCGCGCAGGTCATTCCAGTGACTGGAAATGACTGTTTAGTTGTATCCACCTTTTTATTGGGTATTGTTATATCTGTAGTCTCCATAAGTCTTTGCTATTATTTGGATACTACAAATCTCAGGACTCATCAGTGAATACGTGTTACACAATTTTGAGAAAGGTTTNTGAGATTTTGGCTACAGCGAGTCGATGCTCTTTCGATCAGGTCGCAGTTTCTTGAACTGGGTGGGTGTCATCCCTGTCTCTTTTTTGAATTGGGCGGATAAATGCGCCACGCTGCTGTAATCCATTTGATGAGCAATCTCTGAAAATGTCAGTTCATTATAAAAGATGAGCTCTTTAACTCGTTCTACTTTCTGTTTTAGGATAAATCGTTCGATGGTCGTTCCCTCAACGGACGAAAATAGCCTGCTCAATGACGAATACTCTTGGTTTAGTTTGTCTGTTATTAGGGTGGAGAAATTGACGTTTAAGCCTTCCTTGTTATGGTGAATCCGGTCTACAATGATCGACTTAATTTGACCGATCAATTTTGATTTCTGATCCTGTAACAACTCAAAGCCTCGTGCTGTCAGTAATTCTTCTAGTTGTATTTTCTGATCCGTAGAGAGATCTGTTGGTGTATTAACCTCTCCAAGCTCAATAGAAGATGTTTTGATTTTCAAGCTATCAAAGATGTCTCTCACTGTATCAATACAGCGAGGGCAGACCATGTTTTTTATGTAGAGGGTGGTTCTCATTGATCAACAACATTTTGTCTCTCCCATCTGAATAGGTGGACACTTCTTAGTTCCATAGCTACAATACACACAGCAATCACCTTGCTTTGGTTTTAGCATTTGATGACAATTTTCACATTCATAGAAGTACTGACATGCATCTGTTGGCATGGTTTCTTCTTTCTGGTGTCCGCAACTGGGACATGTTATGGTAGACTCTAAAACTACTGCTTTCTCCATGCTATTGATCTCTTGGCTTCTCTAATACAGTATAGCCCGTTTTATTAATCGCTTCAATAATTATTCTTTCTTCAAGCTCGGAAGGCAAATATTCAACTGTGGCTGAACCATCTGAGTAGATGGCATCTACTGATTTCACTCCTTTCAATAATCCAACCTCATGCTCGATATGATTTTCACAACCAGCACAAGTCATTCCCTTTACCTCAAGTACGATCTTGTGTGTTTTCGTTGTGTCTTGAGCTACGATAACGGATGTATCAGGGCTTGCACCATTGGAATAGAACATGTGCGAGTAGCTCGGGAAAGCGAGCATAATGGCTGCAAACACTGTAACTACTCCCAAGAATCTTTTTGACTGCCAAAAAGACGGCTTTCCATCATCTTCGCATGCGCATGCTATTTCCTCAGCAGATCGCGGTTTTAGTTTCTGATACCAGGCAAAACCTAAAATACCTATGGTCAATGCAATCAGGTAAGGTCTAAATGGCTCCATCCAGGAGAAGGTGGCAGCAATACCTCCAATTCCTGCTAATAATGAGAACACAGGAGTGATGCANCATAAAGAAGCTATGATTGCGGCAAATAATCCTGCACCTGCACTTTTCGATGATATGTTCGTGGTACTCATGATACAGGTTCTTTCTGATTAGAAAGTGAGTCAAGTATGGGTTTGATCATTTCCATATTTTCCTTCACCAATGAATAGAAAATGGTTTGTCCTACTTTCTTATCCCTGACTATACCACCATCTTTCAACTTTCTAAGGTGCTGTGAAACTCCTCCAACAGATATTTCCAGAATGTCACTGAAGTCACATGGACACATTTCACCTTCACGGGATAACAGATAGAGAATTTTTAATCTTGCAGCATTTCCTGCCAGGTTAAAGATTTTAGTTGCATCTGCTAGCGGCTCTTCCAATGACTGGACGGCTTCCTTACATTCTTTGATCTGGACCGGATCTGCCAATACTCTGATACAGGTATTACTCATACTTTAATATTTAAGTAAATACTAAAACGCAAAGGTGCGGAATAAGTTTCAGTATTTAAGTAAATGCTAAAATATATTTATACTGTTTTTATTCTTGCATCCCCCCGTCCCTAACAGAGGTACTCTCTTACTTAGTCGGTTCTCAGTTTTATCCTAAAACCTTATTCATATAACTCAAAACCTTTTTAGCTTGACGATCTGTCAACTGTAGTAATAATGTGCTTATTTGATCTTTAGCACTGCTACCAGACTCAAAGTCGTCCCACTTATCCATTTCCTTATCCCTAAGTCGGTCGACTACTCTCGCATATCGCTGGGTAGTGGTGATTTCTGAGTGACCTAAGATATCACTCACAACCTCAATTTTTATTCCCAATAATAGTGAAGTAATAGCAAACGTATGCCGGCAACCATGAAAAGTAAAGTGCTTGTCAATACTTGCAATCTTGAATATTTCCTGAATGTACTTATTAGTCGCTGAAGTTTCGTTGACGGGTAATTCAAACAGAAAGCCGGATTCGCTATTCATAGCTAGCAGGGACTTCAACCTTTTTCTAATAGGGATACGAACGGTTTTCTTACGACCCATGCGGTCTTTTTCCATCCTCTTGACAATAAAGCCACCCTGCACATGCTCCCTGCGAAGTGTTTTGATATCTGAATGTCTCAATCCGCTATAGCAGGAGATGAGTAGATAATGAAGTACATTCTGATACCTCGATCCCACATGAAAGTCCTGTGCATGTTTGTTAGCAGCCTTTTTCACATAATTCAATAGTGTACCACTATCAAAGAGATTCTGTAATCGTTGCAATTCTTCCGGCTCCAGGTAAGCAACATCCACCAGTTCCGGTTGTCCTATTTCGAAGGTGGCAAAGGGGTATTTTTTTATCGTACCAGCCTTATATAGTCTGTTGACATACTTCCGGATAGCCGATAAGGTATTGTATCTCGTGTTGTAGGCATACCGCTTGATCAGAAATTCATTGAGCTTACCGAGCCATACATCGTCAATTTCATGGATGAGTAGTTTAGGGTTAAATGCTCTGACTCGATCCATTTCTTTTTCAATCCGTGTAGCTGAGCTTTCCTTGATTTCCGTTTCTCGCCGCTCACGTTCCAGTTCTTTTTCCACATAGGTATAAAAATCAGGAAGGGGGGTTTTACCCGTGTAGTCCTGATATTCCTTTTTGATCTTGGGGAATGTGATGATTTCCTCACGTTTTTGCATCTCATCAATGATGCCATCGATCTTACCTCGTTCACGAGCGATCTTGGAAGTGAGCTGCATATGGCCTTTGATCCCTTTTTTGATTTGCTTGGCTTCTTTGTCATATTGACCGAGCTTAATCCGCTCTCCGATACCCAGATAATGGTTCTTCCGGTTGATACAAATCCTAAAGGATAGCGGAATCGTACCGTCCTTGCTCACATGGTGGGTCAAACATTCGAAGTTTACAGTGATATTCATAGCCTCACAATTTTTGAACTATTTTTGAACAAAACCCAATGATATTGGATTTTTTTCTTCAAATGGTTACAAAGAGTGTGCCTATACTAGCTAAAATCGGCTTTTTAAGAGAGGGTTATTCAAATGAATCGGTAAAACAGGGTTTTAGGAAACTTCTATTCTATCCATTGAACTACGGGACCATTATTAACTCGTCTTTCTTTAAAAGATGAAATAAATCTACAACCTAAGAAGTTTCCGCCTTCTATCTAAAGTTTAGGAAACTTCCGGGGCGCGTAGCCTATTCTATCCATTGAACTACGGGACCATCTCATTGATGAGAGTCGCAAAAATAGTGAAATCAGGTACTCACGACAATTTTTTCATTTTTAATTGACTTCTAGAGATCAGTAATGGTGGTTTCTTCACATCTTTAGCGGGTGAAAAAGGCTATTCGTGTCATAGTGATTGTTCTTTCTGTTTGGTGGGGATTCTCCATTCTTATTGCTTTTTTTAAGGCTAATGTTCAGGATGGTGAGTTCTGTGAAGATCTGATTGATGTGCAGAGTGACTACACTGATCATCAACGAAACTGGCAGTTCATATCTTCTTCAGATCGCTATTGCCTTAGTTTCGAAACAACGGAAATTGAGAATAAGCATTCCAGGGATAATCGCTTCAACGTATATGATCAATTAGTAAATCCTGGAGATCCATGGACCCAGCTCTATCGAGCGTTTTCTGATCGCGATGAGGATGTCGATATGATTGTAGATAGTTTGCAATCTATCGCCATCTATGAAGGACTGTCTGGAAATGATTTGGCTGAGTTGGTGGTGACATTCGTTCAGGATATTCCTTATAGCTATGTGATACCTGGTGACTGTGAAGATCGTGAGACCCGTGGAAAACCCTGTGTGGGTAATGTGAGATTGGGATTGTACACACCTTATGAATTTCTTCATACTGAGATGGGAGATTGTGATACCCGTGCTGTGTTGATTTTTGCCGTTTTGGAAAGACTTGGGTTTGAGCCAGCCATTATTATCAGCAGTGAATATGCGCATGCGATGATTGCACTTAACATTCCAACTGCCGGAGACTACATCTTGCACAAAGGCAAGAAATATTATTTTTGGGAAACAACTGCCAAAGGATGGATGGCGGGGATGTTGCCACCTTCTTATGGAAACAAAGACTACTGGAAAATAGCACTAGCCAATGAACTCTAATTTGATTCTAATAAGCCTGATTGAAATATTTTCGGCTATTACAATAGGTATTTTTATTCTTTCACTGACCTACAAGTTAGTGCAATGGGTAGGTAGGAAGTACTATGGAATCCAGGAGTACAATTTAGCCTATAGCATCTTTGCTGGAGCGATCATTTTAGCAGTAGGGATAATGGTAGAGGGGATCATTGATCCATTGATCTCGTCATTCAGATTGATGAATAAATCAGACAACAGTTTGCTGTTCTCCTTAAAGTATTTCGGAATTGGAGCCATCTATATCGGGATTGCCTACACAGTGGCTGTGGCCATTGGATTAATCAGTACCTTCCTCTATGCCAAATTGACTCCTATTGATGAATTCGAGGAAATTAAAAACAACAATGTAGGAGTGGCTATTATCATCAGTACAATCATTATCACACTGACGATCTTCTCAAAAGATGGTGTGAAGTTATTGATTGAAGCACTTGTGCCATATCCGGAGTTGCCTCCTTCCGGGTTTTAGTATTGCTCCGGAAGAAGGTAGTTAGGATAGATTTTTAAGTGCTCCTTTTGCACGTATTCACGAACCAAATCCCTGAATTCTTCCAGATGGTACTTAGTGTACGCTGACACAAATATGTTTTCCTTACTATTCTGGCTTCCTTCTGGGTTGAACTCTGCTAAATCCTCAATCTTGTCCACTTTATTGTAAACCTTGATTGTTTTGATGTCTGCGGCACCGATTTCTTCTAGCGTTTGCTCTACAACAGAAATGTGTTCCTCATAAGATGGATTGGATGCATCAATAATGTGCAGTAGAATATCAGCCTCTTTAACTTCTTCCAGAGTAGACTTGAATGATTCAATCAGATTATGAGGTAGTTTTCGGATGAATCCAACCGTATCAGAAAGCAAGAAAGGAATTTGGTTTAGCACTACTTTTCTTACTGTTGAATCAACTGTTGCGAAGAGTTCATCTTTGGCATACACATCTTCTTTGCTCAAAAGCTGCATCCAGGAAGATTTACCGGCATTGGTATAACCGACAAGTGCAACACGCACAATCCCATCTCGAGACTTTCTACGGGTTGCTGCTTGCGTTTCTATTTTGTCTAGCTTCTTGCGTAGAATATTTATCTGGTTACGGATGTTTCGTCTATCCGTTTCGATCTCTTTCTCACCAGCACCTCCACGAGTAGCAGTTCCGCCCCTCTGTCGCTCCAGGTGAGTCCACATACGGGTCAGTCTAGGAAGCAGGTATTGATATCTAGCCAATTCTACTTGAGTCTTTGCCTGATTAGTTTGGGCTCTTTTTAAGAAGATATCCAGAATCAATAAGCTTCGATCATACACCTTCACTTTGAGTTCTCTTTCCAGGTTTCTCAACTGCGACGGACTCAAGTCATCATCGAAAATGACATTGCCAATATTTTTGGCCTTCACGAACTCACAGATTTCTTCCAGCTTACCCTTACCCACATAGGTTCTGGTATCGGGATGTTCAAGCTTCTGTGTGTAGGCTTTTTCTACTTGTATATCTAAAGTCTGAACCAAAAATTCTAATTCATCCAGATACTCTTGTGTTTTTTCATCTGGTTGAAATTTTGGAGCCACAGCTACCAATACACCGAATTCCTGCTCTTTTTTGGTTTCTATCATAAAGATTCACTCAATTATTGTCCTACAGTACATAAATTGTCTCTAGGAAGTTTCAAAATTAGTGAAAAAAAGAGCTCATAGTCATATGAAGGTAGCGATCAT
>PBTY01000055.1 GCA_002729235.1 Rickettsiales bacterium | reverse complement strand
ATTAGGAGTGAAAGGTGTGATTTTCATGCCAGCGCCTACTCCCAAGCAAAAGGTGCAGCAAGTAAAGATGTTTGGCAAAGATCAGGTGGAAGTAGTTCTGAAAGGCGACACATTTGATGACGCCTATCAAGCAGCTATGGAATACCGTGATGCTAACAACAGTACGTTTGTTCATCCATTTGACGACCCTAAAGTCATAGAAGGCCAAGCAACAGTTGGACTAGAGTTATTTAAGGATGCTGAATTCACCATAGACTATCTATTCTTACCTGTCGGTGGTGGTGGATTGTCTGCGGGAGTATCTAGTGTAATGAAACTCCTAAGTCCAAAAACCAAAATCATCGGTGTGGAGCCAGCAGGAGCTCCAGCGATGTATGAGTCATTCCAACAAAACAAAGTGGTGACTCTTGAAAAAATTGACAAGTTTGTTGATGGTGCTGCCGTCAAAAAAGTAGGAGAAAC
The DNA here is from genome assembly GCA_002729235.1 of Rickettsiales bacterium. Lineage (GTDB taxonomy): Bacteria > Bacteroidota > Bacteroidia > Cytophagales > Cyclobacteriaceae > Marinoscillum. The sequence goes on along the minus strand of PBTY01000055.1, from coordinate 247,556 downwards.
AACCTTCCCGCTTTGCAAAGAAAACCTTGACGAAGTAGCATTGGTAGACGAAGGCAAATTATGCTCGTCACTCATCAGCATGTACAATGAAAGCGGAATTGTTCTGGAGCCAGCTGGAGCATTATCTGTAGCCGTTTTGGATCAATACAAAGATCAAATAAAAGGCAAAAACGTAGTATGCGTACTTTCTGGAAGTAATAACGACATTACCCGAACTGAAGAAATTAGAGAACGTTCTCTATTGTATGAAGAACTCATGCATTACTTCATTATCCGATTCCCTCAACGTGCCGGAGCTCTAAAAGAGTTTGTGGCTGAAGTACTGGGACCAGATGATGATATCGTACACTTTGAGTACACCAAAAAAACGTCTCGCGAACAGGGCCCTGCACTAATTGGGATCGAGCTCAAGTCGAAAGAAGACTTCAAGCCCCTACTCACGAGGATGAAAGAGAGGAACTTTTTAGGGGAATACCTCAATGAAAAACCCGACCTTTTTGGTTACATCATCTAACGAATCAGATTTTTAAGGACAATAAAAGTAGGTTTGCAGTTCGGAAGCCTAAAATCTAACCACGCGAAAAAATAAGCGATGAAAGTATTAAAATTTGGAGGAACGTCTGTTGGTAGTGAAGAAGCTATCAGACAAGTAGCGAAAATTGTTCAGTCTCAAGTAGATCAGGTAGTATTGGTTACATCCGCTGTAGGTGGAGTAACAGACCAATTGGTAAAAATTGGTGAAGTAGCTGCCTCTGGAGACAAAGTGTACATTTCGCACTTCGAGGTAGTAAAAGTGCAACACGAGCAACTTTATTACAACTTGATTGAAAACAAGCCTGACGACAAGTTTTATAAGATTATTGAGGAGTTTGAAGACATCTGTAAAGGAGTTTTCTTACTTCGCGAATTAACCACACGTAGCTCCGATTACATCTTGAGTATCGGTGAGCGTCTTTCATCATTAATTATTTCCGAATTCTTCCGAACAGAAGGAATAGACATTACATTGTTCGATAGCCGTCAATACATCAAAACAGATGATCACTTTGGACATGCCAATGTGAACTTCAAATTGACGACACAAAAAATTAAAGAAGCTGAGGCTTCTTTCACTAAAGTGAGCCTTTTCCCTGGCTTTATCTCTTCAACCGAAGACAACCAAACAACTACCCTTGGTAGAGGTGGTTCTGACTATACAGCAGCTATTCTTGCGGGAGTTTTAGTCGCGGACCATTTTGAAGTTTGGACAGATGTGGATGGTTTGATGACTGCTGACCCTAGAATGGTAAAGCGTGCTAATTTCATCGAACACGTATCGTATGAAGAGGCATTGGAGTTGTCACACTTTGGAGCGAAAGTAATTTACCCTCCTAGTATCCAGCCAGCATTGGAAAAAGGAATTCCAATGACTATCAAGAATACTTTCAAACCAGATCAGAAAGGAACTCTGATCACGAAGGAATGGGATGATAATAAGCAATTGATACGTGGTATATCCAGTATCAAAGACATTGCATTGGTAACATTGAGCGGCAGCGGAATGGTAGGTATACCGAAGTTCTCATATCGTTTCTTCAGAGCTTTGTCAACTGCTAAAGTAAATGTGATCTTGATCACACAAGCATCTTCAGAGCACTCGATTACTGTAGGTATCGATGCAAAAGATGCAACTTCAGCATTAAAAGCATTGAAAGAAGAGTTTTCAGAACAAATTGCCAACAATCATATTGACCCAATTCTAGTAGAAAAAAACCTATCCATCATCGCGTTGGTTGGTAACAACATGCGTGAGCAAGTAGGTGTAAGTGGTCAAATGTTCAACGTGCTTGGTAAAAACGGGGTAAGCATCAAAGCGATTGCTCAAGGTTCTTCGGAAAGAAACATCTCAGCGGTAATCTCGAAAGATGATTTGAGTAAAGCCTTGAACGTATTGCACGAAAGCTTCTTCCTCTACTCAACAAAACGTGTTAACCTATTCATTATCGGAACTGGTAATGTTGGTAAAGCATTTATCAATCAATTGGTACAACAGTTCACGTTCTTGAAAAAGAACCACCAGTTGAATATCAAAATCATTGGTTTGGCTAACTCTAAAAAGATGATTTTCGAGAAAGATGGAACTCCACTTTCCAAATGGGAATCAACTTTAGCAAATGGCGCCAAGTTTGATAAGAAGGATTTCCTTCGTCACATGTACGAAATGAACCTTCGCAATAGTATTTTCATAGACATCACGGCTTCTGATGATATCGCATCTTTGTATCCAGAGATACTGAAAAAGAGCATCTCAGTGGTTACTCCAAACAAGATTGCTGCTACAGGTCCTCAGGTAGATTACCTGAACTTGAAGTCTATGAGCAAGAAGTTTGGTAGTCGTTTCTTATTCGAAACCAACGTTTGTGCTGGATTGCCAGTACTTTCTACACTGAATGACTTAGTGAGAAGTGGTGATCAGGTTCACCAAATCGAAGCAGTACTCTCGGGAACATTGGTATTTCTATTCAACGAATACAATGGTACTACCAAGTTTGTCGACGTAATTAAGAAAGCGAAAGAGCTCGGTTTTACGGAACCAGATCCTCGTTTGGATCTATTTGGATCGGATGTGAAGCGTAAGATTTTAATCCTGATCAGAGAGAGTGGCTACACTTGTGAGTATGATGACATAGAGTTGAATTCATTCCTACCACAAAGCTGTATGGAAAGTACAACCATCGAGGATTTCTATGCTAAAGTAGAAGCTGAAGAAGCTCATTTCAAGAAATTGTATGAGGATGCTAAAGCAAATGGGTCCAGACTCAAAGTAGTTGCAAAATATAAAAATGGACATGGCTCTGTAGGACTCGAGGCAGTTGACTCAACACATCCATTCTACAACCTGGAAGGAAAAGACAACATCGTGTTGTTCTACACCAACAGATACAACGATCATCCGATGGTGATCAAAGGTGCTGGTGCTGGTGCTGAAGTTACCGCTTCAGGAATATTTGCAGATGTTTTAAGACTTTCTCAAACAGATATCTAAATGGATAAAGTACAGGTTTTTGCACCGGCTTCTGTTGCGAATGTGGGACCGGGATACGATACATTTGGCTTCGCTATTGAGCATCTTGGTGACATCATTACTTTAACCAAAAGGAATGACAGCAAGCTAAAAATTCTGAAAAGTGAAGGCGCTGAATTACCGACAAACCCAGAGAAAAACGTTGCCACTGTAGCAATCAAAGCATTGCTGGACAGTTTGGAAAGTGAGCAAGGTTTTGATGTGCACATCAAGAAGCTTTTCAAGCCTGGAAGTGGACTTGGAAGTAGTGCATCGAGTGCTTCTGGAGCGGTATATGCCGCTAATAAACTATTAGGCGAGCCATACAGAGACGAAGAGCTATTAGAATTCGCCCTGGAAGGTGAAGCTTTAGCTTCCGGAATGATCCATGCAGACAATGTAGCTCCTTCCCTATTGGGAGGTTTTCAAGCAGTAAGAAGTTATGAACCTTTGGAGCTATTCCGAATACCTACCCCAGAAGACCTGAGAGTATTGATCATCTTCCCAGACGTAGAAGTGAAGACTTCTGAAGCTAAGGGCTTGGTTCCAAAGGAACTCTCTGTGAAAGATGCGCGTGAGCAATGGGGGAATGTTGGCGCATTGATTCATGCAATGCATGCTGAAGATTATAAACTGATGCGCCATTCCATTACAGATCGAATAGCTGAACCTGTTAGAAAAAAACTGATCCCACACTATGGTCAGGTGAAGCAGTATGCCATGGATCATGGAGCTGTTGGTTTCAACATCTCTGGCTCTGGACCAAGCATGTTTGCATTGTTCCGCAGCGCAGAGGCTGCAAAAGCTTGCATGACTGAAGTAGAAAAAATCTATCAAAAAGCTGACCTTCGTGTTTTGCTAAATCTATCACGTATCAATCCAAACGGCTGTCAGGTCATCTAATCGGCGGTCTATTGCTATATGAAATTCTATTCAACCAATAAACAATCAGAAGCTGTCTCTTTCAAAGAAGCAGTAATCAAGAGTTTACCAACTGATAAAGGACTTTACTTTCCTGAAGAAGTTCCGGAATTGGATTATCTATTCCTTGAAACACTGGATTACTATTCCCTTCCTGAGATTGGAATGGAGGTTTTGAGACAATTCACTAAGGAAGATATTCCAGAGCAAAAGCTGAATGAAATTCTTCATGAAGCGCTGGACTTTGAGATTCCCGTAAAGGAAGTTGAGAAGAACATTCATACATTGGAGTTATTCCATGGACCTACATATGCTTTCAAAGATGTTGGAGCAAGGTTTCTGGCAAGATGTCTGGGATACTTTAATGAAACCGAAAACAAAGAGGTAACCATTTTGGTAGCCACATCAGGTGATACCGGTGGAGCAGTTGCTTCTGGATTCCACAATGTTCCTGGAGTCAATGTTGTGATCCTATACCCTTCTGGTAAAGTGAGTGACCTTCAGGAAAAGCAATTGACGACTCTTGGAGGCAATATCACCGCTTTGGAAGTAGAAGGAGATTTTGATGCATGTCAGGCAATGGTGAAACAGGCATTCCTGGATAGTGACATCAATTCAAAACTAAACTTAAGCTCTGCCAACTCAATCAACATTGCACGGTGGTTGCCACAATCGATCTATTTCTTTCAAGCATATAAGCAACTGAAAGATGCTAAAAAACTGGTAGTGGCTGTTCCTTCTGGAAACTACGGTAATATAACCGCAGGTATGCTAGCTAAGAAAATGGGCTTGGACATTCACCGATTCATTGCGGCATCAAATGCTAATGATACCGTACCAAGATATTTGAAAGATGGTAACTATGAGGTAAAACCTACGGTACCAACTTTATCCAATGCCATGGATGTAAGTGATCCTAGCAATCATCCTAGAATGCTGGAGCTTCACGAACAAAATTTCAAAGACATCATCAAGCATACTCAAGGCTTCACCCTTAATGACCAACAGACTTTGGAGGTGATGAAATCTTGCTATGCAAGCAATCAATACATTCTAGATCCGCACGGCGCTATTGGGTACCAGGCTTTGAAAGAAAAACTAGAAAAGAAAGAAACTGGAGTTTTCTTAGAAACTGCACACTACAGTAAGTTTTTATCTACTGTAGAGCAAGCATTGGATCAAAAGATGGATCTTCCAGACTTTGTATCTGACTTGATGACCAAAGAAAAAGTAGCGACTAAGATTGGAAACAGCTACGACGAATTCAAGGCATTCTTATTAAAATAAAAGGATTTTAATTCGGAATCCCTTTTAAGAAAAGCTTCTTCCCTCCTTTACCTGGGAGAGCACCCTTTTCCCAATGATAATCTGCAGCTGGAAGATCATTCAACAGGATGTCCATATCTTCCAGAGTATACGTCCTGGCATTGCTAACGGCACCATCCCACGCAATTAGAATGGGTAAAACTGGAATCAAATAGGTGAAAACCAACTGTTGCCAGGTCATCGGCCGAACTAATGGCGTGATTAGAAATACCGAAATGATGTTGAAAGGAAGACCTATCCACCATATCCATTTGGGAAAAGAATTGTCACTAATCTCGTAGCCTAAAAACGGTTGTTTTGCATTTTGAGCATCTGCTAGAATATCCTTCAAAACCTCCGGTTTCATGTGGTGCATACTGCAAACCATGGTTCTAATACCTATCATATCCTGAGACACACGGGCAGCATTGACTGACTCTTTTTGATACGAAATAGGTCCAGTTTGAGCAAATGCTTTTAAAGCATCACTATTTGGATATAAATCGGTAAGAGTCAGCTTAAGGTCTGGAAATTCAGCAACTAATCGTTCATGAACCCATGGCATTGGTCCACCGGCCCCAGAGCACAAATCAACAACCTCATGACTTCCTGTCCTGCTAATCAAATCTTTCAGCAACTCAGAAAGATTCGTCGCTGAGTCTAACAAGCGATGGAAAGTGACAATATAATTCGTGAGACAAACCCTTAAAAAATCTGGAAACCAGGGAAAATCTTCAAACTCAAATAAATGGAGACGCTTCATGGAAAAGATTAAAAATTGAAGGAAAAGGTACTAACCATACAAATAATTTCAAACAAGGGTAGGGTTGACAAACTGCTTCTCGTTCTAAATCAAACCCCCATAAGAATGAGAAATCAACTATTAATAATCACTACACTATTTGTTTTCGGTTGTGTGGACAAATCTAACGATGAGTTGGTTACTGATGCTGGAGTGAATGCAGAGGTCATTTCAGCTTCCTTTGGTGACAATATTGATTCGGACAATTTATTCGACTATGAAGGTCTGACGACTCCAACATATATCAATAAAGACAATACTGGAAGCAATGACATCACCAATGAAGGCGCTACGTTGGGAAGAGTATTATTCTATGATGTGAAACTTTCTATCGACAACTCTGTCGCCTGTGCATCTTGTCATCAACAGTCCTTTGCCTTTAGTGATGGCATGCAAGCATCAGGTGGAGTGAATGGTTCCACAGGAAGACACTCGATGCGGTTAGTTAACTCAAGATTTGCTGATGAGGAAAATTTCTTCTGGGATGAAAGAGCTTTGACCCTTGAAGCGCAGACTACCCAACCTATTCAAGATCACACAGAAATGGGGTTCAGTGGAGAAGAAGGAAATGAGGATTTTGAAGGATTAATTGAGAAACTAGAAGCAATAGCACATTATCAAGAGCTTTTCAAATTGGTCTATGGTGACTCAGAAATCACTGAAGAGCGTATTCAAAATGCATTGGCGCAGTTTATTCGAAGCATTCAGTCTTTTGATAGTAAGTATGATGAAGGCAGAGCCCAGGTCAACACAAACAATCAAGCATTTCCAAACTTCACGGAAGAAGAAAATATGGGTAAGCAATTATTCACAGCCAGGCCGGATTTTGACCTCAATGGTGTTCGTATTGGAGGTGGCGCAGGATGTGACGGATGCCATAGAGCACCAGAGTTTGATATTGATCCAGATTCTAGAAACAACGGAATAACGCATTCAATCGCTGGAGATATCGATATGAACGTAACCAGAGCGCCAAGTCTAAGAGATATATTCAACTCAGATGGAGACTTAAACGGACCGTTGATGCACACGGGAGACATGAGTTTAGAAGAAGTAATTGCCCATTACAACGAAATAGAAATATCTAGCGATAACAATAACCTGGACAGACAACTTATGGCAAATGGCACTCCTCAGCAATTGAACTTGACTGATGTAGAAATAGCAGCTTTGAGTGCCTTCATCAAGACCTTATCGGGAACTAATGTTTACACTGCCGAACAATGGTCTGACCCATTCAAAAAATAATTAAAAAATAAAGTAGGGGTAAAATCATTTTTACCGTTCTACTATCAAACGAGAATACTAAATGAATACAATTCTCGTTTAACAATTACAACAGCTTATAGACGGTAAGCAAAGTGTAAAAATGTGTTGCGGTGATTTGGTGTAGTCGAATTTTGGCGGATTCGACTCACCTTTTCTTAAAGTCACAGCAACTTTGAAAAATCATATGTTGACGGTGTGAAGGCGCTTTAGGGTTTACGGTCCCTGGGCGCCTTTCTTTTTTCATTAGACCTGTGCCGGGCAATTCCATGATAAATATCCAAATCACAGGAACTAGCACCTATTCCGTTCCGTTACATTTATTCAGAAATTGATACGATAATCAACAAATTAAATTCACTATGGCTTTAAGAATCGGAGATGATGCTCCAAACTTTCAAGTAGAAACAACTCAGGGAAAAATCGACTTTCATGAATGGCTTGGCAATAGCTGGGGCATATTATATTCTCACCCTGCTGATTATACACCTGTCTGCACGACAGAACTAGGTAGAACCGCACATTTAGCACCGGAATTTGCCAAAAGAAACACTAAAGTCCTTGCTGTAAGTGTTGATGATCTGGAATCTCACCAGGGATGGATCAAAGATATCAATGAGACGCAGGGTTGCGAAGTAAATTTCCCAATTATCGCTGATCCAGATAAGGTTGTTGCAACAGCTTATGACATGATTCATCCAAATGCATCTGCTACTGCCACGGTTAGATCAGTTTTTTTCATAGGACCTGATAAAAAAATCAAAGCAAGTATAACCTATCCAGCGAGTACTGGAAGAAATTTCTCCGAGATTCTCAGAGTAATTGATTCCTTACAATTGACCGCTAATTTCAGCGTGGCTACTCCAGCAGACTGGATACAAGGTCAGGATGTGGTCATCACACCAGCTGTGAAGACTGAGGATATACCAGGTAAGTTCCCGAAAGGGCATACCATTATTAAGCCTTACTTGAGAATGACACCTCAGCCAGATAAGGATTAAGATTCATTTGATTGAGAAACAAAAAAAGACACCTTATGTGGTGTCTTTTTTATTAATAAATTGTCTCGTCCTGAAATAGCTACTTTCTCAAGACCATAAAACTCACAAATCCTTTTCCTGCTGATGAGAATTCTTTCACGTTCAAAGTGATTTTGAATTTACCTGACTTCTCAGGTACAAATGTCAGGTACTCCTGATTATCAGTAGGCTTTTCACTTTCCAGATTACTAGAACCCAACTTCTTAAATGACTTCACCTCTATTCCAAGTGTCGCCACATCCGAACCACCCATAGCCACTAACTGATAGGTAAAACCTTCTTGAAGTTTTATATTGACATTCTGGATGGCATTTTCAGGATTGAACTCTGTTATGATTTGGGATCGAAAAACGAATCCTTCCTTCTCCTGCAGTTCCAAGTACTGTGCATTGCTCTTTTGAAGCTTATCGATTGATGACTGAGAAAAAACAGATATGCTCACTAAAATAAGTGTACCAAGAAGTACAAATGTTCTTATATTCATGTTCTATAGGGCGTTTGAATTAATACTACAGTAAATGTAAGGGTTAATTCTAGACAGATTCTGAACAACCAGAGTCATCAGGTTCAAAATGGTTGTCAAAGGAAATTTTAGGATTTATTGCCAGAGATATTACCTTTTATCAGTCCTTTGACTAATGCATAAATACCGATACAAAGTAAAATGGGAGGATAAAAGTAGATATAGCCCATTTGCCAACCAACCACAAACCAAACTATAGCTATGGCAATCATGGCTAATCCACCCATTACACCTTTTTGAATCCCTCTTTGCTCCGCACCAAAGAATCCACCTGAAGTTTCTTCTTCATATTCCGCATCTTGCTGAAGGCGGGTAAGGCGTTCAGCTTCCACAGGATCCATATTAAAATCAGCACAATTACCTTCAAACTGAGGCTTTTCATCATTTAGTGAGCAAACAAGGCCTATTGCAGGATTCATTTTGCGATTGGTACAGGCTCTACAGAATTGAAGTCTTTCTTCTAAGGTCATATTAGTTAATCAGTTTAGTACATGGACAAGATAAGTTCCTTTACAAACAATCCCAAACCAAATATCAAACATCATTTTTCATATTTGTAGAACAAAAAATCAACACCTTCCGTATACTTATTCTACAAATACGAAACAACCAAGCGAAGTGCTCAGCCATTTATGCAGCAAATCGCAAGCCTGGAAACATTATATACCTATGAAAGGATCTCAACTCGGAGAATTTGAAGAAATCATTTTACTACTCGTTGCCGTAATGCAAGAAGATGCCTATGGATTGGCCATCCAGGAGCGCTTTCAGGAACAAACTGGTAGAACGGCAGCAATTGGAGCGGTACACTCAGCACTCAATAGGCTGGAAGAAAAAGGATTTGTAGAGTCTAAACTAGCAGAAGCTACAGCAGAGCGCGGTGGAAGAAGAAAACGTCTTTTCTCCATGACACTGGCAGGAAAAAAAGCACTTCAGACAAGTAAGGACTTGAGAAACAATCTCTGGGATCAAATTCCAGAATATGGCTTGGAAGGACTAAAAGCTGTTTTATTGTGGCGTTAAGTTCACATAAGAACACCGTTCCAGAGAGACTCATTCTGTGGCTTTGTAAACCTCGATATGCAGAGGAAATACTAGGCGACCTGGAAGAATACCGCTTTCGTCTCAACGAAAGAAACTCAAAACTCAAAACACTCAAATACTGGTATCAATCAATTCTTTTCATCCGGATGTATGCCCTTAAATCACCTTTTAAAAGATCAAATACTCAAACTATGCTTAACATGAATTTTAAAATTGCAGCCCGCAGTTTGAAGCGAGAGAAGTTCTACTCATTCATCAACATCTTTGGGTTGGCACTAGGAATTGCGACTTGTCTATTCATTGGGATGTTCATCAAAGATGAGATGAGCTACGATCAGCACTGGCAAAACAAAGACAGAATTTACAGAGCTGCAGCCCACCTCAAGTTTATGGGGAATCAATTTGACATGGCTGTATCTCCTGCGCCAATGTGGAAAGCATTCGAAAATGATTTCCCCGAAATAGAACTTGCTGCGAGAATGCGGAATCTGGAAGATATGATTCTGGAACTAGAAGATCAGCGAATGGTGAAGGTTCCGAAATTTGCCTATGTGGATCAGGAAGTGTTCAGTATGTTTTCATTTACTAAACTAGCTGGAGTCTTGGATGTATCTGAACCAAACACGATAGTGATCTCTGAAAGCACAGCCGAAAAATTGTTTGGTGTTTCAGAATCTGTAGGGAAAAACGTCACCTTTTACGACCGAACATACATGATCAAAGGAGTCTATCAAGACATTCCAGAAAACACCCATTTTCACTATGGCATGCTTGGCTCCATGAGCAGTTGGGATAACAGTAAGAGTACCGAGTGGGGTAGTAATAATTTCAGAACTTATTTTCTCCTTCAGGAAGGAGTTGATTACCTGGAGCTTCATGAAAAGTTTAAAACCATCTATCCAAAATACTTTGGACCAATGCTGGCAGAGCATAGTGATGTATCCTGGGAACAATTCATTGAAAGTGGTTCCTATGTTGATTATGAGTTACAGCCACTAACAGACATCCATTTACATTCAGACCTCTCCTATGAGATCGAGCAAAATGGCAGCTTCCAATACATTCTCCTCTTTGGAGCTGCAGGTCTGTTTGTCTTAATTATTGCCTGCATCAATTTCATGAACATCTCCACAGCTCGATCCTCCACCAGGGCTAAAGAGGTAGGAATGAGAAAAGTATTAGGCTCACGTAAATCCTACTTAGTCAATCAATTCATGGTAGAATCGTTACTGAATGCAGTGATTGCGGCAATAATTGCAACTGCAACCGTATATATTCTGCTACCCTTCTTCAATCAGCTAACGGATAAAAACATTACTAACCCATTTTTTGGTGATCTGAATCTATTCCCATGGGCAATTGCTGGTACTATTCTAGTTGGATTATTGGCAGGTGTTTATCCAGCATTCTATCTTTCTAGTTTCCGCCCATTGAAAGTCTTAAAGGGTGAACTAAGATTAGGAGTGAAAAGTGGATGGATGAGAAATACGCTGGTTATCGCTCAGTTTAGTGCTTCTATCATATTAATCTTTGGAGCGGTGGTTATCGGATCACAACTAAGCTATATCCAAAACAAATCACTAGGCTTTTCCAAAGACCAGGTAATCATTCTTAGAAACACCTACATGATGGGTGATCGGATCGAAGCATTTGAAGAAGAAGTAAAAAACCAACCTGGTGTTACCAACACGACAACAACTTCCTTCCTGCCTACAGGAGGTAACCGATCAGACTCTCCACTCATGCCTAAAGCAGCTACCTCCACAGAAGAAATGGTCAGCCTGCAAATCTGGAGAGTTGACGAAAACTACTTGCCGACCATGCAAATGACACTGTTGGACGGAAGAAACTTTGACCAAGAATTGATTTCCGATTCGAATTCCGTCATTCTTAATAAAGCCGCAGTTGACAAATTCGGATTTCAAGATCCTGTGGGTCAACATTTGAAACCGATTGAAGGGTTTACTGTGGCCGGTATAAATGACTTTAAAGTGGTTGGAGTAGTAGATAATTTCCATTTTGACAGCTTCAAAGCGAATATTGATCCCATGATTTTACTCAACATACCTTCTACGGGAAATATTGCTGTTCGCTATGAGGCAAGCCAAACTACTAATTTATTGAACTCACTGGAAGAGCTTTGGAACAAATTCAATCCAAATATTCCTTTTGAATACACGTTTATGAATCAGGAGTTTGAAGCGCGATATGCTTCTGAACAAAAGTTAAGCACACTCTTTACTATCTTCTCAGGTTTAGCCATTTTCATTGCTTGCCTTGGATTATTTGGATTAGCAGCATTCACAACAGATCAACGCAAGAAAGAACTAGGTATCAGAAAGGTACTAGGTGCCTCTCTATCTCAATTGATGGTGAAGCAGCTTTCTGGGTATACCAAATTACTGATCGTGTCCATAGTACTGTCCATCCCTATTGGCATCTACCTCATGAGTGGTTGGCTAGACAACTTTGCGTATCGAACTGGAATCAATGCGCTTATGGTCATTGTGCCAGTCATATTAGTGCTCCTACTAGCCTGGTTTACAGTAAGCATCATATCCTACCGAGCAGCCGTTCAAAACCCTGTAAAAAACTTGAAATACGAGTAATCTTAAAAGGCTGTCTCAAAAGTCTTCACCTATGGTCATTCTGAATTCAAATTCAGAATCTAATAGTGGGTTATTGCAACATTAAAATTAAAGATCCTGAAACAAGTTCAGGATGACTTAATAATTGCTTTTGAGACAGCCTCTTTTTCTTTTAGCATAATACTTACAAATACGAAGTTTATTTATTAAACTTACATTTACGAAGTAAATAAACTAGCATGAAATGAGCATATCCAGAATCCCTAATGGTCCAACCAAGGGGTGAATAGATTGGATGCGAATTCCATGTGACCAATGAGAATTAGACATTACACACATGAAAGGAACGAATCTGGGAGAGTTTGAAGAGTTGGTGCTCTTGACAGTAGGCATTTTATACGACGATGCTTACAGTGTGGCCATTCAAAAAGAACTGAACAAACAGACTGATAGAAAGGTATCACTCAGTTCCGTGCATGCTGCGGTATATCGTTTGGAGGAAAAAGGACTATTAAACTCCAGACTGGGCGATATGACTAACGAAAGAGGTGGTAAACGTAAGCGAATCTTTACCATATCTCAATCTGGCAAAGTTGCACTTGACAAAGCAAATGACTTGAGAAACCGCCTTCGTGATCAGATTCCTTCCATAGCTTTTGATCACCTTTCATGAATAACCCGAATCCACCAAAGCTACCGCTAAAACTCTTTCGATGGTTCTGCTCTGAGGAGCGATTGGAAGAACTGGAAGGTGACCTTTTTGAAGTCTATCAGGAACTGGTAGAATTAAAAGGAACACGCCTGGCGGGAATAGTTTATTGGTGGTTGGTGATTCGAAGTTTTAGATCTTTTGCACTCAAATCGACTAATAGAAATAAATCACTCAAGATCATGACTCATTTCAAACACAACTTCATCATTTCGTGGCGTAATATTCTAAAGAATAAAACCACATCAGCCATCAATATTTTAGGATTAAGTGTTGGATTAGCAACCTTCCTTGGCATTATTACACTGGTTAGATATGAGCTTAGTTTCAATAAGGAAGTACCAGACGCAGACCGTATCTACAGGATATACACTTCATTCAGTGGACCATTTAACGGAACGAATTCAGGTGTCGCTTTTCCGGTAGGCCCGTACATAGAAGAGCATTTTGAGAGCCTTGAATCCATTGCCTATTTCCAAACATGGTCGGCAAAAGTAAGCCTGAAACAAAACGGAGAAATAAAAGACTTCAATAGGCAAAGAAAACTGGCTGTAGCATCTCCCTCCTACTTTGATGTGATCAATCAATATAAATGGCTGGCTGGGAATGAAAAATCACTGTCTGAACCATTTAAAGTAGTCCTAACTGATCAGCAAGCTGAAAAATATTTTGGCACAAGGAATTGGTCAGGTATTTTGAATCAAGAAATCACCTATGGTGACTCACTAAGATTGGAAGTAACTGGCATTGTACAACAAAGTGAAGCTAATAGCGATTTCAACTTCACCGACTTTATCTCATTTGAAACGATTGAAAAATCCTGGCTCAAAAGCTACTTCAACTCGGAATGGGGCAATACCAACAGCTCATCACAACTCTTTTTAAAATTGCTAAAAAAAGAAGATTCAGCTAAACTCAATAATCACCTGGCAGAAGTAGATCAACATGCAGCATCTCTTGAAAAGAATCCAAGTTGGATGACTAACTACCTACCCCAGCCACTCTCAGAAATGCACTTCGATACTTCGATTGGCACATTCGATAATGAGAGAAGCCCATCCCAATTAAGAACATTGATCATTTTGAGTGTCGTTGGTTTCGTCATTCTATTAATCGCCATCTTCAACTTTATCAATCTGGAAACTGCACAATCCACCTCAAAATCCAAGGAAGTGGGAGTGAGAAAAGTGTTGGGTAGTGCCAAAGCCTCTCTTGTGGGTCGATTCCTAACTGAGAGTGGTATTATTACAATCACATCTACTTTCCTCGCAATACCGATTGTTCATTTTGGCCTTCAATATTTCACTGATTTCCTACCACCTGAACTCAGCATTGACTATTCCAATCCATTGTTTTGGGTTATTTTATTCTTATTAATGGTGATTGTCTCCTTACTTGCTGGATTTTATCCTGCTTGGGTGATCTCTACGTTTAAACCAATCAACGCTTTAAAGCCAGGAAGGCTTAATCAAAAACTTGGAGGTACATATGTTAGAAAAGCGTTAATCCTCCTACAGTTCCTATTCTCACAGTTGCTCATTTTTGGAACCCTTATCATTTCCTGGCAAATCTCCTTCATGCTTGATAAAGAACTGGGATTCAATGATGAAGGCATTCTATACATTCAGACGCCATTCTATGAAGAGGTATCCAAGCAAGAAGTTTTGAAAAACACGATTGCTGAAATTCCAGAAATATCAACTTTTATAGAACAAGGTCAATTGCCCATCTATTTTGGCTGGAATACTACCACTGTGAAATTTGACACAGACAATGGTGAAGAAGCTTTATCAGTACACGTAAAACGTATTAAAGAGGGTTACTTCAAATTTTATGAAATAGAAATGCTGGCTGGAGAAGATCTTCTTCCAAATGATACACTACCATACCGAGTAGTGAATGAGTCTTTTATTCACAAAATGGGATATGATGATCCATCAGAGGCCATTAATCAGACTTTCATGTATGGTGACAAACCAAACTATGTCAGAGGTGTCGTAAAGGATTATCATTTTCAATCATTACATCATTCCATTGAGCCCATGATGTTTAACTATTCTGAAACAGGCCGATACATCAGCTTTAAAGCTTCTAAAGAAAATATCAACACTATCGTCAATAAGTTAACACCTACCTGGAATGAACTTTACCCTGATGACCCATTAGAAGTGAGTTTTATTGATGACATGATCGGAAGATTCTATGAATCTGAGAGACAGACCTCTAAACTGACATCCATCGCTACAGTTGTAGCTGTACTGATTTCGTGCTTAGGCTTATTTGGTTTAATATCCTTCACCATCGTTAGGAAGACCAAGGAGATTGGAATCCGGAAAGTACTTGGTGCCAACACCATTCAATTAAGTACTATTCTTACCAAAGAATTCATAGGACTAATTGGTATGGCGTTCCTGATCTCTTTACCGATCACGTACTACTTTACCCAAAAGTTCGGGGAGGGTTTTGCCTACAATGCCCCAATCTCCTGGTGGGTCTATTTATTGGGTGGATTGACATCAATTGTAATTGCTCTTATCTCCATCGGTCTGAAGATTCTCAAAGCGTCTAAAGCTAACCCGGTAGATTCACTCAGATATGAATAATCAGTCACATGTTTGACTCAAAAAGCCATCAATCTTTAGTTAGTTTGATGGCTTTTTCATTACGTGCAAAGGAATAACTCATATTAATTCTCAAAAATAGAAACATATTCATCTTCTGGCCGTATCTTTATATATTCTTAAAAATAGAAAGAAACTAAAATCGTCAATATGAAAGGGTTTATAGGGGAATTTGAAGAGCTCGTTTTACTCACCATTGCTAACCTGGGAGCCGAAGCATACGGAGTAGCAATCATGGAGGACATCACCACCAGAGCCAATCGCAAATTGAGCATTGGTGCACTACATTCCACTCTTACTCGCTTAGAAGAGAAAGGATACATCACCTCATATCTGGGAGAGCCAACTTCCGAACGTGGCGGTAGACGTAAGCGCTATTTTGAACTGACACATTCGGCTATAAGTGAACTGAATAACATGAAGTCACTTCGTGATGAGCTATGGTCCAATTCTAAAATCAACCTCTCTATCCAATGATCAATCAACCACCTAAACTGGCAATCTGGCTTTTTGAAAAGCTTTGTGGTTCCGCTTTCGCTGAAGACCTGAGAGGAGATCTGGATGAACTCTATGGTAAAAATATTCAGAGCATAGGTCCTTTTAGAGCCAAAACAACCTATTGGAGACAAATTCTTTCTCTAGGGTTTTCCTATGCTATCAAGAGGCGTAAGCAAGAAGCTACATTTTCTTCATACACCAGCAGCAATAGTTGGACAATGCTCAACAATTACATTAAAATATCTCTAAGAAACCTCAACAAACAAAAGACCTTCACCATTCTGAACATAGTTGGTATGGCTATGGGTATGAGCATTATGGTTTTATGCCTGGCTGTTTATGTGGACCTAATAAAGTTTGATGAACATCATAAAGATGCAGATCGAATTTTCAGAGTCATCACCACACTAGAGAAGGACGGTAATAAAGAAACCTATGCATCAGCCTCTTCTGCCCTGGCACAACTGGTAAAAGATCAAATTCCTCAAGTGGAAAAAGTGATCACCATTAATGACCTGTTCCACACCAGGGTACAATCTGATAAAGGTGATCTAGACCTACAAGGATATATCACAACTCCCGAATTTTTATCAACCTTTGCTTTTCCCTTAGCTTCTGGCACAACTCATTCCTTAAGCACACCGCAAAACATCATTATTAGCCATGAATTTGCTGAAAAGACTTTCGGAGCAGACAAGGCTCTAGACCAGGTATTAGTAACTTCGAAATGGGGACAACTCAAAATTTCAGCAGTACTCAAGCCCTTTCCAAAACACACCCATTTTAAGTTTGATGCACTGATTAGCCCTGCTACCATCGATCCTACCAGCTCTCAATCGGTATCCGAACAATGGACTCATTTTAGTGGAAACTACTTGTACCTGAAGGTTGCAAACGGATCTCACCAATCACAAATCATGGAGCGAATTGAGCAATTGTCCAATGAAGGAGCCAACTACTTCTCAGATTTAAATGAAAAAGCTTCCTATGAGTTACAAGCTATTGGGGCTATCAACCCCAATGAAGACATCTCTGACGACTTGGGAGTAGTCTTTGAACAGAGTGGGTTTTGGCTATTCTTTGGTATTGCGCTCCTTATTCTACTCCCGGCTTGCTTCAATTATACCAATATGTCAATCGCCCGTGCTCTTCACAGGTCTAAAGAGATTGGCATTAGAAAAGTCATAGGCAGTCAACGCCAACAGATCATAGAACAATTCCTGGTAGAAACAATTATCGTCTGTTTAATCTCTACATCCCTCTCGATTGGGATTTTTGAATTGATCAAAAGAGAGTTTGTTTCCACGCTTGCAGAAGGATCAGCTCTGTCCATGGATCTGACCTGGCAGATGATGATTGCCTTTGTCAGCTTTGGACTAATAGTAGGCATCCTTACAGGGTTGGTTCCAGCCTTTTATTTCGCAAAGATTTCACCACTATCAGCGCTTAAAAGCAATGTCTCAAATGGAAAAATCTCCATATCAGGGTTAAGAAAAGGGTTGCTCATTGCCCAATTCACTCTCACGCTCATTTTTATGATTGGAATTGGAGCCTTGCTACAACAATACCGGCTGTCCTTAACACATGACCTTGGGTTTACAAAAGAAAATGTACTGGTCCTTCCAATAACCAAGAAAAAGCAAGACATCCTGAAAAACACCTTAATGATCAATCCAGATGTAAATAAAGTTAGTTTTAGCAGCAGTATTCCAGGCACTGATTTTGGATCAAAAGAATATATCTATTTCAAAGAGTCACAAGACTCTATGCGTTACTATCCCGTAAAAATGAGCGAGTCATTCATTGATCATATGAACCTACAACTGGTATGGGGCAAATCACCAAATCCCCTCAACAAACAAATCCCGGATGTAGTCGTCAATCAAGAGTTTATGAAAGATATTCGACCGATGATAGCAGGAAGCGATAGCCTGGTAATTCAATTAAAAAATGGTCCAGCAAGAATCAGTGGAATCGTCAAAAACTATCACCACGAACCATTAAACTCTGGCATTTACCCGATGATCCTTTCACTATCGGATGAATGCACTTACGCTTTAGTGAGTATTAGCTCCACAGATCTTGTTCAGACCCTTGAAAGCCTTGAAAAATCCTGGCAGCTAGTCTATCCCAACGAACCCATGCAAGCGACTTTCCTTACTCAGGAAATAGAGAAAGCTTATGAATTCTTTAGAATCACTTTGAAAGTATTTGGGTATTTGGCTTTTCTAGCCATCACCATCTCTTGCCTTGGCTTGCTAGGTATGGTCATCTACAACACAGAAAACAGAACCAAAGAAGTAGCTATCAGAAAAACACTTGGCGCCAATCGCCTGGAACTACTAGAAGCACTAGCTGGTATGTTTTTCAAACTGTGGGCCGTTGCGATCATCATTGCCGTACCTATTGCCTATTTTTTCTACGACTTTGCCCTCATCCGCATGTACAATAAGTTTAGTAATGGTATAGGGGCTTTGGAAATCATCGCGAGTGTTTTAATAACTGTAGGATTAGGCACTTTGGCCATTTTGTGGCAAACCAACAGAATCGTCAAAATCAATCCAGCCAACAACCTCAGATCGGAGTAAAGTCTCGCAATTGAACTAATTAACCCAATTATTACTTACCATTACAATCAACTAATTGTAGGTACATGAAAATAGAAATCTGGAGTGACATAGTATGTCCATTCTGCTATATAGGAAAAAGAAGGTTTGAAGAGGCACTATCATATTTTGAGCACAATGACCAATTGGAAATTGAGTATAAAAGTTTTCAGCTGAATCCTAATACGGTTACCAATACAGAGATAACAGCTCATCAAAATCTGGCCACTCATAAAGGAATCAGTGTGCAGGAAGCCAAACAAATGGGTGATCAAGTCACCAACATGGCCAAAGAAGTGGGATTAACCTATGACTTTGATAAGGCTGTGGTAGCCAATACGTTGAGAGCCCATCAGATGCTTCATTTTGCCAAGAGAAAAAAGCGCCAATTAGAAGCCAAAGAAGTATTGCTAAAAGCTTATTTCACTGACGGAGAAAATATCGATGATATTGACACACTGGTGATGCTTGGAGAGCAAATTGGATTGGATGCATCAGAGCTTCGAAATTCGTTAGAAACTAACGAGTTTGAAGAAGCAGTACGATATGACATTTACGAAGCACAGCAGCTAAGAATACAAGGAGTGCCATTCTACGTTTTCAATCGAAAGTATGGAATCTCAGGTGCACAACAAGTAGATGTATTTAAACAAACAATGGAGAAAAGTTTTGGAGAATGGGCTGAAGAAAATGCTACAACTCCTTTACAAACCACCTCTGGCGACAGCTGCGATGTAGATGGCAACTGCTGATAAAATAAAAGCCAGGCAATGCCTGGCTTTCTTCGCTTAATCATCCATTATATCCCTTCAGTTCGCAGCCTTTCATACATGGCTGCCTGCTTTTCTGTCAAGGACAATAACTTGGACTTATTATCTTCAAGTTCTTTATTCTGAATCTTCAATTTGGATGTTGCAATACCAAGCTTTTTGTTCAATTGCTCAGTCATGGCAATTCGTTTGTTCAATGCAATTTCTTTCACTGCATTATCCATAGTCAGTTTTCTAAAATGGTGTGCCCAATATCCACAGACTATTACTACCGCTAGCGCAAGAGAAGCGTGATAAACGAATGTATGAAGACTCATGTATTCAAGCTGTGTGAAATAGATATCTGGAACTCCGGTGTATTGCAAGAAGGCAAACACTGCATGGTGCACTACCACAAAACCAATCAATGGAATCTGATACTTCCAATTCTGGTAAACGATTAGAATAGCACTACCTATGAAAGCAAAAAAGTGCATCTCAAACAGTCCATGCATCTGATATATGAATGTACCTACAAAGACTCCAAAGAATCCACTTGCTACGTACCGATGTAAACTAGCATTAGGAAGTAGTGCTTTTAGAACAAACCATGACCCAATGGACAATGCCGCAGTAGACAGTCCAATAAGCCAGGTGTCATAGTAAAACGATATAAAGATTCCGAATACGGAATAAATCATAAGAAATCTAAAAATGAATTGATCAGATCGCTTGTTGAGGTCGGCCATTACGTTGGCTTCCTCTTGTTTTGTAAGTGTTAAAGTGTGCATTCTGTCTAGCGTTAATGATGGAAAATAAGTTGATGGTAGATAGTTTATGGTTACATGCTTAAAGTATAGTCAATGCCACAACCATATGCAATGGTGGCCAGTGGTCCAAACTTTGGAGGGCTGGCACCTGTTCCCAAAGAATCAATCGCCATCTGTGCGAAATTGCTTAGGGGGTCAGTGCAGTAGCGCGCCTTGTTATAGTTACCTCTAAAGTATAGTTGATGGTCTGTGTCAATAATTACGGCTTGAGGCGTAGAATAAACACCCAATGCAATAGCAAATTCCTGATTGACGTCACGAATAATTTTCGTTTCCCCTTCGAAATAAGGTCTGGCCTTGGATATGTCATCCTCTGCAGGTATCACGACAACAAAATCCAAACTATCACCATAACTACGTCTTAAGGAATTGAAATGTGTCAGATTAAATCTGGAACAAGGGCAATTCGTTGTGAAGAAATGGTAGAAAACTGGCTTAGAAAGTTGCTCCTGAGTGGAATTACCTGGATAAACCTTCTGCTCAATATAAACCTCTTGATATCCTTCAGGGATTGGTGTGGGCAGAAGATACTGAACTTCCGTCCACCAGAACAAAGCCCCAATTGTAAATAGTACAGTAGCAACAAATGCTGCTGCGATGATTTTTCTTAACAAAGCAGTCTGTCTTTAAGTGATGGTTTAATTACCCGTTACTTAAAAACTGCTCAAATGGTTGATAACGTAAAAGTAACGATTAATTCGAATGTATGTACATTACTATTCTTCAATGAGTGCCTTTTGTTTTTCAAATAGCCAATACATTTGATGAACAAGCATAATTCATACATGAACGGATATTCATATTATATACTGTTGATATTCAATCACTTTCAACATGTATGCCTATCTTATTGCAGTAAATGCACTTTACATTCATTCACTGCTAAAAAGTAAGGCCACCCGCTAAATAGCAGATGGCCTACCCTGTGTGACAACCTAATAACAAATGTTATCGTCTAGCTGGTTGTCCGGTATAATCTTTACTCAGGTCAGGAAGCCCTAGTTGTTTCGCTACTTCGTCATAATCAGCCGTGTTAATTCTACCACTATTAAAGAAGTCTCCAGGGACGACAACCACTCTTACAATCCAGTTATCCGTATCGATTGCTCCTAAAATATCAAGTGGAAATTCTGCATCCATGAATAAGCGAACATCATACATAGAGAAATCATAGTTATATTGTAATGCTCCATCATCCGTAAGAATTGTCTGAGGAATCTGCCTCCAAACTTCTACTAGCTCCCCATCATTGGTCTCATAGGTATCCCATAAGAAATACACTAAAGCCACATCTGAAGCCANACCNTCAAAANTGTCAGGATAAGGCAGTATCACTTCGTAGTTATTTGCNGCAGAAAAAGTTACTTCAGACCATTCAAACACATACGCATTTTCACCATCCGAACCAGCTGGTCCCTGAGGCCCTTGAGGCCCCTGTGGCCCCGCAGGACCTACGTAAGTCTCTGTACATGAAACAAATACTAATAAACTGGCAAATATTATAGAGGTAAATAAAGCTTTCATAATTACAATCATTTTGTTTCTTTTTATGTAATACCAAACATTGTTCCACTTTTACCTTTGACTCAATAATATTTCCTACCTTTGGTACAATTTTTAATTTTATTCTATTTTAATGAGCACTGGTAAAGTAAAATTCTTTAATGATTCGAAAGGATACGGATTTATTAAAGAAGATGGAACAGACAAAGAATACTTTGTTCACGTTTCAGGTCTAGTTGATGAGATTAGACAAAACGACGATGTAACTTTCAATCTTAAAGAAGGAAAGCGCGGATTAAATGCAATTGATGTTAAGCTTGCTTAATTATTAATATAAGAAGTCTTTTAATCAAGTTGCCCCTGACCTATGCGTCAGGGGTTTTTCTTTTTATAAGGGTTTGTCTTTCCCGATTTACTTCCAGGTTAAACACATCAGGTCTACTATAATGTCCAGAAACATTGAGCATCAATCGCTCCTTGTTCACCTCCTCAATAGCCAAATCGGCATAAAAAACGCCTTCCTCATTCACAATTGGCTCTATTAACCAACTTCCATCTGGATTGGCAATGCAGCTTCCTCCATTGGCCATGGTTCCAATCATTTTTGACTTCAACAATTCCGACAGGGGCAGATCATTGGTGATTAAACCTGCATCAAACAATCCAGAAACTGCTATCACATAGGACCGGGATTCCTTAGCAATAACTGGAATTAGGTCCTCCACATTTCTCATATTTCCAGGCCAAACTGAAACGTGCAGATTTTCCCCCTGGGCATACAAAGAAGTTCTTGCTAATGGCAGCCAGTTTTCCCAGCAATTCAATCCACCGACTGTGAATGGTCCCAAATCGTGAACCATCAACCCATTACCATCACCAATACTCCAAACCAAACGCTCCTCGTAGGTAGGCATTAATTTTCTGTGTACAGACCTGATTTCACCTAGCTTATCGATATAAACCAATGAACAATAAAGGCTATTACCTCTGTCTTTGGCTTTTTCTATGACGCCTAAATAAACCGCAGTATTACCAGCTTTCGCTCTTTCACAGATTCGGTGCAAATCACCAGATGCTACACTTATAGCATGCTTCACATAATGCGCATAGATCTCTTTTTGTACGGCACTCTCAAAAACAGCTCCATCCGTATGCTCTACCCAAAATGGATATCCAGGCACCAACGCTTCTCCGAATACTACCAGATCGGCAGCATTATCCGAGGCTTCAGCGATGCATTGCTCTACTTTATCTAATGTGGCTTTCTTATTGAGCCATACAGGAGCGATTTGAGCCAGTCCTACCTTGAGGTGATCACTCATTATGCAGGCCTTTCAATCTTTACTCCATGAGTCATCTTGATTGTTGGATCCAAAGATGAAGCCACAGAACAATACTTCTCCACAGCAAGATTGACCAGCTTTTGAGCTTCCTCTTCTTGCAAATCAGGAGACACAAACGTATACAGTATGTTTATTTCGATAAATTTTTTAGGAATCTCATCTCGTCGAACTCCAACAATTTCACCTGAGAAATCTACCAGGGTCTTTCTACGCTTCTTAACCATGGCAACCAAATCTACAGCAGCACAAGAAACTACTCCAGACAACAGAAGTTGCATCGGTGACATGGCTTTTTTGTCTTCAGCAGCTAGCATGTCTATATCAACACGAANGCCCTGTTCATTAATCGCGTAGTATTCCTCATCTGCACGGTACCCTAACTGAATCTTCATCGTAATAAAATTTTAAAAAGTTATGAATTTGTGAAATTTAACCTTCGAATGTTTTGCCAAATCTAAATATTCAGAATTTTTCAACCACATTTTCGAGATTCTCCTTGGCTTATACGTCAAGAGCACTACTTTTGCTCGTTCAACGCAAACTTACTAGGTTATGATAATTCCTAAGGAGCCAAAATTAACAAATGNGCAGTNNGAGGAAATAGTTTCCATTGTAGAAGAATATGGCTGCCGAATCCAACCTATCGAAGGGCATCATAGAACAATCTATGCAGTTCTGGGTGAGGAGAGAGAGACAATCATGGTCAATAGAATATTGGGCCTTGATTATGTAGACAGATTTGATGCCGTTGATTCACCATTTAAATTGATGGATGCTAAGTCAGAATTGGCGCACCATAAAATTAAAATCGGGAATCATGTAGTGGGNGAATCCCCATTTATTATTGCTGGACATTGTACCATTGATCCAAAAAATCCGAATTTGTTTTTGGAATCAGCACATGCTGTGAAAGAAGCTGGAGCTAAAGCGATCAGAGGTGGTGTTTGGAAACCAAGGACAATGCCTTACTCATTNCANGGAGATGACAGCTCTATCAAAATATTGATGGAAGCAAAAGCTCAAACTGGTCTTCCTGTAGATACTGAAGTGATGGACGAGCATCAACTCATGATTGCTGTAGAAGCTGGAGTAGATGTATTACAGATAGGAGCTAGAAACGCTCTGAACTATTCCTTATTAAAACAAGTAGGTCAAGCTACAGCTGATAAGCAGATAGCTGTATTGCTGAAGAGATCAATTGGAATGGGGCCAATAAATGAATTTATTGCAGCCGGTGAATACATTGCTGCTGGTGGTAATCCAGACATTATGTTCTGTCCTCGAGGCACTTCTCCAACGATGGATGGCTATAGAAACTATCCTGATGAGTGTATCACACCACTTCTGAAAGAAAAAACCTGGGCACCAGTGATTGTAGACCCTTCTCACTCTGTAGGGCGAGCTAAATATGTTCCTTCNGCAGCGATGGCTGCCATGGCTTACGGGGCTGATGGAGTGATCGTGGAAACGCACTGTGACCCTAAGAAAGGAATTGGTGATGATCCTAAGCAGTCCATTACTCCCGATGTATTGAAGAAATTGATTGATGATATCAATCAAATCTGGGAAATCAGAAAACACTACCGAAAGGAAATGGTGGTAACNGCTTAAGAANTAGANANGTCTTTAAAAAATCAAAGCAATCCACTTAGTGGATTGCTTTTTTAATGCTTCAAATCGGTTGATGGTTGATTGGTTACTCAAATTCATCGGCGTTTGAAGCGATTCCAGTCACGGGGACTGGAGCGAACACCCGATAAAGGTAACATGAACGTTTTATAATAACAATTTGAAACTAACTGTTCGTTCTGATTTTACAGATTTCCCAATTTTACAACCATCTTTTTACAATTCTCTAACCCAGATGTTTTTAAAGCGCATTTTATCGCTATGATCTTGAAGAACCAATGGAAGTTTCTCTGGATGTGCGATGTAATAGGGTGTGCCTATGAAACAGGTAGGTCCCAATAGCTCTACATTATTTTGAACTAAAACACCATTGTGAAATACCGTCACTCTCGCAGGACTTACCAATGTTCCTTTTTCAGAAAACTTTGGAGCCATGAAAATGATATCATATTCTTGCCAGTTTTCTGGAGCTTTTGACGCATTGGCTAATGGGATATGCTGCTTGTAAATTGACGCAGCCTGACCATTATTATAGGTGGGGTTTTCGTATGAGTTGAGAACTTGAACCTCATACATTCCCATGAAAATAACTCCACTATTTCCTCCAGCCTGGCCTTTTTTATCTGCAGGCATTACCGGAGCCAACCATTCGATGTGCAATTGCACATCACCAAAAGCTTTCTTCGTAGCAATGGACCCCGTACCCGGCTTTACTTCCAACTCACCATTTTTCACTGTCCACTCAGCAGCTTCGCCTTTGAAATTATGATCTACTAAAGGAATCATCGCTTCAAAACCTTCCATATTGACTGGTGAACCGAATTGAGCCTTTTGCCACATATTCAAGTCATTACCACCAAACAACACGGTTGCATCAGATGGCGCACCTGTTCCTTTTCCTGGAGTCACTGTTGGTACCTCCTTATACAATTCTGTAATTTTCCATGGCTCTGTTTTCCCCAATTCCTCCCAATCGATTTCAGGTAATTGAGCCATCGCATTGAGACTAGCTATAGTCATCAAACCGAGGATAATACTTCTCATACTATTCTTATTTAATTCAACTCTAAACATATGGCAAAATAGTGATCTTTATTAGATTGTGTCGCCCATGACCAGAATCATTTTTTATCTCTTTATTAAACCTTTATCCCTCCTACCTTTTCGTATACTATATGTATTATCTGATTTGGTATATCTAATCATGCTGATTGCACCCTATCGTGGAGCAACAGTTGATTCAAATCTTAGAAATAGTTTTCCTCAAAAAAGCATCAAAGAGATTAGAATCATTAAGCGCAAATTTTATCGCCACTTTTGTGATTTGATAGTAGAGTCTCTCAAACTTTTTAGCATATCCAAAAGTGATGCCACCAAACGATTTAAAGTGAATAACCCTGAGTTTTTTGAACAAACAGTACTATCGAACCGAAGCCTAATATTGACAGGTGGTCACTATCAAAACTGGGAATACTTTGCTGTAGCTACGGATCCACAAATCAAACATCAATTGCTAGGTATTTATACTCCTATTACCAATTCCTTTATGGAACGGGTATTTGCTCAATCAAGGTCAAAGTTTGGACTTGTTCTGGTACCTAAGAAACAAACAAGAGCGTATTTTGAGAAATACGTAAATGAACAAACTGTAACCACATTCGCCATTGACCAAAGTCCTAGAAAACACCAGAAAGTTTATTGGATCACCTTTTTGGGACAAACAACAGCTGTCCACTTTGGTGCTGAAAAATACGCTAAGGATTATAACTATCCTGTGATTTACGGAAGCGCGGTGAAAGTAAAAAGAGGTTTTTATGAGCTGACATTTCAATTGTTAGAAGAAAATCCAATGAAGAGCTCAGAAGGAAAAATAACTGAAGTAGTTACCAAAAATTTGGAGCAGCAAATACTTGCTGCTCCAGAATATTGGTTGTGGACTCACAAAAGATGGAAGCTTAAACCTCCATCAATCGCCACTTCTAAGTGAATTAATCCATGCTGCAATTTTCTCAGCTTCTTCTTTAGGAACCTGAGGCATTGGAGCCATTGGCGTGGCATAATTCGGCCAGTTCTGAGGTTCCGGAGAATAAATCAATTCCACAATTCTCTTAGTGGTATATCTTCTCTTTGCAATTTCAGCAAAAGGAGGCCCCACCACTTTATCATTTACTTTGTGACATGCTGTACAGGTGTTCTTTTGTAGCAATGGCATCACCTGTTCATAGGTCAGCACTTCCTCACCTCTCATAGGTAGAGGTTTTGGTGCTTTTACCGATTTGGTTTGTGCAGTTTTCTTCGGTCGCTTTGATAGTTCGGTGTCTTTTAACTTCTCCCCTTCCGGAATGTTATTCAAAGTATAATATCCCCTTGGGTGAAGTACTTCCAATCCATCGTCGGCAGATTTGATACCCGGAGTATTGATCTCATGAATATAATACTGACGAAGGTTATCAACAACGAGACGCACTTTCATACCATCCTCAGAAACTTTAACACCCCTGATTTCCAATGGCTCATTCCCAATTGTTGGACTACCGTATACTGAATGATATTTGTAAGTGAAACTCTGTCCCTGGTAACTATCAGGATTTTTTGCAGACTCGATATCTACTGGCTTGGTGAACTCAATCTCGAACCCATCAGGCATTGCCTTGATGGTCTTCATTTCCATAGGCACCTTACCAGACCAAATCACCCGCTCAAATCCTGAGTTAGCAGGACCTGCAGATCCCCAACCTCTGTTGGTTTCTCCTACGAATAAAGAGCCGTCTTTTCCAAACGTCATTCGTAGCACACCAGACTGGAAGTTTTCTCTGAAATCAAAAGCAACTCCTTGATACTCACCTTTTACTTCTTCCATAGCCACACGCATGATCTTACTCTGCCCCTGGTCACCAACAAACACTTGTCCAGCAAATGGCCCAAACCCGCCATTAGTCTCATCCTTCAAAATCTCCGAGTTAGACACTCCTAAAATGGCATGAGGTAACCATACAGCAGGCAACGTAATTTCTGGGAAAGTTTCTTTGGCCTTTACAAGCGTTAATGGATCCTCTTCATTTTGGATATTGGCAGGTTTCACTGCTCGACCATCCTCTCGTATTCTTCGCTCATCAAACGTATTGTAGAATGTTTCTTGATTCACTTCAATAGGTGAGTTAGGTTCGTCTGCCCATCTCAATCCTGCCGGGTGTCCAGTGAATGATCCTTTCTTCACATGCCACACAGCACCTGACCCAATCCAGTCCCCCTGGTTGTCATCATAGAATAGCTCTCCATCAATTAGACCAATACCACAAGGAGATCTCATCCCTGTAGCCCATGGTGTCATTTCGCCATCAGGAGAAATCTTCATGGTCCAACCTCTCCACTTCACACGGCTTTCACCTCTCCACCATTCTTCATCTCCAAAAGCAACATTGGCGGTAACATACATATTACCCTCCGCATCAATCTTCGGCCCAAAGGAATATTCGTGATAATGACCTGACAATGGCCACGAGAATACCGTTTCATATACATCCGCTTTGTCATCTCCATTGGTATCCACCAACTTCGTCAATTCACCACGCTGGGCACTGTAAAATGCGTTTTGATAGTATGCCAACCCCAAAGATTCATGAAGACCAGAGGCAAACAACGTGAATCTTGGCAATCCGCCATTCTGCATGTAAGGATTTTCAATCAGCCAAACATCTCCTCTTCTGGTTGATATACCTACACGACCATCGGGTAGCGTGGTAAGACCACCAACCTCTAGTAAAACACCTTCCGGTGCTGGAATAGTTACAATAGGATAATAATCCTCCTCCGTAGCCTGAGCCATCACCCATATGGAAACCAGAGAAAGACCAATAAATGCTAAGTATTTTAAAGTTTTCATGTATTCTTAGGTTTACCAGATGATGGAATATTTAATTGGATTGGAGTCAATTGGCAGCATCAATAGTGTTTTGCCATCTTCCTCACGGATCTCTGGAGTTTGACCAGACAAAATCTCAATGTAATAGTCATTATCACCTATGAGATACATTCCATTATCCATTTTCTTAATTGCTGAAGCTTCAGTCACTTCAAATGATCCAGACAAATCTGTTAATGCTACTTCCCGAATAACTTTTGAATCTGATGCATCAGGATAAATTCTATCCTTCACCTCTTGACCATTTACTTCATAAATGAAGGTTGGAAGCCCACTTTCAGAATCCAGAACATAGCCTTTAGACTTGACACTTCCTGATACAGAAGAACCTTTATATAAATACTGAATCATCCCCAATGGTCTAAAAGAACCATCACCACGGTCATGCCACATAGGAGTAGCATTCACAAAATCACCTTTCCAAACACATGCCAGGTTTCCTGCTCCAAGGTCATACACATAATTGATTCCCGAAGGCAAACCAACACCTATTGAATGCGTAATTCGTTGATCACGATCCCCTTCAAAATCCAGAAAAGCACGCAACAAACGCGGTTGATCACCTTCCGGTTGAATGAAAATCGGTGCAACTACTGATACATTGATTGGGTGTGAACTCATGGCATGAAGAGCTTTTTCATGTCCATTATCCGATGAAAGGAATAATCCAAAATAAGGGTCTACCCATGATCTTGTTTTGAAATAAACAATCTCGACTTGATGTCTTCCTGCAATCAATTTCTTGGAACCTGAGAAGTTTCTCCAGCCTCTACCTACTTCATCTCCATCTACTTTGATCATGGCCTGTCCGCCATATGAACCTCTAAAAGTGTAATTAGCTTCTTCGGGGGTTTTCAATGTGCCTTTGTACTTGATCACAAATCCATTGTCCACTTCTGCAATGTCATAATTCAATTGATCCTGTTTGCCAGAAAGTGTAACGTCCGTTGCCGCATTTGCTAGAATGTATGAATCATATTCTCCATGATACACTTCATAGCTGATGTCAGTCAACTCAGCATCCAGATCATGCATCAATTTGTATTTGAAATTACGGAAAGCGACTGCACCGTGATCCCCTTGAATCATAATAGGCCCCATCGCTACTTCATTATTTTTCACCGGACCACCTGTTGGTAAAGGCAGTTCCAAATTCTCATGGATCGTTACTCCGTTCAAGGTTGCTTTAACGATACGTGCATTTGCTATTTTATTTCCATTGGCATCAAACTTTGGTGCCCGAAAGCTGATTACCAATCGCTGCCATAAACCTGGGGCTTTCGCTGCATTGGCTAATGGCGCTTTTCCCATGTAGCTCCTAGCAGGATCACTTTCCCAGTTTCTGTAGATTCCTCCAATGTCAGAGAATTTTGGGTTCTTCACTCCCCAACTATCTAAAAGTTGAACCTCATATCGTCCCTGAAGATACAGCCCGGAGTTTGATCCTTTCGGCAGCATTACTTCCAGATCCAACTCGATATCACCATGCTCCCATGAAGTCACCAAATTACTCTTCTTATCTTCTGTTGGTAGATTAACCAACACACCAGAACCCGGCTTAGTGGTCACCGCTTTTGGCGGTTCATTTGTGTTCTTTTTCTTTTTTTTCTTCGTTTCAACGGGTTCTTCGTTATGATGTACATCCACATTAGGATTCATCTCTACAGAACCTACTATTTGCCAGTTTCCAGATTGATCCTGAAACCCCGACATATCCATCAATTTTAGGCTTTGAAACCCATCCTGGGCTTGTGAGGTATAGATCATAAAAAGGGCAGTGATCCATACCAGGCATTTCTTTGTCATGCAGTATTTCTTTTTATTTCAATATCGAAATCTACTGAATTACTAATGGTCGGTCAAATGAATTGTGTTAAGTGGAAGAGATATTACGCTAAAGAATAAAAAAAATGGACCCCGAAATCGAGGCCCATTTTAAATCAAAACTCACTACTCTGTAAACAAAATCTTAATTGGCTCTGGATCTTCCAGATGACCCACTCATTGATCTGCCACTAGATGAAGCACTAGATCTTGAACTATTGGATCTTGCATCTTCTTTCACACCACCACGTCCATTAGAACTTCTAGATGACCCACCATTACTCTCGGATCTTGATTTGTAACTATCTCGCGATTTATAACTATCCTGATTATTGGTCGCTACATATCTTGAAGATCTACTTTGGTAGTCTGCACTATTTTGTCTGGATCTGTACGAATTGGTATCTCTATAATCCTTTCTATTGTTCTGCTGATTACCATAGTGCTTGTTGCCTTTAGCTTTATAATGACCATAAGCATGTCCATTTCCAGGATGGTTGTAGTTGTTATATCTCACATAGGTCACATGATTGTGTCCATGGTGATGATGACTATTACAAGCCACTACATTTCTAGTATAGAAATTGGAATGGTACCCACAGAAGTTGTTACAAACATGGTTGTAGAAAGGGTAGTCATAAGTAACTACTCTATTGAAAATTCTACCGCGTCTACCGATACTCACCGTAACAAACACGTCTCCACGTTGCAAAACCACATCAAAAAACAATTTCCCATGTTGATTGATTCTCCTCGTATGAACTACATCATACCCCCAATAATCATGCTCGATGGCATGAACCACTTCATATGGCATCCCCCAGGACTGGGTTACTCCAAATGACGTCACAAAATTGAAATGCTGCGCATTACTTTTAGGTAAGATTAGGAAGGCGAAAACGATCGAAAGTAAAATTGCTCTTTTCATGACTGTACACGTTTGATTTCGTGTAGTATTAGCCAATTATGATGCCAAAAAATTAATTAAATTATATCTATCTGAATTTCAGGTAGATACAAATACAAAACCTCTCCAAATTGGAGAGGTTTTTAGCTTGTCTTTTTAATTTGCTTACATATTCCGTCGGTACTGACCGCCTACTTCAAACATGGCGTTGGTGATTTGACCAAGTGAACAATACTTGGTCGTTTCCATCAACTGTTCAAAAGTATTACCATTATTAAGCGCAACATCTTGAAGCTGCTTCAGCATGTTATCACTATGTTCCTCATTTCTCTGATGCAACGCATTGAGATTGCTAATCTGCGCTTCCTTCTCTTCTGTAGTCGCTCTGATTACCTCATCTGGAATGATCGTTGGTGAACCTTTGGATGATAAGAAGGTGTTTACTCCAATGATTGGAAGCTCGCCATTGTGCTTCTTGGTTTCGTAATACAAGCTTTCTTCTTGAATTTTACCGCGCTGGTACATGCTTTCCATTGCCCCAAGAACTCCACCTCTTTCAGTGATTCTGTCAAACTCTACCATCACAGCCTCTTCCACCAAATCTGTCAACTCCTCTGTGATGAATGACCCCTGCATTGGATTTTCATTCCTAGCCAATCCAAGTTCTTTATTAATGATCAACTGAATAGCCATTGCTCGTCGCACCGAATGCTCTGTTGGGGTAGTGATAGCCTCATCATACGCATTGGTGTGCAATGAATTACAGTTATCATAGATTGCGTAAAGCGCCTGCAATGTGGTACGAATGTCATTGAAATCAATCTCCTGAGCATGAAGTGATCTTCCTGATGTCTGAATGTGGTATTTCAACATCTGTGAACGGCTATCTGCGCCATATTTGATCTTCATGGCTTTCGCCCAAATTCTTCTGGCTACTCTACCAATAACGGCATATTCTGCATCCACACCATTGGAAAAGAAGAATGAAAGGTTTGGAGCAAACTTGTTGATGTCCATTCCTCGTGACAGGTAGTACTCCACGAAAGTGAATCCGTTAGCCAAAGTAAAAGCCAACTGCGTAATTGGGTTAGCTCCCGCCTCAGCAATGTGATAACCGGAAATGGAAACAGAATAGAAGTTTCTTACCAGGTTATCAATGAAGTACTGCTGCACGTCACCCATCAAACGAAGTGAAAACTCCGTAGAGAAAATGCAGGTATTCTGCGCCTGATCTTCTTTTAATATATCTGCCTGCACCGTACCTCTAACTGTTGACAAGGTACGAGCTTTGATTTCACCGTAAACATCTTCCGGCAGCACATCATCCCCAGTGACCCCCAGAAGCATCAAGCCCAGTCCATTGTGTCCTTGAGGCAATTCCGCATTGTATTGCGGTCTTGGACTACCTAATTGCTCATAGATCTTCTTGATCTTCTCTTCAACTTCAGCCTCTAGACCATTTTCCTTGATGTATAGCTCACATTGCTGATCAATCGCTGCATTCATAAAGAACGCTGCTATGGTTGCCGCAGGGCCATTGATGGTCATGGAAACAGACGTGGTAGGCTCACACAAGTTGAAACCCGAGTACAGCTTCTTGGCATCATCCAAACAGCAAATACTCACACCTGAGTTACCGATCTTTCCATAAATATCCGGGCGATGATCTGGATCCTCACCATAAAGCGTTACCGAATCAAATGCAGTAGACAATCTCGCCGCTGGCAAACCATGCGACACATAGTGGAATCGCTTATTGGTTCTTTCTGGTCCACCCTCTCCAGCAAACATTCGGGTTGGGTCTTCGCCTTTTCTCTTGAATGGGAACACACCAGCGGTGTATGGAAACTCTCCAGGCACGTTTTCTTGAAGACTCCACTTCAACACATCTCCCCAGCCTTCATATTTTGGCAGACTCACTTTTGGCACCTTAGAGTGCGACAAAGTTTCTGTCTTGGTCTCTACCTCAATTTTCTTTCCTCTTACTTCATAGGTAAAAGTATCTCCTTCATAGTTTGCCTTCTTGGCATCCCACTCCTCTAGCAGTTTCTTATTGTGCGGATCAAGATCCAACTCCAACTGAGCCTTTGCTTCCTCTATCGCCTTAATAGCCTCAGACTTATCCATCGCCTTCATCACTTCCAGTGATTTATCCAGTCCGTAGAGTTTCTGAGCCAATTCTCGTTGCTTTTCAACCGTCTCGTTGTAATCACGGATGGTTTCAGAGATCTCAGAAAGGTATCTCGTGCGCTTTGGAGGAATAATGTAGATCTTCTCTGACATCTCCTTGGTTGATTTGAAGTTGGACTTCAAATCTGCACCAGTCTTTTCCACAATCTGATCCATGATCGCCTTGTACAGCTGATTCATCCCAGGATCATTGAACTGACTGGCGATTGTCCCATACACAGGGAGCTCCTCATCAGTTGCTTCCCAAAGACCATGGTTTCGTTTGTATTGCTTCTTCACATCACGTAGCGCATCTAGAGCTCCACGCTTATCAAACTTGTTCAATGCAATAACGTCCGCAAAGTCGAGCATGTCGATTTTCTCCAACTGAGTAGCGGCACCGTATTCAGGTGTCATCACATAAAGTGACAAATCAGAGTGTTCTGTAATTTCTGTATCCGACTGGCCAATTCCAGAGGTTTCTAGAATGATTAAATCAAATCCTGCTGCTTTGGTGATGTCTACTGCATCTTTGACATACTTTGACAAAGCTAGATTGCTCTGTCTTGTTGCTAACGAACGCATGTACACACGATCTGAAAAGATGGAGTTCATTCGAATTCTATCACCTAGCAATGCTCCACCAGTCTTACGCTTGGATGGATCTACGGAGATTACAGCGATCTTCTTGCCTGAGCCGGCCGTTTCATCAAAATCTAGCAGAAACCTTCTCACCAATTCATCAACTAAAGAAGATTTACCTGCTCCTCCAGTTCCTGTAATTCCTAAAACCGGAGCTACTTTTTTAGATTCGATCGTCTTACGGATCTCTTCCAGCATTCCTTTGTTTTCTTCCGGATAGTTTTCAGCTGCCGAAATTACTCGTGCGATATCTCCAGCAACTTGTTGATCCAATTTCTTAACCTGTCCATTGAGATTCTGCCCAACAGCAAAATCAGCACCTTTTACCAGGTCATTGATCATTCCCTGCAATCCCATCTCACGCCCATCATCCGGACTGTAGATTCGAGCAATGCCATATTCATGTAGTTCATCAATTTCCTCCGGAAGAATGGTACCTCCTCCACCTCCATAAATGCGAATTTGCTCTGCACCGCGCTCTTTCAACAAGTCATACATGTACTTAAAGTACTCTACGTGCCCTCCCTGGTAAGAAGTAATGGCTATGGCTTGTGCATCTTCCTGAATGGCACAATCCACTATTTCCTGAACAGAACGATTGTGACCCAGGTGAATCACTTCACATCCAGTAGACTGTATGATGCGACGCATGATATTAATTGCGGCATCGTGTCCATCAAAAAGGGAAGCTGCAGTTACTATGCGGATATGATTCGTTGGTTTGTAAGGGGCAATGCTTTGAGACATAGGTGATGTTTTATGTTTTGGGGTTATGTTGATTTTGGGTAACCACAAAAATAAGCAAAAGAGCCCTGCTATTGTTCTGATTTTGCAGGATTAACGAAGTACAGAAGATAATATTAAATAGGATTGAAAACACTGAATGTAAACTCTCCTAAATACCAATTCTTGATATGAAATATAACCTACTTGACTCCAATCCTTCTAAAAGAATTTCCCAAAAAAGATCTGAACTAACAATTTCATGATTATCGATCTTAGCATATGTATTACCACTTACTTCTTTCAATGAAAACACAACCGTCTTATAGCTACTTAATTCAATAGTATACTTATTATCAGTATAAGTTTTCAGCAAAACCCCAAACTCCTTTATTATAGGCAATGCTACAGTCAAAAGCTGATCAATCTCTTCAGTTTCAAAATTTGGATCAAACAATTTTTTCTCCTGACTCTTCATTATCAGAAATGTATTCTTCAAGACCTCAAAGCCTCCTAAAAGATCACATAATAGTATATACAGCTTAGCAAATATGAATTTCCCCGTAGGCTTATTGATTCGTACTGGTTGATACCTCATCAAGCCACGCACTGTAATACAACGATCATTGAGTAATTCTTTGACAATTCGAATTATAGAAACCCTTAGAAAATCTAAACCAGGGAAATCTAATGAGTCTACCCACAATTTAATTGCATCTAGATTATCATATTGAAATAGAGCTTGAGAATAAAACTTATCTAGGTAACCATTAAAATCAGCTTTCACTCCATACTTATGACTAAATATTGATTGTATGTTCTGATAGTCTCCTACTAGCATTACTGTATCAAAGCCAAACTTATTTCTATGTACATCTTCATTTCTCTCAAAATCATACTGATCAAAGTGCGCACTGAAAACGTTCAGAATTCTAAAGATATGCTCTGGATCTACCCTATCAAGGTCATCAATCACAAGAACTATTTTTTTATCCTTTTCTCGAAGCACATCAATTGCACTTTTTATTAAAGCAGTATAGTAATTACTTTCATAGATAGAACCCTTTGATTCTTCAGATTCGCCTAGATACTTTTGAAGAATTGATAGTTTACTTGAGTTCTCTTTCTTAAACTTCTCAAATCCATTAAGATTTAGTTTTTCAACCTTCTCAAGCCCATTTGCGAATTTCAGCAAACCATCTGCACTACTACTTAGCTTTTTAGTTCCCTCAATAAAAGGCTCTAAAATCCGATTGACAGAATTCTGAAAATAGAAATAAAAATAGATGCTATTGGATATCTCAATATTATCAAAAACTTCAACTTTGGATTCTATCAAATTGCGAATGATATCATACTTGATCAACTCAAAGATGTCCTCATTCTGTGCTACAGAATAGTTGACTGGATATAGATGAATCGAAATGTATTCTTCTGATTCTTCAAAGAATTTTTTAATGAAATAGGTCTTACCTATTCCGAATGGACCAGAGAAGAATACTCTGTGATTATCAGGAATGGCTAAGTGATTTTTGAATTCTTCTTTCGGAGAATCAATTGGGATATGGCGGGTTTTATCAGTCATGTTCTAATCTAGAAAAAATTTAGAAGTAACTGAAAAAGAAATCAAGAGTAGAGAATTGGCTTCACATTCAAATTGAATTAAATACTTATCAGCCTGAATATTTTCTAGGCTTTTAAGGTACCGTTCGAAGTAGGTTGATCACCAGTAGCATTAGTTTGGATTGACTTCTCTTAAAAAAAGTTAATTCCAATTATCTATTTGGTCAAAGCCTCAGCAAAGATAGAATTGCACCAGTTTTTATACATGAAAATCCAACCAGAGTTGACGAATTATTAATAAACTCACCTTCGAAAGTAAACATGGAAAACGGCTCTATACTTGTCTGGGTATTCCTTACTTTTTACCAATGCTATTAACACCAATCGTTTTTCTGTCAACGAATGCAAATTGAGAGGTTCTGCTAATGGATTTCCCTGTTTTGACTTGTCTTTGAAACGATGTAGCAAGAGTTGTCCTTCAGCATAGGACCATTCACACCAAGCTGTATCCTTCTCATTTCGCTTGATGTAATATGCGTTTGTTTCATCTGGAAATTTTAAAACTCCACGAGCGCTACTCAGCCTCACCTCTCTGCCGTCTGGATATACTGTATGAGAATACCGCCACCAAGGACCTGTCATGATAGCATTTACCGACTCCAAAGGCATATCTCCAGACATATCTGCAAGTGAAGTAAAATAGTCTTCTTTGGAAATACCATCCAATTTCATTCTGGACTTAAGCTCGGCGATTTCTTTATCGAGCTTCTCAGCAAATTGAGCTGAAGAAGCAAATGAAATCAGTGTTATAGTTAAAAAAAGTAAGGCTTTAATCATCAGGCGTTAGCATTAGTTATCTGCAATATATAAAGCTTCTATTCTTATAGGAGAATAGATACAGTCCCTAAATTTCACTTTAATCTTCGCACCAACTCTGGAAGAATTTCGTTAAGTCCTTTATAGTTCAATGTAGCTGGAGACATACTCTTTACCGCTTCCCACAATTGCTTTTTTTCTGATGTAGTGAGTTCATCCACTGTATAATGATAGGTTCGAATGGTAAATAAAAAAGCATTCACTTCTGGAAAACCAATCAAATTCTGCCGCTCAACTCTTATGAAAATTGGGTCTTCATCAGATGCTGAAGACCTTCCCTCCCACTCTTTTTTATCCACTCCTTCAGGTGCCTCAGGATGATGATTGAGTC
The DNA here is from genome assembly GCA_002729235.1 of Rickettsiales bacterium. Lineage (GTDB taxonomy): Bacteria > Bacteroidota > Bacteroidia > Cytophagales > Cyclobacteriaceae > Marinoscillum. The sequence goes on along the minus strand of PBTY01000055.1, from coordinate 209,579 downwards.
GAATATCTGTAGCTATTCCCCAGGCGAAACGAGTAAACGGACTCCCTAATTTCACAATAGACTGAAGCATCGGAGGATATCGTTTAATCGTCTCCTCCATGTCAGCCACAGGTTGGTGTATTGCATCGAAAGGCTTTCCAATTTTTGCTCCTGGTGACCAATGATTAGGAGCGCATAGATGCACTGCGGTTAAGTAATCTGACTCATCGGTTAATTGAAATACGGCCATATCTTCCTGAACCTGATTGCATAGTGCATCAAACAAATCAATGTAGTGATCTGAATCAACAACCCCGGTACCCAAATTATAACCGAAGGATTCTCCAGTTTTTCGGTTACAAAAACGATCGTTTTTCAATTCATAAACAGCAGGATGCTCTGAACCTAGCTGATTGATGATGTACTCATTAATTACTTTGGCCGTCTGGGGTTTGTAATTTGACTGGTGATAGTATTTATGAATACTTTCCTGACGGCATTCCTTTTTATTCTCCAAATACAATTCATACTGATCGTCAATTTGGAATACCAACCGATCAAATTCAGTTTCTGCTTTATCTAGTTTCTGAATCCCTGGAGTAGTCGAATATTGCCCAGTCAGGAAGGGTAAATATTTAGAATATTCTTTGCTCATAAACCAACCATTAGATCACTTTTTCCCCAATCATCTCAACTAAAAAACCTCCAGTAGCTCCAAGAGAAGGGATAAAACTCTCTTTCATTTTGCTTGCAGGAGCAATATCCTGAAATATCAAATAAAGAATACCGCCACTCGCAAAAACCATTAAATAGGCAGTGGAATCAGGATAATTAGACAGGAAATAGTGCCCAAGTAAAGCTCCAATAATGCCTGAGAAGCTTAAAAAAGAGAAAATAACCAGGGTTTTCTTTACACCATATCCACTGAGCACCATATCCCTGAAAGAATTAAACGCCTCTGGAAGATTCTGAAGACCAATAAATACCGCCAACAGGGTACCAGTCTTTTGATCTGATGCGAATATGGAACCAAGTGCTATGGACTCGGGTACAAAATCCATCAACATGGCCAGCAAAGTAGACATTTGACCTCCTTTACTAGCAAGCCACTTATCAATGAAGTAAAAGACAACTGCTCCAGCACCAAAACACAAAATCACAGGCCATAAGGTCAGCTCTTCCATTCCCTTTGGTACTAAAACAAGTCCAGCGGCAGAAAGAATGATCCCTCCTCCAAACGCCATCATGGTGTGGGTAATCTCATATTTGACTGGCGTCTCTTCAATGTGGTGGTTAAAATAATTAGCCAATAAACCTCCAACCAAAACGGTAATGCCTGCAAAACCTGAATACAAAAGTAGCTCTATTAACATGTCTGGTAAATTAAGCAATCACAAAAGCAATTACTAAATCTGGATTCCCACAACATATCCTGCCCATAAGCGATATTCTCTTTTCCCAATAGTTCCAGACACCAAATCAATCCCTGGTGGATCAAGTAGAGGATCATCATTCAGCAACCAATTCATATTAACTCCTCCAAACAGATACAAGCCGCCTCCTTTAGTCAGCCGATATCCCAACTCAGTATGTGCTTTGGTTAACAATCTGATAGCGCCATCGAACTTCTTGGAGCGATTTAGGTGCTGTCCTCTTAGACCATAAGAAATGAAGTAACGTTTGTTGTTAAAGTCCGATTTACTCATGGAAGACTTGATATAAAGCATCTGTTGAAAACCATAACCAGCGGTCCACTGGTATGTCGGATTTTCTTGAGGATTATATCCGAATATCAAAGCATTGACATTATGCACCTGAAATCGCTTATCAATGGGCATTTGAGACTCTGTCCAGGTACAATTTCGACAGTTACCGGTAGCTAATTCACTATTAATTAAAAACAACCCATCCGTATTGAAACGCATATGACTCAACCCACCAATATTGATTAAACCAATGGGAACGCCATATTTGCCCTTCCCTTGTTCTCCTTGATATGGACTTGGCTTATAGAAGTTAATGAGTCCTATTTGCACTCCTCTAAATCCTTTTGTTTTATTGAATAACCCCAACTGAACCCCATCATTGGATTTAGCCAAATTCACTAGTCCGATCTGCATACCTCTTCTGCTGGTAGATTGTGTGGAATTGGCACCAGACAACCTACCCACCAGATTGACCAACGATAACTGCAGTCCGTCCATCTCGAACTTTGCCCGGTTGAATAGACCTGAGAATTGAAATCCTCTGGCACCATAATTCACATTATTAAATAGCCCTGCCACCTGAATTCCTCCAAAACTCTGCCCCACGTAATTACCTAATCCACCAAACTGAATGACGGAAGCATTGCCATTATTGAGATTGAAGCCTCCTGTAAACTGAAAACCCTTCACATTATTTCTCACATAATTGAAAAGTCCAGAAAATTGAATACCAGCCAAATCAGACACATCTCCATCACGAATCAATTGATTCTGTTCTCCCAGAGTAAAATTGACATAACTATTACTTCCAACAATATTAGCCAGGCCGGCCAATTGAATACCGCCACTGGATCTGGTATGCGTATTGGAAATCACTCCTAACTCAAAATAATGATTGCCTGCTGAGATTCCACTGGTGAGATTTATGGAAAACTTATTGTAGTACATAGCCGAGGACAGTCCATTGGTACTAACTCCTGGGAAAAATGACAATTGAAAGAAGTTCTCCCGATATGGTAGTTCTTTGAACTGCCCTTGAGCCCGGATGGTGGAAAAAATGAGCAAAGAAATAGCTAGCCCCTTTTGAAGAAGGGATTGCTGATGAATCATGGTGGTGTTTGATTAGAGCGCGTTTCTTTCTAACTGCAGTTAGTCAGATAAATTGTTTAAAAATCATAATTAGTTGAAAATCTTCAGGTTACATCAACGATTGTATGGATATTCGTTGATCCAATTAAAGCCGCGACCAGTAAGATTCATCTTATCCAGATCGATTTTCTTCATTGCTATAAGTAACGTATCCTGATCCAATACACCATCAAATACCAAGGTGCTATCTGTCAAAACATAGTTGATTACTGCCCCAACTGTATCTCTTCCCATTTTGATATTTACGGTACTAGCAACAGTGTCTTGTTCAATTTGCAGATATTTTGGACTTTGATCCATCATTTTAGCTTGAGCGTAACCCTTCCACTGGACCATGAACAGATCCCACCTTCTCGTGTTGTTTTTTATTGGTGGTATAGTATCTCCATTGAGCACAAACTCCTGTACATCGTATGCTCCATAAAACAGGTCCTTTGGTGCTGCATCACCCCACTCATCCATCATACCATACGTCTCATAGGCTCCCCAAATGCAGACATACCCAATTACCAAATACTTCACCGAAACCAAACCAATTTTAAGTGGCTTTATACTGATTCTTGGACTTGGGAATGCAGGTAACGAAACTGGATTACTGGTGAAGAAAAAAGTAATCAGCCTTTTTGCATCATGCAATAAAATGACTGCAGACATGACTGCAAGAGAAGTAGAAAGCAACTTGACAGGCACATCATAGAAGTAGTTAATAGACATGATGTTCAACGATGTGGCCAGAGTCAGGATAGCACCAAATGTGGCAGTTCTCCTAAACAGCAATAGAACGGCAGAAAGCTCAGCTAACCCCATGAAGTAATTATATCCTTTGGAAAATCCCAGGAATGTCCAGGCGAGCCCCATCGGAGAAGAATCTCCATAACTCTGCAACAATCGATAAGGTCCCGGAGAGGAAAATTGCATCTTAAAGACTTTAACCATTCCGTAGTTGATCAGCATTAAGCCCACATAAAAGCGAATCCCCACCAACAACCACGCATACAGCTGATCATAGTTTTGCCTGTTTCGATCAAGTACAGACCAGATGATCATTGAGAAAATGGAAATAACGAAAATGGTTAGAACTATCACATTGTCATAAGTGGTATCTCCACTTCCATTCGTGAACACGGTTATGCGCTCATCAAGGCTTAGAAATGTATCAGCAATCCATGGGATAAAAAGATGTAATCCTTCTGTAGGGTAAGTAATCAGCACATCCCAAAATGGAAATGCTCCATTATTTTGAATAATGATGTATAGACTAAAAAAGACAAAAGCAAAGCGAAACAGGATCAATTGCCATATTGGCCATTGATTGGAGATGGTTAGGTGCATAACAGTAATATTCAGTTTAGTTGATTAGACCGCTTGAGTAACGAAGAAGTCTGCACGTAAATTGTTGCTAATTAAGCGATTAACTAAAAAAACGAGCGTATTGGACCTCTACGCATCGTCTACAAGGTCAAAAAAAACAATATCACCAGCTCAATAAGCATCAAGAGTTGAGTATCCGACTCACCGCGCTTGTTTATTACCTCAAACAGACAAGTCCAAAATCATTAACAACACCCTAAAAGCTCTTTTTATTAGCACTGCTATTAGTTTGAGATTTTATTTAATATATATAGCAACATATTTAGGTATTAATCGTATAATCGTATATGCAGATATTAATTAAGACATTTTTTTGAGCATACAACAAATTAACTCAAATAATGATAACTAATTAAGACGCTAGCATGTATTGTTAACCTTTTAATACCATAACTATGCTAACATTTTTCGGAGTAATCGCTCTTTTGATTGGATTTTTGATTTTTATCATTTCCAGAATAGACATCACCGTTTCATCCCTCGCCTGGATGAAAAAATTCAAAAGAGCACAAGGGTTGATGTTTATGTTTTTGGGGGTTCTACTGATGCTTACGAACTCGCTGTTCTTTTTTGCCGATAGAGGATTCAATTATTTACTGGTTTATCCGACAGGACAAATGAGTGCAGTAATGGAACAGGGAATCAAGTGGAGAGGATTTGCCAAAATTGACAAGTGGGAAAAGTACATTGATGTAAAAGTGGTTGGTCAGAACATCGAAATCGATGAGTCTGAAGTAAGTGGAGTCATGAAACCAATTCCACTGCGATTCATTGATCAGGTAACCGCTTCTGGATTTGTCTCTACCAGATTTGAATTGCCAAGAGATGAGGAAAGCTTTATCAGCCTGGCTGTAAAGTTCCGAACCATGAGCAACCTGGTCAACAACACCATTGTACCAACGGTAAAGGAGCAATTGATCAACACCGCTTACATGTTTGCGGCTCAAGATTACATTTCTGGTGAAGCCCAAAGCTTCAGACAAGCTTTTGAAGAGCAATTGAAAGGTGGAGCGTATGCTGTTGAGAAGATTGAAAAGCGTGATACTGTATTCACTCCAATCAAAGAGGATGAGGATCGAGGGATCAAGGAAATCAAAACTTCTTACGAAGTGAAGAAGATCCTGGAGAACGGAGTCCCGAAAAGGATACAGCACGAACTCAGCGAGAACAACATTATTGTCTCTCAGGTCATCGTAGACAATGTGGAACTGGAAGCAACCTTTAAACAACGACTTGAGGCACAGCGTGATGAATCTGCTAAAAGACAACTAGAGCAACAGAAAGTCGAGACAGCTAAGGACGCACAACAACGAATCATTGCCGAAGGTGAGCGTGACAAAGCAGCTGAGCGTGTAGCTCAAGAGAAAGAGCAGGTGAAAGCCTTGATCGCCATTGAAACGAAGCTAAAGCAGGAAGAAACCAACAAAAAGCTTGCTGCGATAGCACTGGAAACTGAAAGACTCAATGCACAACGTAAAAAAGTACAAGCTGATGCTGATGCTTATGAAATTGCGAAAAAAGTAACTGCTGGTATCACTCCAGAGGTGAAGTTGAAAATGGAGCTTGATAGAGATGTAAGAGTAGCAGCTGAAATTGCCAAAATCAAATTTCCAGAGACCATGATCATGGGAAGCGACGGCAAAGGAGGCACTCCACTAGAAAGCTTGATTGGTGCGGCAATGGCCAAGCAACTGCAAACCTCAAAAGGAGCCAACGGAGGATTTTAAAGCAACCTAACCTTCACCCGGTCCGCTTGATTAACTATGACCCTGACAATCCTGTCAGGGTTTTTATTTTCCATTTCTCAGTTCCGAAACTTCTTTTCGCAGCTCTCTGAGTTCTGCCAACACCAGATCCATTTGATCTTGCGAATAGTGATTTGACCCCTCTGCAACTGTCTTACTCTTCTTTTTCTTATCGGCCTTGAGTTTTACGGTTTCTGCAATCATTTTTTCATGAACCTGAGAGGTAAGTACTGCCACGAAAATATTGAAACTGATGATTGCTGTGAAAATAACAAAGCTGACAAAGTAGCCTTTCACCATCCACTCCTGATAGATCGTGGAGCTAGTAGCATTCATTACTTCCGTCCATCCATCTAAAGTCATCAACTGAAAAAGCGTCATTAATGCACCCGGAAGGGTAGAAAAATCTGCCATTCCAAAATCATTGTGTTCAAACAAATAAACCCCGATAATGGAATAAATGTAAATGAGTATTCCCAGAAGAAGCACAAACGAAAAGACTGTTGGGATAATACTGATTATTCGTTTCTCCACATTCTTCAACTCATTGCTCACTTCCAGCAAACGGAAAATTCGTAATATTCTAAACAGACGACTGACAATCAAAAACTCTGGATGCTCGACAATATGCTTGAATAGACTTATTGTAGTGAAGAGTACGATTAGAAAATCGAACCAATTCCAAAAACCTATTTCATCAACTCTTATTTGAAAATATCCATCTTCATTTTTAACTCTTTTGAATAAGCCAAAGAAGCGAATCATGTTTCCGCTTGCAACAATTCTTATCAATAATTCAGCCAGGAAGAAAATCGAGAAGAAGACGTCAAAAGAGATAAATAGCTGATTACTAGCAGGGTAATAAGTCTCTATCCCTAATAATATTGAGCATGAAATAATGGCCCAAACAACCAGATTTCGAAAAGTATTTGTTTGGAGAAAGTGATTTGCAGCGCTTTGTAACTTCATATTTTGGTGGAAAAATTTCCACCAAAATAATTATTTCATAACAATTGAGATTTATTTCTCCCAGAGATCATCTAAAGTATAGGGCGAACCCTCAACCACCCAAATGGAACCATCAATAAAACGGAATCCGGACTGAATTCCATTGATATGATCCATTTCCTGCATAGACAACTCTAATTTAGAAGCCTCAAAATTCTCTTTAATTCTCTTCTCATTAACGGATTTAGGAATCACGGCAATTCCCCGATGAATGGACCAGCTGATTAAAACTTGTGCAGGTGTCGCTGAATGATTCTCGGCTATTTTTTGAACGACTGGCTGCTCCAAAAGTATTGGCTCATTATCCGATTTAACTCTAGCAGGCCTATCCATTGACCCTAGCGGCGAATAAGCCGTCATGTGCATGCCCTTGGACTTGCAATAGTCCGCCAATTTTTGCTGAGGTAGTAATGGATGCATCTCCACCTGGTTCATCTCAGGAAATTCAATTTTCCCTAGCAACTCCAAATTCGCAATATGAAAATTACTAACCCCAATGTGTTTGGACAACCCCGCATCTTTTCCACTAACTATCGCCTCCCAGGTCTCCTCCAGAGGAACCTCCTCCAGTGTGAGAAAATCATCTCCTTTGAAAGGAAAGCCAGCAGTTTCTTTTACCGCAATAGGCCAATGCATCAAATACAAATCCAGATAGTCCAGTTTCAAATCAGACAAAGTTTTTTCCAAAGCAGGTTTGACTGCATCTTTTTTATGCGCTGAATTCCATAATTTGGAAGTCACCCACAGTTCATCTCGTTTGACATCTCCAGCTTTGAAAGCATCTTGAAAAGCTTCACCAATTTCCTCTTCATTGCCATATATGGCTGCACAGTCGATGTGACGATACCCTACCTCAATTGCCTTTCTAACTGCATTATACACTTGCCCTTTATCGGATTTCCAGGTCCCTAATCCAAGTATCGGCATCGTGTCTTTATTCCTGAATATGATATCTTTCATCTGATAATTCATTTTTAGTTGTAATTTAGTAACCAGTCCCGCCAATTAACGTTTCGAAGAACCAAAAAAACTTAGGTAATCAGATATGATTAAGTGCCTGGCTATAGACGATGATGCGCTATTTTTAAAACTGCTCAAAGTCTTTTTTGAAGATATTAAGTCTGCAGAGCTCATCTCAACGTATTCCAATCCGGTAGAAGGTATAATGGCTTGTGTGAAAGAACAACCAGATGTTCTCTTACTAGATCTTGAAATGCCTTATTTGGATGGTATGGAGGCATTGGAAACTCTGGACAACCCCCCAAAAGTAATTGTGATTTCAGGTCACCTAGACGGAAGCCAAGCCGTTCACATTCCTATTGATAAATTTCTCAGTAAATCTGATGTAAAGTCTTCTGAGGTACTGGAGCAGGCAATCAACGAAGTAGTATAAAAAACCCTCTCCGTATAAGAGAGGGCTTGCAAGCAAAGAGTTAAGATTTATTTTGTACTCTATCAAAGGTAAGTCAGGATTCAGAAACTTCCTAACCAACTTTAGTTCGAACTGATAGCCATCAACAAGTCACTTTGGGTGACGATGTGAACTTTATTTTGCGCATCCCTTACTAGTAATGCATTTGCATTTTTACTAATCAAAGAAGACAATACATCTATGGTATTATCCATGCCAACAAACTGGAATGGAGGATCCATGATTTCACTCACTGCAGAACCTTTTATCTCCGGATTTTCCAGTAAGCTCTTTAATACTTTGGTATCGTTAAGACTACCTACAAACTCTCCAGATCCATCCACCACAGGAACCTGATCGATTCCATTTTCATTCATGGTCAAAATAGCTTCACCAACAGTTAGATCTTTTTTGATCGTTTTTAGTTCGCTAGACCCATTTCTATTATCAATAATATCTTTAGCAGTAGCAAACTTCCTAGACTCCAGGAATCCATGATCCTTCATCCAGTTATCATTGTACACCTTACCCAAATAACGTGTTCCATGATCTGGAAGTAAAATCACCATTACATCGTCCTCATTCAGGTTTTCTTTGGCATATTCTAAAGCTCCATGAACTGCAGAGCCACAAGACCAGCCAACAAAAAGACCTTCCTCCCGCGCCAGCTTTCGAGCCATCACTGCACCATCCTTATCAGTCACTTTCACGATATAATCAATCATATCAAAGTCTACATTCTTGGGAAGAATATCCTCTCCGATACCTTCCGTGAGATATGGATAAATCTCCTTCTCGTCAAAAATGCCTGTCTCTTTATATTTCTTGAATACCGACCCATACGAATCGATAGCCACAGAAACAACGTCAGCGTTTTGCTCTTTTAAGTATTTGGAAGTCCCACATATAGTTCCACCTGTACCCATACCAGCAGCATAGTGCGTCACTTTACCATCGGTATCTCTCCAAATTTCCGGCCCAGTGCTCTCATAGTGAGCAGCCGTATTGGAGACATTATCATACTGGTTAGGATAAAATGAATTAGGGATGTCCTGATTCAATTTTTTAGCAACAGAATAGTAGGATCTTGGGTCGTCAGGAGAAACATTGGTAGGACAAACGATCACCTCGGCACCAACTGCCCTGAGGATATCCATCTTCTCTGGAGATTGCTTATCGGCCAGGGTAAAAATGCATTTGTATCCCTTTGCCTGTGCCACTAAGGCCAAACCCATTCCAGTATTTCCAGAGGTCCCTTCTATAATCGTACCTCCTGGCTTCAGTACACCCTCTTTTTCAGCATCCTCAATCATTTTCAGCGCAATTCTATCCTTTACAGAATTACCTGGATTGAAATACTCTACTTTTACCAGTATGGTTCCTTTGATCCCTTTGTTGACACTATTCAACTTGACCAGCGGGGTGTCACCTATAGTCTCGATCAAAGTATTGTAATATCGCATGTGAGTGTCGGTTATATTCGGTCGCAAAATTAAGGAAAAGGATATCCTCACCTACCAGATTGAATTCTTTTTAGAGAAGTTCTAATCAAAAAGTCCATATTTAGGTTTATTCTTATATGAATATGGAAACATCAAGCAATAACTCAAAGGACAAATCCTTGAACGTACATCTCAGAAACCTACAACTCTCTGATTATCCAGAACTCCGGGAAATCATGGAGTTAGTCTATAAAGGGGTTGAGGATCCCTACTGGGAGAAGATGGACATCAAACGGTTATTGAAGGTGTTCCCTGAGGGACAGCTCTGTATCGAAGTAGAAGGAAAAATGGTTGCTGCTGCCCTTGCCATCATCGTAGATTATAAAAAATTCGGAGACAACCATACGTACAGTAAAATAACGGGTAACGAGACTTTTAATACTCATGATGAGGATGGGAACGTGCTCTATGGCATTGATGTGTTCGTACACCCGGACTTCAGAGGCATGCGTTTAGGCAGAAGGCTCTATGATGGACGTAAAGAACTCTGCGAAAACCTCAACTTAAAGTCCATTGTTGCCGGAGGAAGAATTCCCAACTATGCCGAATATGCTGATGAAATGACTCCTCGCCAATACATTGATGCGGTGAAAGTAAGAGAGATTCATGATCCTATTTTGAATTTCCAGATCAGCAACGATTTCCATGTAAAGAAAATATTAAAAAACTATCTTCCAGGAGACACCAAATCCAAGGACTATGCCACACTTCTGGAATGGAACAATATCTACTATGTAGAGAAGGAACAACTAATCAATGCCCCACGAACTTATGTTAGAATTGGCCTGGTACAATGGCAAATGCGTCCCTTCAAAGACGTAAGCTCACTTGTGGAGCAAATGGAATACTTCATTGATGCTTTTGGGGATTATCAATCAGATTTTATTCTGTTCCCGGAACTATTCAATGCACCTTTAATGGCAGAATTCAACCACCTGGGGGAACCAGAGGCTATCAGAGGTCTAGCCAAACACACCCAATACCTGCGTGAAAAATTCACTGAGTTTGCCATCGCCTACAATGTAAACATCATCACTGGATCCATGCCTGAAATACGAGGAGAACATTTATACAATGTATCCTACTTATGTCGCAGAGATGGCTCCTGGGATAGCTACGAAAAGATCCATATCACTCCATCTGAACAGTCCTCCTGGGGTATGACCGGAGGCAACAAAGTGAAAGTATTCGATACGGATGCTGGTAAAATCGGTATTACCATTTGCTATGACGTAGAGTTTCCAGAAATTTCTCGTCTGTATGCAGAGCAAGGAGTGCAAATACTATTTGTCCCATTCTTAACCGATACGCCTAATGGATACAACCGTGTGAGATACTGTGCTCAAGCTCGAGCTATTGAGAATGAGTGCTATGTAGCGGTGGCTGGCTGTGTAGGAAATTTACCAAAGGTGAACAATATGGACATCCAATATGCTCAGAGTGCTATTTTCACCCCTTCGGATTTTGCGTTCCCAACTAATGCTATCAAAGCCGAAGCAACTCCAAATACGGAAATGACCGTCATTGGGGACCTGGATTTGGAGCTACTGAAAGAGCTGCATGAATTTGGAAGTGTCAGAAACCTCAAGGACAGAAGACTTGACTTGTACAACATCAAATTGAAGAAGTAAGACTCAAAATACCCTTTTCGTGGTATTGTATCTGACCGATTTATTGCCGAACTTTAACAATAGATTGAGTACACATACTTCTTCAATCCTCTTCAGATTACGCGCCCCTTACGACCTGGCGCGTAATTTTTTTACCTAAATCCACGAAATGCATTGCACTTTGATCGAACCTCCTAGGGGATCTTATTTGAGTTTTTCATATAATTCCGTTATTTTGGATTTTAACTAAACATTAAAGTCTTATGAAAAAACTAATGATCAAATTAATGTTCTGCTTAGTCGTTGCGGCTCTTGGAACATCTTGCATGGAGCAAGAAGAGGTTAATCCAATTCTAAATGAAGGTCAAACTCAGTTTGAAGAATTCAAACAAGGCAACGACATGATTGTAAGAAAAAAGCCAGGAAGAACTACTGCAGATGGCTAAAGAAAGCTCTTAATAAAGAGCTTTCCTTGAGCGAATAAATCTTACCACAAGTGATGAATCTCCGCTTTGACATATTCATCATAAATCTTTTTCACTGACTTCATTTGGTCCTCGTTGAAATCTGTAAGACTTGCAGACTTAATATTGGAAATAACCTGTTCAGGCCTACTGGCACCAGGAATTACCGTACTCACTGCATCAAATTCTAAAATCCACTTCAAAGCATATTTGTAAAGCGCCTCATCACCAAATAGCGTTTTCAGTTCATTAACAGCTTTTAAACCCAAATCCAACGGCACACCTGAGAATGTCTCGCCTTTGTCAAACAACTCTCCGTTTCTATTGAAGTGTCGGTGATCGTTTTTATCAAACTCTCTATCTGCAGACATCTTACCAGATAGCAACCCACTAGCTAATGGAACACGAGCAATCACTCCGACTCCTCGGGAATGTAGCATTTTCAGCAAACTATCTGCTGGCTTTTGGCGGAACATATTGAAGATGATCTGCACAGACTCGACTACCTCATAGGTTGCAGCCATCTCTGCCTCTTCTACTTTCTCTACACTTACCCCAAAGTGCCGTACTTTGCCCGATTGCTTGATTTCCTCCAACTTTTGAAAAACCTCTTGAAAGTCATATACAGGTGTTGGTGGACAATGTAGCTGTACCAAATCCAGGTAATCTAATCCAGTATTTTTCAATGCATTATTAACAAAGTCCTCCAATGCCTCGGGAGTGTAGGCATCAGCTGTATGAGGATTGAGTCTTCGACCTATTTTAGTAGCTATGTATACTTTATCACGATCTTTCCTTACGAAATCAGCCACTGCTCTTTCACTTTGCTGATCGTCATATACATCAGCAGTATCCAGAAAATTGACACCATGATCGAGAGCTGTTTGGATAATCTCATCCGCTATCTTCCGATCAAAGGAGCCTCCCCAACCTCCTCCTACCTGCCAGGTGCCAAGTGAGATTTCAGAGATTTCTAAACCAGTGCGTCCAAGTCTTCTATAGTTCATATCGAGTTTTATTCTGTTGTTAGTAGTACAATGTTAGCAAGTCCATAATTGTTTGATGATACTTGAAAACAAACTATTACCTAGTTTTGAAAAATCAACTACGTTGATAGTGATATGGAGTGACCTAAAATAGGAATCTACCTATCAAGAATAACTTATAAATACCTCCGGGTAAATATTAAACATCATGATCCAAAGACTAGCCATATTTTGCGGTTCCAGTGCCGGAAACAACCCCATTTACAAAGAAGAAGCCTATCAAGTAGGCAAACTATTAGCTGAAAGAGGCATAGAAGTAGTCTATGGTGGCGGAAAAGTAGGTCTGATGGGTGTGGTAGCTGATGCTGCTTTGGAACATGGCGGCAAAGTTATTGGCGTGATTCCCGAGAAACTTATGGAATGGGAAGTAGGTCATAATGGACTCACAGAGCTACACATCGTCAAAACCATGCACGAGCGCAAAGCAATGATGGCTAACTTATCTGATGGGTTTGTGGCATTACCTGGTGGCATTGGCACGATGGAAGAAATCATTGAGGTGTTTACCTGGCACCAGATTGGTTATCACAACAAACCCTGTGCTTTCCTCAACACAGCAGGTTACTTCGACAAATTCTTTGCGTTTATTGATCACAGCGTGGAGGAAGGTTTCTTATCACAGAAGCAGCATGATGAGTTAATCATCGAAGAACAATTTGAGAAGCTGTTGGAAAGGATGGGGTGAATATCACCAGGTTAGAAACTTGATAGTTTATTCGCCTCATTTGGTGTTGTCACCAAATGAAAAGTTTCATTTACCTGCTGCTTAATGGAGTCCTCTTCAATAAAGATTATTAGATACAGGCCATTAATCTATTTTCCCTATTTTCTTCAGGGTTAAAATGACTATTACCAATGCAAAACCAAGTCCCACTACAATGTAGCCGAGTGTTTTATCAGTTTTTGAGCTTTCTATAAAAATTGGTTCTTTATCTCGGTCAATAAATCTTGCCAGATTGTTTACCAGTTGGCCTTCTGTATACGAGTTATCATCGTAGTAAAGAGTTACCGTATCTCCGATTGTTAGTTCGTCCATGCGTTCAAATTCTGGACTGAAATCACCGGGTTCGTTCCCAATAAATATCTCAAATACCCTACTAGTTCCACCAATTACGAGATACCTGTATTTGCCTAAATCTCTTGTTGGAAGGTTTTCAAACTGTTTGTCAAAATATGTTACGGCACCTTCGATTTTAATAAATTCTTCCTTCGTTTTGGCTGATCGATTCAGTAAAAGAATTCCTAGCACAATTGCAGTTGTTGCTCCTGCTAAATACTTCAAAAAAGGAGGCATTCAGTTTATGTTTTAAGTTGCCTATATTGTATATAACTGCTAAATATAATTAGTGGGGATTAGTAAGCAATTAAGCTCATCAAGTCTTCGTCCGAAGCATCAGCTTAGTATTATCTGCCTTCCGTACATCATCAATGAACTCTTTAAATTCAAAGAAGTCTCCCCCCTCATATTCTCCTTTTTTCAACACCAGTTTTCTAGTAATTAATGCCTGATCATCGCTCTTGGTCACTGATAATTCATAGGTACCATATTTGTTATCAATGGAGACCGGTTCAATACTTCCTCCAAGAATAAATCCTTCAGGAATCTTAATCATGTACTCGTCCTGAGTAGTTGAAGCTCGTTTAATTTCCACATAGGCATTGGCCGAATCTGTGTTGGTAATAACAAAGTTTTCACCGAGGACTCCCGCCTTGATTATTAAGCGATCTTTAACTTGTTTATGAAACCCGCGTACCCATACTTGCATAGACTCCTCCAGTGTAGTCTCAGATTCTTCATGAGAAAAGTTAAAATCACTCACTTCATAATCTTTGAATGGCCAGCGTCTGTGATTGTAATTTTTAAGATCCACATCTGTCATGCTCTGATAAGATCTTGCATCATCATAAAACACTCCTTGTTTCGTCAAGCCGACATTTAGTAAAGCAGATTGATCATCATATAACCTTACCTCAACGGTCCGTTTTTCCACGTTATCCTCAAAGGTATATTCAGGTGTCTGGATTATTTTGCTATTGCCTTTCTCAATCCAGAGAACCTTTCTATTATCAGTGAAGGAGCCGGAATAATCTATAGGAACCATCTGATCTGTACACTCCATCCAGATGGTATCCTCTTCCAAAATAGTCGCTAGTAGTACGTGATTAAACTGATTACTCGGTATTGTTTGGTTTACCTTGTACATTTCTGGTCCAGCATTGGCAAGCACATAGTTTGACTTAATACCGAGGTATTCCAACATAGATTTCGTATACGTAGACAATGCCTTACAATCGCCGTAGCCCTTTGCATCCACGAAATCAATCGGTAATGACCTGAATCCTCCAATTCCAAGCTGAATGGAAATATATCGAGTTCTTGACTGCATGTACTTAAATACCTTCTCGACGGTCTCACGCTTATTCGAACTGGAGTTAGCAAGAGTAGTTATTTCAATTTTTGTTTTATCTGACAACTCACCCAGATCCGTGTTAAGATCATAGAACCAATCTCCAAATGAAACCCATGAATCCATTCTTCCAGGTTTACCATCTAATTCAAAAGCTGATGGTACGACCATTAGCTTCGGAGTAGCTTCAGAGATTGCCTTGCTAAACGGTAAATTCAAATATTCTTTCAAATCATTCACTTCCCATTTTCGACCGATGTATTTAGGGTCTCCAGAAATTTCAATTCCATCATCCAGTCCCTGGAGTGGTACCAATTTTACAGACATTTCTGATGAGTAAAACACTTCCACTGAGGAATGATTTACTGAAACATTGTAATCCAGACGAGGACTCCAGGTAGGAAGGGCTGTAAATCCGCTATAATCTATTTCATATTCAATAAGTGCTGTGAAGGGATAAATCTCCCACTCAGGATCCAAATAGAAGATTTTAGAGTCGTCAATTTCAAACGACTCATTCACTGCCATATTTACTCCATCCGACTTGGATAATTTACGAACCTTATTGCCTGAAGCATCCAGAATAGTTAGACTCACCTTTCCGATGCCTATATAATCACCCAATTGCTCAACAATAAGACTACTAGGAAGGCCTCGCTCTTCAAAAACTTCTACTTCATGATTGTAGCTAATTGTGGCACTCTTCGGAGAGTTTATCGTGTAAACGGTCCTTGATTCCTTAATTCTGGCAAATTCCTGAGCGGACAATCCAAAGGAGTTGAAAGCCAAAAAGAAACAAATAACTCCCCTTATCATGTCTTATTGATTTGGATGGATTCAGTCAATTTATTGATCATTTCAGTATAAAATGATTGAATAAATGGATATTGGGTTTCTAGGAAATAAGCCTTTTTAATATTGATCTTACACTGCACCTGTATCTTATTTCCAACAGCATTGCAAATAAACAGGAAATCTCCACCGTCCTCAGGTAATGCAAATCGAACAGATTCGGGCATTGAACTCACCACGTACCCTCCTTCCAATTCATAAGTCATAAAATACTGTTCAGTAATTGGTAAGGTGAAATCAATAGGGTTCTTACGATCCGGCTTATTGAAAGGATTTTTGAGTTCTTTCACAAATATGGTAGGAAGATAAACCTCATCTCCCAGGTCATCTACAAGTTCGGTGATATCCACTTCCAGGCTCTCACTTGCGTTCATACCTTCTTTATCGATCTCATTAGAATATTCTTCCACAATCATACCTGGAAAGTCACTCTCAATAGAGGCCGTATATGCAGCTTCAGAGCCCTCTTCTTCAAAATCATCTTTCCAGCGCAAATAGCTATAATCCGAAAACTTAGACTGAATGGTGGCTTTATACTCACCATCCAATTGTTTCACATTGATTAAATAACTCGACTTCAAAATTGGGCCCTTAGGATCCAAATCAACCCAACCAGTATAATCCTTATCAAACCATCTTCCTCTGCCATTGATACTTCTTTCAGCTATATAACCTGGTTGCAAATCATCATCAGTCGCATCCAATAAAATTGAACCTTCCTCCGTTTTGACCATAGCCAAGACATAATCTAATTTATTGATGGAAGGAATACGCGGATTTAAAACCCCATTACTCCTGGTAGAGAGTAATACCGCAGCAGCAGGTAAATCCATTTTCATAAGCAATGAGGTGAGTAGCAAATTGATCTCTGCAGAGTTGCCCGAATGCTCTGTCAGGAATCCTTTACGGTAATCGTTATTGGCATACAAAGTAACATTTCCATTCCATTTGATATTGTCTTTAATGTAATTGTATGCTGTATCAATTTTTTCTTCCATGGATATATCCAGGTCTTTTACAGATTTAGCAAATTCGTTGAGGAACATGGAATTTCTAAATACACCACCTACATATTCATTGTTATCAAAATAACCACCTACTCTTTCCCATGAGGTAGTATAGGTGCGATACAAAACCCCAGGAATCTGAACAGATTTGAGCTCTATTTCAAACTTGGTAATGTAGTTGCTATAATGTCTCATATAGGGTTCCTTTTCAAAAGCAGGCATATCACGAGCAATCCAATGACGCCCCCACTCAACGGTCTCAATAGGTGCAAACCCAACAGAATTGATGCTGTAATTAAGATACTCTGACTGATCCAACTTCAGCTCGCTATATACCACAGGTATCTCCTCCTGAAACCTCCATTCAAAGGGTACAGTTGGAATCGAATACCTTATTTCGAATACAGAACCCACTTTTATGTTTGGCATGAAAACCTTGTAAACAATATAGTCTTCAACAAGCTCTTCTTCATAGATCGAAGAGTTTCGTAATTTCTCCTTGACTACTTCCCCATTTTCAAGGTTGTATACCCAACCTTCAATATTACCTTTTGAAGGAACATTAAAAGTCCAGTTGCCCCATTTGGTACCTGAGGTTTTTAGAATTTTCACTCTAAGGTGTCGGTAGAAATTAAAGGATACTTTATCATAGTGTCCGATATCGCTAAGAATAACAGCCTCTGCTGTGGAATCCCTCTCATAGTATTCCATTTCCAATAAATCGTCGGACACTTTACCGAATTTGATTTTGTCTTGAGCTTTGACAATAAAAACAATAAATAGGGTCAATAGAATACCCAGAATAGGTTTCTTGATGATCATTATGGTTAGTTTAAGGTTAGACTTCAAAAGAATATCTTTTCCTTAAAAATTCAAAACCCGGATTTCCTTTTTCGACTTAACTGATTGAATTATAGACAACTTTCTTCCAATCTTCCTCAAAAAACCGTTTCACCGCCTCCAATTCATCTGATATAATCAACTCCTTTCGTGAGATCAGACTCCAGGGAATAAACTTCGCAGCGTACAACACTATATGATAAAAAAACCAAACTGGCCGATAGAGCAACCAATGCACTAATTTATTGGATCGGCCTCTGGGGACAGACTTCACAAACTTTCGGCAAAATGTCTGCAGTACAATCAACTGCTTGTCGCTAAATGATCGATGACGAGGTTTGAAGGAAATATTTTGAGGTAGCTTGATTCCAATAAAATCAGAAATACGCTTCAAATAGGCTTGTGGATCATCTCGGAGTTCATCATATACCAACACCAAAGGATCATTTCCCGTGATGGATCGGATCAACTCCACTTTTGGTTGATAAAAGAGCTCCTCCGCTTTCCAATATCCAGTATTCTTCTCCACATCAATGAATTCATGGAAAGACATCAACCAGCCATTTTTCACACGTCTGCGGTACTGGGAAGCCATCCACTCATCCTGTCGCCTAAAGCAAACAATCACCTTCACATTGGAAATTTGCTCACAAAAAGATCTTAGCTCTTCCTCTAATTGCTTATCAAACTCCCTGGAGACTAAAATCTTGGATTGACGTGATTGAGAAACAATCCTGGCTACTTTTTTATATTGCTGTGGACCAACATAGTGTATTCCATCGAACTTAGGAAAAACCTCCTGCTGCAAAAATGTGGATCCCGTTTTACCTAAACCTACATGAAAATACACCATCTTTCCAGAGCTCATGGTGCGAATCTATCACTTTCATTTCTTACCTGAAACCATCGAAAGGGCTAATAATTCATTCGAAAATGTGAGTTTTACGATTTTTTAGCCATTAAGTCGGGTTAATAATTCGGTAATATTCTTTTAATTTGTTGCTCTTTAAAAGAGACTTTAAACATCAACCATTGTACAGCACTAGTGAGAATCTTGTGAAAAAGGATAAACCAAACTGGAAAAACATCCTTCTTGTGTTAGAAATAGGCGTTCTAGTCGGATTTCTATTGTTGGTGGTACTCAACCACTTCTATCGCTTCCTTCTGTAGGCAAGTTGTAAACCATTCGCCTTAAGCAGAAATATTGCAAGTTATGTGCGCGTCCGGTACTTGCTGTAAATCCCCAGATCACCTGAGTTTCTCCATCAAAAACATCATTGATCAGATCTCTTTCTGTCTCTACTACTACCTGTCCATCCCAAAATACCTGTAGCAATTTCGATTCTGGATTCCACCGAAAACGAAAATCATGTAATCGATCGTCTTCCATGTTGTAGTCGGAATCATCGTTGTTCCAATAGACTTCATGCCTGCTTACACCGTTTTCTAAATAGGCCACATGATCGCATAACGGATCATTCTGATAGCGATTGGGATAGGTATCGAACTCTACTGCCACAGACGGATCAATGGAGTTCCCAGGTGAATACGGATTAAACCGGCCATAACCCATGCACTCTCCCCACTGACCGAATGCTTCATAACCTCGCACATCATTGTGCACCACAAAGGTTATACCGTCAGCGCCAGCATCCTTATCACCAAGATAGATGTCAAACTGTATTTCGAAATATCTGGTCAAATCGAGTTTTTGATAATTGTAGGCGAGCCCTTCGGCATAAGGCTCATCAGGTGTCAACTGGATACATCCATTAGGCATATTTCCTGCTGTCCCAAGAAAATAATATTGAGCAGAAGCCGAAGCAGCCAAAAGAAGTAAACCAAAATAAATGAGCGACTTAGGAGGCGAGATCATAGGAATATAACGAACCAGCAATCAAAATGATTTCGATCTGAAATTTTGAGATGCATTTCTCCGAATCACAAAGGCAGATCTAAGTTGATACTATTAGATTTGCAGGATGGCAAGTGAAGTGCAGGCAGACTATCTCAACGAACTCAATCCCCCACAGCGAGAAGGCGTAGTAAACACAGAAGGCCCCACCATGCTGATAGCAGGTGCTGGTTCTGGAAAGACACGGGTTTTGACCTACAGAATCGCACATCTGATGCGGCATCACAACGTAGATCCTTTCAACATTATGGCGCTAACGTTTACCAACAAAGCTGCTCGTGAAATGAGAGATCGGATTGAGAAGATCGTGGGAAACGAGGCAAAAAACCTCTACATGGGCACCTTCCACTCGGTATTTGCTAGAATCCTCAGATCGGAAGCTTCTAAGTTGGGTTACCCCAGCAACTTCACCATTTACGATACGGACGATTCAAAAACCCTGATCAAGCAAATTGTGAAGGAAAAGAATCTCGATGATAAACTGTATAAAGCCAATGTAGTTTACAACCGGATCTCTGCGGCGAAAAACAGGTTGGTCTCCTGGAGAGATTATATTAACAATCCAATCTATGCTGAAGACGATGCGTCCAACATGCGTCCAGAAATGGGCAAGCTATATCAGGCCTATGTGACTCGCTGTTTCAATGCCGGCGCCATGGATTTTGATGACCTTTTATTCAACACTAACGTCTTATTTCAAGAGCATCCAGATGTATTGAATAAATACCAACATCGCTTCCACTACCTATTAATTGACGAGTTTCAGGATACGAACATCTCGCAGTATTTGATTGCGAAACGACTTGCTGCTGTTCGACAAAATATCGCTGTAGTAGGCGATGATGCTCAAAGCATTTATGCCTTCCGTGGAGCTGATATCCAAAACATCCTCAATTTCGAAAGGGATTATCCTGATCTCAAAGTGATTAAATTGGAGCAGAACTATCGCTCTACGAAAAACATCGTACAAGCTGCCAACTCAGTCATCAACAAGAACAAAGCGCAGCTCAAAAAGAACGTTTGGACAGATAATAAAGACGGAGACTTAATTGAGTTAATCAAAGCAACCTCCGACAATGAAGAAGGAAAATTGATCGCCTCCTCCATCTTTGAAACCAAGATGCAAACCCAGTCGAGCAACAACGACTTTGCCATCTTATATCGCACAAACAGTCAATCCAGGGCGATGGAAGAAGCCCTCAGAAGAAATAACTTAAAGTATCGAGTAGTTGGAGGACTTTCGTTCTATCAGCGCAAAGAAATTAAGGACTTGATCGCTTATCTACGATTCATTGTGAATCCAAATGATGAGCAAGCGATGAGGCGCTCCATCAACCTTCCCAAACGTGGAATCGGCCCTGGAACGATAGAAAAACTAGTCGTAGCCTCTGCGGAGAATGAGAAACCACTTTGGGACATCATGACCAATGCTACCACCTATGTAGGTGGTCGTGGTGGCAATCAAGTAGAAGAATATGTCAACTTGATCAAGAGCTTCAGATTGACTTCAGAGAAGAAAGATGCTTATGATACTGCAGCACTGGTGGCAAAAAACTCGGGTCTACTGAAAGAACTCTATGCTGACAAGACCATTGAGGGAATGAGCCGGTACGAGAACGTTCAGGAATTGCTCAACGCTATCAAAGAGTTTACTGATGATCAGGAGCGTGAGGACAAAAGTCTGGCTGCATTCCTTCAAGAGGTAACGCTATTAACCGACGAGGATCGAAATGCCAACCCGGAAGAAGCCATCACTTTGATGACCATTCACATGGCTAAGGGGTTGGAATTCAAATATGTCTACATCGTGGGTATGGAGGAAGAACTTTTCCCTTCTCAAATGATGCTGAGTAGCCGAGCTGACCTGGAAGAAGAAAGACGTTTGTTCTATGTAGCCATTACACGAGCTAAGGAAAAGCTGCATTTAAGTTATGCTCTTAACAGGTATCGGTTTGGACGACTAAAAGCATGTGAACCAAGTCGATTCATTGAAGAGGTGGATCCTCAATACATCAAAGTAAATCGCAAATTCTCCAGCACTGCACCATTGAGCTCGGCGGAGAGTTATGTGACCAAAAACTTTGTCAACAACTTACAAAAAGACAAGAGCAACAGAAAATTTGCATCTGCACCGAAACATCAACCAAGTCCTGATTTCAAACCAAGCGATACTTCTGGTTTGACTGAAGGAATGAAGGTAGAGCATCCAAAATTCGGATTTGGAACTGTTTCCGTTATAGATGCAGATGGAGCTAACAGAAAGGCCCGTGTGGACTTTGAAACTGTTGGTGAAAAAACCCTATTACTAAGTTTTGCAAAACTCAGAATCATTGAAGATTAATTACCACAAGAAGCGTTTTCAGGTAGTCTCGAATAGCGAGACAGGTGAAGTTGATAGTAATACCTTATTCCATTATTCCCAACAAGACGATGTGCTTTGGGCTGTATATCAGGGTTCCAAAATCAAACTAGGAACTATCACAGGATTGGTAAAAGAGGACAACTCCCTGGAGTTTTCTTACCAACATGTGAATGAAGAAGGCAAGATTCGCAGTGGCAAGTGCACCTCCACTCCTGAACTTATGGAGGATGGCCGCATCAAACTCTATGAAAAATGGAGCTGGGATGGTGAGAATGAAATTGGCGAATCGACTGTAGAAGAAGTACTTAGCTAGATTCAGTAGTCTCCAGTTTCAGTCTTTGGATATCTTCAATAAGTCGCGTCATTTCTAATGGCAATGTCCCATTGTATACTCCTCTGATGTGTTGATTTCCATCTACCAAAACTATGTTTTCGGTATGCAAAAAGTCATCCATATCAGTCACTGACTTACCAAATCCTTCATCTGCAAAGTAGGACTGTCGCCCCAGTTGATAGATGAGACTCTTATCTCCCGTCAATAATTGCCATTTGTTGGTTTGAATCTCATTTTTGAGTGCATACTCCTTTAGCACTTCCACTGAGTCTAACCATGGCATGACCGTGTGCGACACTAACATAACCTCATCGTCCTGAGCAAATGCCTCCTGGACACGCTGTAGGTTGTTAGTCATCTTTGGACAGACCGTCGGACAGATGGTGAAAAAGAAATTGGTCACATAGATCTTACCTTTCAGGTCAGCATTGGTTATGATTTGTCCATCCTGGTTAGTTAAGGAAAAATCAGCGACCTGATGAATGGTATCTACGTTACCTGCTATCCATTTTGGTGTAAAATCTGCCTGCGTGTAATAAGGCATTGATACCTTGGTTGATTTGGAATCACACCCAAACAGGTATATTCCTAAAAGGAAGATTAAACTAATTCTGATCATAAATAGCTGCTGTTAGTGGTTCAATTTCTTCCTCTTCCGTGTCAATGTTTTTGCATCGCTTCAACCCTACTAGCCCGTATCTCCTTCCATCTTCGCGAATCACATAGTTGGATCTAATTTTCCCATCGGAACGCCACATTTTTTGTTCTCCAAAAGGTTTCCCCTCTTTAAAATTGGTCAACTTGGCAAGCTGTCCATTTTCAAACCAGTCATAGTGAGTACCGATATTTTCTCCTTTTTTGAATCGATACTCAAATTTTTTAGCTCCTCCCGGATAAAATCCCTGATGAACTCCATCCTTTTCTCCATTGCTATAATTTCTGTAATAGCGAACTTGCCCATCCTCATAGTAAGCCACTTTCACACCATGCTCCTGACCATTCTTATAGGGTGTTCTGGACAAGAGTATATTAGACTCATTGTGTGCTACCACATACCCGGAAAAGGGGATGGAGTCCAAACCAAGAACTCCATTTTGATACCCCAATCCAGGATACTCAGCAGAAACCTCCATTTCTGGAGTCGCTGAGCACGCTACGAGCAAAAAAACGATGATTACGAATACTCCTCTCATTACTGTGTAATGGTACCTGGTACACCATAGAATCCATCTCCATTAATCCATGGTAGATCCTCAGTGATATGATAATGATAAATTCCATTAGGAAACTCTGAGGTCGCGCCGACGTGACCATGATAGTCATCCAGATCGTCGTTGGTGATGGTTTTTCCGTCTTCTTCTGGACCATACACTGGGAATCCATCCAACAACAGCCCCAGAAAGGACTCTTTGTCCAGTGCATTTTCAGTCAACCATATCGGCTCAATGTGATAGTGGTAATCTCCTGATTGAGCCGGATGACCCTCATATTGATCAAATGTATTCAGCTCCTCCAATATATCATCCCCTGGTGCCGCCTGTTGATTGAAAAAAGCCACACTATTCACAGCTACTCCCATTGGACCCATTGGGGTTGTTTCCTTGTTCGTAGCTTCAGTCGGGTATCTCGGGATCTTGTAAACAAAATCCTGCACCTCGATACTATTAGGATTCTGCTTGAAATCAGGATTATTCGGCTCGTCATAGGACTCATAGAGATCGCTGTTTTGGGAATAATACATGCTCTTGTGATCTGGGAAATTTCCTGATTCGATAATCACATAATCATCCTCTATCGTAATTGTCAATGCAGACTCATTGTAGAATTTGGACACTAAGACACTAATATCGATAGCGTCAGTCTCCTCTTCTTCCTCCTTTTGTTGTTCTTCCTCTGTTTCATCTACCATCGGATCCTCTGTATCACAAGAAACAATTGACATTGCCAGAAAAAACAGTACTGGTAAAAAATAACGATTCAATTTTATCATGTTGGTTATGCTTTGGTTGCTTATGAAACGGCAACTTCCATTAACACCCTACCGACATAATAAAAAACCATCCAGTTTTAGGTGGATGGTTCAAATGTTTTATTCGGTTACCAGGATACGTACTCCATAGCTTTGGGGATCATCCGGAGGTGGCGCATTCCACCTGGTGAAACTATGCGAACCATCCGATTCATAGTACACATTGTATTCACCTGATGGCAATGTGATCGTCTCAGTGATTCTTCTATTCTTTCTAGCTCCACCTGCATGTTCGGTATCGTAGTAGTCCATTTCCCAAACAATCCTTCCAGTGTCCATGTTTTTGATCCAGGCGGTATCATTCATTCTGCCATCAGATCCTTCCCCCATGGCTAGAATGGTTACTTTGGTAGTGTTCTCCAAAGAGAAATGTTCTCTTCGGTAATCACGATCAGTGATCATATTGATGTCTACCACAACATTTTCTGCAGTATATGAGTCTTCGTCAAAGTATGCCACAGCACCCATATCGGATTCATCAACCGCCCAAAGGGTAATCCCCCAATGGGTTTCGTCTTCCGGGCGAGAGCTATTCCAAGAGTTGTAGGCATGAGAACCATCCGTTCTATAATAAGCAATGTATTTACCTTCGGGCAATTCAATTTTATCCTTAACAACTCGATTCTTGTCAGCACCACCAGCATGCTCTGATCGATAAGACTTCATTTTCCATACTGTCTCTCGCGTATCTGCATCGACGATCCATCCAAAATCAGCCATATCATCACTTCCATCACGCTCACCAATACATAGTACTCGCAAATCCATGTCTTTCTTCAGCTCAAATCCAGTGGATACTAATTCATAATTTCTAACCCTGGTGAGTTCAACAATTGGCTCAAGTGTTTTTGGTGCGGAGTACGGAATAACATTTTGCTTATCTACAGATGTGGCAGGAAAAACGGCTACTCCCCAAAACTGAGGATCATCTGGTGGTAGTGAATTCCAATACTTATAAGAATGAGAGTCATCTGTCCTATAGCTCACAATGTACGAGCCAGCAGGCAACTCAATGGTCTCATCCAATTTAATATTCTTATCAGCTCCACCAGCAAAACGAGTGTTTCGATAATTCATTTCAAAAACACGCTCCTGAGAGTTTGCATCCACAATCCGAACGAAATCAAACGTATTATCCTTTCTTCCTTCTCCAATCGAATAGATTCGAATGTTGGTAGGTCTGGATATAGAAAAACCTTGCTCGAACAGCTCACTATCCTCTGCTCTCACGAAATAAGCAATGGCATCTTTCAGTTGCGACTCCATCAGGTTGCTTACAGCTACTTCTCGCAATCCATCTCCACGAACCTGAATAAACAAATCATCCTGCAACGTTCGTCTGAAATTCTCTTTACTTCTGCTATCGAAAATTTCTTCCAATAAATCACCTAAATCTTCCAGACCCCATTCACCTCCCCAGCCATAGTTGTGGTGTGCCCCTGTAAAATACAATTCATAATTCCCGGCCGGCAATCGGATGTCATCATTCAATTCAAACTTACCCTGGCGATCTTCCAAATCCTCTTTGTCTCGGATATCGTCATATGCATGCCAAACAACCTTTCTGGTTTTGCTATCCAATATCCACCCGTAGTAAACCAGCAGTTTGTAATCATCTCTGAAGATTCCTCCAGTTCCTGTGATTTCCACATCGGTGGATTGAGATAAATTAAATGCTCTTACGTCTACAGTATGTGGGTTTACGTCCCCTATGGTAAGGGTTTGAGCTTGCACTAGGTAGCAAGTCATCAGTGTCAGTGATGCGTAAAAATACTTCATTAGATTAAGTCGTCTCGAGTAGAATTAGGTTGACTACATGTTCATCGCAATTTGATCAAACGTAAGAACAGAAGAAACTGTTTCACAACGACATAAGGACTTTTGAAAGAATGAATCATTGAACGAATAGCCAATCCAAAATTTGAACTTTTGACATGAAGGTATGCTTCTAATAGATGTGTATATGAAATACCATAACCCGATGTGATCTCTAACCTTGATCTGACAATAAATGCCAATACATCCTTTGAGGAATAATTTGATCTCTTATAATAATAGTACCCAGCGCAAAACTGAGTGACTTGTATTGGTACGTTTTTGTTCTGCAGATTAAGCATCAATAAACGATCTTCTCCATAGTTGATTTCTTCATCAAACTGGATCAGTTTGAAAACATCTGCTTTAAAAACTATGCTATGTATGGCAGGCATGTATTGTAAAAAATAATTCCAGGAAGCTGGCGGGGAATTATGGAATGTTGAGTACAGAATTTCATTGTATCGCTTAATTTTTTTGAAGTGCGGGTCACTGTAATCACCTTTCAATTGAGCAAATCCAATAATAACTTCAGCAGATAGATCCTTTTCAGCTATGATCTGACTTAGAAAGTTCGGATCCAGTTCGTCATCGTCATCCAAAAAAAGTAAGTAGTCCCCAGTAGCCGCTCTAATCCCGGCATTCCGTGCGGCAGAAACTCCTTTATTAACTGACTGATGAATCAATTTTACATTGACAAAATCACTCACAACATTCTGAGTGGTCTTCTCATCTCCTCCATCATTCACTACAACAACCTCAATATCAGTATATTCTTGATTGACAGCAGAACTAAGTGCACGACACAGGGTCTCGGACCTGTTGTAAGTAGGAATAATGATGGAAACCAATTCTGACATTAGAAGGTAATTTATTGGTATTCTTTCAATCTGATCTCCACAGGATTCGTAAAATTGCAAGGAGATGGCTGATCAGGAAAAAATCATATTACCCCCAAAGTATTATCTGGATTACTTCAAGTACCTGATCGAATTTATTTCAGAAGGATCTACTCACTTATTGTCAGAAGATGACGAAAGCTTTATAGCTCTATTTAATAGCCTCAGCGAGGATGCACAATGTCTGATGGTTCGCATGATGAACCGAAAAGGAGAGTATTTCCGATTGGAAAAATTTACTTACGCGGAGATTGAGAACATTCCAGCAGCTGCAGAAGAGTTAGTAGAAGCGGAGATCGTTTCACTGGACCCACCAAATGATTTTCTGTTATTCAATCTGTTCACAAAAAGTGAATTGAATCAATTATTCCCAGGTAGGGAGTTTCAGAAGAAATACAAAGACGACATCATCGTAGAATTGGCTGAAGAGAATAATTCTTCTGATTATGATGCGCTTCGATCCAAATACACCATCATGCATTTGCTTGTTCAGGATCAAATAGAATATTTGAAGCTGCTCTTTTTTGGTCATGCTCATGGCATGATGACCGAGTTCGTCATCCGGGACATTGGTAATGTGAAGTTGGAAAACATGGACGACAAGGAGTTCACGCCCTGGTTTGATTACCTGGAGGAAGCCAAAAGTGTCTTTGAGCTCTACAAATGGGACCGTACTATCCGTCATGCCATTCCCGTTTTGCTTCCTAAGGAGATAGCCGAGCTATGTGGTGCAGTTAATTGGAGCCTTTATCTCAATCACCCAAAATCCAGAAAAATTGGAGATCGTTTTATGCTCCGACTGGGAGAATACTTTGAAAAGGCAGGACATCTTGAGGAGTCCCTCAACTATTATGCTTTAGCAAGAAAACATCCAGCTAGAGAGCGACGAATAAGGATTCACGAAAAACTTGGTGAATCAGATACGGCTCGTGAAATCGCTGAGGTTGCTTTTGAATCTCCCTATAATGCCAGCGAAAAGATCTTTGCCAAGGATTTTCTGGGAAAGAAAAGCAAACGGAATTACCGAAGTACCACTGCCAGAATTAACGAAAGTCCTGAAATCTTGATTTCCGAACCAGAAGGCGCAAGAGTGGAGCAACATGCACTTGCTTATTATGAAGCGAGAGGTTATACAGGAATTCATTCAGAAAACTACCTATGGAGAGGACTATTTGGTCTGGTCTTCTGGGAAGAGTTATTTGGCAACGATCACGCTACATTTCACAATCCATTACAGCGCATGCCAAGTGATCTCCACACAGAGGCTTTTTACACCAACCGTAAGACACATCTGGACACGAAACTAAGCCGCCTAAAAAGTAAGAAGCAATTTCAATCGTTTCTAGAATCAACTTACCAGGAAAAGGAAGGCATCAACAATTACCTGGTGGGTTGGCATGAATCATTGCTACCTACACTGGAAGCATGTATCAAACATCTTCCTTTGAAAGGAATTAAAGCGGTTTTACTTGAGATGTCTAGAAACGTAAAAGATAACAGCGCTGGATTTCCGGATCTATTCATTTGGAATAATGATGATTACCATTTCTACGAGATCAAGTCACCCAATGATCACCTTTCTGCACAGCAATTATTCTGGTTGGACTTTTTTCAGGAACACAAAATCAAATCGGAAATTCTCCGAATTAAATACGATTAAGTCAAATTCTACACCAATCGATTTCTCTAATCAATAATCCTATTTATCTTATTGTCTCAAACTAGTACTCAATGAAAATACTCATGCTGGGGTGGGAATTCCCGCCAAAAATTTCAGGTGGATTAGGTGTAGCCAGTAAAAGTTTAGCAGAGGCAATGGCCGGTAAGGGTCATCAGGTAACCTTTCTATTGCCTAAGAAAAACAAAAGCCAGGTGAGTAGTGATGTAAAGTTGGTAGACGCTTCCACACTTAAACCAGATGTGGATTTATGGAAAGAAAAGAAGGTCTATTCGGAGAATTTATCAGAAACCTCAATTGGTAGTTTATTAATGCCGTATCTGGCACCTGAGTTATTCGCTAAAACGAAAACCGTTACCAAGACTGTCCTCGAACCCACAGAAGAATCTGAGTTACTCGAGCGTATTGAATTGACTGGCACCTATGAGGCGAATCTGAGTGCCGAGATTCTCAAATATGCTATGCTCGCAGTACAGGTCGCGAAGAAGTCTAAACCTGATGTGGTGCACGCTCATGACTGGATCACGTTCCGAGCAGCGGTTTTGATCAAAAAAACGCTGGGATTACCAATCATACTTCACACCCATAGCACGGAGCATGATCGCAATGGTATTTATGCACAACAACATGTAGTGGATGAAGAACAATCTGGATTTGATAGCGCTAATCTAATTATTGCTGTCAGTCAAAAATTGAAATACACCATTGTTGGTGCTTATGGAATTGATTCCAGCAAGATCCAGGTGGTTCCAAACATATTGGATATCAAAGCTTCAACATCCAAAAACAAATCTCCAAAGCACATTGCTTTTGTAGGGAGACTTACTCACCAAAAAAGTCCTTCGATATTCATAGATATCGCTCGAGATCTTTGCTCCAAAGGATATGAATACAATTTCTCGGTTATTGGCGATGGATATCTCAGGAATGATTTAGAACACCGAGTAGCTACCTCCAATTTTTCAGATCGGATTCGCTTTGACGGCTTTTTGGATAGAAATGAACTACTAAAAAGATTCTCAACTATAGATTTACTAGTGATTCCATCGGCATCCGAACCTTTTGGATTGGTAGCATTGGAAGCCATCTTAAAAGGAATTCCGGTAGCTGCGGCAAGAGGGATTGGATTGGGAGAATTCATCCCAAGTATTCCGCAAGTAGAGCGATGGGATCATTACTCCTATGTGAAGTTGGTAGAGCGCCTCATGACAGACACACCATATAGAGAAGATGTTGTCAAATCCTGCCAAAAAGAAGCCGAGCGCTTGACCCAAGAGAAAAGCACTGCTTTGCTTGAATCAATCTATCAGCAAGCGTTGGAAGCATAGCACACTTTTTTTATACTTTTGCCCAAACAACAATAACCTATGCTGAGCTTTTGGGAACAAGAATCCTTTGTCTCATATGATCTGATTGTCATTGGGGCAGGAATTACAGGTATGTCTACCGCAGCTTCATTTAAAGAAAAACACCCCAACACCAATATACTGATTATCGAACGTGGCACCCTTCCAACAGGAGCCAGCACCAAAAATGCTGGATTTGCCTGCTTCGGTAGTATTTCAGAACTAGCCAATGACCGTACAACTCTTGGTGATGAAGGAATGGTGTCGTTGGTCCGAAGAAGGTGGTCAGGACTTCAAAAAACGATTTCTCGTTTGGGTGAAAAGAACATTGGGTTACTGAGACAAGGTGGGTATGAGCTTCTGAATGCACAAACTGAACATTATCTAAATGACATAGACGAATTAAACTCACTACTCAGTTCCATTTTTGATCAACCGGTTTTTGTGCCCGCGACCCAGAGACTTCAAGAGTTTGGCTTTGGTCAAACTTCACAGCTAGTATTTAATCAGTATGAAGCGCAATTACATACCGGCAAGCTTATGAAGAGCCTATGGCAATACTGCAATCAATTAGGCATTCAAATCATCACTGGCACAACTGTTACCAACATCTCAGAGAAGGCACAAGAAACGATTGTAGAAACTGATCAAATTTCGTTCAAATCAACAGCACTGGCCATTTGTACTAATGCCTTTACTCAATCATTTATTAAGGAGCAGTTGAATATACAACCAGGCAGAGGAATGGTTATGCTGATCCAGCCCGATTCACCTCTGAAGTTTCGAGGAACGTTCCATTACGATGAAGGCTATTTCTATTTTAGAGACTTTGAAGATAAAGTAATCTTTGGTGGTGCCAGAAATGTTGCGCTGGAGGAAGAAAACACCACGGAATTTGGCCTGAATGAACGTGTAGAGAAAAAACTTATGGATGATTTAAAAAATATCATTCTACCAGATTCTGGGTTTTCCATTGAGATGAAATGGTCGGGAATCATGGCATTCGGGGACACTAAAGCACCGATAGTGAAGAAGTTAACTCAAAAACAATATCTCGGGGTGAGACTTGGAGGTATGGGCGTGGCATTGGCCAGTTTGGTAGGAGAAGAACTCGCTACGGAAATCTCTCAAAATCATTTTTGAAATTTGTGTTAACTTTTCGTTTTGCAAAAAACATATTGAATGGCAATTAAGCGACCACCGACATTATTTGAAGCTTTTATTCCGGTATTATTTCTCATCGCTCTACTCTCCATCAACGTAGGCATTTTCGGAGATGCTGCTCTTGACGGATCCAACCAAATCGTACTTATTTTATCAGCAGCAGTTGCTTCCATAGTAGCAGCTCGATTAGGATACAAGTGGGATGAAATCCAGGATGGCATAGTGAAAAGTATTAGTTCAGCAATGACTTCATTGCTCATTCTTTTACTCATCGGTTCATTGGCTGGTACCTGGCTATTGAGTGGCATTGTCCCTGCAATGATCTATTATGGCCTTCAAATATTAAATCCATCCATATTCCTGGTTGCAGCGTGTATTGTTTGCTCAATCGTTTCCATCGCTACTGGAAGTTCATGGACTACTGCTGCCACCGTTGGTATTGCGTTGATAGGAATTGGTAAGGCGCTAGGTATACATGAAGGAATGATCGCTGGAGCGATTTTGTCCGGAGCTTATTTTGGTGATAAAATGTCACCTCTATCGGATACTACCAACCTTGCTCCTGCAATGGCCGGAACTGATTTATTCACCCACATTCGGTATATGGCTTTAACCACCGTACCAAGCATTTCGATAACGTTGATTATTTTCCTAATCATTGGATTCACTCAATCAACATCTGGTACTGCCGTGGAAACACAAGAAATTTTAGATGCTATTAGCGGTCAATATTACATCTCTGGATGGTTGTTTATTGTTCCCCTAGTGGTGGTTGTCATGATTGTAAGAAAAGTACCTGCTATTCCTGCGCTTCTTGCTGGAACTTTGCTAGGTGCGTTATTTGCACTTATTTTCCAGCCTGATTTAGTTGCAGGCATTGGAGAGAGTAACACACCATCCGGCATGTTTATTGGCATCATGAAGTCTCTCTATGGAGACATCTCTATAACTACCAGCAATGACATGGTAAATGAATTACTCAGCAGTGGTGGCATGTCTGGTATGCTAGGTACCATCTGGCTCATTTTATCGGCGATGATTTTTGGAGGAGTAATGGAAGCATCTGGTATGCTGAAGCGAATTGCGAAAGCCATCATCAGCATGGTTAATAGCACAGGAGCTCTAGTTGCTTCTACAGTCGGTAGCTGTGTATTCTTCAATGTAACGGCCTCAGATCAATACCTGGCAATAGTTGTTCCTGGGAGAATGTATGCCGATATTTACAAGAGAAAAGGGCTTGCACCAGAGAATCTGAGTCGCTCCCTGGAAGACTCTGGAACGGTTACTTCAGTGCTTATTCCCTGGAATACCTGTGGTGCTTACCACTCAAAAGTTCTAGGTGTAGCAACAGGTGATTATTTTATGTATTGTTTTTTCAACCTCATAAGCCCTTTGATGACCATGATTTTTGCCTTTGCAGGCATTAAGATTAAAAAATTAGTGACCGAATAAAACCCCATGTTCCCAAGTCAAATACCGAAAGAGGATATCAAGCACCTACCGTTGATGAAATTTGACGGTAAAATTCATCTGATCAATACAGACGATGAATTAAAAGAGGCATTCCATGTAATGGCTAAATCTGACTTCCTTGGATTTGATACAGAAACAAAACCAACATTCAACAAAGGGGAATACAATCAAACAGCGCTGATACAATTATCCACCATGACGGATGCTTACATCATTCGTGTAAAGGAACTTGGCATTAACAATCATCTAAAAAATCTTCTGGAAGATCGTGAAGTACTGAAAATAGGGATCAGTATCAGAGATGACATCAAAGAATTGAAGAAACTGAGACCATTTAGACCAGGAGGATTTATTGACCTGAATGATATTGCAGCAGAACTTGGCATCACACAAATTGGTATGAGAAGTTTGGCTGGAATCTTCTTAAAAGGAAGAGTGAGTAAAAGCCAACAAACCTCTAACTGGGAGTCCAAAGAACTCACTGCAGGGCAATTATCATATGCGGCAACAGATGCATGGATCTGCACAAAGATCTACACCATGCTCCAGCAAAAAGGATATATCTAACCCGGATTGTTCGATAGAATTTTGACGAAATATTTTTAAAAAAATTGTCAGGTGATGACGAAGCTATGCTTGTCATACCCTGACTTTACGTCATGGGGTTACCGCTGCGGCGGACCGTCCTAACATTCGCCAGCTAGCGAATCGTCAGCCCAGTGGGCAAATAATACTATGAAGCATTATTTGTGCAATCTTCGAAAACCAACTCGATTTGCCTGGTCAACTCTAGTTTCTTTGCCAGTCGAGGCACATCTTCATCTTTCAACAGACCTTTAAAGAAACAGTCGTCTGTATAATCCTTTTGTAGATACTCAATATCAAATTCACCAAGCGCACGTTCTACCTCTGCTGTCACTTCATACCCAAACCGAAGACTAAATTCCGTCTGTGAATAGACTGTTTCAATTTTTGCTAGATTCAAAGCTTCTTCCGTCGCGATCTTATAAGCACTAATTAATCCTCCTACTCCAAGTTTAGTGCCACCAAAGTACCTAATAACCACCACCAAGGTGTTGGTGAGATTTTTGGATCTAATCTGACCAAGTATAGGATCTCCAGCTGAATGATTGGGCTCACCGTCATCATTGGCTCGAAAAGATTGATTTTTTAATCCTATGATATAAGCATAGCAGTGATGCCGCGCATCATAGAATTCTTTCCTTAGCTCCTCTAATCGATCCTTGATTTCATCCTCGGTTTTTACATGAAATGCACGTGCAATAAACTTGCTACCCTTCTCTTTGTAAAAACCCTCCGGCTCATTGCTTATTGTAAAGAATTCGTTCATTCAATTGTATCGAGAATGTTCTGCGCCTCTTCTGTTAAAGCCTCTGATTCGGAGATTTCGATTGCTCTTTTCAAGTTATAGATCGCCTTCTCCTGGTTGCCTTGTTGCTCATAAATTCTTCCCAGACCAAGATAACACATGCTGCGATAGTAGGTACCATGCCCAGTAATGTCAGTCCCAGCTGCTATCCCATTGCGATAATAATCAATTGCCTTTTCCTCATTGATCTTTACCTTCTCCTGATACAACCCCTGAAATGCCTTGCCAGCCATGGAATAATAGGGCCTTGGCGACATGGACAATTCTTTGATCATATGATACGGTGCTTGTTTAAAATCATCTCCAGAGTTAAGCGATTCCAGAAGCTTTGATTTCATGTATAAATTATTCGGATAATGTTTTGTTAGGTACCACATATACTTCTGGGCTTTTTGAGGTTGATATTCATACCTCAGATAGATATAGGCTAAATACACATAAGCTTCCACACTTGTCAATACTGCTTTCTGTGTTGCCTCCTCTATTTGCTGAATTCCCAGTTCAATATCCCCACTTCTAAAAAACCACAATAATGGCTTATAGACTGGGTACTTCTCCGGGTATTTTTCCCTGAAATAATTGTAAACCCCTGTAGTCATCAAAAAGTCTGGCACTTCGTCACTGAGTTTAAACCCGCTTTTAACCAAATCATAGGCTTTACCCGCTTCTGATAATGCTTTCATGTAATGCCCATCATCTGCATAATATTCTGCGAGTAAGCCTCTCGCAGACATCTCAAAAAATATCGCTTCAGGATGCTCTTGTCGCCCTCCATCTATTTTATTTGCAAGCCTGATGGTCTCACGCAATTGATGACTAAATTCGTTGAAAACAGAATCCACCGTGACCACAGGAATATTGGTCCAAAGTACATTCAACCCTCGCAGCATTGGCACCGCAGGATGTTCTGGGAGCCTCTCTGAAATCTTTTCAATAAGTATATTGGCAGAATCTGGCTGGACATTATAGATGTAATCCACGCATCGTTTGACCAACTTTATATTCGACGGATTGTCAAAAAGTTGACCATAAGACACCTGACTAATGAAAAAAAGTATGGCGACGAAAACCCTTCTCAAAATGCCTGGTTTACAGATATTGTTATAATTAATCTTGAGCAAGTTACATGTTGCATTTTAGAATCAAAAACACGTTGTTCCTTATCAAGAAGACTCCTAGTTTTACAAAAAAGATGGATTACACTCTCCATGTCTGCACCTAATTGTTATTTATTTGAGCATCAGTATGCTATTCTTCAACAAATTGAAGGGTATGAATTGTTTCAATCAGACTTTGGAAAATTTCCTCTTTCTATTGGGCTAAAAAAATCAAAAAGCTTGCCAAAAAGTCCTTTTGGGGGTCCTCTGATTCAAAACGGAAATAAGTCGGATTTATTCCAATGGCTGGATCAAATAATTTCTCAGGTAAGGTCAAAAACAGGACAGATAGAAATAACCCTGCCAATTTCTATTTATCCGACGATGGAGGTAGACTGGATGCTGGAGTATGGCTTCAAAAAGAAATTTTCAGACACGAGTCACTATGTTGATCTAATTGGATTTTCAGAATCTCAGCTTCACAACATGGAACTGAGAAAACTGCGATCCAGTAGTTTTGATATGGAATTACTTCAGTTGAGTAAGGTGGAGATGATTCACTCTTTTATCGCCCAATGCAGACAAAGCCAAGATCTAGAAATCAATACGTCTCTTGAAAGTTTGATCGCTCAAATAACTGCATTTCCCGAAAGCTATTTATTCTACGTAGCCAAATCCAAAGGTCAATTGGCAGCAGTCTGTATTATCACATTACCTGTTGATAACATCGCTTACTATTTCTTACCAGCAACTCATCCTGAATTTAAATCTGATAGTCCTATGGTTTCATTGATGGTTTACATGTACCATCATCTCAAAGAAAAAGGAATCAAATACCTGGATTTAGGAATATCTTCAATCGAGGGAGCTCCACAAGAGTCATTAATTCTATTCAAAGAACACATGGGTGGTGTTCGAACAAATCGTCACACTTTGACAATTGATTTGTAAAATTTCTCTAAAGTGTCAACAGTTTGCTGAGTTCCATACTTTTCTTCAAAATATCCTCTGATTTTAAGTTTTGAAACCTTACTCTCCAATTGATCAAGTATCGCATCTGAAAAATCATCAGCCTGCCAACTTTCCACTACTTTTCCAACCTGATTTGATACCATTTCTTCAGCACCATTCCAATTGGTGGTAACCACCGGTAAACCACAGGCAAGGGCTTCTAGAATAGCAACAGGTTGATTCTCATGTTTGCTGGTATTCAGAAAAATAGAGGAAGACCGCAGTTCTTGTGCAATGACTTCACGAGATTGTTCACCCTTCCATTCTACCTCCACACCTAGCTGTTGGGCTCTTCGTTTTAACTTTCTTTGTTGACTTCCACTTCCAATAACCGTGAACTTCAAACCTATTTTCTTCTGAACCGAGGCCATTGCTTCCAGCATCAACTCATAATTCTTCTGATCCTCCAGTCTCCCCACGGCAATTGCTCCATCGATACCTGAATCATTCTGAACGGTTGTAAACAATTGATCATCAATGTAATTAGGCATAAAACCACTTTCAACACCAAAAGACAGCAATCGGTTTTTCAAAGCATGACTTACCGAAAGTACCAGATCTGCAGATTTCAGAACAGGTAATAACTTCGATTTCAAAATTCCTTTCAAAGCAGGCAAAGGAAACGGACTTTGATGTTCGGTGATTACAAAAGGAATCTGGTGTTTTTCAGAGAGCCTTTTTGCAATTAACCCGGCAGGATAAGCTACCTGAGCATGAATAAGGTCTGGTTGCCCAAAATACTGGATGTATCGATTGAGGTTCTCTTCATTCACTTTGATGATCCCCTCCATGTTACCTTTCTTGATTTTACGAGTCCAGGTAAATGCTGGGGTCAAGAATTCTACGCAATTCGCTTCCAGCAAGGTGTCTTTTTGCTTTACAATCGGCTTGGAGCCATACCTAAACAAGCTTGTCAAGGGTCTGGATGCAGGAAGCCAGAGTTTTGGCTCATGAGAACCCCAAACACTCAGACCTATTTCCCATTCTGGCCTGAAACGCGCCAAAAGAATTGCTTGCTCCTTGAAAAATATTCCAGTGGAAGGATGTGCCTCTGAAGGATACCAGGATGGAATTATAAAAACTCTCATAAGTATCCAAATCGTTCTAAACCCATTGAAAGAATCGGCATCACCTTATCTAAATCACCTGAATCAAGTTCTTTTAGATAGCTCCCAATTGATGAAGTAAATACTTCTTTCTTCAAGTTCTGATGAACAGGCAAATCATACATTTCCCGATTTGGAACCTTAGAATGAAATGAAAGCATTTGCTTTTCAAACTCCAAGCCTAAAAACTCACACACTGAGGCAAGCTCCTCTTTTGGATTCATAACGAGCTTCTCGTATTGAACCAGGTGAACATTCGTTCTTCTCTTCAGCCAATCGTACTTGGTGATAGAATGATTCCAATGGGCTGCTCCATTTGATGGTACGGCTAAATCACCTAACACCTCATATCCACCCTTCTTGTATGAGGCAACTACATCTCTCCCATCTCTGATCAAAAACAAATACCTTGCTTTTGGAAAGGTGTGATAAATTTCTTTGATATAATAGGTATTCAACGGTGTGGTATCTCCCCAAATCGGAGCCTCATACCCTGACCTATAGATTACATCGATCAGGTATTGCAGCTTCTTTTTGTCTGGAGTAGCCATATATAGCTTTTGCATATCCGGCATCTCAGTCACTTCCCAGGTATGGCTTCCACTTTGAGGTAACAATTCTCCTAAAATCACCTTCACCATATCTCGCCATAAACCATAGTTATAGTAATGAAACTTGAGGATGGATGGTCCGAGAAAATACTGTTCAGAAGGCAAATGAAGCTGAGAATGCTGATTGAGCATTAGATTGAGCATGGTGCTCCCATTTCTTCCGGACCCGATCACGAAAAAAGGCTGAACCAATTCATCATACTTCACCTGAAATTTCTTCGGGAGATGCTTTATCAGGTTAAAGAGTAAATGAAACCTAAATTGGTTCTGCATAAATTACCTTTGAATTAATTGACTGCATGCAATAATAGCAATTACGGATTTATGTCGCTCAGTAATCTTTTGAAATACGCTAAAGGTGGATTGAAAGCCTTGTTGATGATTATCAGACAGCCTAAAAACCTGTATTACATCACTCATCAAGAGCAAGTATATCAAAATCGAGTTGCTAAAAAATATCCACAATTCATCAAGGGCCTGCCTCAAATTAAGCTATCTGACCTAACCGACCAGGTCTCAGAAAAAATTCAACCTTACAGTCTATTAGGTGGTACTTCAGAACCAATTGATATCGCATTATTAAAGATTCTCGCACGTCGATTTCCAAAATGCAGCTATTTTGAAATAGGGACCTGGCGTGGAGAAAGCATAGTGAACCTAATGGATGTAACATCAAACAGGTACACCCTCAACCTACCACCAGATGATATGAAGGAATCGAATCCTGACACATATTCAGCTCACAATCATTACTTGGAAGACATTGAAGGAGTTACTCAATTGTTTGGCAACTCTTTGCACTTTGACTTCTCAACACTTCCTGAAATGGATCTGATATTTATTGATGGAGATCATCACCAGGAAGTTGTTGCCTCTGATTCCAGAAGTGTTTTCAACCACTTAACTCATGAGAATTCCATTATTGTCTGGCATGATTACGCCTCACACTACTCTTCCATCTGGTGGGAAGTATTGGAAGGCATCCTTGATGGTACACCTTCAAAATATCACGACCATATCTATCATGTCAGAAATACCAACTGCGCCGTATATCTTCCTTTTGAGATTACAGCTAATTCAGATTACAACCAGTGGTTACCAGAAGAATCATTTGAGATTCACATCAAAATGACGGAACGATGAACACTCCTCTGGTTACTGTAATCTGCTTGTGTCACAATCAACAGAAGTACGTCGGAGCGGCTATTCGATCTGTTCTCACTCAGACTTATGAAAACATAGAACTAATTGTGGTGGATGATGCCAGTACTGATGGTAGTCAGCAGGAAATCGAAAGTGCCATTAAAGATACCAACGCCAAATTCATTTCGATCTCAGAAATTAGGGGCAATTGTGCGGCGTTTAATCAAGGATTTCACATGAGCAAAGGACAGTTTATTATTGATCTTGCAGCTGATGATCTCCTTCTACCAAAGCGTATAGAAGAAGGCATCAATGACTTTGCCAATGCGAATAAAGAAGTCGGAGTGCACTTTAGCGATGCCTTTTTAATCAATGAAAACGGCGATATCGCAAGAACTTTTTACAAGCGAGATATTGATGGTCAGTTAATTAATTCTCCTGCATCTGGAGATGTTTTTGAATCACTTATCAGATCCTATTTCATCAGTGCCCCAACCATGATGATCAAACGCGAGGTATTGGATGAGCTAAATGGCTATGATGAAGCATTGACTTATGAAGACTTTGATTTTTGGATTCGGTCATCAAGAAACTTTAAATACCACTTCAATGCGGCTCCTCTGGTCAAAAAGAGGGACGTCCCTAATTCACTTGGTAAAACTCAATTCGCATTGAGAAGCAAGCATCTACAAACAACCTTTAAAGTGTGCAATAAAGCCCTGGACCTTTGTCGTAATGAACAAGAGTATCTGGCATTGATATCAAGGTGTAAATACGAAATCAAACAATGTGTAAAAACCCTGAACTTAGGTCTAATATCCAAATACCGCCACCTGATCAAACAATGTCACCGACGGTTGTCATCGCTTTCTAACATGGACAAATAGCTGTAGTAGCGTTCTTCTGAGATGACGCCTTCTTCAACAGCTGCTTTTACTTTACAACCTGGTTCATTGGTATGAATGCAGTTATGAAATTTGCATTCCCCTAAAAATTCTCGCATTTCAGGAAAATAGTGTCCTAACTCTTCAGGATCGATTTCAGAAAGTCCCAACTCCTTAATTCCGGGTGTATCGATAATGGCTGATTCGTCATCCAAAAAAAACATTTCTGCAAAAGTAGTGGTATGCACGCCCTTGTTGGCAAACGTGGAAACCTCAGAGACCTTTTGCTCAATATCAGGAAAAAGAAGATTAATTAACGTTGATTTTCCTGCTCCTGAGTGTCCGGAAACAAAGGTCTTTTTCCCATGCAATAAGCTCCTAAGCTCCTCTGTTAGTCCCTCCTCCGTAAAAGAGGTTTGTAAGCACTTATAACCGACATTATTCTCGTACAAAAAGCACAAGTAACCTACATCATCTTTTTCCTCTTCGTTGAGTAAGTCAGTTTTATTGAAAATGATAATACCTGGAATCCTGTAAGCTTCCAATGTCACCAAAAATCGATCAATGAAACCCAATGACGTGCGTGGCATCTTCATGGTGGCAATAAGTATTGCCTGATCCACATTGGCGGCTATTAAATGATCATGATGTTTCTTCCGGGGTGATTGCCGAATGATATAGTTTTCTCGTTCCTCTATCTCAACAATTACATATTCATTCGAATTTTCTTCCAGCACTACGAAATCTCCAACAGCAATAGGATTAGTTATTTTCTTATTCTCCAACTTGAACTTACCACGAATCCTTGCATCTACCTGCCCCCCATTATCCAACTTAATGCGATACCAGGACCCTGTAGATTTAATCACCAATCCTCTCATAGATATTCCTGAAGTTTTTGCATCACCTTCTCGGTGGCTCCTGAATTTCGCATCACATAGTCCAGATTACTTTGCCCCATCTCCTTACGTTTAGAAGCATCTTGAATTAACTCCTCAAAAATACGAAATAGTTCATCTTCATCCTCAAAAGTGACCAAACCACCATGATCTTTCAGGTCCATCACCTCATTGAACTTGGAATTTTTGGTATGCTTAGCGATTACAATTGGAATATTGTACACAGCTGGTTCTATGGTATTATGAACAGCTCCTCTTAGTGCACCACCTACATATGCAATGTCAGCGTAGCGGTACAGGTATTTTAAAGAACCTACCTGATCAATCAACAATAAGTCTCCTGCTTCATCAGCATACTGCGACCATCTGACTCCACCATATAACGTCAATGCTTCCTGACTAACTTCATGAGGAGCTATGATGACTTTAATATCTGAAAACCGCTGAATAACCCGTTTTAGACAATCCCAATCTGAAGGCCAAATACTCCCGCAAATAATAACTAATGATTCTCCAATGAATGATTCCACGCGATCATCCGTCCACACTTCTTCTTTGATGGACAACATCTGATCCAGACGTGAGTCTCCAGTAATGGTGACCTGATCAATTCCATGATGGTGCAAAAGTGCCGCTGAATGCTCATCCTGCACAAAGAAATGATCTGTCAACTTTAAGGCATTCAGGTAAAACTTGCCCATTGAATGAAAAAACATCTGGTCTGGACGAAAAATAGAGGAAATCAATAGTAATGGAACCTTCTGACGGTACAGTTCAATCATGTAGTTGTACCAAAATTCATATTTTACAAATACAGCTACTTTTGGTTTGACAAGATCTATAAAAGCAGATACATTCTTAGGGTAATCCAGGGGTAAAAAGGTAACGGCATCCACATGTTCGTTTTGATCAAAAGCATCAAATCCAGATGGGGAAAAAAATGATAAAAGAAGAAAAGAATCGGGTTTGGTCTTTTTCAGTTCTTTGATAATTGGTAACCCTTGTTGGTATTCCCCTTGGGAGGCCGCATGTATCCAGATGAGATCTGCCTCCGCTTTGTTTTCCAACTGGTCTTTTAAGGTATTCCGCCAGTTCTTTCTACCCTCCAGAAACCTCCTGGCTTTTGAATTGAAGGGTGAAGCAATAATTAGCAGTAAATGATAGCACGCAATTGTAAGGTTATAAACCCATTTCATTTGTTGGTTGGTTAACGAGTCACCTCACAAGAAATAAAAAAAGCTGCACATTCGTGCAGCTTTTCTGAATAAATCTCTTTTTGGAAAAAGTATTAAACTTATTCGTCATCCTCCTCCAGCTGAGGTCCTGCTGGCAACATATCAACATCTAATGTTTCTGCATATTGACTAAACTCTTCTTCCGACAGTCCATCTCCATGTAGAGAAATAATAAATCTTTGATTAACAACCAAAGTAATGCTTGACTCCCCTGAATCATAATCAGCAGTATACCATCCAGGCTGCTCCTTTACTTCCACAGATTTCATGATTCCATCTGTAGATTCATACTCATATTGGTTGGCATACCCAGCAAGCAATGCTCCTGTCTCCATGTAATCAAAAATAGTGGCTTTCAATTCGCCTTTACTTTTTGATTGGTATGCTTTGCTAGCAGTGCTATATTGACTTTCTCCAAACCTCATTGTAGATCCGTCTGGCTTCTCACTGAGCTGAAAGCTACCAAAACTGTCAGGTAAAAAGTTGATAAGGTCTCTAAATCCCACCACTTTATTTGCACTTAAACTACCATAATTGACCGAAGTACGTTGATATCCTTTTAGCGGATCAGAATCATCATAAGACTCTTCACCTTCATAAGAAGACTCTGTTTCACCTTGAGCAGAATCAGATCCACTGCCATTGTCTTTGTTTTTCTTCTTACCAAAAAGCAGATTATCTATCTCCTGATTGGCTTTTTTAGAAAGTTTCTCCTTCAAATTAATTTGAGCTTGAGTAGAGCTCAACCCACCGAAGAGAAATACAGATAATATTATAGATAACTTTTTCATTAGCGGAGTTTTAATAGTGTTGCTACCCATCAAAAATAAAAAACCTATCCTGAAAACAGGATAGGCTCTTCAATAAAGTCATTTAATACCTATAGATATTAGTGAGATGCTAAGTAAGAAGATACACCATCTCTGGTTGCTTGCATTGCATCTTTACCTTCTTCCCAGTTAGCAGGACAAACTTCTCCATGCTTTTCAACATGATGCCATGCATCAACGATTCTCAACATTTCATCAATGTTTCTTCCTAGTGGAAGGTCATTGATAGTCTCATGTCTTACAACACCTTCTTTGTCAATAAAGAAAGTACCTCTGTATGCTACAGGAGCTCCTTCAAATACAAGTTCTCCTTCTTCGTTGTAGCTCCAGTCACCTGCAAGTACACCAAAGTTGTTAGCTACAGTTTTAGAACTATCTGCTACCAATGGGTAAGTTACACCTTCGATACCACCTTTATCTTTGTCAGTCATTAACCAAGCAAGGTGAGTTTCTTCAGTATCACAAGAAGCTCCAACAACCTGAACACCTCTTTTCTCAAATTCAGCAAGTTTCTCCTGGAATGCGTGAATTTCAGTTGGACATACAAAAGTGAAATCTTTTGGATAGAAGAAGAAAATTACTTCTTTCTGACCAACGTACTGCTCTAAAGAGAATGATTCAACGATCTCTTCACCGTTAATTACAGCTGGTGCATTAAATACTGGTGCTTTTTTTCCTACTAATGACATAATTATTAGTCTTCTTTTATGATTTATAAAAAATTAATCTTTTTGTTAAAAAAGTGACAACCAATTTGATCGTTCATTGAATGAACAAGTAGCTCACTTAATCTTTGACACAAAATTAACTCGTTCAAAAAGCTGAACCAAACAAAACCCCTTAATATGGACTTATCCCACGATTACTTTTTCTTATGAGCTATACAATTGGATTCAATCTATTCATAAACCTATCTTAAAGTTGATCTAAGAAAATACCA
Source organism: Rickettsiales bacterium (assembly GCA_002729235.1). Lineage (GTDB taxonomy): Bacteria > Bacteroidota > Bacteroidia > Cytophagales > Cyclobacteriaceae > Marinoscillum. The sequence goes on along the minus strand of PBTY01000055.1, from coordinate 165,320 downwards.
AATACATGGTATTGATCCCTTTACTACATCCAAATAAGTTTGTTGGATTGTCACAAATTCAAAGGAATCGCTATTTTTGTTGACTTATAACATAAACTAACAAACATGAAATCACGAATGATCGTGCGGTTTATGGTTACCGCCCTAACCCTTGGACTCGCAATTAATCAGGCATATTCTCAAAGCTTCGGAGAAATACTATCTGGTGGAACAGGTGACGCAAATATGTACTTAGAAAACTATGCGGCGCCGGCAATCAATTCTTTTGGAGTAGGATTGGCTGATGGTTGGTACAACACTGCCAAAGCACACAAATTAGTAGGTTTCGACATCACAACCTCTTTTAATATTGCCAAGATTCCAGATGAAGATTATTTGTTTGAATTTACCAGAAGCCAATTTCAAAACTTGAACTATCGAGTGAATGGTGTTGATCAGACAACTGCTATGTTACCCACGTTGGTAGGTGGAGAAGCAGAAAGTGGATCTGAATTATACATTGAAGGCAATCAAACCATAAATGGCGTTGAGATTCAAGATGAGATAGCATTTGATGTACCAAGTGGGTTCGACCTGAGCAATGTACCTCTTGTTACTGGTGTTCCAACTCCTACCGTGAATTTAGGCATCGGCTTAGTAAAAAATACAGATTTAAAAATTCGATTCGTACCTCAGCAAACAGTACAAGGTTATAGCTTCAAAATGTTTGGTATTGGCGTGATGCATGATGTAAAGCAATGGATCCCAGCAATCAAAAACTTACCTTTTGATTTATCAGGATTCTTTGGTACAACAACTATGAATGCTGAAACTGAAATTGATGTTGATACCCAAGATGGAACTACAAGGTTTAGTGGCTCTGGGTTAGCGAGCTTCAAGTCAAATGCGACTACTGTACAGGCAATTATATCCAAAAAACTGACTGTTTTCACACCATACGCTGCTGTAGGTTTTAATGCCGTAAAAACAACATTTGATGTTTCTGGTGATTATACTTTAGAAAACACTAATCCATTTGCACCATCTTCTCAGACTATTTCAGATCCAATTGATCTAACCTTCACCGGCGCTGGCGGTGCGAGATTAACTTTAGGTGCGAGATTGAAACTATTGATCTTTACATTCCACTATGCTTATACCGTACAGAAATACAACACCAATTCATTTGGTGTAGGTATTAATATTAGATAATAGCAAAATCAAAATATCAATTGAAAAGAGCGGGTTTGTCCCGCTTTTTTTATTTCTTTCACCTCAATGCAACGATGCTTACTGGCTCTTCTTATATTCATCCCAGGACTGGTTTCAGCCACCGAATTGGATACGCTGCAGGTTAAGAAAGGAGAATTGCTCATTCTTGACGATACCATCTTTGCTCCTAAAAGTGACACACAGATTGTTATCAATAACAGGCCTTACAAGCTGAAAGGTAATCCCTATCGAAACTCTGAGAACTTCTACTCAAAAATGAAGGAAGTTACAGGTCAAAACAAAGTCACTTCCCGCCTATTCGATTTACTCTATGTAGAGAAAGGATCAACCAACGAGTATAAAGACGACCCAGATAGTAGGTCGTCTATTGAACCATTCATTCCGTTTGAGAATCTGCGAATTGGCAAAATTTCCATTAAGCATGTGGACATTCTCCAAGGGGATGTGAATGATACTTCCCGCAGAGCAACTGCCTATTACGCAAGAATGGCTAATCGGATTCATTTTAAAACCTGGAATTCGATTATCAGACATACATTGACCGTAAGAAGTGGGGACCCCATTAATCCATATTCTATTGCAGATAGTGAGCGACTTCTTCGAAGATTGCAGTTCATTCAAGATGCTCGAATCTACATTCAGAGATCCTCTGATGATGAAGAAGCTAATCTTGTGGTCGCCGTTCAGGATCGATTTGCCTGGGGAGTCAATTTAGACGTAAATCGAGTCAATCGATTTGAGGGTCAACTGACCAATAGAAACATTGCTGGCATAGGAAAATACGCATCAGTCTCATACCTCTACGATGGTCGAACTGAGGCTTCTCCTCATGGGTATTCGATACAAGCCGGGGGTCAACAGATTCAAAAACTCATTGCTAATTGGAGAATCAATCACACCAAAATCCATGAACGCAGTGAATGGGGATTGAACCTGGACAAACCCTTTCTCACTCCAGATACTAAATACGGCGGTGGAATAGATCTAAGAAAAGTCAAAGACTCAACTCTAACCTTTGATGGTGATTTGGAAGATGTTGGATTCTATGATCTAAATTATCAAGACTTTTGGATTGGTAGATCCTTTGCATTGCCTTCCAAGTACCAACGTCAAAACATCACATTGACTACTCGTTGGCTGAGGCACTCGTTCATCGACCGGCCGTATGTAGATGCTGATAGCAATAGTTTCTATTACGACAGGAATCTTTTCATTTCAGAATTGAGCATAAGCTCTCAAAAGTTCTTAAAGAGTAATTACATCACGTCATTTGGTATCTCTGAAGACATCCCTACAGGTTACCGCTTTTCAATAATAGGAGGTAAAGATTTCAATGAATTCTATCAACAAAACTACGTTGGATTTCAAATTTACTGGAGCACCTATTTGGTTAATTGGGGATACTTATTCCTGAATCAGGAAGTCGGAACTTTTGATCATGAAACTGACAAAAGAGGTGTATACCGAACTCAGATTAATTACTTCAGTCCATTAATTGAGGTCAACAAATACTTCCTGAGGAACTTCCTCAAAATCAACATCATCAAAGGAATAGATCAACCGATATCCAGTTCCATCAACCTGGAAGATCGTATTCGAGACATTCAAGGAACCACCTTTGGTGGAAATGGCCTCATTTCGCTTTCTGTAGAGCAAGTCACCTACACTCCATGGTACTTATATGGATTTAGATTTGCACCATTTTTCTATTACAATGTTGGTGAAGTTTGGGACTACAGAGGAGACCTGACCTACAGTCATGGCTACCAGGGTGTTGGGGGTGGAATCAGAATTCGAAACGAAAGTTTGGCTTTTAGCACCCTAGAGCTACGTCTAACTCACTTCATAACAGGACAAGAATTGGAGAAAAAAACACTGGTGTCTCTTAAAAGCACTGTACCTATCTCATTCAATAGCATCTTTAGATTCAAGCCTTCAATTGCACCATTTAGATAAAAAGAAAAGTCCCGACAAGGCCGGGACTCTTCAAAGATGTCAAACAGGTGTATGAATATAAAATTTGTGTTATGCATTTATATATACTGTACCTTTACAAAAGGTAACCAGTAGATTTAAAAAAATGATAAAAATTATTTTTGTATGTCTTGGAAACATCTGCAGGTCACCACTTGCTGAGGCTATTTTCCAACACAAGATCACCCAAAAGGGCCTTCAAAATAGAATTTCATGTGACTCTGCGGGTACAGCTAACTATCATGCGGGAGACGATCCAGATTCCAGAAGTATTGAAGTTGCTGTGAAACATGGTGTCCCAATTCAACATAAAGGCATGCAGTTTCACCATTCACATGGAAGTGAGTTTGACTATATTATGGCTATGGACCAGTCCAACTTCCGTAACATCATCCATGAGTTAGGATATAAGCATGAAGGACTGTCACTTATGCGCGATTTTGATCCTAAAGGAAAAGGACTAGAAGTTCCGGATCCATACTATGGGGGAAAAGATGGTTTTGAAGAGGTATACCAAATACTAGACCGGTCAACGGAGGAGCTAATTGAGTTTCTAGTTGACAAGCATGATTTGTCATGATTCCGGAGGTAGTCTTCTTTAAGCAAATTCTTCACAAACATCTCGATTCGGATCACCAAATAACAAAAGTCTCAAGACTCTCCGGTGGAGACATCAATGATGCCTATAAATTGGAGACAGTAAGCAAAAGCTACTTTATTAAAACAAATAGTCCGAATGTCGGGGACTTGTTTCAACGAGAAGAGCAAGGAATAAATCTTCTTCAAGAGGCAAATGTCATTCACGTTCCCAAAGTGATTGGATCAGGAAGCAATCTAGGAACCCCGTATCTTCTCCTTGAGTTTGTAGAAAAAGGATCTCCTCAACACAATTTTTGGGAGGCATTTGCTAATCAACTAGGTAGGTTGCATCAAGTTACCCAAGAGCAATTTGGCCTGGATCACGACAACTATATTGGAAGACTCCCACAAGACAATAGCAAAAACACTTCATGGACTGAATTTTTCATCCAAAACCGGGTGGAGCCACAATTAAGACTTGCCAGGGAAAAAGGACTAGTTGATTCCAAATTGATTCATAATATGGAGCAGCTCTACACCCAATTAGCGTCCATCTTCCCAAAGGAACCTCCAGCTTTGATCCACGGGGATCTTTGGAGTGGTAACTTTATGAGTGATAAACATGGTAATCCATGCATCTATGATCCAGCGGTATATTTTGGCCATAGAGAAATGGAGCTTGCATTCACTCAATTATTTGGTGGATTTGATCGGGAATTCTATGAGTATTATCAAAATGCATATCCCCTAAGCCCGGGATTTGACTCGAGAGTAGATATATACAACCTCTATCCCCTACTTGTTCACGTCAACCTTTTTGGGCCGTCCTATCTTTCTGGAATTAAAATGACTCTGAAGAGATTTGGTTAATTTGGTCGATACAACACCTGGTAACTATTCCTAGTTTGCTGCTCCAGGATCTTTTCTCCCATTTGCGGGAGTAACGAGAAGGAGTCCTGTCCATAATTTTTGATAGTTGCTAAATGCAACCCCTCATTGTAGTAGACAGAAAAATCTCCAACCAGGTAATCTTTCAGTTTATTTAGTTTATCCATGTTATCATCCATGCAGATGGTAAATGTCAAGGCAGAATTATGCATCAAATTGATTTTGATATTAGCGTGCGAGGTAGCCTGAAACACTTTCACCAACTTCTTCTCATCCATTAAGCTGCTGTCCTTTACCCGAAGAGTAACCAACAATTGATCCTCCTTGAAAACGAAACAATGCTTGGTTGCAATCTTTTCTTTATTGACAATGACCGTGCCTCCACCTGAAGGTTCTATAAATGACTTTACATAAAGTGGAATCTCTCTTTGTGCAAGTGGACGGATGGTTTTTGGGTGTATTACTTTAGCACCATAAAACGTTAACTCTGCAACTTCCTGGTACGACAACTCATCGAATAACTCCGCTCCTTCAAATTTCTTAGGATCGGCATTTAATAACCCAGGTACATCCTTCCATACGGTCAGACTTTCCGCTTTCAGGCAATAAGCAAAGATGGCTCCGGTAAAATCTGATCCTTCTCTACCCAAAGTTGTGGTCTTGCCAGTAAGGTCTGAGCCTATAAATCCTTGGGTGATTACCGGACCATTTTCTAGAAGTTCAGGCAGATCTCTAGCAATGAAGTGTTCAGTAAGTTGCCAGTCTACATTTGCTTCCGTGAAAAAACTATTGGTTTTTATCACCGACCGTGCGTCTAACCATTCGCAATTCACTTGCTCTTTGATGTAATGGTACACGATAGATGTTGAAATCAACTCTCCGAAAGGAATGATCTGATCATAGTACTGCAACCAGTTTTTCAGCGGGTGCTTCAATAGTTCCTCTACCTGGACTAACCAGTTGGAAATATCCTGTGGAGTCTGCTCAAACAACTCATTACAAATGGCTTGATGATATTTTACTAGTTGATGTAATTCGTTCTGGTAATCTTTCTGATCAAATGCCAATCGGGCAATGATCTCCAACGCATTGGTGATCTTACCCATTGCAGAAACCACAATAACCAACGGTTTATCTCTATGCAAACTAATAATCTTATAAAGATTCCTCACTCCCTCTGCATCTTTCACTGATGCACCACCAAATTTGAAAATTCGCATCTTGCAAACGATTTAAATCAATAAAAAGGCCTATTTTCGTGTTTTGAAAATTGCTATAACCTTATCGAAAAGATGAACAAAAATAGTCTAGGTCTTCCGATCGGCACCACACTTGATCGTTTTATAAAGAAAAAACAAGATGAGTTTGATTTTGCAACTGGGGAACTCTCTCAGTTACTGAGAGATATAGCACTGGCTGGAAAAATCATCAATCGTGAAGTGAACAAATCCGGTTTGCTCGACATTGCAGGTGCTTATGGCTCTAAGAATGTTCAGGGTGAGGATCAACAAAAACTAGACGTAATAGCCAACATACGTTTCATTCGAGCTCTACGCAATGGAGGGCAAGTATGTGCAGTTGTTAGTGAAGAAGATGAGGAAATAGTACACCTAAATCCACATTGTAGATATGTAGTAGCAATTGACCCACTTGACGGGTCATCCAATATCGATGTGAATGTTTCCATCGGAACCATATTTTCCATTTATAGGAGAAAATCTCCAGTTGGTGGCCCTGTGAATGAAGACGATATACTACAACCGGGAACAGAGCAAGTAGCTGCAGGTTACATTCTTTACGGCTCTTCAACCATGCTAGTTTATACCACTGGCCATGGGGTGAATGGTTTTACTCTTGAGCCTTCCCTGGGCGAGTTTGTATTGTCGCATACCAACATGGTATGTCCTGAAGATGGACAGATTTACTCCATCAATGAAGGGAGCTACCATCAGTTTGATAAATCCATGCAAAACTACACGGATTGGTGCAAAGCAGAAGAAATGACTGCCAGGTACATCGGATCATTGGTGGCAGATTACCACAGGAACATGCTCAAAGGAGGTGTTTATCTCTACCCAAATACTAAAAAGGCTCCAAAAGGAAAGCTTCGCTTGCTTTATGAATGCAATGCATTGGCTTTCATTGCCGAACAAGCTGGAGGAATTGCTACTGATGGTGAAAATAGAATCCTGGAAATCCAACCAACTACCTTCCATCAACGCACTCCATTTTATATTGGATCTAAAAAAATGGTAGAGAAAGTGATGGAGTTCGTAAGTTTAGAAAAAGCTGAAATTTCTTAACTCGCGGGGTAATAACATCATTGTAACCCCAAATTGAAATACTGTACGATTGTACCAAATGTCATAATCCACTTCTATTGTGTTGCCTCCTGGCCCCCAAGAAGTGGTTTGTCCTTTTGTGTGTAGCAAGTATTGTGATAAACCAACATGCCATTTGAAATAGCCACGAGAGGATAAGAGAACACCGACACCAGGCTGAAAATACATTCCTCCAGTATTGCTCTCATCCCACCAATTGATTGGTGAAGCATACCCAGCTTTTGCATCCAAATAAAGCCGCATGGACCGATCATTCAAATAGTAACGTCCATAACCGTAAAGGTTGACAAATTCATTATACACCCAATCATCTCCCAAATCAAGGTCATGCCCTGAAATCGCTACTCCTACACCGAAATCAACCTTTTCAGTAACAGACATACCTATTGTGCCATCCCAATGCACACTTGATTCCCAACCGGCATGTGTTGCCAAACTCGTACCAATAAAAATGCTTTTCTTTGGATGATACCTTCTATGCTTATAAAAAAACACCTCCGATGCAGACAAATAGTCAAGAATCTTCTCCGTTTTCAAGTTAATGGTATCACCCGTTGATAGTTCGAAATTCCACACAGGACCATCCCGACGAAGTATATTTCCAATAAAATAAGACCCGTCTTCGTAGGTAATCAGCGCCTTTTCCGGTAATTGGGATTGTGCTGTGAGATCAGCACCACTGAGTACACAGAAGACTATTAAAAGTACCCTTCTCAAAACTCGATATTGCTAATCAGGAATAGATCCAGGTTGATATCTAGCTGATACTGTACAAGTCCATCAGGTGTTGCAATAAGTAGTATATCTGAGCGATTTGGATGAGCAATAACATCATATGCCTCCACTGACGCAATGGATTCAAGCAACTTAAGGTCTCTTCGATCACTCGCATCAAAAACTTTAAGCCCATAATCTCCTTCTCCTACATACAACTTATCTCCAATTAGTGTCATTCCAAAAGGGCTATCCATTACTATTTCCTGAACCTCTTGCACCCAATCATTGGAACTAATGTCAATCACCAACAGCTCATTCTCATCTCCTGGGCAATCTGAAAAATCACCGGTACGTAAAGTAACATAGGCTGTACTTTCATCAATAGGTAGCACCGGATCACAGGAAGTCATATGCCAATAGTTGGACTGAAGAAGTGGGCTTTCCCTATTAGAGATATCGTATATGTCCACCGAACTGCTTGCACCAACAAACAATCGATCACCCATAGGGAAGACAGTCTCCATATTCCAACCTACTGACTGGCTAAACACCTGCTCAAAACCATTAGCAGTACTGAAAATATTCATTTTCTCCCGACTCACAGCATATACGTAGCCATCATAGGCCACAATCCGATTAACTGAGCCAATACCACTACTACTATTACCAGCAAAAGAAGCAGGCACAGCAGACTGGGGAATTAGCGAATTGTTGATGTCGTAGTAGAATATGCTTTCGTCGGTATCATAGCTAAATATTGGATCGTCCAAATCAAGTTCCTGCGTTACCTCTTCATACTCAAAACCAATAACTGCTTCCCCATCAGTTCCATATATTGTCTGCAAAAAGGCGTTTTCAATTCTAGACTCAATTACTGGCTGTTGAATATTGCTAATGTCAATTTTGAGCATATCATACATACTCTCTGCATAAAGAGTACCTTCGGAGATAAAGAACTCTCTGTTTCCGGGGATACTTAGAAATGACACGGCCGACGGATTCTGTGGATCTGTGTTGTCAATTACGTGAATTCCATGACCTTCTTCACCTACTAGTATAAGATTGTCATATACAAATATTTTTCCCGGATCTACAATGTCTCGAGCATGCCCGTTGAGTGGAGTAGCTCGAAGTGCATCCAGATCCCCATAAAGAGCTGTTGCTTTGGTGTAAGTAACTGTTTTCTTTCCGAAATCGTCCTCACATGATAATAAAATAAAGCTGGAAAGGGCAAGGCATACTAAAGTTAGTCGAGTCATAGTGGTAAAAGTTTTAGGCAACATAATAACGAGACACTCAGGTAGTTATTATGGTTGGAAATAAAACGAAGAAAACGGTAGGAGGGTTGGGTGGCATATAAAAAAGAAGCCCCACAACTAAGATAGCTGCAGGGCATTCACCGCCATAATGATTAACTAATACTCAAATGTAAGAGTTAGATATTAAAATACCCAATTTTGGGTAGAAGATTTTTCAATAATTTATTTGGAATATTGGATTCTTGTTTTTGCCTTCTGTCTTTCACGATCTAAAATCAGCTCTGAGAGGCTCCTGGAGAGGTTTTCAGGATCAGAGGTAGTCAATACATTTTTTACCCTATTTTCGGGAAGGTCTATGCGGTACATGACATTTAATAGCTTCTCAAAGTCATGATCTAACAGATATTGAACCACTCGAATGAGGTATTCTATCAACTCTTCTTCATACTGATTGCCTGCAAACTCAAAATCGTTAGTCAGACCAAAATCTTTCTGAATCAATTCGAGACTTACTGAGGCTATTTTATCATCTTCCATGTATGATGTAAATCTAACCAATCAAATAACGTCAGGTAAGTCAGAATGAGTAGTTTTGATTAACTATCAGTTGAATGTCACCTAAGAGCATACCTGTTCAATCCAACCTAAACGCAGAGCAAAAAATAGAATTTTTGTTTAGGGAGTATTATGCTCAGCTGTGTAGAGATGTCAACAAACTCCTGAGAGATGAATCTTTATCGGAAGATTTGGTTCAGGAGGTTTTCATAAAAGTCTGGGAAAAAAAGAACCACGTAGAGGTAGATGATCGGTTCATATTTTACCTTAAAAGATCGTGCTATCATGCGGCGTTGAAGTTCCTTAGCAGTAAAAGCTACCGATTGGAAACAGAGACTGACACCAACGTCTCAACAACTGATAAAACCGATGATCAGATGTTAGCAACAGAATTGGACATCAAGATCAAATCAGCTATTGCCAATCTACCTGAGAAGACACAACTTGTATTTACACTCAGTCGTTATGAAGAACTTTCATATAAGGAGATTGCCCTTCAAATGGGTCTTTCCATCAAAGCAATTGAGAAGCATATGGGAAAGGCACTTAAACTCCTAAAAAGTGCTCTCAATGAACACTTGTTATCACTGCTCATTCTTTCAGATTACTTTTTGTGAAAAAAATCACCATTTGAGGTAGGGTTGTCTACTATTTAGAGATTAGGTAGATAGAGATGACAAAAATTAATCAAACCTACGAACGCATTGCCAGCTACCTGACTGGTAATATGACTGATGAGGAAAGTGAACTATTTGAGGAGTGGTTGCAGACTGCCAGTGCAGATGAGCTGAACCTTTTTAATGCGACAAAGACGCTCTGGGAAAAGACCACCCCTACTACTCAGAACTTTGAGCCTGATGTAAACCAAGCCCTAAAACAAGTTCAAATCAAACGTCAGTTCAGAAACCAACCAACTTCCAGTATATGGAAATATGCAGCCGTTGTTGCTCTACTTATTAGTGCATCATTCAGCATCTGGTGGACATTGGGCAATTCAAATAGCGAAATCATTCAGCAAGCAAAAAATGAAATTAAACAAGTGGATTTACCCGATGGGTCTACCATCTGGCTGAGCCCTGGTTCCACAATAACTTTTGCCGACAACTTTCTGGAGAATAGAGAAATCAATCTCTCGGGAAAAGCCTTCTTCGAAGTAGCTAAACGCAATGGACAACCATTTACAGTTTACAGTGCAAATACCAGAACCCAGGTACTTGGCACTTCTTTTAATCTGGAAACAAAAGATGATGGCCAGGTATCTATCCAGGTCACTACAGGTAAAGTTGCTTTCAGTGAAATCAACGAAGAGCAACCTTTGTTACTTACGCCTGGGAAGCAAGCTCAATATGCACCAAAACGCGAGCAAAAAATAGTGGTGAATGAAGTGGAAAATGAAAATTACAGAGCCTGGCAAACCCGAAAATTATCTTTCACCAACAGCTCCATCAATACTCTTTTCAATGAATTAGCAGAATACTATCAAACCAATTTTGATGTGGAGGATGAATTAACCAAATGCCGATTCACTACTTCATTTGAAAATCAAGAACTTAAGGAGGTTATCGAAATACTGGAATTAACAGGCAACCTCTCAATCACTCAAAACGATAAAGGATACCAGGTCACTGGTTCACCGTGCAATTAACGCCTAATTAAAAAATCATGATCAAAAACTCAATACTCACATTTATATTTTCGGCATCCATAACCATTTACTCATTTGGCCAGGACATGCAGCGTACCGTGACAATCAAAGCATATGATAAGTCTTTGGAGCAGGTACTGGAACTAATCTCAGACCAATACGACGTTTCATTCTCCTACATGAATAATGAACTCCCCGATAATCATGTAGATGTAGATTTCGAAGGAATTAGTCTGGACCATGCCTTGTCTAATCTATTGGAAGGATTTGGCTACGAACACATCACTAAGTCTGGCAAAGTAATTATCAAGAAAAAGGTAGAAATCACTGAAACACCTGAGGTTGTTGAACAAGACACAATCCAGGAAGAAATTGATGAGCCTATACTTGAAGAGGCGCAAGAAGTTGACCCAGGCAATCCAAATAGCCATGTGGTTTTAGGAGGGCAAGAGACAGAGGAAATGGATCTACCAGAATCTGCCAACGAAGAGCCCGAGGCCATTGTAGACCTTGAAAATACCCAGGAACCAGAGGAGCTATCCATTGAAGAACAGCAAGTATCACGCTACCAGCCGGGTTCTGGGGTAGTTATTACCTATAAATCAGGAAATACCTCCGAAGAATATTCCAATGTAGATCAAGGACCTTTTAAACGCATATTTCCGCATGAGGAAGATTCTCTAATTGAGAAGACACCTCTTGAGAAAAGAATTGCCCACTTCGGTTTGTTCTATCCATTCAGCACCAATGGTTTCTACGCAAAAGATTATATCAACAACATCTCCCTACATCTTTTTGCTGGCTATTCAGGGGGATTAGAGGGTTTTGAATATGCAGGCTTAGCCAGCATCATCAAAGGTCACGGTCGTGGGCTTCAATTATCTGGCGTGGCAAACCTGGTTAGCGGAGAATTTACCGGCGCGCAAATCTCAGGTATAACGAATGTGACCTGGTATGATTTTGAAGGACTCCAACTTGCTGGAATTACTAACATCAGCTATGATCGAAATCTTGGAGCACAAGTCTCAGGTGTCGCCAACATAGCTAGAGGAAGAGTAAGCGGATTTCAAGCCGCTGGAATTGTTAACAGTACATACGGCGAATCACGATTCGGACAGGTAGCCGGAGTATACAATTATGCATGGTCATTAAATGGTTTGCAAGCATCTATGGTCGCAAACTCCACTGGCAATATCAAAGGACTACAAGTATCAGGATTTCTTAACCTGGCAAATAAAGTGGAAGGAGTACAGGTGGCAGGCTTCATTAATGATGCAAGAGACGTTAATGGGGCACAATTAGCTCCATTCCTGAATATTGCTAAAAAGGTCCATGGAGTTCAAATAGGTCTTATCAACATTAGTGACGAAATGCACGGCACACCAATAGGTTTATTCTGCTTAGCAAAAAGAAACGGCTATTTTGATTTGGAAGTGTTCTATTCTGACGATTTTCAGGCGAATGCCAATATAAAAATAGGTGCACCTCATTTCCATAACATTTTTGCCTTCTCCTATGAAACAGATTATAAAAATCGTTGGGCTTATGGCTATGGATTTGGAAGCCAATGGGGACGTGGTGATTTTCGCTTAAACACTGATTTGGTCTCCTATTATGTAGTTGAAGACCAGTTTCCAAACGGTGGATTTAGAGATTTTGAACTAAACCTATTGAGTCGTTTTAGATTTCTACCAAGCTTTCATTTAGGTGATTTTGGGATTTTTGCAGGTCCTACCTTCAACATGATGATATCAGAACATACCGATCTTGAGTCTGGAATGATTGGTTCAGATATCACCCCTACCCCTCTTCATGAATACACCAGATTTGGCACAAACTGGAAATTCTGGATTGGATACAATGTAGGAATTAGAATCTAAGGTTTTGTGTAAAGTAAAAAAGGGCATCTCCATCGATAGAGATACCCTTTTTAAAATATTCTGAAACTAATTTATTCCTTTTCTAACCAGTAAAAATCCTCAGCTTGAGGAATAGCTTCAAGCATATCAATAATTTCTTGTGGAGGGACAACCACTTTTCGTTGCTTCAAATCCATAAAAGCTCCAGTAGCGATTATGGTACAAGCAAGTTTTCCATTCTGCTTCAAGACATCTTGTCTGAATTTCCAGATCTTCAAGTCCTTTCTGAATGCTTGTGCGGTACACGTTACTGTAATCCGTTCATTCATAAATACCTCACTTTTGAATGAGGTATCTTCATGAAATAAAATAGGACCATAACCAGAAGCTACCAACTTGGCAAGTGGAAGGTTAAGTTCATCAAACAACCCTACCCTCACTTGTGCTGCATAGTCATTGTACGCCGTATGTCTCATATGAGCATTAGGATCAAGATCCGCCCATATCACCTGAAATTCTTGCTTAAATGGCTCCAACTTACTCTTCCTCCTCAGGTTTCTTAGCGGCCTTTTTAGGTGCCTTCTTCACTTTCTTTTCTGCCTTCTCCTCTTTAGGCTCTTCAAATAGCTCAGGCAACTTGGCAGATAAGAGGTTGTACCAGGTCACCAACTTTTTGATATCTGACACATACACGCGATCCTCGTCGTAATCAGGCAGAATGAATTTCAAGAAAGACTTCAGCTCATCGCTATCAGAACTGGAAGACAAACCGGTGTCACCATTGAATTCTTTATGAATTTTGATCATCACGTCTTTCAACGGAACAGCTCCTTCTTCATCTGTTGTGTAAATCGAAATATCTGAAAGAATAGAAACTTTTGATTGCATATTGGCAATCATTTTCTTTTTGGTGTCATCCAAAGTTTCCAAAATCACTCCTGTTCTTGTGGGTGATAATACGCGGTATAATCCACCTTTACCTGATACCGATGCTACTTCGCTAAAATCCATAAGTACTTATTAAGTCTATACGTTTGAGACGGCAAAAATAGCCATTAGCTACTAATACCAAAATCATTGTTGCGCAAGTCCAATATTTACGTCACGTATATATTGTATCAAATCGTCCTTTCCGAATCCAGAAACAGTGGAGGTCAGAAAATCTGGAGGTAGTTCCTCCCACTCCTTTTTCAGTACACGTTTAAATTTTGCGACGCTCGACTGGGCCTTGGTCACTCCATTTTTATCCGCTTTCGTGAATACCAACCCTAATGGGATTCCAGATTGCCCTAAAGAATTAATAAAATCCAGATCAATTTGCTGTGGATCATGACGTGAGTCGATCAAGACGAATACCATGGTCAGGTTTTCTCTTTCCTGAAAATATCGGCTGATCATCTTTTTCCATTCGGCCTGATGCTTCTTACTTACTCTAGCCCAACCATAGCCAGGCAAATCCACTAAATACCATGTATGATCAATCATGAAATGATTAATCAACTGTGTCTTTCCTGGCTTTGAGGATACCTTGGCCAATTTCCCATTATTGGTCAGCAAGTTAATTAGAGAGGACTTGCCTACATTCGACCTACCAATAAAGGCATACTCTGGTCGGTCTGGATCAGGACACTCCTCTACACGTGAACTACTTTTGATAAACTCAGCAGATTTGATTGGGTTCATGGAATATTTTTTAACAATAAAGGAAAACGCGCTGTTAATGGGTTAATATTGCAAGCAATTATGACGGTAGTACCTTACAAAGATAAGCAGGGCAGCAAGAAAGAACAGGTTGCCTCCATGTTTGATAGCATCAGTGGGAAATATGATTTCTTAAATCACTTCCTAAGCATGGGAATTGATATTTCCTGGAGAAAGAAAGCGATCAAGATGCTCAAGAAGGATCAACCTAAGCAAATCCTTGATATTGCTACTGGGACTGGTGATTTTGCTATCGAAGCACTTGCCTTAAATCCTGACAAAGTAACGGGAGTGGACATTTCAGAAGGAATGCTATCAGTAGGTCGTGAAAAAATGAAAAAGAAGGGCCTTTCCGATAGAATAGAATTACTCTCAGGAGATTCTGAACAACTACAGTTCGAGGACAATAAGTTTGATGCAGTAATCGTTTCTTTTGGGGTAAGGAATTTCGAAAATCTGGAAAAGGGTCTATCTGACATGCACCGGGTATTAAAACCAGGTGGTAAAACGGTCATACTTGAGTTTTCTAAACCAAAAATGTTCCCGTTCAAGCAGCTTTACAGCTTTTATTTTAAGTGGATTTTACCTAAAATAGGCAATACGATCTCAAAAGATCAAGCGGCATATACCTACTTACCTGAATCTGTACGAGAATTCCCTGATGGAAAGAACTTCTTACAAATTTTAGACAAGGTTGGTTTTAAAGAAACTAAATGCAAGCCATTAACTCTAGGAATAAGCTCCATATACGTTGGTATCAAGTAGTCGTTATTGGGCTACTACTGATTTTCGCTGCTCCAGCAAAAGCTCAAAATGATGTAGCCGAAAACTTGTTGGACTATGATCAGCAATGGATCCATTATGGATTCCTAATAGGGCTACATGAGTCCAAATATGTTATTCAGTACTCCGATGCTTATACCTCTGATGCTCTTGACTCATTACACTCGATCGTTCCGGGCCCACTGGCTGGTTGGAAAGTAGGTTTTGTAGTTGATATGTACTTGTGGGACTACCTAAGTTTTAGAGTACTCCCAACAGTAGGCTTCTATGAACAGAACCTGACTTACCGATTTAGAGATGGTACTTCCAGAAAAGAACTGAAGGATGCTACAATGGTGGAGTTGCCTTTAATGCTAAAGTATAAATCAGCCAGACGTGGCAATGTGGCCATGTACGTGGTGGGTGGTGTAAGTCCGTCCATCGAAGCTTCTGGTAAAGGTGATGAGTTGGACACTCAGGAACGTCTTGAACTTAGAGATATTAACTTCGCAATCGATGCAGGTGTGGGATTTGATCTTTACTTTCCCCTATTCAAGTTTTCACCAGAAGTTAGATATTCCTGGGGCCTACGCAACATGCTAACGGGTGGAGACACTAATGACTATGATGTGGCATTAAAGAAACTGACCTACCAAAACATCACCTTTTACATCACCTTTGAAGGAGGACCATCGTACCTCAGAAACAATAAACGAAAAAAATGAAACCAATCGCGTTAATCACTGGAGCCACCAGTGGAATTGGAGAAGCAACTGCTAGAATTCTAGCTTCAAAATACAGCTTAATCATCACTGGTAGACGAGCAGATCGATTGGAAAAATTGAAAGGAGAATTAGCAACAGAGGTCCTTACATTAAATTTTGATGTAAGAGATCGCGATGCTGTCAATGCTTCCATTGAGGACCTTCCTTCGGAGTGGAAAGAAATTGAGGTATTGATCAATAATGCTGGAAATGCTCACGGTTTAGCACCAATTCAAGAAGGAAATGTTGATGATTGGGATGCCATGATCGACATCAATGTGAAAGGTTTGCTATATGTAAGCAAGGCGGTGATTCCGGGAATGGTCGGTAGAAAAAAAGGCCACATTATCAACATTGGATCTGTCGCTGGAATAGAAGCATACCCAAATGGGAATGTCTATAACGCGTCTAAATTTGGTGTTAACGCCATCACCCAGGGAATGAGGTTAGACCTGAACCCTCATCACATTAAAGTAAGTGAAATCAAACCCGGGCTTGTTCAAACTGAATTCTCGGAGGTTCGATTCAAAGGTGATAAGGATAAAGCGGATAAAGTTTACCAGGGATTTGACGCACTTCAGGCAGGAGATATTGCTGAGACCATTGAGTTTATCCTTTCAAGACCTGCTCACGTGAATATCGCCGACATGTTAGTTTTCCCAACAGCCCAAGCTTCAGCTACGATGGTGAATAAGCAGGGCTAACGACCCCCTGTTGATAATTTTTCAATTAATCCTTCTGCTGTTACTTGCAATCGTCAATGCTTCAGTTAGGTTTGCGGCAACAACATTACCCAAACGACTAGAATAATTTTTATGAAGCAAGTTTTGATCTTAGGAGCAGGACGCTCTTCGACCTCATTGATCAATTATTTACTGGAACAGGCATCAAAGAACGATTGGAAAGTCGTCATTGGCGAACAAGACACGGCTCTTGCGAAGAAAAAATTTCCAGATGCTGAAGTCATTCCATTTGATATTTTGGATACTGCGGTTGCTGAATCTGAAATAGAAAAAGCTGATTTGGTGATCAGCATGATTCCGGCCAGCCTACACATTCACGTTGCCAGTATCTGCGCCGAGATAGGACGCGATATGTTGACGGCCTCTTATGTCTCTGACGATATCAAAGCGCTTTCAGATAAGTTTGCCGAGAAGGGAAATCAATGCATCATGGAACTCGGTTTGGATCCAGGGATTGATCATATGTCCGCCATGAAGGTGCTGGACCGAATCAAATCTGAAGGACATGAATTAACTGCATTCGAAACGTTTACTGGCGGCTTGCTGGCTAATGATGATCAGCTCGACAATCCATGGAAATATAAATTCACCTGGAACCCTCGAAATGTGGTACTCGCAGGAACAGGAAATGTAAAATTCATCCAGGAAGATCGATACAAATACATTCCCTACCATCGCCTGTTCACTCGAACAGAAGTAATACACATCCCTGGTTATGGATATTTTGAGGGATATGCCAATCGTGATTCATTGAAATATCTCGACCTATACAACCTTAGAGGAATCAAGACACTCTATCGTGGCACATTAAGAAGGACAGGATTCTGCAAAGCCTGGAACATTTTTGTGCAACTTGGAGCCACAGACGATACTTACCAAATGGAAAATGTGAGTGAAATGACCCATCGTCAATTCATCAACTCCTTCCTACAGTACAACCCTTATGATTCTGTGGAGCTGAAACTAGCTCATTACTTGAACCTTGGTATGGAATCAGAGGAAATGTACAAGCTTCAGTGGCTGGATGTATTCTCCAACGAATTAGTTGGGCTTGAAAAAGGAACACCTGCTCAGATATTAGAACACATTCTGAAGAAGAAATGGACCCTGAAATCTGAAGACAAGGACATGATCGTGATGTGGCACAAATTCAACTACCTTGATAATGGACAACCCAAGGAAATCCAATCTCATATGGTAGCTGTTGGTGATGACAGTGTTAACACCGCCATGTCAAAAACCGTAGGCTTGCCTCTTGCTATCGCGGCCAAACTGGTACTACAAGGAAATCTCAAGACCACAGGAGTACATATCCCTACCATCAAAGAAATCTATGAACCAATTCTCGAAGAATTGGAATTAATGGGATTCGAATTTAGTGAGCGTGAAATAGCATAATGAAAATGGTAAAAGGGTCATAAATGACTCTTTTATTTCTCTTTTTATGATGATCTGATTAAATCGAATTGATCACTGACGTCAGATTTACATCTGTTGGCAAATCCATCTTTTTGCGAATACGGTAGCGAGCAGTTTTCACACTATCTGGAGAAATCCCCAACACTTGCGATGCCTCTTTCATATTCATATTCAGCTTGATCAATGCACACAACCTGACTTCTGCATTGCTTAGATCAGGGTATTTGTCACTGAGTCGCTGAAAGAAATCCGTGTGTACCTCTTCAAAACGAAGCTTGAAATTGGACCATTCTTTATCCGCTCTGAAGCTGTCATCAATGATGCGATTGATTTGATTCAAATCCTTAATCGAATCCTTATCTGCTTTGCTCTTAAGGTCATTTACTTGCGATCGAATATTGGCAATGAGATCATTTTTCTGAACAAAATTGAGGGCATAGCTAGTTAGCTCCTTATTTTTTTGCTCCAGCTGATTACGTAGCTCCACCTCTTTCAACCTGGCATTGCGCACTTTAAAGCGCATCAAGATATATATGAGTCCTGCCACCAATAGAAAGTAAAAAACCAGAACAACAGCAATGGTGTATCTGAATTTAGTTTCTGCCTGCTCATTCTGAAGCTTCAAAATCTGATTCTGGTTTTTTTCATTTTCGTACTCCAATTGCAACACTTCATATTTCTCCTGAACCTCCAATCCTCGGAGTTGCTTATCCAGTTCAAACTCCTGCTGGAGGTACTCAAGAGCCTTTTCGTAATTCCCAAGCTCATAATACATTTCCCAGGCTATGCGGTAAAGTCCTCTCTCAGTGTATTCATTTGCAATAGAATCCGTTCCCAATTGAGCACTATCGAGGTAAATCTGAGCCATCTTGAAATCTTTCTTTCGAGCATAGGCATAGGCCAAATTACTTACAATATCATTGGTCATATAGGGTTCATCAGTGCTCTTTCTGGCCGCATGCAGGTAAACGAGGCCTTCATCTAGCAAGGAATCATAATTAGCCATAATAACTCCAAGATTGAGTCTTATTAATAAGGTCCCAAACTCATCTCCAATCTCCTCCTTCAATTTCAATGCAATTCGACCATGATACAATGCAGAATCAAGATTGTCTACGTGATGATAAAACGTGGAAATATTGGTCTGCGCTCTGGAAATAGTTTTTTTATGACCTATTCGTTCAGCAAGCTCCAATCCTGTTCGGGCAGTTTGTATAGCCTTCGGCACATCCTCCATGCCATCATAAACAAGCGCTAAACTCAATAATGTATTTGCCTGACTTAAAGTGTCCTTTAGTGATACATACAGATCATAGGCCCTTGTCAAATTATTAATCGCTTTGGGGTATGGTCCAAACACACATGTATAGCCTATGTTATAGAAAGCATCTGCTTCACCTTCTTGATATTCTATTTCTTGAGATAAATGCAAAGCTTCCTCACTTACCTTCTCCACAAGCTGTTTATTTGTTTTCACTCTCTTAAGAGCGAATTCATTCAAAGCATCTATTTGAGCTTTTTGTCCAGAAACGGTGTCTTTGATCGCATCAATTATAGATATAGCATCATCATCTTGCGAATAGGACACACAAGTGATTAAAAGGAATATGTGAACGAGTATCAGTCGTTGCATTGACGGTTGGGCTAGAACGAGTTTGAAAAATAAGAAGGATATAGATAAGATCAACCCTTTTTTTGATTCCAAATTCGTTTATACGCATATGATTCATTAAAGATGCCTGAACATCTTACCTTAGCCTTTTGAATAGCATGTTTACAAATGAAACCAGACATTCAAAACCGAGAAGACATAGAGTTATTGGTCAACTCTTTTTACGAGAAGGTTCGAGCCAATGAGGTGATCGGTTTCATTTTTGACGAAGTAGCCCAAATCAACTGGGATGCCCACCTCCCTCAGATGTATGCCTTCTGGGCCAGCATGCTGCTTGGAGAAAAATCGTTTGTAGGGAACCCGATGCGCAAACACTATGCTTTGAGCAGGCAAACCGACATGACTGATGTGGAATTCACAGAATGGCTAAAATTGTTCACCATCACTGTTGATGAATTGTTCGAGGGAAGAAAAGCCGAAGAAGCAAAAGACCGTGCTGGCAATATTGCCAGGATGATGCTGTATAATATTGAGAGGATGAATAAATCTGTTCAATGAAACTCAAGATAATTAGTTCAGCCAACAAAGAATTTGAAAAAGTTAGAGAACATATTAATACTGCCTACTCTAAACGATACATTGGTTGGAATTCAGATATTGATAAGATGTTCGATCCTCAGACCGTTTGTTTCTATATACTGGAAGGAAGTGAAATCATGGCTACTTCACGATTGGTCTTCAATAGACATAATGGTAAAGACCTGTTATCCCCAGATATTGGAACTATAACAAACTGGAATTATAGCAAGGATGAAATTGACTGTGAAGGAACAGGTTTGACTTTTAAATTCGGTAATTTACAACCATTGATGCTCTCAATGTTTGAATGGTTGAATAGTCAGAATGTTAGCAATTGCCTTAGTCTCTTTGATCCAGAAAACACTCAAGTAGCCAATTACAATATTAGAATTCTCAACTTTCAACCTCTTCAAAGCGCTACTATTTGTTTTCCAGAATTCATGAAAGAAGACCGAAATCAAAAAATCCAGAAATCAGTAGTTTGGAATGTCGGTATCCAAAATCCAAAAGATCGTGAAAAATGTGTCGACACTTTAAAAGGGAGAGTTCTGAAAAGCGATCATATAGGATCTTTCAAGAAATTGTTGACCGAATAAGTAGGTCTAGCCATTCTTAAATTATTCCAAATACAAATAATACTCCTTTAAAAGCTTAACAAAATCTGGAGTATAATTCCCTTCCACATCTTTAATCACCAAAACAGACTTCTCTAAACTTCCCTCCTGCTTTGCATAAGCTATAATGGTTCTTAAAACTTTAGAGCCCGATGAATTAAAAACCACAAGCTCTTTCACAGGAAACAGGCCTTCTGCAATAGCATCCTGTCTGAAACTATTTGCTTCCCTCTCTGGATAAAGTATAAAAGCAAGCCCCTCTTGGTTGAGGTTGAGTTTAATCGCTTTGATCAAATCCTGCTGAGACATGCTATCATCATGACGAGCCAGGTTCACATTTGCATCGGGTGAATTCAATGACTGTTTGAAAAAAGGTGGGTTGGAAATAATTAGATCAAATTTCTGCGTATCCTGAAATTCTTGAATCTTTTGTTGATGAATGAATAATCGCTCACCCCACGGGCTTTCTTTAAAGTTCTGATCTGCTTGTGGTGCGGCGTCCTCGTTTAACTCGACGCCATGAATTTGAGCATCTTGAAGTTTCTGAGCTAGCATTAAAGAAAGTAAACCGGTGCCAGATCCGATATCGAGAACACTCTTTGCATTTTGAACCTGACTAGCCACCCAAGCTCCAAATAAACACCCCTCGGTGGTGACCTTCATGGCGGTCTGTCCCTGATCTATTCTGAATTGTTTGAATTGAAAAAAAGTGTTTTTCTTTCTCATTTTACCTAAAAATTCGAACAGATTATAATCGAAAGATCTTCTGATCACAGAAGTCAGATAACTTTAAAACATCCCCGTATCTTCCTGATTGGCTTCAAACTCTTTGTCTATTTTTAGGTCAAACCCCTCAGCAGCCTCCACAGCCAGCTGATCGCAACGCTCATTCTCAGGATGACCTGCATGGCCTTTCACCCATTGGAATTTAACATTATGTGGTTTACTCGCTTCCAGGTAACGCTTCCACAGATCCGGATTCTTTTTCCCTTTGAATCCTTTACGAACCCAACCTGAGAGCCAGTCTTTCTCTACCGCATCCACCACATATTTGGAATCAGAGTAAACTAGAACATTCCATCCTGGTTTTTTAATAGCCTCTAATGCTTTGATCACAGCCAGCAGCTCCATCCGATTGTTCGTCGTATTTCTAAATCCTTCCGACAATTCCTTTCGCTTTCCTTTGTAGTCCAAAATGGCACCATAACCCCCTGGACCAGGATTTCCTTTTGCTGCTCCGTCTGTGTAGATCGTAATCATTTAAACAAATAAGTAGGTTTTAAATATCTTGATCGCAATGGACAGCAAGATAATACCAAATACTTTTCTGAAAATATTGAACCCGGCAGCTCCAATTTTCTTTTCTAGCCATCCTGATGTCTTTAACACTGCATAAACAAACAACAGGTTCAGTACGACTCCTACCAAAATATTTGGTGTGGCATAAATGGCCTTTAATGAAATTAAAGTAGTCAAAGTACCCGCTCCAGCAATCAGTGGAAAAGCTAAAGGCACAATAGATGATGACGAGAGATCCGTATCATCAGCTTTGAAAAAGTGAATACCGAGCACCATCTCCAACCCGATGAAAAACATAATCAACCCCCCTGCTATGGCAAATGAACCAATATCAATCCCAAAAAGCTTTAAAATACTCTCTCCAAGGAATAAAAAAAGGATCATTAGAAGCCCTGAAGCCAATGTTGCCTTCTCAGACTGAACATGTCCGGCTTTTTTACGTAAATCAATGATGATCGGGACACTACCTAGTATGTCTATTACTGAGAAAAGAATCAGCGAAACCGAAAGAATTTCTTTAAAATTGAACACTCGTCCTTATAATTTTAACGCAAAGCTAATTGGGAAGCTTGCCAAGAATGAATCTTTTTTAACCAAATTGCGAAAAAATAACTCATTTACTAATGTTTAGACTAGTAGGACTAATATTAGGTCTTCTAATGACCTTTTTTGCCACCGCACAAAATGGGTGGAACTGGCCAGAAGAGGCTGAAAAGCATGACATGGCCAAAGAAAAACAGGCTTATTATAAACTTTTGATGACCACCGATAAGTGGCAGGAGTGCTGGACAAGTGTACAATGGCTATATGCTAACACTCCAGATCTGCACGAATCCATATATCAGGATGGTCCAAAAATCATTGATAACCTTATTGAAACAGGCATATCCGCCGAAAGAACCAATACATTAAGAGACTCACTTCTCTGGACGTACGACATGCGTATCAAGTATTTTGGAGATGAGGCTTCTGTGCTAGACCGAAAAGCTTACTCTGCTTTCAAAATGTATTACAAAGTGCCAGCGAAATACGCACTACTCAAGGAGCTTTATGATAAGCTATATACATTTAGCTCTTCGGACATCTCAGATTTCAACCTGACTCCTTACATGACACTGGCTACTTATTACTATAAGTCTAAACCAGATGAGCTTCCGGCAACTGATGTATTGGACATCCATACCAAAATAACTTCAGTAATCGATGAGAAAATCGCTACTGGAGGGAAGAAAGAAAAGCTTGAAAAAGAACAAGACAAAGTAGATGCTTTCTTAAATTCATTGGGCAGTGATTTGATTAGCTGTGAATTCATCGAGGAGAATCTCGTTCCAAAAATGAATGCCAATCCAGATGACATCAATACAGCTAAGAAGATTTTTTCCTATTCTTTAACTGCCAAATGTTCTGATGAGCCATATTTTACCAAGGCAGCAGAAATATTCTTTACCGCTGAGCCATCATTTTCGCTAGCCAAAGCGCTTGGTGATAGGTTTTATAAAACACAGGAGTACGCCAAATCAAACATGTATTACGAAAAGGCAAGCAACCTGACTGAAGACAAGGACCAGAAATTTGAAGCCTTCATGGGGCTTGCTTCTGTAGCATTCAAACAAGGTGACAAGAGAAAATCAAGATCTTTGGCTTACGAAGCGCTTAGTGTAAAACCCGGAGCGAGTGATGCCTACAATCTCATTGGAAACTTGTACTATTTAAGCTTTGACGAGTGTAGTGGTGGGGAGAGCCGTGTGAAAGATCGTGGTGTCTATTTGGCAGCATACGAAATGTACCAGAAAGCTGGCAACTCCAAGCAAATGGAGGCCGCAAAGTCTCAGTTCCCTTCTATCGAAGAAATCTTCAATGAGAGCTATGAAGAAGGACAAAAAATTACTGTCGACTGCTGGATCAACGAATCTGTGACGATTCAGAGAAGATAATCAACAAAAATATCAGCTAAGAGGCTCTGTTGATACAGAGCCTTTTTTTTAATAATACTTCGCAAAAAAGGCCATTAATTTTTCCACCTCTTTGGTCTTGAGAGCAGGGAAATTGGCGATTCTAAAGGTAGATTTCTTCCATGGACCATAACCACTACCTAAGACAATTCCTCTATCCAATGCTTTCTCTTTAATCTTATCGGGAGATGCAGAAGTCAATGCTAAAACCGTGGCTGAACGAAGTTTTTCACTCTCGACCAGAAAACTGATTCCTTCCGTTTTATTGAATAAGTCCGTATAAGAAGCCATTCTATTGGTCAACTTCTCAGAAATGTAGTCAATCCCTTTAGAGACTTGCTGAGTCCTATACAACAAGTAAATACTTAATACATTCGGGGTATATGAAGTCTGATCTTTGGCAGCATTTTCCAAGAGCCTTACCAAACTATTGTAGCGTTTATTCTCTCCAATATTCTCTGCCTGCTGGATCGCTTTTGGCGATAAGATCATGAACCCCATACCTGCTGGCAAGCCAAGGCATTTCTGCACACTACCATACCAAACATCAGCCAAAGAATAGTCGAGTTTAACTCCTCCGAAAGAAGAAGTCACATCTACTGCAATCAACTTACCTTCATTTTCCGCCCGAAGCATCTTCATGCTTTCCATTGATACCATCGTGGCATTGGAAGTCTCATTATGCGTAAGGCAGAGCACATCTACTCCCTCGGCAATATCTCCAGTTGGCAGCTTTTCATTGATTCCGAAATGGGTCTTAGTGACAGTGGTTAACTCCTCCGCATAGCTTGCCCATTTTTCTCCAAATGAACCATTGAAGAAATGTTGGCTTCCCTTTACGGTAAGAGACTGAGCAATGATCTCCCAGGATTCGGTGGCTGATGAAGTGAATATGATTTCATAATCCCCTGGTACCAGCAATTTCGTTCGCAATTCTGCTTTGACATTGCGATAAAGCTCCATAAACTGTTCGCTACGATGATTTATCGACATAAAGCCTTCCATGTAGGCTTCGTAGATGTATTCGGTAATGTTAGAGTAAACTCTGGATGGTCCTGGGTAAAAGTTTGCCTGGTTCATTAATCTAGAAAGTAATTAATGGCTAATTCATATCCTTTCAGACCCAAACCAGAAATGATTCCTTTAGCTTTCCCCCCGGTATAAGTATGTGTTCGGAATGCTTCTCTCGCATGGATATTGGAAATATGCACTTCAACAACTGGTGTTTTTATTGCCGCAATTGCATCAGCAAGAGCAACAGAAGTATGAGTATACCCAGCTAGATTGACGATGATTCCATCATAAGAAAACCCAACTTCATGGAGTTTATCTATCAATGCCCCTTCATGATTGGATTGAAAATAATCTAAATCCATCCCTGAATACTTCTGCTTCAGTGTATCAAAGTAATCCTCAAACCTTTGGTTCCCATAAATATCTGTTTCACGTGTTCCAAGCAGGTTCAAATTTGGGCCATTGATAATAATTATCTTCATGATGGTATAGGTAAAGGCTTGTGCCTATCTGTTCATTTCAAGTAAATTCGCTCTGTGAGCTGGGACGCATACATCAAGCAATTTAGAAACTACCTGAAACTGGAACGATCACTAGCTGATAATTCCATTGAGGCATATTTGCATGACATTACGAAATTAAGACAGTTTTTCGAAATCAAAAACCTAACGTTAAGTCCGCTCAAAGTTTCGCAGGGAGACCTCATTGATTTCGTAGAGTTCATTAACGAACTGGGGATGTCTCCCTATTCTCAGGCTCGTATTCTATCAGGGATCAAATCTTTCTATAAGTTTCTCGTGTATGAAGAATTAATTGAGAAAGATCCTTCTGAGCTGCTGGAGTCTCCCAAAATTGGCAGAAAGCTACCTGACACACTCGAATTTCATGAAATTGAACAAATCTTATCGGCCATTGACATGTCAAAAGATGCTGGCGCCAGGAATAGAGCCATGCTCGAGACATTGTATAGTTCTGGACTCCGGGTGTCTGAATTAATCGAATTGAAGATTAGCAATATTTATGACGATGTTGGATTTCTTCGAATAATCGGAAAAGGAAATAAGGAACGATTGGTACCTGTCGGGAAATCGGCCTTGAAGTATATGAAAATTTATAAGGATCAGGTTCGTATTCACCAGGACATCAAAAAAGGCCAGGAAGATTATCTTTTCCTGAACCTTCGTGGTTCGAGAATTTCGCGGATAAGTGTCTTCAACATCATTAAAGACCTGGCCCTGACAGCTGGTATTGTGAAAAACATTAGTCCTCACACCTTTCGCCACTCATTTGCGACTCATTTAATAGAAGGAGGTGCTGATTTGCGTGCAGTTCAGGAAATGCTCGGTCATGAATCGATTACGACCACAGAAATTTATACCCACCTGGATAGAGATTATCTCAAGCAAGTAATCAACGAATTTCATCCAAGAAGCTGAAGCACAAAATGTGCTCCAGTCTTAGACAAAGTCATTTAAATCCGGTTGATCTTAAAACTGATACCCGGTTTTGAGCGCTGTTCTAATTTCCCTCATTCCTTGCTTGCGCTGTACATCCATGATTTTCTCATGAATGATGGAATGATTTAGAAACGATTTCAGTGAGTACAATTCTTCGGTTGGTAACTGACTCACTTGCTGTTTGATGGTGTCTAAAGCTGTCATTTGGACCCTCGTTTATTTATCAATATTACATAACTAAACGAAGATTGGTTATGAATAATCGAGGAGTGAGCATATTCATACGATGAGTGGGAATTATCTGGAGTTAATCTGCAAGACGCTGACTATCAAGACCTAGCAAATCAAGCTTTAAATCTTCTTGACCTCATTATTAATTCCTCTATTTTTGCCATGCTATAAACCTGATTCCTATCTGAATGTATCAATTAGCAAAAGCTTTTTTATTCAAAATGTCCGCCGAGAAGGCGCATCATTTCACAACAGGTCTACTGAAAGGACTATTCAAAATCCCTTTGATCAAACCGATATTCAAAGCCATTTACGATTACAAACATCCAAGTCTAGAGCAAAGATTGTTTGGACTTACTTTCACTAACCCGATTGGACTGGCGGCTGGTTTTGATAAAAATGCGGAATACATTCATGAATTTGAAGCCATGGGGTTTGGGTTCATCGAAATAGGAACAGTTACTCCATTGGCACAACCAGGAAATCCTCAACCTCGCCTTTTTAGGCTGAAAGAGGATAAGGCGCTGATCAACAGAATGGGTTTCAACAATGACGGAATGGATGCTGCATTTAATAACCTAACAAATAGGCCTCGAAATATTGTCATTGGTGGAAACATAGGTAAAAACAAAGTCACTCCAAATGAAGAGGCTACCAGTGACTACCTGAAGTGCTTCGAAAAACTATATCCTGCGGTTGACTACTTCGTTGTAAATGTCAGTTCTCCGAATACCCCTGGACTAAGAGAATTACAAGAAAAAGAGCCTTTGACCAAACTATTGGTCAGCCTGCAAGCGGCAAATGCCAAGAAGACCATCAATAAACCAATCCTACTGAAGATTGCTCCGGATTTGACAAATGCTCAACTTGATGACATCATTGATATTGCCACCAGCATCAACCTGGATGGCTTGATTGCCACTAATACAACCATTGAAAGAGGCGGGCTCAAGGCATCTCAAGAAATGCTCGATGAAATTGGTGCAGGTGGATTGAGTGGAGCTCCTGTTTTCGAAAGATCAACTGAAGTCATTAAATACCTGAGAAGCAAGAACAAAGAAATCCCTATCATTGCTGTTGGAGGCATTATCTCTGGAGAGGACGCTGTTGCTAAACTGCACGCTGGAGCTAATTTGGTTCAGGTATATAGTGGATTAGTTTACAAAGGCCCGGGCCTTATCAAGGAGATCAAGAAGGCAATCTTAAAAAATGCTTGATGATGGAGTCAATCTCCTTTATTTTTGTTCGTTAAGATCAACATGGCACAAAACACCTACAAGAAACAAAAGCAATCATCTTCCCGCTCTTTCAAGTTCAAGGTAGATTTTTTAAACGACCGGAAATTCCATCTGGCCATAGGAATGTTCTTCCTTTTGTCTGCATTTTTCCTGACAGTTTCGTTTATTTCCTACCTTATAACAGGTAAAGCTGATCAGAGTGTGGTAGAGGCAATCACGCAAACAGAAATCAAGGCTTCAGGACACGAAGTACAAAACTGGTTTGGAGCCATAGGTGCGGTTACCGCTCACTACTTTATATTTCTTTGGTTTGGTATTGCTGCCTTATTAATCCCTCCATTCCTATTTCTGGCAGGCCACCGAATCGTTTGGAAGAGAAGGGTATTCTCGGTTAGTAGAGCTTTTGGATTTACCTTTTTCTATCTACTCTGGACTAGTATCCTGATGGGATATTTCCTAATTAGCTCTGATGAAGTGTCAGAATGGGGATTCTTGAGTGGTGGGGTTGGATTTGAATTAGCTATTATAATGGATAGCCTCATGGGTTGGGGCACTGTCCTGTTCTTGATATTTTTATTCCTGGTGTTTAACATGTACTTCTTTGACATCACACAAATTCCAGTGGTAGATGAAGTGGTGATGGGTTTTCGTGAGCGAATGAGTGCTATGTTCACCAAAACTGAAAAAGTACCAGAAGAGGACACTATTGAATCGGAAGACAATGAAGATGATGATCAGCCAATTCGAGACAACTCACTTGACTTTATCTTAAAACAAGTAAAAGAAGAGGTAGAAAAAGAAGATCAGAAACCTGAAGAGGATGAGCCTGCGGAAGAAGAACAGCCTACAAAATCCAATCTTCCTACATTCGACTTGGGTGGTGATGATGACGAAGAGGAAGAAGAGCCTGCAGATGTTGAGGAATCCTGGACGCTGGATAATAAGCCAAAACCGAGAAAAGCAACTCCTGCTGATGATTTGGAATTGGATATCGAGCAACCCTCTCACAAGGATGAGCCAGTTGAAGAAAAACCACGATTTAGTATTCCAGTAGAAATTCCAGAGGATGACGAAGTGCGAGTGGATGAGATGGAAAACTATGATCCTACATTGGACCTTCCAAAATATCGTTATCCAACACCTGAGTTATTAATTGATTATCCGAAAAAGGATATTCAGGTTTCAAAAGATGAGCTAGAGCAAAACAAGGATAAGATTGTAGAAACACTGATCAACTTTAAAATTGGTATTTCCAGTATTAAAGCCACTATCGGTCCTACAGTAACACTATATGAAATAGTCCCAGAAGCTGGGGTGAAGATTTCAAAAATCAAAAACCTCGAAGATGATATAGCCTTGAGTTTGGCTGCATTGGGTATTCGTATCATTGCACCAATTCCAGGCAGAGGCACTATCGGTATCGAGGTACCAAACAAGAATAAGGAGATGGTGGATGTAAAATCTGTCATCACCACAGAGCGCTTCATGAAGAGTGAAATGGACTTGCCGATTGTTTTAGGTAAAACTATTTCCAATGACGTGTTCGTAACTGATCTGGCTAAAATGCCTCACTTGCTCATGGCGGGTGCTACTGGTCAAGGTAAGTCGGTTGGTCTCAACATGATCATCACTTCTTTGATCTACAAGAAGCACCCATCTCAGTTGAAGTTTGTGATGGTGGATCCTAAAAAGGTTGAATTAACCTTATTCAATCACCTGGAAAGACACTTCCTGGCCAAACTCCCAGATAGTGAAGAGGCAATTATTACTGATACAAGTAAAGTGGTAAATACGCTCAACTCTTTATGTATTGAGATGGATAATCGCTATGACTTGCTCAAAGATGCTGCTTGTAGAAACCTGAAAGAGTACAATAAAAAATTCATTGCCCGCAGACTAAACCCAAAAAAAGGACACAAATACTTACCATACATTGTATTGGTTATTGATGAGTTAGCTGATTTGATGATGACGGCTGGCAAAGAAGTAGAAACTCCAATTGCTCGTTTAGCACAGTTAGCCAGAGCAATCGGTATTCATTTAATTGTTGCAACTCAACGTCCTTCAGTGAACGTGATCACAGGTATTATCAAAGCCAACTTCCCAGCTCGTTTATCTTTCAGAGTAACTTCTAAAATTGACTCCAGAACTATTTTGGATACTGGTGGCGCAGAACAACTGATTGGACAGGGGGATATGCTTCTGTCGTTAGGGTCTGATTTGATTCGATTGCAATGTGCGTTCGTTGATACGCCAGAAGTAGATCGTATTTGTGAATATGTAGGTGAACAACGAGGATATGACGATGCTTATTTATTACCAGAGTTTGTTGGTGACAATGAAGGATCATCAGGAGAAGTTGGGGCAGTAGACCTCTCTGAGCGTGATGCTTTATTTGAGGATGCAGCAAAATTAATTGTGATGCATCAGCAGGGAAGTACCTCTTTGATTCAAAGAAAAATGAAGCTTGGATACAACCGAGCTGGCCGTTTAATTGATCAATTGGAGGCTGCAGGTATTGTTGGTCCGTTCGAAGGAAGTAAGGCTCGTGAAGTTTTAATTCCGGATGAGTACTCTTTGGAACAGTTATTGAATGAGATAGATCAGAAGTATTAACAAAATGGTGGTTTGACGTGTTAAAACCACAAGAAACTTATAAACATGAAAAAAGTAATTTTTGTATTTGCAGCAATCATCACCGCCCTGACGACCTACGCACAATACGATCCGGAAGCTCTTGCAGTACTAGATGCTATGAGTTCCAAGTACAAGAAGATTGAGGCTTTTCAAGCTAACTTCACTCAACAAATGATCAATGAAAGTGCAAACATTGACGAATCTATCAAAGGAGAAATCGCCGTGAAAGGTGATATGTATGTCTTGAAAGTAGCAGGTCAGGAGATCTACAATAATGGCACAGATGTATACACTTATAGTGCGGATCTTCAGGAAGTGACTGTGAGTACTTTTGACCCAGAAGAACAAGAAATAACTCTGGGTAACATATATGATCTTTATAAAGAAGGTTATAAGTATGTATTAATGAGTACTCAAGGTAATGGTGATAGAATTGTAGAGTTGAGTCCTGAGAAAAATGATAAAAGCTATCACAAAATCAGATTGGTTATTGACAAAAATGATGACCTGAAAAAATTCACTGTTTTTGAAAAAACAGGCAATCAGTACATCTACGATATCAAAAACTTCAAAGCTGTACCCTTGGCGGATTCTTACTTTACGTTTGACACCTCTAAGTATCCAGATGTAGAAGTTATCGACTTCAGATAAGATCTTAAACTAATTCAACAACAGAAGGCTTTGGTATTCCAAAGCCTTTTTTATTTCCGTTTGGCGACCAATCAATCTGATTGATCGATCTTCATTTCCCTTTGAGTAAGTATATGAATAACTTTTATACATACAACCAAACTCAATGACAATGAATCAAACTAAACTATCGAAGGAAACCATCATTGAAGATGAGTATGCCTCCCTTTGGTATTACCCCGATATCAAGATTATTCATCACAAGTTTCACAAATTCATTTATGGCGATCACTTTAGAACCCTACTCACTAAAGGAGCTGATGTATTTGAACAGGAAGGATGCATTAAATGGCTTTCTGATGATCGCAACAACTCTGCACTACCAAGCGAAGACGCTGAATGGGCAATAGGAAATTGGAATCCCAGAGTTCTTGGAGCTGGGTGGAGGTATTGGGCCATGATCCTTCCTGACAAGTCTGTAGGCAAGCTCAACATGAAGCGGCTTATTACTAATTTTGAAATGATTGGTGTGCAAGTCGAGTTGTTTGAAGATACTGAAAGCGCACTTGAATGGCTTATGAGTGTGGATTAACGATTTTATTTAGATCACCGTCGTTAAAGCCGATTTGTAATGAATCGGCTTTTTTCATAGGATCCAGGGACTCCTGGCTTCTTTTTTTGCCATTACTAGTCGCAATCATAGACATAATCACTTGTATAAAGTCCTTGGCTGAATTGATCACTAGTCCTCTTCAAAAGATTATTTTCCCAATACTGAAGATGGATTTCGTCCTGATTTTGTTGCTCTACCCCATCAATGAATAGAGTTGATTCTATTAAATTATTCTGAGCGAAATAATCATTACTTAAGAAATCAGGAAACTTATAAAATGGATTAAGTTTATCATCATACTGATAGGTATACCTATAAGATTTTTCAGGAATCGCACCATCAATTTCAATCACCTTTGCCTCCAGAGGATTACCGTAGTTATCTGTAATAAATCTTATTTTCGAATTCTCACCTATTCCAATCACTTCCATTTCCAAGATTCGATCGTCGTTATAATTGATGGTCGTTTGATATTCAATTTGATCGTTAGTCAGATCGTATTTTATTACACGAACGAGCAACCCATTACAAAAATCATAGGAAACCAGTGTATCCCTAACTAGCCCTGATGAATCAGCCGTGAACATGTATTCCAGCTCTCTGTTGGCATTATAACCAAACAGTTTAGTAGAATTGTATTTGTCATCCCCATAAGAATCTTTTCTAACCATCAACCCTTCGTCATAATAATAGTAAGTATTTTGGGTAGTTCCATAAGAGGCCACAAACCTTTCTTCGATAAGTTGACAATCGGGAAAATCCAAATGAATAATAGGGTTTAATACTTCTGCTTCGGAGCCAGTGTAACAATCATTCTCTAATTCAATCTCCTCATCACAGGCACACAGGAAAACAAGAGACATTATGACTAAAAAAGAATTCCTCATAGATATGAAATTAGAATTTCAATCTCATTTCAACATGAACATACAATCTAATAATTGAATTACAAAATGGATTAACCAGAACTCTCTAATGTGTGAACTGTAATCAATAACTGTATTCTTGCTATTTTCGCAAAGCAAATCGTTAGCCACATGACACGTCAGCAACTATTCGACAAAATCAAACAGAAGGAGTCTTTCCTCTGTGTAGGTTTAGACACCGACATTGATAAAATTCCCAAGCATCTGCTAAAATCTGAAGATCCAATTTTTGAGTTCAATAAACAGATCATTGATGCTACATTGCCATATGCCGTGGCTTACAAGCCCAATCTAGCTTTTTATGAAGCGTTGGGAAGCAAAGGACTGGCATCTCTGGAGAAAACGATGGAATACCTGCCAGACGAGGTTTTTACCATTGCTGATGCAAAGCGCGGAGATATCGGAAACACCTCCAACATGTATGCGAAAGCATTTTTTGAAAACATGAACTTCGATGCGGTTACCGTTGCTCCTTACATGGGAATGGATTCCGTAACACCATATTTGGAGTACCCGAGAAAGTGGGCGGTTCTACTTGCTGCCACATCTAACGAAGGCTCCTTCGACTTCCAGGAACTCATGATGGATGGTACAGGTGAAAAGCTATATGAGCGTGTGATTGCCAAAAGTGCCGAATGGAGCAATCCGAACAACATGATGTATGTGGTAGGAGCAACGAGAGCAGAGACTCTCATAGGGATCAGAAGAATGATTCCTGAGCACTTCTTACTTATTCCGGGAGTTGGAGCTCAAGGAGGTAGCCTGGAGAAAGTTTGTGCTTATGGTATGAATAAGCAATGTGGATTACTAGTCAACTCTTCAAGAGGCATCATCTATGCTGGAGACGGTGAAGATTTCGCAGAAAAAGCGGGCAAGGCAGCGCAAAATGTACAAGTGACCATGGCTGCTCAGTTACTTAGGCACCTGCATTAATTTCTTTTTTCAAAATCACAGCGTATATTAGAAAATCTTCTCCACCGCTATGGACGAATATTTTCTTCAATATCTCTGGAATTTTCAAAAATTCAGCACTCCTGAACTTACATTAACCAATGGGTCAAGTTTAGCGGTATTTACTTCTGGCTATCAAAACACTGATTCCGGACCTGATTTCAAGGAGGCTAAAATTAAAATTGATGAACTCACCTGGTCTGGCTCGGTCGAGATTCACTACAAATCTTCTGACTGGTATAAACACAACCACCAAGTTGACCAGGCATATGAAAATGTAATTCTTCATGTAGTTTGGGTTCATGATAAAGAAGTCTCTATCGATGGAAATGAGGTTCCCACCCTTGAACTCAAAAACTATGTGATAGAGAATGTAGAACTAGCTTACAAACACTACATCAATCAACCATCAGTCATAAGATGTCGGGACCACTTGAGTGGAACTAACCGCCTGCAAACAATTTCCATGATTGATAAGGCACTCGCGGAGAGACTTAAAGCCAAAAGCAAGGTGATTTTAGATCTTCTACACAAGAACCAGGGCGATTGGGAAGAAACCGCCTACCAGACGATTCTGAAGAATTTTGGATTCAAAGTCAATCAGGAGACATTCATAAAACTATCAGAATCACTCCCCTATTCCATTGTGAAAAAATACAAGAATAAACCTCAAGCAATTGAAGCCTTGTTATTCGGTTGTGCTGGTTATTTGGAAGAAGTTCGGGATGATTATTCAAAATCCTTAGCTGAAGAATTCAATTACTTAAAATCAAAGCACAACCTTTCTCCTATCCTCAAAAGGCATCATTGGAATCGATCCAGAATGCGTCCTGCTAATTTCCCATCAGTAAGACTATTCCAGCTAGCTAGTCTATTAACCAATCGATCACAACTTTTTGCCCAGGTGATGGAGTTAACAGATCACAAAGAGGTTGTTCAATTTTTTCAAAATACGCCTACAGCCTATTGGGAAGGACACTATGATTTTGGGAAACCATCTACCAGAGCATACCATTTGGGTTCAAGTGCTATTGACAACCTCATCATCAACTCTCTGGTGCCACTCCTGGCTGCATATAGCAAATACCTAGATGAAGTCAGCTATCTAGACAAAGCACAAACGTTATTGGAAAAAACTGTACCCGAGAAAAACCACATTGTTGATAAGTGGAAGGAATTAGGAATTGCTGCCACCAACAGCTACGAGTCGCAAGCACTGATTCACCAATACAATCATTGGTGCAAGGAAAAGAAATGTCTTCAATGCAACATAGGTATCTCAATCCTTAGCCCTAAATTGGCACCATGATTTGGACAATCCTCAACATTATCCTCATAATTGCCCTAGCGCTAAGTTTTCAACCCGAAGAAGGACCAACTAAACACTATTGGTTTGGGCTTGTAGCCAAATTTGGTGCATCTATAGCATTCGGGCTGTATTACTTCAGCTATCTGGAGTCAGGAGATACAGTAGCTTTTCATCAAAAGGCACTAGAGTTGTTCCAACTCTCTGAAGAATCATTCAGTAGATACGTCAATTACCTTTTTACAGGTCATCATCCCGTCTTTATGGCTGAAGGTCGAAATGATTTATTCGTCAAAATATTAAGTATTCCGTACGTTGCCACGCAAGGCAACTATTGGATTAGTGCATTATACCTTGCTTTCTTTTCATTTTTGTGCAGTTGGTTCCTATTCAGATCGGTAGTTGGGCACTATCCTAAATTATTGATCCCTGCGTTCATCGCCTTCTTGCTTTGGCCAACCAGCTTATTTTGGTCATCAGGAGCAATGAAGGACACCCTGGTCAATGGGAGTGTATTCTTTCTAGCAGGAGTTTGCATTCGCTACAAATTTGGATTCAGCTTCAGGTTCTCTCAAGTTACCATTGCATTGTTATGCCTCACAATGCTTTTCTATATGAAATTTTACCTGGCGGCTTTAATGGGCATTTCAATGGGCCTTTTAGCATGGGACAAGGTTGCCTCTACTTTTATTGAGAAAAAAACCATAAGAATGGTATCAGGTATTGCAGCACTTATTGTTCTGATTGGCCTAACCAGTCAGCTCAACTGGAACATGAACTTGGACAAACTTCCTGGAGCCATTACTGAGAACTATGAAAGAATGAAAATCCTTTCTGAAGAAAATGAAATCATCTCATTTAATCTAGATGGATCTTATTTGTCATTATTAAAAAACATACCTCATTCATTGTACACAGGATTGTTTAGACCAGGTATCTGGCAGACGAGTTCCTGGATGATCTTCTTTGGACTGGAATCGCTATTCATTTATTTATTGGTGATCCAAAACGCCATCTTTTTCAAACATATCAAACCCAATCAATTGGCCATCCTTGCTCTATTCTTTTGCATGGCATTAGCAGCACTTCTACCAATGGCCTCCCCTAACCTGGGCTCATTAGTCAGGTATAAATCTGTATTCGTCCCATTTCTCATCTTCTTGCTCATGGCAACCCCATATCGCAGATTATTCCTAAAAAAGGAAGAAAGTGACTAACTTTGCGGCCTGATTTAGAATGAGATATGGACAAACCAGTAATAATCTTCGGCGGGAAAGGAATTGCAAAGGCTGCATTGGAAATTTTCAAGAGCAACCGAATTGTGGTATATGGGTTTCTGGATGATGATGCATCTATTCACGGCACAGAGATCGATGATGTTACGGTCTTAGGCAAAACAGACGATCATGGTTTCATCAAGTTGATTGGCCAAAAAACAGAGGCTTTCGTGGCTACTGATGACAATGCACTTAGAAAGAAACAGGTGAAGATGCTGATGGATTCTAGAAAAGTAATGCCTACGAATGCAGTTCATCAAGAGGCGTACATCTCAGAATCTGCCTCTATTGGTCATGGCAACTTCATCAATGCCAAAGCAACAATCGGGTCTGATTCTAAAGTTGGTCAGCACTGCATCATCAACTCGGCTGCCATATTGGAATACAATGTGACTGTAGGTGATTTTGTGCAAATAGGTGCAGGATCTGTTATCAATGCAGGAGTGGAAATCGCCAATGAGGCATTCATCGGTAGTGGTGTAACAATTGTTGCCGGAGTGAAGATTGGTAAAAAAGCGCGAATAGGGGCTGGATCAGTAGTAATTGCTGACGTAAAAGATGGTGAAACCGTTTTTGGCAATCCAGCAATGAAAGTCGAGAAGTAATTTTCGATATAGCAAAAGAATTAAATCAGTGACGTTCATTATATTACGACATGTTATTAATAATTTCTAATTCACAACACCCTGCTGGAAACAGGGCTTAGGTTATGAAAGAAGATTATCTAGTACTACTTTATTATTGTTACTCTAGGATCGAGGATCCAGAGACATTTCGTGAGCAGCATCACTTAAGATGCCTTGAGCTCAACCTAAAAGGAAGAATCATCATTGCAGAAGAGGGGCTGAACGGAACAGTTTCTGGCCTAAGAGCAGACTGTGAGCAATACATGGCTGACGTAAAAGCTGATTCTCGTTTTGCGGATATCGAATTCAAAGTGGACGAAGTTCCTGAGCATTGTTTTACCAAACTTCATGTAAGAGTAAAACCAGAAATTGTTCATGCAAGCCTTCATCAAATTGATCCAAGAAAGAGAACTGGCGGCTATGTAGAGCCTGAGGAATTCAGACAGATCTTAAGAGAGCAACCTGAAGATACCGTGATTTTAGACGTTCGATCTAATTACGAACACAACGTTGGTAAATTTAAAAATGCCATCACTCTAGACATTGAAAACTTCAGAGACTTCCCTGAAAAAGTAAAAGAGCTGGATCACCTAAAAGGAAAAAAGGTAATCACCTACTGTACTGGGGGAATCAAATGTGAGAAGGCTAGCGCATATCTACTTGAGCAGGGTTTTGAAGATGTACACCAATTACATGGGGGTATCATCAAATATGGTCTGGAAGCAGAAGGTGAAGACTTTGAAGGCAAGTGCTATGTTTTTGATAATCGCATTGTCAAAGACCTAAATACTGTCAATCCAACTATCATCTCCAAGTGCTATGTGACAGGGCAGCCGTCTGACCGTATGGTCAACTGCGCCAACCCTCATTGTAACAAACATGTGCCGATGAGTGAAGAGGGAGCTAAAAAATACAATGGGTGCTGCTCTGAAGCGTGCTCAAAACATCCAGATGTGAGACCTTATGATGGCTCTGGTTTTTATCAAAAAGAAATGAACGGCTACAATCCATACCGTGGAGTGAAGCGAAAGAAAGAAACAGCAGAATAATATAAAAGACGCTCCCATGCCGAAAATATCAGAAACTGATTTAATTATTAACCCGGATGGGAGTGTCTATCATCTCAACCTGAAACCAGAACACGTTTCAGAAAAAATCATAACTGTAGGAGATCCTAGCAGAGTTCATAGAATTTCAAGTCACTTTGATAACGTGGACTTTGAAATGAACAAACGTGAATTCATTACTCATACAGGGATGTACAAGGGTAAAAGACTCACTGTCATTAGTACTGGCATGGGTACTGATAATGTTGAGATTCTTATGAATGAGTTGGATGCCTTGTTCAACATTGATCTCAAAACCCGAGAAGTAAAGCAAAAACCTACTTCACTTAAGATTGTCCGAATAGGCACATCAGGAAGCATCCAGGAAGACATGCGGCTAGGAACTCATGTAATGAGTGAATACGGTATCGGTATGGATCCTATGATGCATTTTTATGAATTTGAGATGGGGACATTCGAGAAGGAAATTGCAAAATCTCTGCAAAAGGCGATAGGACTTCCTTACTCTCCTTACGTTGTTAAGGGTTCGGAGGAGTTAATAGAACTGTTCAAAGACTTAATGACCCCCGGGAACACATTAACATGTCACGGATTTTATGGTCCTCAGGGACGCACTTTACGTGTGCCAATTAAGTATCCAGACCTTGTGGACAAGTTGACCTATTTTCATCACAACGACTTCTGGATCTCTAATTTGGAAATGGAAACTGCCGGCTACTATGGCCTGGCTAAAGTTCTCGGTCATGAGATGATTAGCCTCAATGCAATTATTGCCAACAGAGTAAGAAATCGCTTTTCTAAAGATCCAAATAAAGTGATCGATTCATTGATCAAGAAAGTACTGGATAGAATCTGATTATTCTGCTTCTTCTTTTTTATCGTCTCTGAAGACTGACTCAACAGCCTTCTTCAATTCACTAAGAGCCACCATCAAATGACTTTTGGCATCGTGCCACTTGTCTCCATTCTTTTCCTTGTATTCATTGAAATCATCTTCAAGTTTCTCCTTTTTCTTCTTGAGTTCTTGAATTTTCACTTCCACATCATCACGAACCTCTTTGCTCGCACCTTTGGCTTCAACTATAAGTTGATCTATTTTCTTTCCTAATTCTGCAAGTATACCTTCTACTTGACCTTTGGTATCATTTGACATTACTTTCTGTTCTGGTTCGACAGGAAATTAAATATTTGATGGTTGAAATCCAACGAACTAAGAATAGATTCGTATCTTAATTATCCTAACTAAACTAAATGAAGTCAGCGACTAACCGGCTTATCGGAACGGTCATTGGTACCATTTTACTACCTCTGATCATCTACTCTGTTTACGAGATTACCTCCGTAAAAGAAGATGAGGAGATGATCGAAAAAGTCTATCACGACCAGCTTGACGCCATTATTTTCTCAATTAACCAATTCTCCAATGACAATATCAGCGGTCTTCTGGACAAAATAGAAAATGGCTTGAGTCCAAACCTCAGCTTTGACACCTCTGAACCCTATCTGGACTATTCCAACATTCACACCATTGTATTTGAGGATCTAACCACTGGTAAATCCAAGGTTGTTAGAATAATTGGAGACACCACCGACCATATATCATGGAAACATCTGCAAGACTCTATTCTTGATGCTAATCCTGACTTAAAAACTCAGTTGATGCGCTATAAAGAAGGCGGATATAGAAAAATTGAACCTAAAGGAATCATTACGGAGCTCAACGACAAAATGCAGGTGGTTCATGCGGTTATTGACAATGGCGACCACAACGTATTTGTAACGGCATTCATAAGCATATCTGGTTTTGCCAACAATGTACTCGCACCGAAACTTCAACAAATAGCCGAGGGCGATTTGATCATCACGTTAGGATATGGAGACGATGATCAGTTTGTTTATGTGACTGATTCACTTCGAAAAGAGGTTATGCTAAGTAAAAGCATGTGGTTGATACCAAGCCTAAATGTTGGGATTAGTTCATCAAACAAAACCATTTCGGAACTAGTAGCAGAGCGAACTCAATACAATTTGATGGCGGCGTTTATACTTATTTTCTTATTGATTTTTGGCTTCTCATTAGTAGTCCGGAATATCCGTAGAGAAATAAATCTCGCTCAAACCAAAGCTGACTTTGTATCCAATGTGTCCCATGAATTGAGAACTCCACTGTCTCTCATCAGCATGTTTGCGGAGACATTAATGCTTAACCGATTCAATAGTGAAGAGAAGCGAAAAGAGTACGAAGAGATCATTTTCAAGGAAACCAACCGACTAACCAATATTGTCAATAAAATCCTCAATTTCTCTCAGATAGAAGCAGAAAAACGAGTCTACAATCCCGTGAATCTCAATATGAATGAATTAGTCAAAGAACTAATGCATGATTATGCATATCACGTAGAGCGAAATGGATTTGAATATAGTGTTCACTTACATCCCGACCTTCCACTAGTTATGGTAGACAAGGAAGCGCTTTACGAGGCCCTGGTAAACCTAGTGGACAACAGCATCAAATACAGTCCCAATGAGAAATACATTGGTATTCAAACAGGGACTCAAGGTGATGCGGTATGGGTGGAGGTGGAAGATCATGGAATGGGGATACCAACTGATCGTGTACACCAGATTTTTGATAAGTTT
Organism: Rickettsiales bacterium; assembly: GCA_002729235.1. Taxonomy (GTDB): domain Bacteria; phylum Bacteroidota; class Bacteroidia; order Cytophagales; family Cyclobacteriaceae; genus Marinoscillum. The sequence continues at coordinate 124,232 of PBTY01000055.1, read as the reverse complement.
TATAGAGTGACCGAGGGCAATGTTCATACTACAAGAGGCGCAGGCCTCGGATTGGCCTTGGTTAGCCACATTGTGGACTCACACGGAGGAGATATTGAAGTGGACAGCACTCCAGGAAAAGGAAGTAAATTTAGATTAGTGTTTTACAGGGATAGTCATGGCTAAAATATTAGTAGTAGAAGACGAACCAAACATGCAAATTGGACTCAAAGACAACTTAGAGTTTGAGCAATTTGAGGTTACCGTAGCGAAAGATGGCCAACAAGGCCTTGATATTATATTGCGAGATAAGTTTGACCTCATCATCTTGGATGTGATGATGCCTAAGATGAGTGGTTTTGATGTCTGCAAAGCAGCTCGCAATCAAGGAGTGAGCACTCCCATTATTTTCCTTACTGCCAAAGGAGAAGAAATCGACAAAGTGCTGGGATTGGAATTAGGAGCAGATGACTACATCACTAAACCCTTCAGCATTCGCGAATTGGTGGCAAGGGTAAAAGCAATTTTAAGAAGGGTGGAGAGCCTGGACAAAGCTACGGGGCCTACAGAACCATCTGGACCGGTTACGCTCGGTTTTCTAACGGTTGATTTTGTTCATTACACAGCCATTCACAAAAATGAAGGTGAGCTAAAAATGTCGCATAAAGAGTATGAGGTGCTCAGCTATTTACTACAGCATAAAGGTGAAGTGGTCAGCAGATACCAACTACTGGAGGATGTTTGGGGATATGAGTCACAACCTACCACCAGAACCGTAGATAATTTCATATTGAAGCTCCGCCAAAAAATTGAGGAAAACCCGAATAACCCAAAACATATTCTTACTGTCCACGGCGCTGGATATAAGATAGTTGTATAAAAAAATAATTTTTGTTCCCGATCGAACTTTTGATTTTATAAAACGTCCATTACCTTTCGACAAAAAATATAGCAATGCAGTCCTCAAAACCACGCGTAATTAAAGACTTTGAAAAGTTAGATCCTGAAATCCAGGAGCAAATCAAACTAGCCTATCCATATGGCTTCTATGACTCATTAATTCATTTCTATAATAAGGAAGGAAATAAAGTGTCCGCCCTACCATTCGAAACCGATGAGAAATACTACATGGTAAGAATGACAATTGCAGAGGCAAAAGCAATCATCGCTGATGATGATGATTTTGATGATGATGGCAACCTCAAAGAGGACATCAAGGACGATTACGAAAACAAGTATTCCGACCTGGACTACATGAGCGATTACATTGCTGAAGATTCAGGTAGTGATGATGAAGAGGAATAACTCTTTTCGTTTCTACCTTAATATTCCATTATTGGGATTGATAGGTGGATTACTTTCATTGCAAGCATGCTCTGACGAAACTGAGGACAGCACATTAAGAGCGCAAGCAATACTTACCAGTATCCATGCAGATACTGACTCCACATTTTTAATAGGAGATCAATCATATGGCATAGTCGACTTCTTCCAATCAGAAGACAGCATTGTGACAATTGAAATCTATCTGGAAAACTTTCCACCAAACACCATTCATTCCGTTCACATGCACTCTGGTCCATGTACACAGCCAGGAATGCATTGGAATCAAGGATTTGACATGACCACCTATTTCTGTACAGAATCTAGTCTAGGTCTTCCATGGGCTAAACCACGAGCAGGTGATGTAGGCAACGTGAGCGTAGGGTACGATGGTTCTGGAATATTCACTCTGAAAACAGATATCTGGAAATTAGCTAGTGGCAATTCATTAGACATCATTGATCTCTCTATTGTCATCCACGAAATGCAAGATGACTTTGTTGGTGAGTGTGATCCAAGTCATGACCACACCCATACCCATGCCAATGCAAAAGTGGCGTGTGGCAGCATTGAGCTAATGCAATAACTCCTTTCACTGCTTCTTTTTCCACTTTCAGCACATCTTTCGGGAGTATCTCAAAAAATACAAACGTTATCATATTTCATATTCGCAATAGTTTTATACTTTTGTTGAACATTACATACAAAACGGTGACATTTAATGACAATCGTTTACTGCTGGGTGACAAACCTGCTTAGAGTTCCACGTAAAATTGTATTGTAAACAATAACAAGGAATCTAAAGGTTAAAACTCAAAACTCATGAAAAGATTAACAATGACTTTAGCAGTAATCGTAACAGTTATGGGCACTGCATTCGCTTCCGGTAATGGCTCTAAAAAAGAAAGAGCAGCGATCATACCAGGCGATGATGTAACGTACAAAGTTCTTTATGAAAACGAAGAGCCAACAATGGTTCGAGTGAAAATAAAGGATGATCGTGGTGAGCTAGTTAGAGCTGACAAATTCAAAAGCACTAACGGATTCATGCAGCGATATGACTTAAGTGCTTTAGAAGAAGGCACCTACTTCGTAGAGTTGAGAGACAAATACGGAGTGATCACTGAAAAAGTAGTCATCAAAGACCAACTTAAACAAGCTTCAACAGCCATAGCTAAAAACTAGGCTAAACAATATTTATAATACTTCTTTATACTATTACAAATACCTTCTTGATTCAGGAAGGTTTTTGTTTTTATAGACAATTCGTGACAATCATTTACATCAATCAGACAGCTAAAAGGTAATAACTGCGTAATATTGAAGACCCGAAAGTGATGAAAATGAAACACCTCATAAGTCTGGCTATTTTATTGCTTCCTGCACTATCCTTTGCGCAGGATGACATGAAACGTGTCGTGGATCTAAGAGGATACTGGAAGTTTTCTATTGGAGACAACCCTCGCTGGTCCAGTTTTGAATACAATGATCATAGCTGGGAAAAAATCTTTGTCCCCTCTCCTTGGGAAAATGAAGGTTTCAGTGGATTTGATGGCTATGCCTGGTACCGAATCACAGTAGACTTAAAAAATATCAACGATCAAAACCTCTTTCTAATCCTTGGATTTATTGACGATGTGGATGAAGTCTATCTAAATGGTCAAATGATTGGTCATAGTGGATCATTTCCTCCTAACTTCTACACAGCCTACAACTCCTTCAGGAAATATTACATCCCAGAGGATCTCATCAATCGGAATGGTAAAAACCTGATTGCTATTCGGGTGTTTGATACAGTCCTAGAAGGAGGCATCGTCAAAGGTGATGTTGGCATTTATGCAGACAAAACCCTTCCTAACAATACATTTTTACTAGAAGGGAACTGGAAATTCAGAGAAGGAGATAGTCAATCATGGGCCAGAGAGGATTATGACGATACACACTGGCAAGATATCATGGTGCCAAGCCTATGGAGAAGTCTGAAGAAAACAAAAGTGGATGGAGTTGCCTGGTATCGGAAAAGTGTTATGCTCCCGGAAAGCTACAAAATGGATGATCTGGTTTTGGTAATGGGCCGAATTGATGATTTTGATGAAACCTATTTTAATGGCGTATTGATTGGAGAAACCAATGATCACCAACCCTTTGGGTGGTCTCAATCATTTAATGAGTTAAGAGTATATGACATTCCTAAATCTCTCATTAAACCTGAACAGATCAATAGTATTGCGGTAAGAGTCTCTGATATGGGAGGAGATGCAGGTATCTATCGGGGTCCTTTGGCCATAATCCCACGCAGTAGACTCAATGAACTAACCAACTTTAGAGACTAGAATTCAAATACCATTTTTTAATGGTTGCCTCAACAGGCTTATTTTGTGGAGTAAAATCGTTGTTATCTAGTCCTCCTGCCTCTGGATGAAAGTGCCACTTCCAAAGGAACCCTCCAGCAAACCACTCTTCCTCCCAAAAAGTGGACAGGAAAGCTTCATAAGTCATCACTTGTATATCCATGTTAACAGTAGTTTCTCTCGTAATCTCCCAGTGATTCCCAGCAGCGCCATTCGCACTTCTAAAACCATACTCTGCAAATAGCATTGGCTTATTTTGGGTCAATGAGTAGCTCTTAAGACCAGATTTAAGCTTTTTACAAGAGATTTTCAATTCATCAAGATCAGGGTGAGCTACATCGCTAAGCGGAAAATAGGCATCCACACCAATATAATCCAACTGATCCCAGAATGTCACCTGGGTATAATTATCCCAGTTAGAGGCATAGGTAAGCTTACCATGATACACTTTTCTGATTTCGGGAATGAGCTTTTCCCAGTATGTTGGACGCAGTAATATTGTTTGCTTTAATTCAGTTCCAATACACAAAAGCTCCACACGCAGCTCCTGAGACAATTTAGCATAAGCCATTATATACTCGGTGTATTGTTTTTCCCATTCTTGCCAATCTTCTTCTTTAGAAAGTTTAAACTCTCCTATCCAATCCCCCCTCATCCACACATGTGGTTTCATCATGATCTTGAAGCCATTACTTTGAGCTAATGCCACCAGGTCTTTGCACCCTTCCAGTTTCTCACCCCACCACTGTCGATCATGATTGAAATAAACCCCTGGTTCGTCCGGTCGCGAAAAGGCAAAAGGAATTACCGCTACCCATGAGGCATTGATTCGTGTAATTTCTGCCATATCCAATGAATCTATAGGTGAATGGGGATTCACAAGACTCACACCGTTGATTCGTTCAGGGTGAGTTGATTCGTTATCATCTGACTGTATAAGTAAAACACCTAAAAAGACCACTACACCAAACAAACTACCGTAAATAAGCTTCATATATAGACTTTACACTTTATCTTAATAAAGATATTAAACGCTAAACCAAAAATAAGTTTTGGCAACAACAACTGTAGACTTTAATACATTATTGGTCAAACGTCTTAGAAACAAGGATACCACTGCTCTGGATTACTTGTATGACCACTACTCAGATGCTCTTTATGGAATTATCTATCGCACACTAAATCACAAAGAAATTGCTGAAGAAACCCTTCATGAAGTCTTTATCAAGATTTGGGATCAAATCGACACTTATGACTCAAAGAAGGGAACTTTATTTACCTGGATGTATCGTATAGCCAGAAATCGGGCTATTGATGCACGACGGTCAAAAGATTTTAAATCTTCTGACAAATCCGACGACATCACGGGGTTCGTAGATATGTTTGAAACCTCAAACAACGAGGAAGACTACATAGGGCTATCAACCGTGCTTAATGAAATCGGCAAGATGTGTAAAAAACTCATTCAGCTCAATTTCTTTGAAGGATACTCCCATGCCGAGATTTCGGAGAACGAGGAAATGCCCTTAGGTACCGTGAAAACGCGTCTTAGGAATTGTTTGAAAGAAATTAAACACAAACTGAGAAGAGATTTTGAGTAGAGAAGAAATTTTAAACGAAGGATATTTAGCAGCATACATCACTGAAGAGCTGAGCAAATCGGATGCTGCTGAGGTAGAGCAATTCATCGCTGATGATGAAGAGATTAGAGACGAGTACTACAACTTGCAAAAAACTGTTGAACAATTGGCATTTCAGTATTCCATTTCTCCTGCAGAAGTTGTAAAACGATACATCATGGAGGACTCCAAGGTGGTCAAATTCTTTGGAGAATCTAGTGAGTCAGCATCCAGCGGTATGAAATTAGCTCTTGCCGCAAGTGTTATCATCGCATTAGCGTCCATGATGAGTGCGTATTATTTCTGGAATGAATGGCAAGATACAGATTATAGACTCGCTCAACTAACAGCCAGAAATATCGAACTGGCAGAAAGCTACAATACTGTAAACCAGGAATTATCTGAAATTCAGCAAGATTTAGCTGTATTAGTCAGTCCAGAGTTTAGCAGAATCATTCTTAATGGAACAGATAATGCGGCCAATGCAAAAGCCGTCATTTACTGGAATCCAAATGACGAAGAAGTATATCTAAACTCTGCAAATATGGCATCTCTTCCACAGAACCAGCAGTATCAATTATGGGCACTGATAGATGGAGTACCTGTGGATGCTGGGGTATTTGACGCTGAAGAGGGCACCTTCCAAATCATGAAGAATATTGCTAAAGCGGATGCTTTTGCGGTGACTGTGGAGCAAACTGGTGGTGCGGACAGTCCAACCTTAAGTACCATGCAGGTTTATGGAGAAGCGATATAAATAACTTATATACAACAACTTAACTTCAATAAAAGCAAGGCTCGATAGTCTTGCTTTATTTTTTTTCAATAATTTGAGATTTTTTTATAAAACCGAAATCCAACATACAACCTCATTTCGTAAGTACTTTAGTTTCTATTAGAAACTGCTTAAAGCTGGTTGATGAGCGCCATGAGTAATCATGGCGTTTTTTTTTGCTCCAAAGAAAATTAACATAATTATAACAAGTCGAATTGAGCGTCCAAAAGACCATTATAACCAGGTTTTCGATGAAGTCTGGGAAAACGACGTTTGTTGATTAGGCCAATAAAGTAATCATTACTTACCTTGCAAGAATATTGTAGTTTCTATTTAGAAACTGCTTAAAGCTGGTTGATGAGCGCCGTGAGTAATCACGGCGTCTTTTTTTACTACCACTCCTACTCAATCTCAATCAACCTAAATATTAGTGAATCCCTTCCTCTAAAAAATGATTGTTTTTTTTCCGAATCTAGAAATCCAACGACATCTATCAGTTCGTAAGTACTTTAGTTTCTATAAGAAACTGCTTAAAGCTGGTTGATGAGCGCCATGAGATAATCATGGCGTTTTTTTTAATCAAACCTTTCTATGTCTGCTCCGAGCTGCTTCAATCGCTTATCAATGAACTGATAACCACGATCTATTTGCTCAATGTTGTGAATGGTGGAATCCCCTTCTGCAGACAAAGCAGCAATCAACAATGAGACACCCGCTCTAATATCTGGTGAGGTCATACTGATACCTCTTAATGGGAATGCTCGATCCAAGCCAATTACTGTCGCTCTATGTGGATCACATAAAATTATTTGTGCTCCCATATCGATCAACTTATCCACAAAGAATAAGCGGCTTTCAAACATCTTTTGGTGAATCAGACAAGTCCCTTTTGCCTGGGTAGCCGTAACTAATACAATACTTAATAAATCCGGAGTAAACCCTGGCCAGATAGCATCAGCAATTGTCAAGATAGAGCCATCAATGTAGCTTTCTATCTCATAATGCTCCTGTGCTGGAATATAGATATCGTCTCCTCTGAATTCCATCTTCACCCCTAATCGCTTGAAAGTATCAGGAATGATTCCCAACATATCGATTCGAGCATCTTTGATGGTAATCTCGGATTGTGTCATGGCAGCCATACCAATGAAGCTACCAATTTCAATCATATCAGGAAGCATGGTATGCTCAGTGCCTCCAAGCGTTTCTACTCCTTGAATCTTCAGAAGATTACTTCCAATTCCTTCGATTTTAGCACCCATACGCACCAACATGCTACATAGCTGTTGTATGTATGGCTCACAAGCGGCATTGTAAATAGTCGTTTCACCTTCTGCCAGAACAGCGGCCATAATAATGTTAGCCGTTCCTGTTACAGAAGCTTCATCCAGGTGCATATATGTACCCTTTAACTTGGAACCATCTACAGTGTAGAAACTAGTGGTAGAGTCATAATGAAACTCTGCACCAAGCTTTTGGAATCCAACAAAGTGGGTATCCAATCTTCTTCGACCAATTTTATCACCTCCTGGTTTAGGCATTTTACCTTTTCCATATCGAGCTAATAATGGACCAAGAATCATGATAGATCCCCTTAAGGAAGAAGCTTTGTCTTTGAAATCCTGTGTGTCTAAAAATTTAAGATTAACCTCCTTAGCCGTAAATCGGTATGATTCTTCATCAGTTTTCTCAATCTGAACTCCAAGATCTGCGAGTAGATCTATGAGTTTGAGAACATCTCTAATTGCTGGAATCTTATGAATGTGAACAGGTTCAGCTGTCAATAATACAGCAGAGATAATCTGGAGCGCTTCGTTTTTTGCTCCTTGCGGAGTGATGCTCCCTTTGAGGCGTTTGCCACCTCGCACACGGAATGAAGCCATTAGTTGTTGTTTCTTCTTCTTTTGTTGTTGTTGGAGTGATTTCTTTTACCGCCTTTGTTATTATTGTTACGGTTTCTATTGTGGTGTCTGTTGTTATTGTTGTTGTCGCTGTATCTCTTTTCAGAATCGAACAACCCGTAAGTCTTTACTTTTTCAATATCAATAGTCAATTGATCTTTAGACAATTGCTTGATATTCTTCAACACCTGCTCGTCCTCAATATTGTCTTTGTTCCACGTCTGATAGAATGATTTCATCAACTTACCAATAGCAATAATTGCTCCTTCCTTTTCTGCTGGATCCTCCATCGCTATAGCGTCATTGATTAGGATCTCAATGTTTCTACCATAGTGTCTATACCTTATTTCGTTTGACTGGTAAGTCATTCTATCTGGCTTTCTATCCAAAATAGTTGCCTCAGGAATTGGGAAAGGGCTTTCCACATCCAAATCAAACTTAGAAATGATGAACAAGTCATCCCACACTTTCTGTGTGTACTCCTGCGCATCTTTGCTAAACTCAGGGTTAATCATCTTCATCAACTCCACCAAAGTCGCCGCGAGCTTATTGCGCTTTTCTTTATCGTCTACCGTTTTAATATGCGCCACAAGGTTCTGCACATTTCTTCCATACTCCCTCAAGGTCAATTGTGTACGCTCGGTATTATATTCCAAACTCATATTGTAGATTTTGCTCAAAAATAACGAAATAGTATTATGCCAGCACTTTAAGAACTAATTGATTTCGTAGTAATTACGATTTTATGTGTGCAATACACTTTAATTCGATAGCTATTGGTGTTGGTAACGCATTTACTTCCACCGTGGTTCTGCATGGTTGCACATCCTGAAAATACTCAGCGTATATTTTATTGAAAGGTTTAAAGTCATCTTTCATGTTGGTCAAAAAGACAGTCACATCCACTAAATCAGTCCATTTGGCATCGGATGCTTCTAAAATATCCTTCACATTCTTAAAAACTGAGTGACATTGTTTTTCAATATCATATTCCAGAATTTCTCCACCTTCACCCAAAGTAACTCCTGGAATTTCTGTTTTACCTCTTTCTCTGGGCCCTACTCCAGATAAAAAAAGTAAATCTCCCACCTTTCTGGCATGTGGGTACAAACCAACTGGTTCTGGAGCTTTATTAGACTCAAAAACACTCATATTTTCTTCTCAAAATAAATTCGTGACAACCGTTGATCTGCATATGGCTCGAAATCAACAATATTAAATCCTTCATTTATGGCGAATTTGAGCATGTTACGATGACGATTCATCGTTTTGAACTTGAGCACCTTATATCCTTTCAGCTTACACCAGACTTCCATTTTGTGTAAAAGTAACCGGGCAATGCCTTTGCTTCGATGCTCTGGCAACACTGCTCCCATCCAGCTGTAAAACATTTCGCCATCTAAAAATCGATCATACCCCACCTTAAAGCCCGCTATCTCTCCATCACATTCGGCAATCAAAATCAAATGTTCTGAGGCTAACAAACGATGATTGTATTCAGATTTAGAGTAAGGTTTGTCAAATTCTGGAACCAATTCCTGAATAGCCACGACCTCATCGATGCTTCCGGGCCTAACCAATATCTCCATCGATTACTTATTCATCAAATCCTCAATTTCCTCTGCATGAATTGGAATATTCCGCATCAGATTTCGATGACCATCTTTTGTAATGAGTATGTTATCTTCCAGTCGAATACCGATATTCTCTTCTCGAATGTAAATACCGGGCTCCACAGTAAAGACCATTCCAGGTTCGAACTTCTTATAAATTGAAGCCACATCGTGCACATCCAATCCTAAATGGTGAGACGTACCGTGCATGAAGTATCTCTTATATGCAGGCCATTCTGGATCCTGATTCTTTACATCCGTCCGGTCAATCAAACCAAGCTCTATTAATTCTTCAGTCATCAATTCGCCTACAGCAGCATGATACTCTGGTATAGCACTACCTGGTTTCAACAAGTCTGTTGCCTGAGTCTTGACACGAAGGACCGCATCATACACCTGGCGCTGACGCTTAGTGAATCGACCATTTACAGGAATCGTACGCGTCATATCCGCATTGTAATTTGCATATTCTGCTCCGACATCCATCAGCATCAAATCTCCATCTCTTAACTGCTGATTGTTCTCAATATAATGAAGAACGCAAGCGTTGAATCCTCCTGCTATGATTGGAGTATATGCAAAACCCTTCGATCGATTGGATAAAAACTTATGAGCATATTCAGCTTCCACCTCATATTCCCAGACTCCTGGCTCCACCGTTTCCAATATTCTACGGAACCCTTGCTCTGTAATATGACAAGCATGCTCAATTAGCTTGACTTCTATCTCTGATTTGATGGTTCGCAAGTCATAAATGATTGGAGCCAAGCGTTCATATTTATAGAGCGGGTATTTCGCCATGCATGATTTAATGAAGCGGTCATTAGCTGTTTCCACCAATGATGCATTACGAATATGCTCATTGCTTGGTAAGTAGATATGCTCCGTTTCAGCCAGAATTTGATACAATATCTTATCGAAATCCTGGTTCCACTTAATGTTTTTGATACCTGAAGTTTGCTCACCTTCTTCCTTAGTCAGCTTATGACCTTCCCAAATGGCAATTTCTTCGTTGGTCTCTCTTAAGAACAGTATTTCTCTAAACTTAGGGTCTGGAAAGTCTGGGGCTAAAAGTAAAATGGACTCTTCCTGATCGACGCCAGATAAATAGAATAGATCTGAGTTTTGCTTGAATACCATCGTACCATCCGCATTGGTAGGCATGATATCGTTGCTATGAACAATTACAACGGAGTTGGACTTCAAACGAGAAACCAGTCTTTTCCTATTTTCAATAAAAAGCTGATTATCTATTTGTTTATATCTCATGGAATGTTGTCTTATGTAATAATGTGAAGTATTCAAAGGTAGTATTTCTACCCATTCACGCCATAATTAGACAACCAAAACATGAAAATGTTAGAATAAAAAAAGGGAAGCACAGCGTGCCTCCCTTTTATGCCAAACAAATAATCAATCAATTATTGAACTGTAAATGACACGACGATCACCTCTCCGTTAAAAATTTCAGGTCCATCCCCATTATCTGGGAATCCATATTCTCCATCTGCTGGAGATTCAATGTGTAGCATTGGGAATAATTTAGCTCCTGAAGTCACACTAGCATCTCCAAGGTCAACTACCACATTCGTATTTGTACCAGCCATCACCATTGTCTGACCAATAACATCACCCGGTGAACCACTACCATTATCAGCATGAATCACAATCCATCCATCTACACCCGAAACCACCTCATCTACTGTAATAGTATTTGAAGCTGATACTGACTGATCAGAAGCCGTTACTGATGGTGTCATAATATCAATTGATGAGAATGAGATTGGAGCATCAAATCCGTTTGCACCATCAAACTCATAAGACCCTATCGTACCATTGTCATTGTGAATCATAATCCAAAGAGTTTCTCCATCTGTTAATCCTTCCCCATCTGCTAGAGAAATCTCAACATCAGCTGTCGTACCAGCATCCAATGCTACAGGCTCAGAAATAATCCCTGGTGCAACAAAAGATCCAGCACCATTATCTCTATGAATCACAACCCAAGATGGCTGTCCTACTGTAATGCTTTCTACAATGATTTTGTCTTGTGAAGTGACCTGATCATTTGCGGTAAAAGAACCTGATGAACTCAACACTGAGAATGTTTCAGTAGTAATAGGTGCATCAAATCCATTGGCCCCATCAAACTCATACGCACCGATTTCGCCATTATCTGTATGAAGCATTACATAAAGTGTGGCATCAGCACTTACGGCTTCAGTCAAAGTTACTGCCACATCTGCAGTCGTTCCGGCTTCTAATTGCACTGGCGTTGAGATTATTCCCGGAACTTCCGGTCCATCATTGGTAGCATTGCTCTTATGAACAACGACCCATCCTGTTGCATCTAAAGTTATTGAACCAACACTCAAAGTATTTCCCTGCAGGATTTGATCCGCAACTGAAATGGCACCAGATGGAGCTATTGTTTCAAAACCAACGACTACCACATCTTCACCAAAAATCTCAGGACCATCTCCATTATCTGGGAAACCGTACTCTCCATCAGCAGGAGACTCAATATGCAGCATAGGGAATAATTTTTCTCCTCCTGCGAAAGTTGCCGTACCAAGATCTACCATCACATCACTGTTGGATCCGGCCATAACCATCGTTTGACCTAATACACTTCCAGGTGCTCCTTCTCCATTATCTGCATGAATTACCAACCATCCATCAACTGCCGCATTCACATCGCCAATGGAGACCATATTCTCACTTACCACCTGATTTTCTACCGAAATAGTGGGAGCACTAGCGGTTATAGCCGTCATTACGATATTTCCTGATCCATCAAAAATTGGATTATCAAAGCCATTCGCTCCATCAAACTCATACTCACCAGCTGTACCATCGTCCGTGTGAAGCATCACATAAAGCATAGCTCCATCCGACAAATCTGTAAAATCGGTTAATTCAACCATTACGTCATCCGTACTTCCTGCGGAAACCATTTTGGGCTCTGAAATGATTCCTGGCACAACTGGACCTTCACCAGTACTGGCATGAACTACAATCCAACCGCTCCTATCTAAGGTCACATTTGCGATATGCACCATATTTTGAGAAAGCGTTTGATCCATTACGGTTAAAGTACCTGTGGGATCACTATCAACAGATAATGTGATACTGGTCATAACGATATTTCCATCGGCATCCAATATTGGTCCGTCTAGTCCATTTGCTCCATCAAATTCATAAGAGCCTGCTGTGCCATTATCCGTGTGAAGCATAACATACACGACATCTCCATCGGCAACTTCCACATCACTGTTAAGCATCACCTCAACGTTGGTACTTGTACCTGCAGACACCATTTTTGCTTCAGAAATAATACCAGGAACTACTGGTCCTCCATCTGAAGTAGATGCGTGAACTACTATCCAGCCATCCATGTCCAACGTAACACTTGATACAATTATGCTATTGTTTTCTGTCAATGCCTGGTCTGACACTGTTAAAGAGCCTGTTGGGTCCATTGGCTCTACATCATCTTCGTCGTTACATCCTACAAATGCTACTGTCACTAAAAGCAGCATGAAAGTTGTTTTCTTAATAAAATTGTTGATTGTCATTATCATAGGTTTTTGTTGAAACATCATTTTTTGTGATTCGCCTAACCTACGAGAGCAATTCAGTAACCAGATTTATTTTGTTCAATCGGGATCAATAAAAATCAAACAAAAACACTTCGATTTGAGAGAAAAAAGTGTCCTAATATCTTTTTACCTTAGAATTTGATAAAGAACAATTGTGCTAAAAAAATTCTCACTTTCTATATTTTTCCTCACGATATGCCTGTCTAATACTTGGGCTCAAGCCAAATATTGGATCGCGAATAAGGATACTTTGGCAGTAAATCAACTTCTTCATCAGGCCCCAATTGTATGTTCTAAATGGCTCGGGTATTGTAGTTATCAATTAACATCTCAGGATACAAATATTCTCAAGCAAAAACGGATTCACTACAGAAGCGTTTTACAATTTGCCCCTCTCACCACAGAATCAAAAAATAGCACTTTAGGATTTGCGTTAGAACAAGTAAAAGCCGAAGCTTTTATCTCTAAAGGATTGAATGGTTCTGGGATTAAAATCGGAGTAATAGATGGAGGTTTTTTAGGTGCTGATAAGAATGAATCTTTGGAGCTATTCTTCAGAAACGATCAAATTAAATATTACAAGGATTACATAACGCCGGATCTGGAAATGTATGGAGGTATACCAGGTCTGGATGACAATCATGGCACTGAAGTCTGGCAATTAATTGGTGGCTACAACGCTCGAAAGGACATATTATATGGACTGGCGACAAATGCAGATTACTACCTTGCTCGAACAGATCATGGAGCTTATGAGAAGCGAATTGAGGAAGACCTTTTGATCAAAGCTCTTGAAGATATGGATAGCATGGGAGTGAAACTCATCAATTTATCTCTTGGTTACAACCTGGGATACACCAATCCTGAAGAGAACTACAGCTCCAATCAAATGGACGGTAAAACTTCCATGGTTGCCCGAGCCGTAGATCATGCAGCAAAAGTACGAGGCATGCTTATAGTAGTAGCTGCAGGAAATGAAGGCATGATCAAGTGGCAAACATTAAGTACACCGGGAGATGCCAAATATGCTTTAACTGTTGGGTCGAGTAAGCAAAAAGTCTGGGACAAGATAGATTACAGTAGCATTGGTCCTGATTATACTGATTTCGTCAAACCAGATATTGCGGTATACTCCACGCAAGGCACCTCTTATTCCACCCCTGTTGTCACTGGTATGGCTGCTTGTTTGTGGCAAATGGATAGTACATTGACCAATTTCGAGATTATTGATCTCTTTCAAAAAGCAGGCAATTTTCATCCATATCCAAATAACTACCTTGGCTATGGTGTCCCAACCTGTGAAGAAATCCTTAAGGTTTATCATCAACAAGAGAGAGAATCACCTCGAGTGATTCATACCACAAAAGATGCTGTGGTAATCAAAGTTCCTAAAGAAGTGAAATATACGGTAGCATTTCATAAAAGGGATAGCATCCATGTCCTGCACAGAAACATCTACCGACAAAGTGGTAAATTGAAAATTAAAAAAGCGGAAGAAGCAAGTCAGACAAGTATCCTACTGGACACGAAAGTGATTGAGATCTTCTGGGAGTAATTTCTCATATGGCCTTAACCAAAGCATTAAAACAACTTAATCCATTGTTGGCACAGGAAATTGAAGCCAATTCTCAGGTAATGACAATAGAAGCCAATACTGAGCTTCTTCATGAAGGGCAATATGTCAAAGTGATACCGCTTGTTATCAGTGGCCTCATTAAAGTTTACACTCGGCAAGAAGATCGCGAGTTATTGCTTTATTATATCCAACCAGATGAAAGTTGCATCATGTCATTCTCGGCTAGTATAGAAAATGAACCAAGTAGGATCTATGCAAAAACTGAAGAAACCTCAGAAATTTTATTGATCCCTACAAGCAAAATCCCAACCTGGAGAAGTTCTTATCCAGACTTCAACACCCTCTTTTTCAAACAGTTTAATCAGAGATATGTCGATTTGTTGGATACAATCAACCATTTACTTTTCCACAAAATGGATCAACGACTGCATAACTATCTTCAGGAAAAAGCCAAAATAACTGGTAAGAATCCAATCAAAATATCTCACAAACAAATCGCCAACGAAATTGGAACGGTACGTGAAGTAGTGACAAGGGTTCTAAAAAAGCTCGAGAGTGAGGGGAAAATCACTCAGTCTGACAATCAAATAGAAATTTTTTAGGCCCGGTGACTAAAGTCACTGACATTGGTTTCACGAGATTCTAGTTTTACTTCATCATTCAATTAGATCACAATTAAAAAACCAATAAGATGAAAAAGAATATGGGATCAGCTGACCGAATAATCCGGGTATTATTGGCAGTAGTAGTGGCAGCGTTGTATTTTCTAGGAGTAATTTCTGGAACTGTAGCGATTGTATTGTTGGCTTTGGCGGGCATTTTTATCCTAACAAGTTTGATCAGTTTCTGCCCTCTTTATGCTCCATTTGGCATAAAGACTTGCAAGAGGTAAGACCTTGTATTTTCAGAAATGTGATCCACTTATCTTTCGATAAGTGGATTTTTTTTGCCTGGCCTGTCCATTTGCTGTAAGTCCGTTCGTCATTAGATGAAAACACGTTAAATTTTAAACTCAAACCAATTTTTTATCATGAAACAGTTCTTATACTTATTCCGTGGCGGTGACGAAGGTTATGCTAAACTTTCACCAGAAGAAATGCAACAACATATGGCCAAATGGAATGAATGGATGCTTCAAATTAGTAAGACAGATGAACCTGTACCTGGCCTACCACTCAATAATGAAGGAAAAGTGGTTGAGAAAGGTGGTGAAATCATCACGGATGGTCCATATACTGAAGGCAAAGAAATTGTAGGTGGGTATGTCATCGTAGAAGCTAACACCCTTGATGAAGCAGTAGAACTATCAAAAGGCTGTCCAATATTTGATTTTGGAGGCATAGTCGAAGTAAGAGAAGCTGTAGAGATGTAAAATAAAGAAAAGCCACATTCTTCCAGTTTGGATGTGGCTACTCCTTATGCCCCAGAAGCCAGTCAAACAAGTTGTAGATCACCTTTTCAGAAATGAATTTGGAAAGGCAGTGACCATATTGACTTCAAAATTTGGCACCCAACATCTGGAAGCTGCTGAAGATGCGGTACAAGATGCTCTTAGTAAAGCCATGCAAACATGGGCCTATTCTAAGATTCCGGACAATCCTTCTGGCTGGATAATCAGGGTTGCCCAAAACAATCTAATTGATCATTTAAGGCGCCAACAAAAAGTCTTTTATGCCACTCAACTCCCAGAGAATAGTTATGAAATAGCTGTTCCAAATAATGAGCAGTTTAAAGATGAGATGGTCAATATGATGTTTGCTTGCTGTAATCCCAAGTTGAGTACGGATTACCAAATCATTCTCACCCTGAAAATTCTTGGAGGTCTATCCATCAGAGAAATTGCAACCGCTTTGTTGAAAAAAGAGGAGACAATCGCGAAATCTTACACCAGGGCTAAAAAGCAATTCAAAGAAGAAAATATTAATCTAGAACTTCCTAACTCTGAAGCAATTCAAGTCAGGTTACAAATGGTTTTAAAAACCATCTACCTACTCTTTAATGAGGGGTATAAGAG
The DNA here is from genome assembly GCA_002729235.1 of Rickettsiales bacterium. GTDB lineage: Bacteria > Bacteroidota > Bacteroidia > Cytophagales > Cyclobacteriaceae > Marinoscillum. The sequence goes on along the minus strand of PBTY01000055.1, from coordinate 107,479 downwards.
CACAGAAGGCGAGTCACTCATACGCAAAGATCTATGTGAAGAAGCCATGAGGCTTAATCAACTTCTGCTTGACAAACAGGAAACCAACAATGATTGGAGCCGTTCTTTAATGGCTTTGATGCATTTCCAGGTATCACGATTCGATGCTAGAATTGATGACAATGAACACTCAGTTTCACTTGAATTTCAGGATCGATCAAAATGGGATGAGCAACATATTACGTTAGGTAATCGATACTTAACGACCGTTACAGATGGAATGAAAAACTCTTATTTCCTCCAAGCCGCAATCAATGGAATCCATTGTGCTGCTAAAACCTATGATCAAACCAACTGGACATATATCCTCATTCTTTATAATCATCTGTACCAATTAAATGCCAATCCAATTGTTGCCCTGAATCGGATCTATCCATTTGCAATGGTCAACGGAGCCCAAAGTGCGCTTGAGGAATTGCAGAAGATAAAAAATCACCCAACTCTGAAAGAGAATTATCTGGTAGCAGCTACATCCGCTGAACTTTACATTCAATTAAAAAACAACCATCAAGCTGAAACAGAACTTTTGAAGGCTATCGGTTTATGTAAAAACCAGCAGGACCTACATTTCTTAACTCAAAAGCTAGAACAAATAAAAAAGGCTAAACCTCATCAGGTTTAGCCCTTTACCAGCGGTGAATACCAAAAAGGCATTCAAACATTTAAAATGCGAACAAGCATATCAAAGTAAGCACCGCTAATTGAAATAAAATTGTATAAAACAGAACTATTTGAAATACCTGAATTGATAAGCCAAAGATTCTGGTAGTTTTTTGAGTTCACTAGGCGTCTTACCACAGATACTCTTGAAATCTCGAATAAAATGAGCCTGATCATGATACCCTAATTGATGAGCGACCGCTGCATAGGTATCACCATCATTCATCTCCGTGATAAGTTTCAAACCCTGATTGAATCGAGCCAGCTTTACATATTGTTTCGGCGACATCCTGAGGTATTTGTTGAACAGGTCAGAAAGATGTCTTCTTGTATACCCCACTTCCCCTGCCATTTCCTCCACAGTCAGTCGGTATCCATCTGGACCTGTAAGTTTTTTAAAAAGAGACTTCACATCATCCCGGATTTCCATCATTTTAAGTCGATCCAACACAAATTGCTCCATTAAAACAGGAAATTCACTTTCAGAAATCGATAAGTCATCAATATTCTCGTTCAGTTTTTGCAACTCCTTGATTGGGGATACACGAGTATACTTGTTCAACAGGTCTTTGGGAGTGACCTCAAACAAAGGATATAGATACATTGGATAAATAACAGCTCCAATGACGTGCATCTTCTGGTGTGTAAACTCGGCAAGTGTGCTGATATACCCTATATAGATGCCTTGATCAATTTGGATATTGTTTTTAACCTCCATGATATTCATATCAACACTGGAGGAAGTTCTTATCATGAAAAATGCAGGGGCCCCATTGGGCAATAAGAAATCTTTACGCAGCTCATTTTCTGCATAGTCAATCTCGAAAAAAGATTTGATAACCCCCCTCACCTTTGAGGATGGCTCAAATTCTTTAAATTCTAGGCTCATTAGCACGTCAGGTTATATGATTGCAATCACATAACTCACAAAATAACTGTATTCCCACATCGAAAATGTCCTTCAGGGCATTTTTTCCTACCATGAATAGCACATGGACGACATGAGAGGTGTTCACTGCTTTCAGCAATAAACGATTTATCTGACAAAGGTGCAAATCCAAATCGGGGAATTGTGGAACAAAATACGGCTGTTACCGGCGCATTTACAGCTGAAGCAAAATGCAAAGGGGCAGAATCATTGACATAATTCATGGATGCCCCCCTAATTAGGGTGACTGATTCCAGCAATTTGAGCTCTCCAGCCACATTTTGTACTTGACAACCCAATGTCTGATTGACTATGATTTCGCAATCACTTCGATCACCCTTACCCCCAATTAAAAAAATCTTTTTATCTACTAATTTTTCCTTGATCAATTCCACCCACTTACTCAATGGTAATTTCTTGGTTTCCCAAACAGACCCTGGTGCAATGACCACATACTCTTCTCCAAACCTCTCCTTAATCGATGTAGACAAATGCTCCACATAGAGTTTTGGACGCTGGGTCTCCTTATCGGTAATTCCTTGAATCAATCTAAGATTTCTCTCCACTTCATGTGTTCCATCAAAGTCATGAGAATACTGTTCCGAATAGAAAAAAGAAACTGGGTTTTTCCTAAACCCAATGGTTTGGTCAGCTCCAGATAACACTGTCAATAAACCACTACTTAGAAATCGATGTAGGTTAATGATCAAATCATATTTGATAGATCGAAACTCTTTGATCAATTGATACAAACCAATTGTTTTCCTTGATTTGTCTAATAAATGGACTTTCCTTACAAATGGATGTTGATCAAACAAACCTTCATTCCCTTTTCGCACACAAAAGTCAATCGCAGCCTGTGGAAAGTACTGATGTAGTTTTTCTGCCAAAGGAGTTGCGAGTACCACGTCACCAATAAACGCTGTTTGAATAATCAGTATTTGCATAAAATACGTTTGAGAGGTATAAAATTAGTAAATTTGCGCCCCTATGAATGATCATGAGTTGATTGAGTTGCCGAATGGTATTCGGATTATTCACAAGCAGATAAGCAACACCAAAATTGCCCATGTGGGTATCATGCTGGACATTGGCAGCCGTGATGAAGCCCCTGAGGAGCAAGGGATTGCTCATTTCTGGGAGCATATGGCTTTTAAAGGCACAAAAAAGCGCAAATCATTCCACATTATCAATCGACTGGATTCTCTGGGAGGAGAGCTCAATGCCTATACCACCCGAGAAAAAATATGCTTTTATGCTTCCATCCTTGACAATCACCTGGACAAAGCAGTAGAACTTCTTGCGGACATTACCTTCAATTCCACATTCCCTGAAAAGGAAATTGAAAAAGAACGAATGGTAATTCTGGAAGAGATGGCTATGTATCGAGATACTCCAGAAGATGCTATTCAAGATGTTTTTGATGAAATTGTTTTTCATAACCATCCACTTGGAAGCAACATTCTTGGAACTACAGATACTGTTAGCCGATTCAAACAAGGAGATTTCAAGGAATTTTTGAAGAAAAATCTCAATACGGAAAGAATTATTCTTTCAAGTGTTGGAAATTATTCAGCTAAAAAGCTAAAGCGTCTTGCTGAAAAATACCTACAAGAAATACCACATAAAAACCACACACCTCAAAGAAATTACTTCACTGAAACGGCACCAATTGTACAAACGATCGAGAAGCCTATTACTCAGGCTCATGTAGCCCTGGGCAGAACGAGTTATGGATTAAAAGATGAGAATAGAATCCCTTTCTTTCTATTAATTAATATTCTAGGAGGTCCGAGTATGAATTCACGACTCAACCTTTCATTGAGAGAAAAACATGGATTCGTTTATGGAATAGATGCAAGTTATACTCCTTACATAGAGACTGGATCTTTAGCCATCTACTTCGCTACAGATCCCAAAAACTTGAAGAAGAGCTTAAAACTCATTGAAAAAGAATTTGACTTGCTAAAAAAGAACCCTCTTGGTCACATGCAGCTGCATAAAGCCAAACAGCAATTGAAAGGACAATTGGCCATGTCCGAGGAGAACAATAATGCCATGATGCTCATGATGGCTAAAAGTATGCTGGACCTAAATCGTATACCTGATATCAACGAACTATTTGACAGAATTGATCAGGCAAGTGCTGAACATTTGATGGAATTGGCGAGATCAAACTTCAATAAAGAAGAAATGAGCCAGTTAACTTTCATCCCAAAGTAGAAGGAAGGTAGAAAATCTATTAATTTTGTACTATGGATTTTCTACCTGAGCATCTTCAAGTCTACATAGAAGAAAATACTGAAGCGGAAAATGGTTTGTTGCGTCAAATTAACCGTGAAACTCACCTCAACGTTTTAAAACCCAGAATGCTTTCGGGTCACCTACAAGGAAGGGTGTTATCCATGATCAGTCACATGATCAAACCAACCAATATTCTGGAAATTGGCACCTACACAGGATACTCCGCTCTTTGCCTGGCGGAGGGTATACAACCTAATGGTAAACTCATTACCATTGATGTCAATGAGGAACTAGAAGATCAGGTGAATGGTTACTTTTCTCAATCACCCTACAAGGATATAATCGAATTTCGGATAGGCAATGCACAAGAAATCATCCCCACTTTGAGTTATGAATGGGATATGGTATTTATTGACGCAGACAAAGGAAGTTATCCAGCATACTTTGAAATGACTCTTCCCAATGTAAAAGCTGGTGGATTCATAGTAATTGACAATGTGCTATGGAGTGGAAAAGTGGCAGAGGATGATAAAAAGGATAAAGCAACTGAATCCATGCGAGCGTTTAATCGTTTGGTTCACGAACACCCCGGAGTACAAAACGTTTTATTTCCAATACGTGATGGCTTAATGGTTCTTAGAAAATTATGAGAATACTAGTACTTGTCATTACTTGCATACTATCTACTTCACTTTTAGGTGAGACACCTCAGGTACCTTCATCTATTGAAATTGCTGGTGTGAAACTTAAAATCAATGGCGATGCACAAGAGGAGATACAAAAGCATGTCAATGCGCTAAGAGCAAGTGATAAATATTTTAGAATAAAGCTGGATCGCGTTAATCTCTATTTCCCGATTGTAGAACGAGTACTGAGAGAAGAGGGAGTCCCTGAAGATCTTAAATACCTGGCAATTCAAGAAAGTGCATTGATATCAGACGCGGTTTCTTCTTCCAATGCTGTTGGTTATTGGCAGTTCAAAGATTTCACAGCTCGTGAAGTTGGGCTTCGGGTAGATTCTAAGATTGACGAACGTAAAAATATCGTCTCAGCTACAAGAGGCGCTGCTAAATACTTCAAACGAAACAACTTCTTTTTTAATAACTGGATTTATGCTGTGAGTGCCTATCAGGCCGGCCCTGGTGGAGCCAAACAATATGTTGATAAGGAGAATTTTGGGTCCGACAAATTGACCATCACTAAGAAAACACATTGGTATGTTTTGAAGTATATCGCACACGTCATCGCTTTTCAAAATGAAATCGGTGAGCCACACAGTGAAGGACTAAAGCTAGCAGAATATACTCGTGGAGAAGGTAAATCCATTGAACAGGTAGCAAAAGAACTAAGTGCAGATGAAGATCTGACAAAAGACTACAATAAATGGCTATTGCATGGTAAAGTACCAGATGATAAACAATACACTGTCATTGTACCAATGACTGGAAAGATCCCCGACCTGCTCGCACAAGGCAATAGCAAAGACAAAAGCGGTAATCCTCCTTTGTCTCGATCCATAAAAGAACCTGAAAAAAATAATTACCCAGATAGAATTGCAGGTGACATCATTTCCAAAAAGCAATCCGTTTTCCTTAAAGTGAATGGGATCCAGGCTACGATGGCGTCGAATGGTGATGATGTGCAGTCACTCTCCAAAAAGGCAGGAATTGATCCTTCCAGATTTCTGAATTACAATGACATGAAGAGTACAGCAACTGTTCAGGCTGGTCAAATCTATTATGTCAGCAGGAAGAAGAACAAATCTGCCATCTACCATCATGTGGCACAATACGACGAAAGTTTGTGGGAAATTTCCCAGAAATACGGAATCAAACTAGATCAGCTCAAGAAGCGTAACCGCATGAGCGACAATGAGACACTTAAACCCGGGAGACTCATGTGGCTCCATAAAAAGCGACCTTCAGATATACCAGTTGAATATCATAAAGTAGAGAAACCCAGAATATCTGGTAATAAAACCGTAAAAACACCAATTAAGACACGAGAGCCGATCGTTGTAAAGACAGAACCTGAAGTCTCTGAACCAGAAAAATTCACTGATGAAGAGCGCTTTGAGCCCAAAAACATTCCTGATGGAGATAGAATAATACACATCATACAACCTGGAGAAACATTTCACGCTCTTTCAAAAAGATACAATGTGGAGGTTAGTGAAATAGCTGATTGGAATGGACGCCACACTAATAGCACCTTAAGCATAGGTGACGAAATAGTGATCTATAGACCTAAACAAAATTATTCAGCCATTCCTGTTAAAGCTCCCGAAAACGAAACGATTGCCGAACTCAGTGGAAAAGTTGATAACGTGAAAAAGGATACAGGAGTTGACCAAAAAGAATCAAAAACATCACAAATTCATATTGTGCAACCTGGTGAAGGCCTATGGGCAATTTCCAAAAAATATGATGTTACAGTCGCACAGATTCTCGAATGGAATGGATTGGATGACCCTAACCAAATACAACCCGAACAGCAACTAATTGTCGGGGATAAAAAGGAACAACCATACAGCACATATACTGTAAAAGGTGGAGATAGTCTTTACAAAATCAGTTTGAAATTTGACATGACTGTTGAGGAGATTATGAAACTGAACAACATGTCCGACTCTAATTTATCTGTAGGTGATGAACTAAAAGTTCGCAAAAAATAAAAGTCAGGCTGTATACAACCTGACTTCTTCAATCACTCAGCTAACACCAAGGTTGGTGATCAAGCGTTAGCCAATTCCTGATTGAAAATATCTCTAACTTTTTCTACTGCTTTTTTGAATTCAGCCTCTTCTGGTGGCTTTGAGATGAATGTAACTGCATTAAGCTCTAATGCTTTGTCTTTGAAGTTTGGATTTCCAGAAATCACAATGATTTTTGGAGGCTTCATCAAAGATCTCATTATTTCTATCCCGTTAAACTCCGGCATCTCGATATCCAGGAACAACACATCTGGTTTATCCAGGATAATACCAGCAGCTCCTTTCACTGCATCTTGATAGGTATTTACTAATTCAAGGTTTTCAGTTTTCTCTGCCAGCTGCTTGACCATCAAGATCGAAGTTGGGTCATCATCAATAGAAATAGCGCGTAACTTCATACAATAAGTTCTTTAAGGAATGAAAGTTCGCTAGAGTATTTCAAAGGGTCAAGTATTTATCGTCTAATCAGGAATATCTGTGGTTCAATGAGTCGAAAGCTTACACAAAGGATCTTTCTTCAGTTAATTAATACTCAAAATCAAGACCTAAGCGGTCTTTCATTTCGCGAAGAGCAGGATTAAGATTTGCCATATATTCAAACTTCTCCTTAGATGTGTACAAATTCTTAGCAGTAACGTGTTCACTGACCTCACGCTCCAACTGCACAAAGGTATTGTCCAATTTTTTCCTAAAATAACGGATTAAATCAACCTCAAACTTATCCAAAATACTATTTTCCAGTTGACTCTCCAGTGTTATCTTGATAGATACCTCTCCTGATTTTATTACATTTCTATCCAGCACCAATTTTTCTGTATCAGATGCACCGGCGCTTATTCGCTCACTTTTGAACTGCTCCCATACAGACACCACCTGCTCCTCACTAAACGCGGTGCTACGTTCCTCCAACAAAGGTTTGCTTGGCACGTCTTTTTTATCCTCCTCTGCAGGGGTCGCACTTTTATCTCGTCTAAATAGACTAGGAGTTTCCTTACTTTCAGTACTAGAAGGTCCAGGAACTTTGATTTTGGGAATGCTAGTTATTGGAGGAACCTGATTCGGTGTTGGTTCTGGACTGGATTGTGGGGGAATGTCTGTAGGCATTTGCGGAGTAGAGCTCGCTTCAGGCTTTAATTCACCGCTACTTTTTTTTTTGCCCCATCACCATTGGAGCCGCCAAACTGACTTAGTTTTATCGCATTATTTAGTTGCGAAAGCTTCATTAGGCAAAGCTCCACATGCAACCGCTGGTTTTTGCTTTGCTTGTAGTTCAAGTCCACCTGATTCATCAAATTCAAACCAGTTAATAGATAAGAACTACTCAATGCATTTGCTTGCTCCTGGTACTTATCCATAGAATTCTCAGGAACTTCCATCAACTTCAGTGTATTTGGATTTTTACAAACTAGTAAATTCCTGAAATGCTCCTGTAGACCCACAAGGAAATTATGCCCATCAAATCCATTTCTGAGAATTTCATCAAATAGCAACAACGCACCTGACATATCTTCTGCAGCGAAGAAATCACCAAGTTTGAAGTAATAATCATAATCAAGAATATGAAGATTCTTGATCGTATTTTGGTATGTAACCTTGCTATCAGAAGAGAAGGTTACGATCAAATCAAAGATAGACAGAGCATCTCGCATAGCACCATCCGCTTTTTGGGCAATCAAATGCAATGCTTCTGGTTCTGCATCTACTCCTTCTTTTTCAGCAATTTTTTGCAATTGCACTACCATGTCATTGATCTCAATTCTATTGAAATCATAAATCTGACATCTTGAGAGAATAGTAGGTATTACTTTATGCTTTTCCGTGGTTGCCAGAATGAAAATGGCATAAGAAGGCGGTTCTTCCAAAGTCTTCAAAAAAGCATTGAAGGCCTGAGTGGATAGCATGTGAACCTCATCTATGATATAGACTTTGTATTTTCCTTGCTGAGGTGGATACCTAACCTGATCAATCAGATTTCTGATATCATCCACAGAGTTATTGGAAGCGGCATCTAATTCATAGATGTTGAAATTATTCGCAGCAGCTTCACCATTTTCTGCTTCGAACCCATTGACCATTCTAGCCATGATTCGAGCACAAGTGGTTTTACCGACACCTCTAGGACCACAAAATAAGAGTGCCTGCGCCAAATGATTGTTATCAATGGCGTTCTTTAATGTGGTAGTAATATGCTCCTGGCCTACTACCTCATCAAACCCAAGCGGTCTGTATTTCCGTGCCGATACTACGAAACTTTCCACGACGGAAAATTAATTGAATTGGTGGGAATGGTCGAATGAATTGCGATTAATCTTGGGATTAATTTTCCACAGATATTAAAAGGTGGCATTGAAGTGAATTTTAAACTAAATGACCTGTCTATATCTTACTACTAAAAAAGTAGCTTTAATAATGGCGGATAAACTTCTTTATGGCATTCAGCAAGTTGGAATTGGGGTTACAGATATTGTAGAAGCAGAGAAGTGGTATGCCAGGGTGTTATTGGCCAACATCAAAGTACTGGAAGACCATCACCCAGCCACACATATGGCACCTTATATGGGAGGTAGATCTAGAAACAAATCTGCCGTCATTTTAATCAACAAACATGGTGGAGGTGGATTTGAGCTATGGCAGCATACCGAGCATCCACCTCAATATATAGAAAAACCTATCCAGAGGGGTGATCTGGGAATTAATTACATCACACTGCTTAGTTGCGATCTGAAGGAATTCATGCGCCATCTTGACCGATTGAAAATCGAGCACTCCGCAATCAGTCAGAGGGAGATTTCCATAATGGATCCATTCCAAAACATCATTCATATTAAAGAAGACGCCTTGCTTCATTCCAGTGCCATTTCTACTGGAGTTAAGGGGTGCACAATTGGAGTGTCAGACCTGGATACGTCACTAATCTTTTATCAACACTTCGGTTATTCCCTAACCCATCAGTCAGAAACAGATCTCACTCTTGAGTGCACTCTTTCGTCCACCATCAAATCAAATGGCAGATTCGGAGCTTTCTTTGGTCATAATGAGATCGTTTTGATCCAGCGGAAAGACAGAAATGCCAGAAAAATCTTTGAGAATAGGTACTGGGGGGATCCTGGTTTCATTCATCTATGTTTTGATGTTTTCAATTTGAAATCGTGGGTGAAATACTTCTCAGAAATTTCACCTTTTACCATATTATCTGATGAAAACTTCCGGATGGGTGATGCCTATGGATATTGGGGGTACTTGGAGGATCCTGATGGCTACCTCATCGAAATGGTAGAAACTCACCGCATTCCTATCTTTAAAAATCTAGGAATTATCATTAATTTGAAAAATAAATCACCTCACAAAAAAGTACCAAAATGGCTTATTCAGGCCATGAGACTCAAAAAAGCTCGTCATTAGCTACTTTTACTGAAAACTTTTTAGAAAAATTTTCAATACTCACGCAACTTCCTGACGCACTCGTGCATCTTCCTCATGAAAACCAACTTAAACATGTTGCGAATCAACAAATCGAATTCAGAAGAAGCTCTGCTGCAAGGATGCCGAAAAGGCAAATCCAGTGCACAACGAGCTTTCTATGAGCGATTCGCACCAAAGATGTTGGGAGTATGTATCCGATACATACATGATCGTGAAGAAGCAGAGCATGTGATGATCGGTGGAATGGTGAAAGTGTTTGAAAAATTGGATCAATATTCGGGCGAAGGAAGCCTGGAGGGCTGGGTAAGACGAGTGATGGTGAATGAATCGCTAATGTACATTCGGAAGAACAAAAACATGTCCCTTGAAGTGGATGTGGAGCAAGCCGAATTCGAACCTAACTATCAAACACTGGAGAATACACTGGAGGCACAGGATTTGATGAATCTGATAGCTGAATTACCAGTTGGATATAGAACTGTTTTTAACCTCTACGCTATAGAAGGTTATAATCATAAAGAAATTGCCGAGACCCTGGGTATTAATGAGAATACTTCCAAGTCTCAGCTAAGTAGAGCCAGAAAATTCTTACAAGGACGACTGGTAGAATTACAGAACAAAGAATTAAAAGATCATAGTCATGGCAAATAATTTAGACAGACTATTTAGAGAAGGCATTGACCAATATGAGGTCACACCAAAGGCAGAAAGCTGGAGTGCTGTGCAAAGTCAACTCGCTAAAAAGAAAAAAATAGCCTGGATACCAATGAGTATTGCAGCAGCTATCATCCTGATGATCACTGCAACGATCATTGTAAGAAACTACCAGGTTGAGCAGAATTACTCAGGTAACATGATTTCTTCAATAGATTTCCCACAACAGGTATTATCTCCGGAGAAAATTGAAATACCAGTAGATGGTGTAAGGGTGGCTAGTCAACTAGTTAAAAATAGTACTCCTAAATCGGTAACAACGACTCCAATCGTGGTAAAAACCGAGAAAGAAGAACAAGTTCTTATCACCCAAATGGAGACCATTCATATGGTGGCTATCGAAGAAATGAATTTTAGTGAATTACCTGAAGTACGATTTAACTATGACTTTGACATTATCAAAATAGAAAAGCCAACCGTGAAAATCACTTACATCGCGGAAAACGAACCGGTGGACAAGAAAAAGAAACTAGGTGAATTCTTCAATACAATTACCAAAGAAGCGTCTCCAGTAGATATACTAGCAGACATAAGAGACGCCAAGGACAATATATTTAGCAGAAACTAAACTCAAAATAAAAGGATCATGAAAGCGATAATAACCACTCTTTTGGCTATAGCCCTGGTTGCTATACCAAAGGCCACACAAGCATCGGACAGTCAGGGAGATACTGTAGTCATCGAACTCAGCAATAAGAGCAAGATTTTAATCTACACAGAGGACAAGGAAGCCTTGAAGGACTTGCAACAATACGATATCAATCGAATGATAGCAGACCTTAATAAAGCGCTCGATTCCAAGAAAATAGAGAAGGTGGAGTTACGGGATAAAGACGGTAACAAATACATGAAGGACACCACCTTGATTATTGGCGATGGTGAGGTGAAAACCAGAATCAAAATTGGCAACCTGGAGCTTATGGTAGATGCAGACGACTGGGATGAGTTGGAAGATGAATTTGATGATGACATCCCTGTAAGAAGATACAACTACGAGGAAAAATCAATAGACAGAACCGACCATCACTTTAATGTAGATATCGGGATGAATAATTGGCTGGATGATGGCGAATTTCCTGACGCTGAGGGACAGCCATACACCGTAAAACCATGGGGAAGCTGGTACATTGCACTAAATAGCACCAATAGAACATGGGTTACAGGCCCCTTATTTATGGAGTGGGGATTTGGATTTAGCTGGTACAACTGGAAAATGGAAGATCCGAACAGAATAATTGAAAAAGGAGATGACTTCATTGAATTCAATGACGTACAAGTAACGAACCCTGACATCAGTGGAATCAAAAGCAGATTAACTGCACCTTATGTAAATGTATCATTCGTACCGATGCTAGACTTTGCCAAAGGAAAGAAAAAAGTAAAAAACCTGGAAAGAGGTAGCGTTAGCTTCAGAACCTACAAGAAACAAGGAATCAGATTCGGTGTTGGTGGATATGCAGGATATCGAATTGGAGGAAACACTAAGTTCGTCTATCGCGAGGATGGTAAAAAGCAAAAGGACAAAGAAAAAGGAAATTACTATCTAGAGAATTTTAGATATGGTGTAAGAGCTCAGGTAGGCTACAAAGGATTGGACTTGTTTGCGATGTATGACTTAAACAATGTCTTCGCAGGTGATAGAGGCCCAGCTGGCAGTAATGGCATGAACGCCATCACCGTAGGTATTACTCTGTAAATGTTAGCATAACAACAGGAAGGCTGCCCTCGGCAGCCTTTTTTATTATATCAGGGTTGATCTTTTCCCCATTCTGTTAAAGCCTTCTGACTTACTCGAATATCTCCCGCTATTTTCTCAAAAGTTGGTCGGGTAAGACTAAATACAAACATCACTGCCAAATACAAGCCAGTAAACAACTGGTTTTTGGTAAGGTAGAGTCCAATAACTCCTAGGACAGCGGCCAGTTCTAATATCAGAAATGATTTTACTTTGATGGATAGGTAACTCTGAAGCTTTTCAGCAATTTCTTTATCGTCAATCTGCGCCAATTGTTTTTTAGATCGAGTCAAACCCAGCCAAACCAAGAAAGCAGCAATTAGTGTAAATGTGACTTGAAGAATATTCGTCACAGATTCCACCACCAGTGGTGGACCTGGAAATTCACTCTGGGTATCTAAAAAAGCCAGCCCAAATGGAATTATGGATAATGCAACTGTTCCATTGAACCACAAATTTACTTGGTTGTAAAACCGTTCCCATCGATTGTATTGTCCAGACATAATGAACCCTAATTGTTCTTTCGCCCAAAACTAATCACAAATCCATTATAACCTTTTGAATAGATTATTCGTAATTTAATATGATATCATTTTAATATCACTTTAATTTAACTAAACTCTCCAGTCATGCAATCACAAGAAAAATCCTATTCACCAATGTCCGGATATGTTGCATTAACTATATGTTTGATGCTCATTTTTGGTTCTGTCGCATTACTTGTTGCTAGCAAGCAAGCCTTTTTTGGATTCACTTTTCTAATAGGAATCGTTATGGCTCCAGGTTTCTTTTTCGTGAATCCCAATGGATCAAGAGTTCTGGTCTTGTTCGGAAAATACAAGGGTACCGTGAAAGAGAATGGCTTCTTTTGGGTCAACCCATTCTATTACAAAAAGAAGATTTCACTGAGAGCTAGAAATTTTGATAGTGAGCGTGTAAAAGTGAATGATCATATTGGTAATCCAATTTTAATCTCCGTGATCTTGGTTTGGCGAGTGAGAGATACGTTCTCCGCCGCTTTTGAAGTGGATGACTATGAGAACTTTGTAAGGGTACAAACGGATGCGGCTGTAAGAAAACTAGCAGGAAGCTATCCATATGATAATTTTGATGACGAACAAGCTGAAGTCACTCTCAGGTCCGGTCTAGACTCTGTAAATGAGCATTTGGAAAGAGAAATTGAAGAGCGACTTGCAATTGCTGGAATTGAAATCCTGGAAGCAAGGATTGGCTACCTGGCCTATGCAGAAGAGATCGCTGGAGCTATGCTAAGAAGACAGCAAGCTACAGCAATCGTAGCAGCACGACACAAAATCGTGGAAGGAGCAGTTAGCATGGTGGAAATGGCGCTACATGAAATCAATCAAAAACAATTAATCGATTTGGATGAGGAAAAGAAGGCTGCTATGGTAAGCAATCTGATGGTCGTTTTGTGTGCTGATAAAGACGTTGCTCCGGTGGTCAACTCAGGAACACTTCACCACTAAATTTTAATGCCATGAAAGGAAAATTAATCTATACTGAAAAGCAAAGCTTTAAAAACACTTTCTTCTATTGGCTCGAATTGGCGATAGCGCTGACCATACTAGGTGGATTGGCTTATGGAATTAGTGTTCAGATAATCAATGGAAAACCATGGGGCACCAGCCCCATGAGTGATACAGCATTGCTGATTACAGCAGCAATCACTTTTATCATCCTTGGAGGAATTCACTGGTTATTCACCACCATGAGTTTAGTTATCGAAATTGATGCCGGCAACCTCTATTATTCCTACTTTCCATTCGTCAGCTCACAAAAAACCATCTCCAAAAACGATATTCAATCACTTGAGGTGAGAAAATACAAACCAATCATGGAGTATGGGGGTTGGGGTTACAGAATCAGTCCTCGAAACGGGAAAGCATTTAACATCAAAGGATCATGGGGACTGCAATTAGTTTTGAGCAATGGAGATAAATTATTGCTTGGAACCCAGAAGCCTGAAGAACTCAAAAAAGCAATCGAACAGCTGAAAGAAAGCTGGAACGAATACTAGGATATGGCTAAGAAAAAACCATTTGTATTAAGAATGGACGAAGAAACATTCAAGGCAATTGAGAAATGGGCTGCGGACGAATTTCGCAGCACCAATGGTCAATTAGAATGGATGATTCACAAAGCCCTGAAAGAGACAGGACGATTGCCCAAGAAAAACAAGGATAGTTAACCTATCTCCACTTTGATTTTGTCAGACAAAGGTTTTCCTACACAAAGCAGGACATATCCTTCTTCCTGCTCCGATTTACTCACCCCGTGAGCATCCTCCTGATCGATCTTACCTTCATGGCATTTTGCTCTACAAGCAGTACATAGACCACTCTGACAAGAATATGGCATATCGATATCCTGATCCAGTCCTGCATCAAGGATTGTTTCGTTGGGCCCAACCTGGATAACATGTTCTTCACTACCTAAAAGGATGGTCACTTCACTCTTGTCAAAAGATGAAGAAGAAGTGCTTTCTTCAACAACCACCGATGGTGAAGTTTTTCCAGCATCGAAGCTCTCCATTCTGATTTTATCAGGAGCGATTCCCAATAACCCCAGACCTTCGTTGGCAATATTCATCATTGGCTCTGGTCCACAGATAAAAAACTCTGTGGAGGCATCTACACCTAGTCCATCTATGATAGATTTCATGACCTCAGCAGTTGGTCTTCCTGAGTGTTCTGCATACCCATCGTTCTCTTCCAAAATATGAACTAATTGGAAACGATCACCTTCTGACTTTTTCAATTCTTCAAGAGCCTCACGGAATACAATATAGTCCTTAGATCTATTTCCATACACTAGAGAAACCTTGCTATTTGGCTCTTTCAATAAGATAGAACGAAGTAATGAGTATAATGGCGTAATTCCGCTACCACCACCCAGGAATACCACATGACGAGAATTGCTTGCATCAAACTCTGTGGTAAACATGCCCATTGGCTCCATGATTTCAATCACATCACCTGCTTTCACAGATTCGTTCAGGTAGTTGGACATGATACCGCCAGGAACACGCTTAACAGTCACTGCTGGGTATTCGTCAATGAATGGGCTGGAACACAAAGAATAAGCACGTCTTACTTTCTTTCCTTCGATTTCTCTGATAAGCGTCAAAAATTGACCTGGCTTGTAGGTAAAGGCATTCTCTGGCTTTTCAAAAACCAGGTTTACAGCCTCCTCAGCAATGTTTACTACTTCCTTTATGGTCAGTTTCTGGTATCTACTATCTGTCTCAATTTCTTTCTTCTTTTTCTTGAAAAATCCGAAGGCCATATTTCCTGTGTTTTTTAAAGTCGTGCAAAGGTAAATCTCCTTGCTTTGGCACACAAGTTTATATTAAACAGCTATTTTTGCACCTCCAAAAAAAGAACGTCATGCAGTTAAACGACCTCACAGCAATTTCTCCGGTAGATGGTAGATATAGAAGTAAAGTAGCTTCTCTTGCTCCATACTTTTCTGAGTATGCTTTGATTAAATATCGCGTAAAAGTTGAAGTGCTGTACTTCATCGCCTTGTGCGAAATTCCACTTCCTCAATTGAAGGAAGTGAACCATGATGTATTTGATCAATTGAAAGCGATCTATGAGGATTTTTCAGAAGAGGATGCGCTAAAAATCAAAGACATAGAGAAAGTAACTAACCATGACGTAAAAGCTGTTGAGTACTTCATCAAAGAACAATTTGATAAACTAAGCCTTTCAGAATTCAAGGAATTCATCCATTTTGGATTGACTTCACAAGACATCAACAACACTTCCATCCCCTTGTCAACTAAAGATGCATTGGAGGAAGTATTCATTCCTTTTTTGAAGGAAATCAATGCCTTAATTGAGTCAGTGTCTAAAAAATGGGATGCTATTCCTATGCTAGCAAAGACTCATGGGCAACCTGCTTCTCCTACCCGACTAGGTAAAGAAATTGAAGTTTTCGTAAGCAGACTTTCAGGTCAAATGGAGCAGCTGGATCAAATCATCTATGCTGCAAAATTTGGAGGAGCTACGGGTAACTTCAATGCACATTTTGTGGCTTATCCTGATCATGATTGGCATGCGTTTGGCAATCAATTCGTCAGTGAAAAGCTAGGATTGACTAGAAGTTTTCCAACTACTCAGATTGAACATTACGATCACTTTGCTGCCTTATTCGATGTGATCAAACGAATCAATACTATTCTTCTTGATTTTAGTAAGGATGTGTGGCAGTATGTTGCCATGAATTACTTCAAACAAAAAATCAATCCAAATGAAGTTGGTTCATCTGCGATGCCTCACAAAGTGAATCCAATTGACTTTGAGAACGCTGAAGGAAATTTGGGAATCGCAAACGCCTTTTTTGAACATTTAAGTGCAAAACTTCCAATCTCAAGACTTCAAAGAGACCTTACAGACTCCACGGTACTCCGAAATGTTGGAGTTCCTTTTTCACACACTCTAATAGCCTTGGCATCTTTAAAGAAAGGGATTAATAAGCTGGAAGTTAATGAAGAAGCAATCCGCAAAGACCTGGATGACAACTGGGCAGTCGCGGCAGAAGCTATCCAGACGATCTTGAGAAGAGAGGCATATCCCAATCCTTATGAAGCACTTAAAGCTTTGACAAGAACTGGAGACAAAATCACCAAGGACACGTTGCACACCTTCATTTCCGGATTGGATGTAAGTGAAGAGATCAAGGAAGAATTGATGCAAATCACTCCCTTTAACTATACTGGAAAATAAAGGAAAGAGGTTGAGACTATACCTTCTTGCTTGCAAGGAGGTATAATACAGCCATTCTAATGGCTACTCCATTTTCTACCTGATCGAGAATAATGGAGTGTTCTGAATCTGCTACATCACTAGTAATTTCTACACCTCTATTGATAGGACCCGGGTGCATGATCACTATTTCTTTATTGAGGGATTGAAGCAACTCTTTGTTAATCCCATAGTACAATGAGTATTCTCTCAAGGATGGAAAATATCTCATTTTCTGACGTTCTAACTGAATTCGGAGTACGTTAGCCACATCACACCATTCCAGTGCTCTGCGAATATCCAACTCCACTTTTACGCCAAGATCAGCAATGTATTTAGGTAGTAGTGTTGCCGGCCCACAAACCATTACTTCAGCTCCTAGCTTTTGCAAAGCAAAGATGTTGGATAATGCAACTCTTGAATGCAGAATATCTCCAACGATTACCACTTTCTTACCAGCCACATCTCCCAACTTCTCTCTAATGGAGAATGAGTCCAAAAGAGCTTGAGTTGGATGCTCGTGAGTACCATCACCCGCATTAATAATATTTGCATCAATATGTTTGGCGAGAAAATTAGGAGCACCCGGGCTGCTGTGACGCATCACCACCATGTCTACCTTCATGGCCAAAATATTGTTTACCGTATCAAGTAGGGTTTCTCCTTTTTTTACTGATGAAGATGCTGATGAGAAATTGATTACGTCTGCTGACAATCGCTTCTCCGCCAACTCAAAAGACAACCGTGTACGAGTAGAATTTTCAAAAAAGACATTGGCAACAGTGACATCTCTAAGAGAAGGCACCTTTTTAATTGGTCGATTCAAAACATCTTTAAAATTGTCAGCTGTTTCAAAAATAAGCTGAATCTCCTCTGCCGAGAGATTTTTAATTCCAAGTAGGTGTTTTGTTTTTAACTGACTCATTCAGCGTCGTTCATTAACCAAATATTGTCTTTTTTCCCTTGCTCTACCAACTCCACAAGCACTCGCTGAGAAGGCATGGTATTCACTTTACGTCCTATATAATCTGCGGCAACCGGTATGTCTCTACTATACATTCTATCAATAAGTACCAACAGCTCTACTTTAGCCGGTCGTCCAAACATAGTCATCGCATCTAGTGCTGCCCTGACAGACCTACCTGTATACAAAACATCATCTATTAGGATGACCTTTTTATCCTCAATAAGGAATGGTACTTTGGTTTGATTTGGAGTGATTGGCTGATCACGTCTTCTAAAATCATCTCGGTGAAAAGTAGTATCGAGATAACCTATATTGATATTTATACTAAGTACTTTCTCCAGTTCTTTTCGGATACGCTCTGCCAGATAGATACCTCTTGGTTGCATTCCAAGAATAACCGTATTTTCAAAATCGCCATGATTTTCAATGAGGTGTTGACACAATCTGCTGATTGTGATCTGGAGCAGCTTACTGTTGAACAGGAGACGTTTTTGCATGATCAGATTGGCGCAAATATAAAGGCATCTCGCGGAACCACATTAGAGGAATTTTACTTTTTTCTCACTAGTTAGGCTCTTGCCCCAAATTGTAGGTGATCTTATTGATATAAAACACTTTCCTACTGGTTCTCCCCCCTTCTCCTTCATCATTTTGTATTCGCTGCTCACCATAGGCATACATGACATTACCATACCAATTTTTCAGCCCCTCAATGGCAGGATCTCTCGACTTAACTTCATCCGCTTCATAAGCAAGCTTCACAGGGTTAAAGGTCATCCCCTCATAGATTTCATTCCCTTGAACCACTTTAGAACGGATAGTATTCTCCTCCAAATACATCAAAACAGTCTTATCATCAAACTGACTCACTGCAACAAACTCTTCCAAAGAATAAGTTTCAATATCATCTACTCCGAAGCTATTGTCCCAAATGATATTTCCATTCCTATCGAAAGCCACCACAATCGCATGCGTGTATTTATACCCCATAAAACTAGGATTGTAGGATGTGTAGCTGTTGTTATATGAACCATAAGACCCTGGAGAAGAATAAGATGAATATCTTGGATAATAAGCTTCAGCAATCATTAAGTATTCATCACCTCTCTGAATAATATCATGAACCAATAATCTGTAACTGAATTTTGGCTTCTTACCTTTTTCCTTTTTCCGTTCGATTCGTTCTTTGATTCGCTGTTCACGACGGGAATTCATATACCCAAAGAAATTATTCAAATCAGCATAATCATGGTACTTCACAAACTGTTGCCGTCCATTTACAAACTTAGTGAGGTACAATCCTCGGCTATATTGTGAAGGCTTCTTGGAATAAGTGCCAGCAACATACTGAAACCCTCCATAAAAAGATGTGCTTGCTCCATCTACCAGGTTCTTCTTTTCTCCAGGGGTGATTATATTGTTTTGGATCAAATCTCCCTCAGATGTGAAGGTCTTAGCTCGCATGGTATAGCGATTATTAATCATTTTCTCCGATTGTATCACCGTGAACATGTGAGACTCGTCATCAATTACGATATCGATGATATCACTTTTATTATCATAAAATCCGGGCACCACTCGAGGTTTCTGGACGTTCAGATTAAATGTCAATAGTACTGGTCTAAAGTTTGTATATCCAGAAAGTAGAATATTGTCATCTATCACCTCAAAAAAGGTCAGCTGAATTGGAAAAACGGTGTTGATCTCAATGGATCTAATCTCACCAAACTGAGCATCAAGTTCAATGAGCAGAAGGTCCTCATTTCTATATCGAGAGGCGTTAAACAATAAGTAATACTTACCATCATGGTATTCGGTACCAGTAAGATAAGTATCAAATGGAATTGGTAATATCCTTGTCCAAACCTGATTTAAGGTCGTATCCAACAAATTGAAGGTCCAATTGTACCCTTCATCTGTCCTATCCTCTGTCTCGAGGTATACCAACAGCCCATTATCCTCGCCGTTAATTATATCATACTGCATGGTGAAATCAAAAATATTGAACTCCACACGACCAGGTTGAGAAATCAGCGCACTGGTATCCTGATCTTTTTTTCGCTGTGCATCAACAGCAAAAACCGAAATGATTAGTAGAAGGTATAGTACGTATCTCACTCTCATAGGACATTTCATCTAGTTAATAACCTTATTAGATTACGAATAAAAAACCACTATCAACAAATGAACAATTATCGAGCCCTTTTGATTACAATGTAATAAATATTCATCTGCGCATACTATCTTCCACACAATGAAAGTTTTAGTGATTCGGTTTTCATCCCTAGGTGATGTGGTGCTTACCTCACCAGTAATTCGCAATTTGAAAACGTCCATGGACGCAATAGAAGTTCATTATGCATCAAAGGAGATTTATACTGATGTCCTCCATGAAAATCCATATCTTGACAAGGTACACTATCTCACAGATGCAGGACTATGGGATTTAATTAGCAGACTCCGTATGGAGCACTATGACCTGATCATAGACTTACATAATAATCTTCGCACCTTCCTAATTAAACGTACCTTAGGAGTGAAAAGCCTTTCTATAGATAAGCTAAATGTGAAAAAGTGGTTGTTGACGAATTTCAAAATCAATCGACTACCTAACCGACATGTTGTTGATCGATATCTGGATACAATAAGAGGCTTAAATATTTCCTTAGACAACTTAGGACTTGACTATTTCATTCCTGAAAAGGATGAGGTGGAAATGGAATGGCTTCCTGAAGAATATAGAGGTGGATATGCGGCGGTAATTATTGGAGGTAAATACCAGACAAAGAAATTGCCAGTCAACAGACTGATTGAATTATGTGACCGAATAAACAAACCCATTGTTTTAATCGGAGGAAAGGAAGAAGGAAAAACCGGTGAAGAAATAGAGACTTTCTTCAAACCTTATGATCAACCCACCAAATTTGATAAGGGTCTAGAAGAACTAGGTAAAAAAGCTATCGTATACAATGCTTGTGGCAAATTCAATATCAACCAATCTGCTTCTCTGATTAAACAAGCAAATTGGGTGTTTAGTCATGATACAGGAATGATGCACATTGCAGCAGCTTTTAAAAAAACTATATACACCATTTGGGGAAGTACAGTCCCTGAATTTGGAATGTATCCCTATCGAACCAAATTCATCATCTTTGAAAACAAGAAATTAAAATGCAGACCATGCAGTAAAATCGGTTTCGAAAAATGCCCTAAAGGTCATTTTAAATGTATGAACGACCTCAAATTTGATTTCTACATCCCAGATTAACACCAAAAATGAAAACCTTATACATCATTAGACATGCCAAATCTTCCTGGTCCTTTGAAGTGAGTGATCGGGATAGACCTCTGGGAATCAGAGGAAGACGAGATGCCCCCAGGGTTGGTAAACACCTGAGTCAAACCGAACCTACTCCAGAATTAATGATCAGTAGCCCTGCCAGTAGAGCGCTATACACTGCATTATTGATGGGTGATGAATGGGGCTATCCCGAAGACGAAATTGAGCTAAGTGAAAAACTCTATCATACTGGACCATCAGAAATAATTAACCTCATCAAAGAGCAAAGCGACGAAATCCAATCAATTGCCTTATTTGGTCATAATCCTGGCCTGACTGATTTGGTCAACCATTTCAGTACCGATTATCTAGACAACCTACCTACTGCGGGAGTTTACTGTTTTACGTTCAAAACTGACAGTTGGACCAAAATCTCAGAAAACAACGCAAGCAAAAAAGTATTCATAGCACCAAAACGTTTGTCAAAGAACTAATTAAATTTCAGAATGGAAGATTTCATTAACAGCTTTCCTTACACTTATTATAGAATCGGCATCCGGTATATCATTGCTGCGGGTATCGCTTTTATGCTGTTTTATGTGATTTTCAGAAATCAGCGAATCTTCAAGAAGATCCAAACCAAATTCCCTAAACATACGGATTATTTTCGTGATCTAACATACAGTCTGGTAACCATTGCCATTTTCACAGTGATCGCTCATTGGAGTTTTGTAACGCTTAGAACGAGTAATATTTTGATCTATGACTTGGAAGCCAAATCAGGATGGTACTGGTTAATGACAGTTGTTCCCATCTTCATCATTCATGATTTTTATTTTTACTGGGCGCATCGCCTTATGCATCACCCAAAGATCTTCAGAACCGTTCATAAGGTTCATCATCTATCAACAAACCCGTCTCCGTGGACTGCATATGCCTTTCATCCATTTGAGGCTGTCATCGAAACGCTGATCATTCCAATTCTGGTATTTACGGTTCCCACACACCCGTGGATCATTGTGCTTTTTATGATCTTCCAGATCATTTATAATGTCTATGGTCATCTCGGATTTGAGATATTTCCCAGAGGGTTTCACAAAACCAAAATAGGCAGATACATCAACACGTCCGTAGCACATAACCAACATCACAAAAAGTTTACAGGCAACTTTGGACTTTACACTTTGATATGGGATCGATTGTTTGGAACCATTCGTCAAGACTATGATGAAGATTATGAACTAGCTACTAGCAAACCCATAAAAAAAGCCGCAGAAGCGGCTTAATCTTAAAGTATGTATTGGCTCAGGTCTTTGTTCTTGACCAGTCCACTTAGTTTTTCTTCTACAAGTGCACTGTCTACCACTATTCGTGCATTTGGTCCAATAGTATCCGGTATCTCAAACAAGATATCGTTGAGCAGTTTACTCATTACAGTGTGCAATCTTCTAGCTCCAATGTTTTCTACCTCCTCATTGATCTGAAAAGCAATCTCCGCAAGTTTAACTAAAGCCTCGTCTTGAAAAGTTAATTCCACATCTTCAGCATTAATCAAAGCAATGTATTGCTTAGTAAGCGCATTTTTTGGTTCTCTCAAAATACTTAAGAAATCCTCTTTGGTCAGGTTATCCAGTTCCACACGAATTGGGAACCGACCTTGAAGCTCAGGTATCAAGTCTGATGGTTTACTGAAATGGAATGCTCCAGCAGCTATGAAAAGGATATGGTCAGTGTGAACAATACCATATTTGGTATTGACTGAACTACCCTCCACTATTGGAAGCATATCTCTCTGAACTCCTTCTCTACTTACATCAGGACCACCCTGTCCGCCTCGAGAATTTCCAGCTATTTTATCAATTTCATCTATGAACACGATTCCGGTATTCTCCGCTTTTTTCAAAGCTTCTTCCTTTACCTCATCCATGTCAATCAACTTTGATGACTCTTCTTCCAAGAGTATTTTACGAGCTTCAGCAATAGTAACCTTACGTTTCTTGGTCTTCTTAGGCATCATACTGCCAAGCATCTCTTGTAAGTTGATCATGGAAGCTTCATCCATACCGCCACCGATCATTCCCATTCCAGGAGTAGAATTCTGCTTCACATCGATTTCGATCTTTCGCTCATCCATTTCCCCTGCTCTAATCTTTTCACGGAATCGCTCACGTGTCTTTTCATTCAGCTCACGCTCATCTTCTGGTTGATCTTTACCCATGCCTGAAGCATGTGGAGTTGGCGTCCCTTTCAAAGGAGGGATCAGTGCATCCAGAATAATGCCTTCCACGATATCTTTAGCTTTCTCTTCAACTTCCTGCTTCTTGGCAGTCTTCACCATATCCACAGCCTGTTCCACCAAATCACGAATCATGCTTTCAACATCTCTACCCACATAACCCACTTCAGTGAATTTGGAAGCTTCAACTTTTGTAAAAGGAGCATCAGCCAGGTGTGCTAATCGTCGAGCTATTTCAGTCTTACCAACCCCCGTTGCACCAATCATCAAAATGTTGTTTGGCACAATTTCTCCCTGAATCTCCGCCTTGACATTCATACGTCTCCAACGATTCCTCAACGCAATAGCGACGTTTCTTTTAGCATCGTTTTGTCCGATAATGTATTTATCCAATTCGGCAACAATTTGCCTTGGAGTCAAATTCTTATTCATATGTTATAATACCTTTTTAAAGGAATGAATGTTCGTTTGTAATGTAAAATAGTCCGTCCCTCCTGCTGCCTGATAGGTTGCATGGGAGTAGCGAATCTGAAACTGCTTGATTGCGAGTTTCAGTCCAAAACTAAATCCAGCGCCATACGCTGTATCATTTATTTTCAGCTCTTGTCTTCTCAAATGATTATATCCCAGCAAGAACTGCAGTCCATCACTAATAATCAATTCAGTACCTATAGCAATATGTCTCAAAAATCGATCAGCTATCTCTACAGATCTGGAAGTACTTACATCATTAGCTTCTTGAAAGTAAATATCTTCTTGCGTAAAATTATATGCTGTCAAGGTAAACCGGAATGGCATATGCTCAGGCTTGATGGAAGTGCCAATGATTACATCAAAAGGAACCGACAGACTTGAGGTGGAATATTGATTAAAAACAAATCCAAAGTTTCTCAATACCAAACCAATTGTCCAATCCATTTTAGGAGAACGATAAACTCCTCCCAAATCTCCCAGGATCATGGACGACCCATAAGTTTCAATACCACTTTGAGCATATTTCAAATTTACTCCCAAGGAAAAGCTACCAACCGTATGGCTTTTTCCTACCACAAGCATTAGGTCACTGGCAGAGAATTCACCCTCCACATCACCATTATCTGCAGTTTGTGTAAAATCACCATAGTCCAGATAGGAAATAGCAAAAGACATATTACCTATTTGATCGAACTGATGTGAATAAGCTCCCTGAAAACCGAAAATACCTGCAAAGAATGGACTATAGCTCAAACCAATCGAACCAGTTTGTACAGAATCCAAGATGGCAGGATTACTCGAAAACTGCATCACATCCCCATCACCTAAACTCACAGCATTTCCACCCAATGCAGCATTTCTCCCACCAAATGGGGTATTGACGCTTTGGTATGAGTTGAACTGCGCATGAGCACATAAACTCATCAAGGTGAATATGACTATTAGAAATCTCAACGATTACTTACCTGGTTCTGGCAAAATAAATTCCATTGGATCTTTAGCTTTTTGATTGAGCAAAGCAATCTCCAGTACATCTTCGACAGTGCTAACGAAATGAATCTCTAAGCCTTTAATGTACTTCTCATTAACTTCCTCAAGGTCCTTTTTATTTCGTTCGCACATGATGATTTCTTTAATCCCTGCACGTCTGGCGGCCAATATTTTTTCCTTGATACCCCCTACTGGCAATACTTTTCCTCTTAAGGTAATCTCACCAGTCATCGCAAGTTTTTTCTTTACGAGGCGTTGGGTATAGACGGAAGCCAATGATGTCAACATGGTGATACCCGCACTAGGTCCATCCTTTGGAATAGCCCCAGCAGGCACGTGAACATGTAAATCATAGTGCTCAAACACGCGGTAATCTATACCAAGCGACTCAGCATGTGTCTTCAAATACGAAAGAGCGGTCATTGCCGATTCTTTCATCACATCTCCAAGCTGACCAGAAAGGGTCAATTTACCCTTACCACGGCTCAAGCTCGTCTCAATAAAAAGTATATCGCCACCTGCAGGAGTCCAGGCCAAACCAGTTACTACTCCGGGTGTTTTATTATCTTCATAAGCTTCCTTATCAAAGACTTCTGCTCCCAGTATTTTTCTGACTTGCTCATCTGTAATCTTAGAATCATACTCCTCCTCCATGGCAATGGATTTGGCAATATTTCTGATGACAGCAGCTACTTTTCTTTCAAGGCTTCTAACACCCGATTCTCGTGTGTAATCATTCACCAACTTCGTTATGGCCGATTTATCGAAAGAAACATCTTTGGTCTTCAATCCGTGTTCGTCTCTCTGCTTAGGAATGAGATGTTTCTTAGCTATCTCCACCTTTTCCTCTAGCGTATAGCCCGTGATATCGATGATCTCCATACGATCTCTCAAAGGAGGCTGAATGGATTCAAGTGAATTGGCTGTTGCAATGAATAACACTTTGGATAGGTCATAGTCAACCTCCAGGTAATTATCCTTGAAAGTACTGTTCTGCTCAGGATCCAACACTTCAAGCAATGCACTCGAAGGATCTCCTCTAAAGTCAGAACTCACCTTATCGATCTCATCCAAAATGAATACTGGATTTGAACTTTTCGATTTATTGATGTTCTGGATAATCTTACCAGGCATTGCGCCGATATAGGTTTTTCTGTGCCCACGAATCTCTGCTTCATCGTGAACTCCACCTAGTGCCATTCGTACATATTTTCTCCCAAGTGCATCAGCAATAGACTTGCCGAGAGATGTTTTACCAACTCCTGGAGGTCCGTACAAACAAAGAATCGGACCTTTCAGGTCATTCTTTAGTTTTCTAACCGCCAAGTATTCCAGGATTCTTTCTTTTACTTTTTCCAACCCAAAGTGATCACGATCAAGTACTTTTCGGGCATGCTTCAGGTCAAAATTATCTTCAGTACCTTCATCCCAGGGCAAATCAACTAGCAATTCTGCATAACTCATAGCCACAGGATACTCAGCAGCTGCTGGATTCATTCGACCTATTTTGTCAAGCTCTTTAGCGAAGTGTTTTTTTACTTCATCTGGCCATTTCTTATCCTTTGCTTTTTGTCTAAGCGCATTGATCTCCTGATCTGGTCCATCCTGACCCAACTCATCCTGGAGCACCTTCATTTGCTGACGAAGGAAATACTCCTTCTGCTGTTGATCAATGTCCGAGTGCACCTTACTTGCTATCTCCTGCTTTAACTCAAGCATTTGTATGTCTTTAAGCATAAACTGAAGCAATAATTCTGCTCTCGTTTTCGGCTCATTTGTCTCCAACAACTTTTGCTTATCTGAAACGTCTGCGTTGACATTGGAAGATAAGAAGTGAGTCAGGAATGTATAGCTCTGAATATTCTCTAAAGCAACTTGTGCTTCTTTAGGTATCTCAGGATTCAACTTCATCACCTTGTAAGCAGCTTCTTTCAAAGAGCTGGTGATAGCCTTCATCTCATCCTCTGTGATGTTCTCTTCCTCTTCAATCACCTGGTAAGTTGCTTTCAAGAAGGGCTCTTCTTGTAAAGCTTCTCCAAGCTTGAATCGCTGGCGGCCTTGAATAATGATTGTAGTATTACCATCGGGTAAAACCAACATTTTCAAGATTTTAGCAACCGTACCAATATCATAAAGATCAGCAAATGCTGCTTCTTCTTTCTTGTAGTTTTTTTGAGCCAGTACCCCTATGATGCGATCCCCTTTGTAGGCCTTTTTCACCAATTTGATGGACTTATTTCGACTTACAGTAATCGGTATTACAACTCCTGGAAAGAGAACCGTATTTTTAATTGGAAGAATAGGTAGCTCGTCAGGAAGGTTATCATCACTTAAAGGGCCTTCATCATCTTCAGAGACTAATTGAATCAGTTCTCCTGATTCGTCATCTATTAAATCTGACAGTATGATGGGCTCATTAGAATTATCTTCAAACATAAAGTAGTATATCGTGTCATTATGGCAGAGTATGCCATTTATTTCAACTTACAAAAGATTGACTATATAATGGTCAATACCTGTGCCAAATTAGCGACTGTGCCACAAATGGTATTATCTTTAACCTGATTTGTTAAAAACTGTCTATTCGGCATGTTTTAAAAGATCCAGCCTGAATGCGAATACTTTTAGCCATCATTTGTATTTCTTTCTTTTTGCAGCCGATAACTGCCCAGAGAATTGTCACCAAAAAGATTAACATTGACTCTCTCCCTGAAAGTGTCATCCTCAATATTTACGATTTCAAGAATATAAATAAAAAGGCTGACTACTATGATGCTGATAAACTGAAGCAAATAAGAAAGCTTGAAGAAGCTAAGGATTGGGAAACGCTGTTCACAGTATTAAAAGAGTATGTATCCAACTTTGGTGTGCAAAACTTTTATAAGGATACTCGTCTTATTTGGAGACTGGCTAAACTGACTGAGTTATTTGGTGACCCTGAAGAAGCAAAACACCTTTACCGCCTAGTACTAAGACACCATTACACCGGCATTAACATTCAAGAAATTGAATTGTACTATGACTCACTTAACAAGCAAGAAGCAGATCTCTATGTACCTCTCGACTACTACTATGAATTAGTGGAGTATCGCAAACTGATTGATACCCTAAGACCACCAAGAGGGGTATTACTCAATATGGGTCAAGAAGTGAATAGCTCTAAGGCAGATTATGCTCCTTCCCTCAACATCCAGAATAACGTATTAATCTTCACTTCTCAGCGCAAGGACAATGAAATCACCATCCAGCGAACTTTTAGTGAAGATTTATTCTTCAGCATCAAGGACGATTATGGCAATTGGACCCTGGCAGAAGAATTAACCCAACTCAACTCCAGATACAAAGAAGGCTCTGCGGTGTTAACACGAGATGGACAAACTATTTATTTCTCAAGATGTGACTGTTCTGAATGCTACGGAGATTGCGATCTATTCTCCGCTAGTCTACAACAAGATAGCACCTGGGGCGAAGTGAAAAACCTTGGATCGATGGTCAACAGCCTTAGCTGGGACTCACACCCATCACTCTCCCACTCCGAGGACACCTTATATTTTGCTTCAGACAGATTAGGTGGATTTGGGTTGTCTGATATTTATTTCACGTACAAGGATAAAAATGGCAATTGGAGTCGAGCCCAAAATATGGGACCTGTTATCAATACCAGAAACAATGATGTAAGTCCATTCTATCATCCCGTCTATGATGTTTTGTATTTTGGTTCCAACGGGCAACTCTACAACTTCGGGGAATATGATATATTCAAGTCACATAAAATAAATGGGAGCTGGTCAGAACCTATCAATATTGGTCCTTTGGTAAATGGCAGAGGAAGCGAATATTATTTTACGATTGATAACAAATCTGAACTGCTGTTTTATGCGCGATCTAATTCCAGAGATCTGACCAAGCAAGACATTTATTCCTTCCCATTACCAATGTCCGCACAACCATTGGCTACTACCAAAGTGAAAGGATCACTAACCGACTCCCTGACTGGCAAAGCCTTCAAAGGAATCGTATCCATTATTGACCTGGATGAAGGAATTGAAGTAGCTCCAAAGTATCTGAAAAATGATGGAAGTTTTGAATTTGATTTGATAGATCAACGAAATTACCTCCTGGTAATTCAGGGTGATGATTTCTTCAGGATAGAGGATGCCTTTTTTCTCAATGGTCCAACAGAGCTTAAAAAAGTTACTCAGCCATTGGCTAGTCGTGTAAAATTTGAGTCCATCGAATTTGATAATGGTAAATCTTCCCTGAAACAGGAAATGTATGGTGATCTGAATAAGGTAATCAACTTCTTGTATGACAACCCAGACTTCAAACTCAAAATCTCAGGTCATACGGACTCCTATGGATCAGAAGATTTCAACCTACAACTATCAAAAGACAGAGCAAGAAACATCAGAGACTATGTGGTTGAGTTTGCAGGCGTGGCTCCAGACAGGGTATTATGGGAAGGCTATGGAAGCTCCAAACCAATCATAGAAGAAGATTCGGAAGAAGCAAAAGCAATCAATAGAAGGGTAGAGTTTGAGATCTACCGAGAAGGTCAACAAGAAGAAGAGGAAGAAGATTGATCATCTCCTTCCTGCATCTTTTATTCCTTATTCTTTAGAAAGGAAGTATCTTATATATATCATTAAAAATGGCGTAGGTCATTAAACCTAATAGCAATACCATCCCTACTTTCTGTGCATTTTCAAGGAACTTATCACTCGGCTTTCTACCAGTAATGATCTCCCATGATAAGAACATTACATGTCCACCATCAAGAGCTGGGATTGGTAAAAGGTTCATAAAAGCTAACACCATAGATAAAAGTCCTGTGATTCTCCAAAAATTAGCCCAATCAAAATCGCCACCAAAGAATTGTGCAATCCCAATAGGACCTGACAAAGATTTCGAAGGAGACACATCACCCGAGAACATCTTTCCAAAAGCTTTAATGTTATAAAATACCACATTGAATGCCTGCTGGGTTCCATTAACCATCGACTCACCCAATGTGAAATCACGATGAGAATACTTCAATTCATTTTCATCCAAAGCAGTTGCAAACCCAAGAGTACCTTCTTCTGTCACATCGACATTTAAACTCTTTTCCTCACCATTTCTCCTAACTACTACATTGATTGTTTCCCCTGCTTTTTCTGAAAGGACTGCACTGAACTCATCAAAATACGCCACTGGCTGACCATCGATGCTAAGAAATTTATCTCCAGCTTCAAGTCCAGCCTTCTCTGCATTGCTCTCTTTTGTAACCCTACCAATGATAAACGGCATTCTTACACTGAAGAAATCAACGTTTTTATCGGATAGCTTATCCATGATATCATTAGGGATATCAATTCTCATCTGTTGACCATCACGTTCTATGGTGTAGTAACCATTAGTACCCAACAGCACATCCGGGCTTCTCAGATCAATAAACTTCTCAAAATCCTGCCCATTTACATTGATCATTTTGTCACCAGTTTCCAACCCAAGTTGTTGTGCTAGATCATAAGCAACAATTCCATGTCTATTTAATTCTTGTTTTGGGATATAACTCTCACCTCTCGAGTAGACTAACAGAATGAAAATAATGACTCCAGTAATTACATTGACAATAATTCCTCCAAGCATTACAATCAAGCGTTGCCAGGCTGGCTTAGCTCTAAACTCCCATGGTTCTGGTTCAGCACTCAAGCTCTTGGTGTCCAAAGACTCGTCAATCATACCAGTGATTTTCACAAAACCACCTAAAGGTATTGCTCCAATAGAGTACTCCGTTTCACCAATTTGCTTGCCCCAAATTTTTGGCGGGAATCCAATAGAATACTTCTCCACTCTCATTCCAAATGCCTTGGCAGCCAATAAATGCCCCAATTCATGAAGCCCTACTAAAATTGATAACCCCAACAAAAGTTGGGCTGTCATAATCAATCCTTCCATTTATTCTATTTAATTAATTCTATTGCTTTAATTCTTGTTTCCTTGTCGGTATTTATAAAGTCTTCCAGACCTGGCTCTTTCACAAAGGAAACTTTTGCCAAACAATCTGCAATGACGTCTGATATTTCTAAAAAACCAATCTTATCCTTCAAAAATTCTCTGACTGCCACTTCATTTGCTGCATTTAAGATGCAAGGATGATTTCCTCCTTTACCTAAGGCGTCATAGGCTAGCTGCAAATTGCGAAATGTCTCAGTATCTGGCTTTTCGAAAGTAAGCGATGGATATTGCGCAAAGTCAAACCTCGGGTAATCCGCTTTGAACCTTTCCGGGAATGTCAATGCATATTGAATTGGCAAACGCATATCTGGTAATCCAAGTTGCGCTTTTATGGAACCATCTTCAAATTGAACCATACTATGGATGATACTCTGAGGATGAACCACCACCTCTATTTGATCCAAATCAGTTCCAAACAACCATTTTGCTTCGATCACCTCAAGCCCTTTATTCATTAAAGTTGCGGAATCAATAGTGATCTTAGCTCCCATATCCCAATTGGGATGTTTCAGGGCTTGTTCTTTCGTTATTTGAAGTAATTCATCCCTTTTCCTGCCTCTGAATGGTCCTCCAGAAGCAGTCAAAATCAATTTCTCAATTGGGTTTTGGTATTCTCCAACAATGCACTGAAAAATAGCCGAGTGTTCTGAATCTACTGGAAGTATATTGGATTTATTTTCCATCGCCAATTTGGTCACCAGCTCTCCGGCTACGACCAAAGTTTCTTTATTGGCCAGAGCAATATCTTTTCCAGATTCAATTGCTTTCACTGTTGGAACAAGTCCAGAGTATCCGACTAGTGCAGTGAGAACAACATCAACTTCTTCCATCTGTACCACATGACTCAGCGCATTGTCTCCTGCGTATACTTTGATGTCATGTGAATCCAATGCTTCAAACACCTTATCATAATGATCTTCATTCGTGATCACAACTGTGTTTGGCTTGTATTGAATTGCTTGTTGTACCAGAAGCTCCCAATTATTTTGAGCGGTGAGCACTTCTACGGCAAACTTGTTGGGGTGTCTCTCTACCACATCCAGAGCTTGTGTTCCGATGGATCCAGTGGAGCCGAGAATGGCAATATGCTTCACTCTATCCATTAAAATCTCTGAAATTGGTAATTATTGTTAATGTCATAGCTTGAATTTAATGATCTCATCGGCAATTTTTCTATCGTTAGAAAGTCTAGGCACTTTATTCTGACCACCCAGCTTGCCAATAGATTTCATATACTCAATAAACGCAGTTCCCTTTAGCTGAATGATCTCCAAGGGTCTCAAAATCGAACCAGTAATCAAATCATCATAATAGGTGTTGCGCTTGCGAAGTTGCAAATCTAATTCTTTTTCGAAAGCCACCATGTCCGATGGAGCAGAAGCAAAAGAAACATACCATTCATGCAATGGAAGACCTTCCTTTGGAGAGACATTTGGTGCCACGGTAAATTCCACCAACTCTGTTTCTGGGAATTCCACACAAGTTGCTTTCATTGCTTGTTCTACTTCCTCTCCTATCACATGCTCTCCAAATGCAGAGATGAAATGCTTGATCCTTCCGGTAACCAATAATCGATAAGGGTCTTTGCTGATGAACTTGACGGTATCCCCAATGGAGTAGCCCCATAAGCCTGCGTTGCTATTAATAATAACAGCATAATTCACTCCCAACTCCACTTCTTCTATTGATAGTCGAGAGGGACTTTCATTGAAATATTCATCTGCTGGAATGAACTCAAAGAAGATTCCTGAATTGGCTAATAACAACAAACCATGTTCCGTTTGAGAATCCTGATAAGCGATAAAGCCCTCAGAAGCAGGATAGGTTTCAATAGAAGGAATTACCTTACCTATAGTTTCAAAAAGTTTTGCTCGATATGGTTCAAAGTTGACACCTCCGTAAACGAACATGTCAAAATTTGGAAATATATCTTTGATGGGTTTTCCTGTCTTCGCTTTGAGTCGATCAAAATACATCTGAACCCACGGAGGGATTCCAGATATCAAAGTCATGTCCTGATTGTAGGTTTCCTCTACAATTGTATCCACCTTTTGCTCCCAATCCTCGATACAATTGGTTTCGTAACTCGGCATTTGATTAGTCCTTAAGTAACCAGGCACATGATGATTGACTATTCCAGAGAGACGCCCAGTATGAATTCCTGCTTTCAAGTCCAGCGTTGGAGCTCCAGACAAGAAAATTAACTTACCATCCAAAAACCTCGATTTACCTGTCTCATGCACATATGAAAGCAATGCATTTCTAGCAGAATTGATATGATTAGGAATCGATTCTTTTGTAATAGGAATGTATTTAGTGCCACTCGTGGTACCAGAAGTCTTCGCGAAATATGCCGGTTTGCCAGGCCATAGAATATCACTTTTACCTTCTATCACTTGCTGGACATAAGGTTTCAATCCTTCATAATCCTGTATCGGAACAAGTTTCTTAAAGTCATCATGAGACTTGATATCTCCAAAACCATGATCCTTTCCAAAAGCAGTATTTGAAGCCTTACTTACTATCTCTTTGAAAATCTTTTGCTGATAAATACCTGGATTAGCTGACCATTTTTTGGTCTGTCCATTGATATATGCCGCGAAAGGTTTACTTAGAACTGATCTAAATCCCATAACATTTAATTACCTGACTCAAAATAACATAATGCCCTTTCTAAATCCTAACAAACTCAAAATGGTAATTGGAGATTAATTTTTTAGCATCATTTAACAAAACCTTTTCCTATAATTCACTTATATATGATTGTAATTAAGGAATTATGGTTTCTTAACGTTTAAGCACAATGAAAAAGTCACACATTTATATTGTTATCTTTTCTAGTTTACTTTCAGCAATCGGAGGAAGTATATTTACTGTTCATTTATTAACGAGAGAATATCTGGAAATCAATGAATCTTCCCGAGTAACCGAAATCAGTAATTCTGAGAAGAGCCTATCTGGATTTACACCTCAACTCACTAGTTCAAGAAACTACTTACCCAACAACAGCGACGACTTTGTTTTGGCTTCTGATAAGAGTCAATCAAGCGTGGTATTTATTCAGACTTTAAACGAATATGAATACCGTACAGGTAGTTGGCTGGATTGGTTTTTTGAACCCAGAAGTTCACAGCAAGTTGGTAGCGGATCTGGTGTAATACTATCGAAAGACGGATATATAGTCACCAACAATCACGTGATTGATGATGCCGATAGAATCCAGGTCGTTCACGGCAAACGAACATATGACGCAGAATTGGTTGGCACCGATCCTAGTACTGATTTAGCGGTCATCAAAGTGAATGTTTCCGATCTTCCTCCGATCTCCTTTGGCAATTCAGACAATTTGAATGTTGGTGAATGGGTACTCGCCGTTGGAAACCCATTCAATTTAACATCCACGGTTACAGCTGGAATTGTAAGTGCAAAAGGACGCAACATCAATATCCTAAAAGATAAATTTCCAATTGAGTCCTTCATCCAAACCGATGCAGCTATTAACCCTGGCAATAGTGGTGGCGCTCTAGTGAATACTCAGGGAGAACTTGTCGGCATCAACACAGCCATTCTTTCTAGAACTGGGACTTACGCAGGATACGGCTTTTCTGTACCTTCCAACATTGTCAAAAAGGTCTATGAAGACATCAAGCGCTATGGAGAAGTACAAAAAGCCTTTACTGGAGCTGAATTCGTAGACATCAATAGCGAATTAGCTGACCGTATGGAGTTACAAAATCTATCGGGAGTGATCGTAGCCAACGTTCAAAGAGAAGGTGCTGCGGCTAATAGTAATCTGGAAAAAGGTGATGTAGTAAGAAGCGTCAATGGCAAGCGAATAGAGAGCAAAGCTTACCTTGAAGAAATGATAGGAAATCTGTATCCGGGGGACAAGCTCAATTTAACTATAGAACGTGAAGGCAAGCAGATTGAAAAGTCTATTACTTTAACCAATAGAGAAGGTGGCACCGGCATCCTGAAAAGAGAGATCTTTGACTCAGAATGGCTAGGGGCTCGTTTCGAGAATGTTTCCAAAGTAGAACGTGACCTACTTGGCATTAAAAATGGTATCAAGGTTGTTGATTATAAGCGGACTGGACCATTTGCGGAATTAGGAATTCCGGAAGGTTTCATAGTCACCAATATCAATAACACTCCAATAGAAAGTCCTAAGGAGTTTGCAGATATATTAGAAAGAATTCAAGGACGTGTCATTATTGCTGGAATCGATAAGAGAGGCAGAAAAGTTTACTACCCATATCGCTTCTAAGCTACAGCAGTTCTGATTTTCAGCTTTTTCTTCAGTTCGTCAATGGCAAATCTGAATTTGGCATTGGTGTCAATCATGTCGTTGACGGACTGAACAGCATGAATTACAGTGGAGTGATCTCTTCCACCAAAATGATATCCAATAGACTTCAAACTGTGGTTTGTGTAATCCTTAGAGAAGTACATTGCCACCTGACGAGCTATTACGATCTCTTTCTTACGAGTCTTAGCCTTCAAGTCTTCTAATTCCACTTTGAAGTAGTCAGATACCGTTTTCTGAATGTAGTCGATACCTACTTCAGAATCAATATCTGTCACAATGTTTTTCAGGATTTGCTTCGCTAACTCCAGATCAATCTGAGATTTGGCAAGTGAAGCATGAGCGATCAATGAAATCACCACTCCCTCTAATTCCCGGATATTGGTATCAACTGTGTAAGCAATGTATTCAACCACTTCGTCCGGAATGCTGATTCCGTCTGCTTGCATTTTGGTTTGAATGATTGCCATTCTTGTTTCAAAATCTGGAGCTTGCAGATCAGCAGTCAATCCCCATTTGAAACGTGATACTAATCGCTCTTGCAAACCTTTCAGGTCTTTTGGAGCACAATCAGATGTCATGATGATTTGTTTACCTCCCTGATGCAAGTGATTGAAGATATGGAAGAAAATCTCCTGAGTCTTCTCCTTTTCTTTCAGGAACTGAACATCATCCAGGATCAAAACATCAACCTCTTTGTAGTAGTTGATAAAATCCTGTAGGTTATTATTTCTTAGCGCTTCAATGAATTGATTTGTAAATTTCTCTGAAGCAACATATATGATTCTTTTGGTATTATCTGAGGAAATGATCTCATTTCCGATGGCCTGGACAAGATGAGTTTTACCCAGACCAACACCCCCATAAAACATCAACGGATTGAAAGAGGTAATACCGGGTTTTTGGGCCACTGCAAAACCAGCAGATCTTGCCAAACGGTTGCAGTCACCTTCAATAAAATTCTCGAAGCGGTATGAAGGATTCAGGTTTGAATTATTCTTCAATTCCTGATAAAAGTCAGGATTTTTATACGCATCAAACCCGTTTACACGATTTTTGTTGTGATGGTTACTTGCCCCAGCAACACTTACAGTTGTTGGCTGCACGGAATCGTTACCACGATCTACCACAACAGAATATTCCAATCTCCCATTTTCGCCGATCTGAGATTTGATAGCCTGCTTCAATAAATGCACGTAGTTTTCCTCCAACCATTCGTAAAAAAATTGGCTTGGCACCTGTATGGTTAAAACTTCATTTTGAAGTCTTACAGGCTGAATTGGTTCAAACCAGGTTGAAAAACTCTGAGCAGGAATGCGCTCCCTAATAAATAGGAGGCATTTTTCCCATGTCTCTACATGCATCGGCGATTTATATTTTACTTTGGAAAATAGACCAAAAAGATACCCTTTCAGAAGAGGGGGACATCAAAATTGTGGATAAAAAATTTAAGAAAAAAATGACTTTTGCTCTTGACTTTTTATAATCCTTTTATTCCGCAAAAATTAGGAGGTTTAACCGTAAATTTCTTGAAAAAATACAAGTAGATTTTTTCGAGTTAAATTTACATCCATACACATAGCTGATTTCTTAAATTTGTCAACCATGAAAAACAGCAACCCAAATTTCCACGAATTCCCCAAAACGACATTCTCAGATTGGGAAGAAGCCGCGAAAAAACTTTTAAAGGGAAAAGATCCTAATGAGACTCTCACCTGGTCCAGCATAGAAGACATAGACCTAAAAGCTTATTACGATCATTCAACAGCCGAAGGACTTGGTTATATAGCTCACACATTGAATCAATCTGAATCAAAAGAATGGATTCAATATGAGCGAATTGATGTAACTGAAAGCAGGTCTGCCAATCAACAGGCAAAGCAAGCCCTAATGAATGGCTGCTCTGGAATCATCTTCGCTGGAGATTTATCCGCCATCAATATGGATGATCTCCTCAAAGGAATAGAACCTGAACATTGCTATCTAGGGTTTATCAATTCAGGAACTCCGATTGAAATTCAAAACACCATTAAAGGATTTGGTACTGGTGTATCGGTAAACGGAAATGACTTTAATGAATTGATTCCAATACCAAGCACCAACATCAAAGAAGAAATTACTCTATCCATTAATTCTTTGTTCCGGACAGATAAGGAATTGACTTTATCATTAACAATCGGATCTGATTTCTTCCATGAATTATCCAAACTAAGAGTTATCCGACTGCTGGCTAAGGGTCTTGAGAAATTACATTCCAGAAAGTTCGGATTTACAATACATAGTCTATTGAAAAAAGGTGCAGATGAAGGCAATCATCTACTTCTCCAAACCACTTCAGGTCTAGCAGCGATTATTGGAGGTACAGACAGTATTACATTTGATTCGGGCGAACCATCATGGGCTGCTAAAGGATCGCATCGCATTAGCAGAAATATAGGCAACCTGATTAGGCATGAGTCCAAAATGAATGCTATCCAGTCTGCTGCGAATGGATCC
The DNA here is from genome assembly GCA_002729235.1 of Rickettsiales bacterium. Taxonomy (GTDB): domain Bacteria; phylum Bacteroidota; class Bacteroidia; order Cytophagales; family Cyclobacteriaceae; genus Marinoscillum. The sequence goes on along the minus strand of PBTY01000055.1, from coordinate 69,505 downwards.
TATTTCATAGATGCACTGACTGATCGACTAGCAAGACTCGTTTGGGATAACCTTTCTGAAGACCTCACAAAAAGCAAAGGTTTTGATGAGGCATTCAACACTTCAATTAAAACCAACACGGATTCCTTTTCACAATTAGGATACTCCGCAGGAGTCCCGCCATTCTTGAGAGGTCCGTATGCTACAATGTATGCAGTGCGGCCATGGACCATACGACAATACGCTGGATTCTCAACAGCAGAAGAATCGAACGCATTTTACAGAAGAAACTTAGCTGCGGGACAGAAAGGATTGTCCGTAGCTTTTGACCTGGCAACTCACCGTGGATATGACAGTGATCACCCAAGAGTTTCTGGCGACGTTGGAAAAGCAGGAGTAGCTATTAACTCAGTTGAGGATATGAAAATCCTATTTGACCAGATTCCGCTTGATCAAATGTCAGTTTCCATGACCATGAACGGTGCCGTAATACCCATCATGGCGTTCTATATCGTTGCTGCTGAAGAACAAGGTGTGACTCCTGAGTTACTGACAGGTACAATCCAAAATGACATCCTTAAGGAATTCATGGTAAGGAATACCTACATCTACCCTCCTAAGCCATCCATGAGGATTATTGCAGACATTTTCCGATATACCTCTGAGAAAATGCCAAAGTTCAATTCCATTAGTATCAGTGGTTATCATATGCATGAGGCAGGAGCCACAGCTGCAATCGAACTGGCATTTACCCTGGCTGATGGGGTCGAATACATTAAGACTGGTTTGAAAGCCGGCATCCCAATTGATGCATTTGCACCTAGACTTTCATTTTTCTGGGGTATCGGGATGAATTTCTTTACAGAAATAGCCAAAATGCGGGCTGGAAGAATTCTTTGGGCGAAACTAGTCAATCAGTTCAATCCTCAGAGTGACAAGTCACTTGCTTTGAGGACTCATAGCCAGACATCTGGTTATAGCCTCACAGCACAAGACCCGTACAACAATGTAGGACGTACGACTATAGAGGCGCTTGCCGCAGCCTTTGGACATACACAATCCCTTCACACCAATGCATTGGATGAGGCAATCGCCTTACCTACAGATTACTCAGCCGCAATAGCGAGGGAGACTCAAAAATATCTACAGAGCACCATCAACATCACACAGGTGGTGGATCCTTGGGGAGGATCTCACGAGGTGGAGCAATTGACCAATGACTTGATCAATGAAGCCTGGGAAATCATTCAGGAAGTGGAAGAAATGGGCGGTATGGCTAAAGCGATAGAGTCTGGTTATCCTAAGATGAAAATTGAAGAAGCTGCTGCCAGAAAACAAGCAAAAATTGATTCCGGAAAAGAAATTATCGTTGGAATCAATCGATTTGTAACCGACGAAAAAACCGAAATCGAATTGCTTGAAGTTGACAACAATGAGGTTCGAGACAAGCAAATTGCCAGACTACAAACTATAAAGGAGTCTCGCAACCAGGTAGCCGTTGACAAAGCACTTCAAGCTATTACAGACGCATGTCAAACTAATAGTGGTAACTTACTGGAGTTGGCGGTAGATGCTGCGCGAGAACGAGCAACATTAGGAGAAATTTCTAATGCGATGGAAGAAGTATTTGGTAGGTATCAAGCTAAAAACGAAACAATTTCAGGCGTGTATTCATCAGAAATAAAACAAGACGATTCCTTCAAACATGCCCGTGAACAGGCAGATAAGTTTGAGAAACTGGAAGGAAGAAGACCAAGAATTCTGGTTGCTAAAATGGGGCAGGATGGACATGATCGCGGAGCAAAAGTGATTGCTACTGCCTTCGCAGATCTTGGTTTTGATGTGGACATGGGACCATTGTTTCAAACACCACAAGAAGTCGCTCTTCAAGCCGCTGAAAATGATGTTCACATGGTTGGTGCCTCTTCCCTGGCAGGTGGACACAAGACATTAGTTCCAGAATTGGTCAAAGAGCTGAAAAAGATTGGTAGAGAAGATATTCTGGTGATTGCAGGAGGCATCATTCCTGAAAATGACTATCCGTTTTTAAAAGAAGCAGGAGTATCATTCATATTTGGTCCTGGCACAGTTATTTCAAAAGCAGCGACTGAAATCCTTGATGGTATGCTCAGCTAGAAGCAGGCATTTCAAAAAAATATGGACATAAAAAAACCCTGACGATATCGTCAGGGTTTCATTTTTCAGTTCTTTTCTAATTACTGAGCAAGACCGTTTTTGATCAGGAAGTTTTCATACAACTCCTGGAAGTCTTGAATCTCTGGAGACATTTTAATAGCCTCTTCGTATTTAGTCAAAGCGTCTAGAATCAATCCATTTTCTTCATAGAATGAAGCATAGATAATTTTATTAAGAGGTGAATCTTCAGACACTTCGCTCTTCAAGTTTGCCAGGCTTTCTTGAATCTCTACTTTGTCGCTAGACTTCACTTTCTTGATTCCAATTTCGCTTGAAGCGATTTCTTCATCACCTTTCTTGTAGATTTTCACAAGGTAAAGACCCATATCATAAGCAAGAGCCTCATCTGCAAAATCTAACTCGATAGAAGTTTTATCAGTTTCCTCAGCAAAGATTTCTTCATTGAAGATATTTTCAATCTTCACCACATAAAGATCACCTTCTTCCATTCCTTCAGGAGCATCCCATCTAAGGATTGCTGTGCTACCCAGAAGATCTGCCTGAGCTGGTGCCATTACTGGAATTGCGGCAGAACCTGTTGCTCTGGAAACCGCTCCAGTTGCAGCCATTCTTGATTTGTAACTTCCACCTTCTTCTTCGTTCATCTTGTTCATTACGAACTGAGCGTATCTGGAAGCGATGCTGGAACTACCTGTACTGATGTTCTTCTCTATGTCTGATACTTTTTTGGTACCCGCACCTCTAATCTCGGTGGTCTTACCAGTTTTGTGCATCAAACCAATATATGCACCTTCCGATGCAATGATCTCATCTCCTGAATTAAGTTTAGCACCAGTTTTCAATGTCTCAGCCTGAGCGCTACCTGCTTTTTTCAATTGGTTTTCACCTTTGTTCGCTAGTACTCTAAAAGCATAATCCTGAGCGGTGACTACACTGCTTACGAGTATCATACCAGCAACAAATACATAAGAAATAAACTTTCTCATAATCATTTAGCGTTTGTATAAAATGTGTTGTAAAGTTATAATTTATCAACTTTAAAAAGAGACTTTCGCCCCTCTTTGGTAAATGAATTTTTTACTACTCCGTAATATACCTCCAAAGAATCTCCTGCAAGAGCAACTGCAGCCATTGCAACACCGATTTCTGCTTTGAAACTATACAACTCTAGTATATAGATGACCCCATATGATAGCACACCAATCTCCAATAACTGGAAAAGCTTGGTTATCCCATCATACCATTTCGGGATTTTTTTATAGATAAGCGAAAATAGTGCCACATTTAAAAAACATAGAATAATCGCAAATACATATCCCGCATTATCACTCATATCATCGATGTAATCTCTATTAAGAATCATCGAAATGATATTCGCATGAACTACTCCTCCATACATATCTGGGAAAGCTCTTCCGATATATGTCTCATTTAATGGAGTATAAAATTTATCTTCAAAAGATTCCCTGTCGCCGAGCCATCTTCCTAAATAACAAAACATGACAACTTTGCCCTCAATAATATCTGGTGTAAAGTTCTCATCAAATACATCCGGAACATCCAGCGCATAATACTTATTACCAAATTTGGTAGCACCATAATCCAGGACATTGCCTCTGTAATTGATAATCTCTACTTCATTGTCTCTTGCTAAGAACTCTGCGGCTGCAGCTGAGTCATATTGAGCAGCCATTGCAACAGCAAATGCAACTCTTTGATCTCCTTTGAGATCATATTTGGGAGAAAATTCACGACACATTTTCAGATCTTCCTGAACTTCAGCATCAGTAATTAGATTCACAAAGGCATTTTCACTTGCAAAGGAATTGAATACCTCCCATGAAAAAGCAATAGTATCATTGGATGGATCTTCCGGATCGGGAAGCAGCTTTTCTGCAAGAATCAAATTATCCACACTCTCCAGTCCAGCCATCAGCATCATATCCCCTTCAGGATCATCCTCATGTGGACTGTAAAAAAAGGAGTCTATCCCAATACATGCTGGGTTATACTTGGCAATGATTTGAAGCATCATCCCAATTTCACCTCTGCTTAGGTTACTGAGATTGACCAAAACAACTCGATCATCGGCAACAGGGTCATCCCGAAGTTGTGAAAACACAATATCAGTTAGCTCCATATCACCAAAAGCTGTTCCAATGGGGTCAAATACGTCAAAGATCTTAAATGCTGTGACACTGTTAAAAAGTCCCATTAGGCCGAAAATAAAAACAGTACCTAATATGACATCTAACCAGAATTTCTTAAACATGCCTTTTTAGAGTTAGCGGGTGATTAAAAAAGATTTTACTTTACCCGCAATTAACCAGCATTCGGCCACAGATCAAATGCAATATAGGTAAAATATAATTTTTTATTGAAATTAATCAATTTTTAAATCAAATTCTAGTTAAAAAAATGAAAGATCGGCCAATAAACAGACCCTCATTAGACGAAATGGTCAATGGTATCGATCAATCGAACAGAATCCTACTTAGTCGAGCAATAACCATCATTGAAAGTAAACTATCTTCGGATCAAGAGTTGGCTGCGAAACTATTAGATCAAATAATTCCAAAAACCGGAAAGAGTATTAGAATAGGTATCACGGGTGTACCCGGAGTTGGCAAGAGTACATTTATTGATTCATTTGGTTCTTACCTTACTTCAGTAGGCAAAAAAGTAGCTGTTTTGTCCATAGATCCCAGTAGTTCACTCACTAGAGGTAGTATCCTGGGAGATAAAACAAGAATGAACCGATTGTCAACGGACCCCAATGCCTATATACGTCCCTCTCCATCTGGCACCTCACTTGGAGGAGTAGCACAAAAGACCAGGGAAACAATTCTATTATGTGAAGCTGCAGGGTATGATGTCATAATTGTGGAAACCGTTGGAGTTGGTCAATCAGAAACTGCCGTGAAGGATATGGTGGACTTCTTTTTGCTTCTTATGCTAGCCGGAGGTGGAGATGAACTTCAGGGAATTAAGCGTGGCATCATGGAAATGGCTGATGCACTTGTCATCAACAAGGCTGATGGTAATAATATACAACCAGCAAAACGAGCTAAAAAGAATTACAAGAATGCTCTTCATCTATTACCCCCGCATGAAGGAGGATGGACAGTACCGGTTGAACTATGCTCAGCTGTAGAAGAAACCGGGATTGATAGCGTGTGGCAAATGGTTCAGGATTTTGAGTCAACCTTGATTGGGAACAACTATTTAATTGAAAATAGGAGAAGACAAAACCTGAAATGGATGCACGAGTTGATCAAATTAAAATTAGAAGAGAGTTTCTATCACAACCCAGCAAAAATTGATAGCATCCAAGAAATGGAGAAAAAGGTAACCGCCGGCGAACTATCTGTTCGCCATGCAGTCACTCAACTATTTAGTTAAACGCAAATCCGTTTGGTCCACGACCAACCTCAGTAGAGGTAATAAAAATATTATCAGGAGTATAATGAATCACGCGACCGTTTTCAATAAACCCTCTGGAATCAGATAAATAGAAACTCCCATCAGGGGCAACTCCAAAACCATAAAAGGAGGTAAAATTATTGAACTGTTTAACAACTTCTGATCCTGTTGCACCTTCAGAGGCTACACTATAAATAGTATTCCCATTAGTAAAATAGATCTCTGTACCCTCAGGGGAGATATCTATTTTTCCGTTGAAATTAGTTTCTAGTTCAATTGTGGTTTTGACCGTTCCCGTTGAAGGATCTAATTCCACCAACTTCCCGTCATTTGCTGGATTCCAGTCCAAGTCTAATCCACCTTGACATGACACCCAGATATCTCCTTGGGCATCTTCTACAAACAATTTTGGAGAACTACCAACCTCAATGGAAGCAGAAACCGTTTCTGTAGTCAGGTCAATCAAATCAACTGTGGTCCCGAAATTATTTGCAACAAACAAGTAGTCCCCAACTACCTTCACACCTTCAGCTCCATATCCCACCTCAATAGAATTAGAAATTTCACCTGTGATTAAATCAAAAACTGTTATCTGTCCTGGGTCTTCGAAACTTATCCATTCTGAAACATATCCAGTACCCTCATTACTATCCATATATCTAGGAAGAGCTAAATTATCTATGGTATATAGACTCTTTAAATTATCTGAAAGGCTCACCACTTCAATTTTGTTGGAGTTATTCACCACAGTAAAAAGTAAGTCATTTGAGATATGAAGTGACTGAACTACATCTCCCAAATCCTTAGAATTCACATTCACAAATAAGTTGTTAATTACAACTCCCTCGTGATTGATAAAACTTAAAGAACCATCACCCTCTCCATAATTTCCTTCGTTGGAAACAAAAACACCACCTTCAAACTGGCCAACTACTTCTGGCTCCGGATCATTGTTATCACATGCAGTCAAAACGCCAATAACCGCCAAAAAATAAAGTGATTTTAAATACGTATTCATCGATTGTTGTAATTGATTATTAATTGTAACTGATAATTTCTTCCAGGCATGGCCCGGTTATTTAAGTTCTCATAATTGGCATCCAGCAGATTATTAATAGATGCATCTATAGAAATATCAAAAAGAGGTAGCTCAAACTCTCGACCTAATGTAAAATCAAGAATAAAAAATGGAGCTACCGATGACCTTTCTGTATTGTCTAGCGTCGTATATCGTTTTCCTGTAAAGGAGGAATTCAAGCGATAATTAAAATATTTTTTGATCTGATGCTGCCAACTAACCAGTGCATTATGTTCTGGAGTATAAGGAAGTAATTTTCCTGAGTTGGACCCTGTTTTATTGATTGATCGATTATAGGTGTATGATGCGTTAAACTGGTAATCACCAAAAAGATCTCCTGAAATTTCAAGAGAAGATTCCAATCCTGAAATCTCCACTTCTCTAAAGTTCTGTGGAACCCAATATCCAGCTTCAGACGGAAGCCAAACGATCCAATCCTTAGACCATGTATGATAACCACCGAATTTTATTGAGAGACTGTTAGACGCAACTGGCATTTCAACATTGAATTCACCATCGAGTGTTTTACTTTTTTCTGGTTCTAAATCCAGATTCCCTCCCGGGGACCAATATCGATCATTCAATGTTGGGTATCTAAAACCAAAAGCGAAACTTTCATTGAATTTAAGCTTATGATTTTCTGTAGTCCAAATGATCAATTCATTACTCCAGGATGGCACAAAATGAGATTGATCTGCATAAAATGATTGACGAAGGTTTAAGACGGACTGCCACCATTGTATCAGTTTTGCACTTACAGAAGTAAAAGCATCAGCCTGTAAATCATGAAATTCATCTGAATAACTATCTGATGAAGCAGTATATAGATTCGTATTTCCACCCACCCTAAAATCCAATTGATCATTCAACTGAAACCAGTAAGTGACTAAGGAAGAATATTGATTTCCTGTCGTTTGATCAATCTCATTGTAGATCTGATCGTTTTGCAAATAAGCAAATGTCACATTCAGACTACTCTTAGCCCATTCTTGATTAGCACCAATGGCCAGACGTGTATTTTTTGTTGTCAACTCATCCTGAGAAGTTGGAGCACTTTTCGTTGGCTGAATATCCCGATCATTGAGCAGATATTGAAAGTCTGCAAATAATCGCGTGCCTTTTATAGTATATGACATTTGTTGCTTGAGCCCATAGATCAAGGAGGAAGCATTGTTCTGACGAAGCGTTTCACCATTGTATTCATACTTAAAATCATTCTGCAAAAAAGAACGATACAGGTTCGTATGTGCTTTGACCCTACCCTTTCCATAGGTTGCTTTTATGCCTGTTTTGAATTCACCAAAACTTCCTCCTCCAAGTAAAAGAGACGCTCCTTTTGGCTGATGGCTTATATCGGAATCAATTAGAACCGTCCCACCAATTGCGCCATTGCCATAAAGAGATGAGTTGGCTCCCATACTAAGCTGTAACTCATCCATCATCCAGGTTGGCCATTGAGAAAAATCCATTTGACCAAGTGTTGGATAATTGGCTGAAATCCCATGCCACAGCACATTCGTTTGACTGGCTGAAGTTCCTCTGAAAGAAATGGATGCTAATTGTCCATTACCATAGGACTTGAAGTAAATACTACTTTGCTGAGAAAGTGCTTGATCCAGTGAGGGTAAAGTCTCATCGAGAGAAATGGTTGCCAACTGATCTCCAGTTGTAAATCGCTCAAATTGTAAAGCAGATACTGTAACCTCATCCAATTGGACGGTATCTTCCTGTGATAGCACGAGATGTACTAAAGACAGCAAAAATACAAACACACAAATTCTCGAGACCATGAATCAAACTATCTAAAGTCCATTCAAAGCCATCGGAAAAAAGTAATAGAGTATGGAAAACCCAGAGGTGTTCTATCTCCTTTGCTTTCAACCCGAAGCTTGGAATAAAATAGATCGTGGCAGGTCTCCTGGCTTTTCCTGATTTGTCGCCTTCCCAGTCAATCGTTCTTTGAACAACCAGTGGCATGATGAGACAAATCATCAATTGGAAATTACAGTTGCGGGGACAGCTTCGGATTCTCACCGAATTCCCTTTTAATGCTGACCTTCGTAGAAGCGTCAACAACCATAATCGCTTCAAAGGTAGCCGACATCCATCAGATTTTTTACAGGTCTGATTTTTTTTATTCAATTTTGATTCATGAAGTATAGCGTATTAGCACTTTCTATATTTACCTTCATTGGTTGCCAAAAAAAGGAAGCAAACCAATCTGGAACTGAAACATATTCCGTTTCAAGCACTTTGGAATATGCTGAAAAGTTTCAATTCAACAATAATAAGCTGCTTGTTTTGGAACCATGGCCAGGAGCAGTAAAATCAAAAGTCTATTCGTTGCAAGATTCGATTAAACGAGTGGTGGTTACTTCCACTACACATCTTCCCTATCTGGAATTACTTGGACTCGAAGATCGATTGGTTGGTTTTCCCAATACAAATTATATCAGTTCTGAAAAAATTCGAGTGTTAGTAGATGAGGGTAAGGTAACTGATCTCGGTCCTGATGGCAACATCAATCTGGAAGTTCTAATTTCGCTCAATCCCGATGCGGTCATTGCATTTGATATGGGTAGTGAATCCACTTCTTTGGATAAAATAGCAGAAGCAGGAATTCCTGTTATATATAATGCTGATTACCTGGAGTCATCTGCGCTGGGTCGCGCAGAATGGATTAAATTTTTTGGGGCGCTATTCCATAAAGAAGCCAGAGCAGACTCCATATTCTCTGACATAGCAACAACTTATGACTCGCTCAAATTGCTTACACATAAGATTAATGAGCGACCAACTATTTTGAGTGGTGTCCTATACGGAGATGTCTGGTTTTTACCCGGTGGTCAAAACTGGGCTTCTGGATTTTTTAAAGATGCAGGCGGGCACTATTTGTGGGAGCAAGATTCTTCTGGAGGCTGGCTAGAACTTAGTTTTGAATCCGTATTTGATAAAGCACATACAGCGGACTATTGGATTGGAACCAGTACATTCAACACCGCAGAATCCGTGAAAGGGCAAGATGAACGATATGCAGATTTCGAGTCATTTAAGGCCGGGAATCTTTATAACTACAGCAAGAGATTAAATCAATTTGGTGGTTATGATTTCTTTGAATCGGGATATGCAAGACCAGATTTGATATTAGCTGATATGATTAAAATTTTGCATCCAGAACTTCTTCCAGAATACGAAACATATTATTACGAAAAACTCCCATGATCCATCAATACCTGGAAGAATCGAAAAACAAATGGATCAAAATCCTCATAGGTCTAAGCATAGCTCTAATATTCAGTTTGGGATTGAATATATGTTTTGGCTCTGTCTCGATTGGTTTTGGAGACGTTTTCAACTTCTTCACATCTGGATCTACAGGTAATAATGGTTGGGATATAATATTAGGAAACTTCAGACTTCCTAAAGCACTTACTGCTCTCCTTGTGGGAAGTTCCTTGAGTGTAAGTGGGTTACAGATGCAAACCCTGTTTAGAAACCCATTGGCTGGACCCTATGTATTGGGGATTAGCTCCGGAGCAGGACTAGGAGTTGCTATTGCTATATTTTTGGGCTTTTACATTGGCGGGTTCCTCGAACTCAGTGGTATTGGAAGAAGCTGGTTATTGGTTGCTTCAGCGGGCCTGGGTTCCTTATCAGTTTTACTAATCATCTCTCTTGCTGCCTCCAAAATTAAAGACAGTGTCACTTTACTCATCATTGGACTGATGTTTGGTGCAGCTTCTGGCGCCTTTGTAAGTATCCTACAGTTCTTCAGCCAGGCGGAAAACATTCAAGCCTACGTCATTTGGTCATTTGGTAGCCTGGGCAGTTTGAGTTGGGCCGAACTCTCAGTGTTTATCCCAATTCTGGTTATTGGCTTAATTCTCTCAGTTCTTTTAAGCAAACCTCTAAACACGCTGCTTCTCGGTGAAAATTATGCAGTAAGTCTGGGTCTCAACATGAAGAGAACCCGACTGCTCATTATTGTCAATACAGCAATTTTAGCTGGTACAGTTACAGCTTTTTGTGGCCCAATTGCTTTTTTTGGGATAGCTATACCACATCTCACAAGAATGCTATTCAACACTTCCAACCACTTGTTTCTAACTCCTCTAGTCATACTTTTTGGGAGTACTCTGATGTTGCTATTTGACCTAATTGCTCAGCTTCCTGGGATTGAAGCTACACTTCCAATTAATGCCGTTACGGCATTATTTGGAGCGCCTTTTGTCATCTATATTTTAATGCGGAAAAGAAACCTAAATTATAGCTACTGATGGGGGTACTAGAGGTGAAAAATTTATGCATTGGGTATGAGAACAAAGGCCAGACTAAAGTCATTCAAAAAGACATCAATCTTAGTCTTGAAAGAGGTCAAATCATATCTTTGATGGGCCAAAATGGAGTTGGGAAAACCACGTTTATCAAAACCATTTCAGGTCTACTTGATCAATTGAGTGGTGAAATTGTTTACAATGGAAAATCAATTACCAGGTTATCCAAACTAGAGTTGGCCCGACAACTTAGTGTGGTACTTACCGAGAAACCATACAGCCAAAACCTCTCGGTATTAGAGCTAATTGCAATCGGTCGACATCCCTACTCTGGATGGATGGGCACACTCTCTGAACATGATAAGAAAATAATAGACTGGGCCATATCAGAAACACATATCAATTACCTGGCAAATAGAAAAATCTATGAATTGAGTGATGGACAGCTGCAAAAAGTGATGATTGCACGTGCCCTTGCTCAAGAAACTGACATCATCTTATTGGATGAGCCAGCTGCTCATTTGGATCTATACAACAAAATAGAAGTCATGGTCCTATTGCGAGATATTGCTAGAAAAGGAAAGGCTATTCTGATCTCGACTCATGACATGCAGGTGAGTACTCAACTATCTGACAAACTGTGGTTATTCAACTTCAATCAATCAGTGATCCAGGGAAGCCCTGAAGACTTAATTCTGGACGGAACTCTTGAGAAGACGCTATACCTTCAAGATTATGGCTATGACATGATTCATGGCACCGTGGATTTGGCACAAAATGGAATTGAGATCCATGTAAGTGGAAATGAGAATGAAGTCTATTGGACAGAGCAAGCACTGAAGCGCAATGGCTATCGACTTACAAGCGAGGCAGAAGTTTCTGTCACGGTCAAAAACCGAAATTGGCAACTCATTGTTGGCCAGCAGACATTTGACCTGAAAAGTATAGCAGAGTTGATATCTAAGCTATCCAAAATGGGTTTAAGTCAAGAAGTCTAACCATTCAATGTTTTGTTTGAGTTATTGGCTATATTTAATCCAATCATCCATACCCTAAAATGAAATTTTTAAGTACCCTCCTTCTCGTTCTGGCGACCAACCTGAGTTACGCTCAATCCGATGAATTCTTTGTTAACGCCAATCAATTCTTTCAAACCTATGTAAAACATGGCCTGGTAGATTATGAATACATCAAGGTCAATTCCCGATCAATAAATCAACTCACCGATCAGATCGCTAATTATTTGGTAACAGGAAAAGACCCGGTAACTCAAAAAGCATTTTACACCAATGCCTATAATATTTTGGTCATCAAACAAGTGGTAGATAACCTGCCAATCAATGGACCCTGGGATGTTGATGGTTTTTTCGATACGAATGAGTTTGAAGTGGCTGGCAGGATGGTCACTCTAGATGAGTTAGAAAAGGATATTTTATTTTCAGCATTCCCAGATCCAAGACTTCACTTTGTACTGGTATGTGCCGCCATTGGGTGCCCTCCAATAGCCAACTATGCTTTTGTACCTGACTCTCTAGAAAGCACCCTTGAAAATAAAACCATCGAGGTACTGAATATTGATTGGTATGTGAGAGTTTCAAAAAGACAAACTGCAGTCTCTCAGGTTTTCGAATGGTATCGTCCTGATTTTGTAAACGACACCACAACTATTCTTGATTATGTCAATCAATACCGAATCATCAAGATTCCGTCTAGTCATGAGGTGACTACTTATGAATACAACTGGGAATTGAATGATTCCAACAGTGAATTCAGGTATTAATTTTCCCAAAACCATTCTCTTTCATCTTATTTTTTTTTAAGAGAATGTGGTTTTGTAAACGATTGCAATAACCAATCATCAATTCAACAAAAGAGAATATTTGATATGAAATCGTTTGAATTTTTCGTCAAAAGCTAAGAGTTTCATAATTTACTTACTCTGACAAAACCCATAGGGTACTGTGATAAAGGTCACCCATACAACTCACGTTTTTTAGGCCCTTAGTGAGATACCTAACATACCTTTGTCCTTGTTAAATCACTACGAGTTATGACTAGCCAACGAATCAAATTACTGATTTCTATTTTGCTGCCCATCCTTGTATTGCTCCTACCAGTTTCAGCCTTTCACATAGACGGACTCACCGTGGTTGAGCAACGGGTTATTGCGATTTTCTTGATGGCTGCATTGTTTTGGATCCTTGAGCCCATTCCAATATATGCCACTTCTCTGTTGATCATTTTTCTGGAGCTCATCATGATCTCCACCAAAGGGTTAAAGTTTGTCATCAATACCGAATCTCCTGAAACATTCGGTACACTTATTGACTACAAAGGCATTCTCTACACTTTTGCCTCTCCCATTATTATACTTTTCCTTGGGGGGTTTTTCCTGGCTATGGCCGCCACAAAGTACCGCCTGGATCAAAACCTGGCTAAGGTATTGTTGAAACCATTTGGTGAAAACCCTAAATGGGTAATGCTGGGATTGATGATCATCACTGCTATTTTTTCCATGTTTATGAGTAATACAGCGACAACTGCCATGATGCTATCCATCCTGGTACCAGTAATGGCTGTATTCGTGCCCGGAGATAAAGGAAGAATTGGATTTACATTGGCCATCCCTTTTGCGGCAAACATCGGAGGAATAGGTACCCCAATTGGCACTCCTCCCAATGCCGTTGCCTTAAAATACCTGACAGGAAGTGATTACATCTCTTTTGGTAGTTGGATGGCGATGGCATTGCCATATGTCATTGTGCTGTTGCTGATTGCCTGGGTTTTACTTATTGCCATTTATCCTGTAAAAACTGAAAAAATACAGCTATCCATAAAAGGCAGCTGGCTGAAAAATAGAAAAGCTTATATCGTGTATGCCACATTCGCGCTGACTATACTTCTTTGGTTAACCGATTTTGTTCATGGCATGAACTCATACATTGTAGCTATGGTACCAGTTGCAGTGTTCTCTGCTTTTGATATTATCAATAAAAACGACTTAAAAAATATTAGCTGGGATGTCCTGTGGTTGGTATCTGGTGGTATTGCTCTAGGTTTAGCTTTGGAAAAAAGTGGATTAGCTGAACGATTAGTGAATACGATTCCATTTGGAACATTCTCTCCTATCTTAATCATCGTATCCGTGACTTTTGTAGCAATGCTGATGGCCAACTTCATGTCTAACACAGCTACTGCTAACCTACTGTTACCATTGGTGGCTGCGCTTGGCGTATCTTTATCTAGCTTAGACAGCTTTGGAGGTAATCAAATGATCATTCTGGCGGTGACAATTTCTTGTTCTATGGGTATGGCGCTACCAATAAGCACCCCACCAAATGCACTTGCTTTTGCTACAGGAACCATCGAGCAAAAGAATATGGCCAAACCTGGTGTGATCATTGCGCTAATTGGATTAGTACTCAACTATGGGTTGATGTATATTTTAGGATTAGTTGGATTCTTCAATTGATAAACTATGGAAGGAGTAAACTTTAACTGGGTCAAGCAAGAATTCTTCTCTGATGAAAGTAAGAAGCTTCAACTGAAAAAGGGAGAGGTATTGCTCGATCCTAATCACAGAAACACCAGATTGTTTTTAGTTACCAAAGGCAAGTTTCAAGGCTACTTGAGCGATGCCGAACTGGGCAACTATCCTGTATTTGAGGCCTCTGAAAATAAATTTATCGGAGTTTACAGCTATTTTTCTGACGAGCACCTTAGTTATTCTAAAGTGATTGCCGTGGAGGATAGTGAAGTCTATTATTACGACAGAGCTAGAGAATCTCATTCGCCTGAAGAAATGCAGAAGTTGACACAATTTCACATCTCCATTGTTGTCAATGAACTGTATGCACGCCAGTATTTTGCTAAGAAAATGGCACTGGAGAAGTACAACGATAGTCAACGACTCTTAAAAGCTGAGAAAATGTCTACCCTTGGCCAAATGGCAGCTGGAGTCGCTCATGAACTCAACAATTCCATTGGAGTAATAGATGGCAGTATGGGTCGATTGTCAGAATTCATCCATAAATGTGTGGACTCTCATGGAGATCAACATCTACGTGAAGTTTTCGAAATCGGTAAAAAAGGTCAAGAAATTAGTTCGGAGGAGGCTCGTGCTCATCGCAAACAATATGAGAAAATTAAAGGACTGACTGATGGACAGATAAGGAAACTTACCAAGACCGGGATCCCGGCTAGCGAGGTAATCAACACACTACAAAAGGACCCATCCCGTGCTGATCGAATCAATGAATTTTGGGAAGTGGGTTGCACACTACATGATATGGAGATTGCGGCTAAGCACTCAACACACGTGGTACGATCTGTGAAACAACTTGGTGTTACCGAACACCAATGGTCTAAAGATGTGAGTATCAATGACACGATCTCTGAGGCTATGGTTATCCTAAAAAACCTCACCAAAAGAGTAAACACCACCGTATTTTTAGATGAGTATATACCCAATACAGAGGCATGTCCTGGTCAATTAGTCCAGGTTTGGATCAATCTGGTCAAAAATGGTATTGAAAGCATGCTTAACAGTAATACTGAAGATCCTCAAATACGAATAGCCTCGAGTCATGATGCTAAAAATATCATCATTAAGGTAACGGATAATGGGCCTGGCATTCCGGAAGACATTAAGCAACGAATTTTTGAACCCAGTTTTACCACTAAGGTCGATGGCCTCAATTTTGGGTTGGGACTTGGGCTTGCAGTGGTACAGCGCATCGTCACCGAACACGATGCTGTAATAGAAGTAGATAGCGAACCTGGTAAAACAGAGTTTACAGTTAAAATCCCATTAATAGCATAGTCATGGACAAGTTATATATCATATGTGTTGATGATCAGCGAGAAGTACTTAACGCACTGACTGAAGATCTGGAAGTTTTTGAAAAATATTTGAAAATAGAAGAGTGTGAATCAGTGAATGAAGCACTGGATGTCATGGAAGAGGTGGATACCGAAGGCAACTACGTTTCCCTCCTAATTACTGATCAAGTAATGCCAAATAATACCGGTGTAGACTTATTGAAAAAACTGAGCGAAGACTCTCGCTTTGGCTCCACCAAAACTATCCTTCTTACTGGTCAAGCCACTCATAAAGACACGATTGAAGCCATCAATAGTGCACATTTGAATCATTATGTGGAGAAACCATGGAAGAAAGATGAGCTTCATGCGGTGATCAAAACATTAGTAACTCAATATTTATTAGATAAGGGACTCGATTACCAACCCTATATGGATATCCTGGATCAAACGATTCTGTACAACAACTTGAGAAAGACAACTTAACTCATACCCCACCAAAGAAATGATTTAGCCCGCTACCACATCACCAAGCTATCAGGTGGTGGGCTGAATCAAAACCAATTGTCTAACTTGATACATCAACTGTGATGAAAAGAACATTTCTCTTAGCGCTAATAACTATGGTCTGGGGACTGATAGCCTCTGGACAAGACAAAGTAACCATATATGGTGGTATGCAAATATGGGGTCGATACACCGATCTCAATCCCGGATCAACCATAGGCTCCAACGAAGCATTTAACTCTCTTGATTTCAGCATCCGGAGATATCGAATAGGTCTTAAGGCACAACCATATGATTATTTGAGCTTCAACATCCAAATGGGAAATAACAACCTTAGCAGGTATCAAAAAGACCAGCCTCCTAAATTACTAGATGCATACGCGACATGGCATATCAATGACAAGACCAAGTTAACAGCAGGTAAACATGCCTGGACTGGCCTATCCAGGTACGCAGCCCCTTCTACTTTTAGCAATATCTCATCTGATATTAACTATTCTGCCACTCCTTCTTTGAACGTTCATGATGACTTTTTCAGACGAATAGCCATCGCATTACACGGACAGATTGGACAATTGGACTATCGAGCGATAGTAGCAAAGCCATTTGCCAACTCACTCAAACCTACATTGACCGACCAGGCCACATTCATCAATGAGCCAACTGCATTTATTTACAGCGCTTATGTAAAGTATCAGTTTTTTGATCATGAATCCTTGTCTAGTGCATGGAGTTCCTGGTCATATCTTGGTAGCAAAAAAATTCTGGCCATTGGAGCTGGCTTCTATCAACATGAAAAAGCTACCGAATCTCTCCAAAACGGAGATACTACTTTTCATTCCATGACCTCTTTGGCCATAGATGTGTTTGCGGATATGCCAATCAATAATCGGATTTTTACCGGTTATATTGGATTGATCAACCACAATTTCGGGCCTAAGTTCATCCGAATGGTTGGAGCGAATAACCCAGCGGATGGTTCCTCTGGCCTTGGCACATTGAATGGAAAGGGAAATAGTTTCCCCATTACGGGAACCGGACAAATACTATTCACTCAACTTGGACTTGGTTTCAAAATGGAAAATGAGCAGATTATTCAGCCAAATATATCTGCGCAGTTCTCCAATTTCGAGTTTGTAAACGAGAGAATGGTGCTAATTGAAGGAGGTGTGAGCTATTACCTGGACAAACATCAATCTAAACTTTCTATCTCTGCTCAAAGAAGACCCGTTCTTACTGAAGTGAATGATCTAGTAGAGATTGATAGTTATAAAATGATGATTATTGGTCAATATCAAATCAGGTTTTAAATCGTTGAGCGATATTTGCGGCTTATATGGACACAGCTGTAACTCCTCCCGAAGTAAAAAAACTACACAATCGAATCAATTCTGAGATAGGAAAAGCCATCGCCGAATTCAAAATGATTGAAGAAGGTGACAAGATTATGATTGCCGTGAGTGGTGGGAAAGACAGTCTTTGCATGCTGCATTTCCTCAAAGCGTTTCAAAGCAAAGCGCCAATCAATTTTGAAATTTTAGCTGTGAATCTGGATCAGGGTCAGCCTGGATTTCCTGATCATATTCTTCCAGAATTATTTAAGAATTGGGAAGTCCCTCAGCACATTGAGTTTAGAGACACCTATTCGGTAGTGGTAGATAAGATTAAAGGAGGTAAGACGTATTGCTCTCTTTGTAGTCGATTGAGACGAGGAGTTTTGTATGATTTGGCTAGAAAATTTGGATGCAATAAAGTGGCTCTAGGCCATCATCTGGATGACTTAATAGAAACGTTCCTAATGAATACCTTCTATTCCGGTCAGTTAGCCTCCATGGCACCACACTATAAAACCGATAAAGAAGGAATCAGCGTGATCAGGCCACTTTATTCTATTGAAGAAGAAACCATTGCACAATATGCGGCATTTCAAGAGTGGCCAATTGTCCCATGTAACTTATGCGGATCTCAAGATGGGATGAAGCGTCAGTATATCAAAAACTTATTAGTCAAACTGAAAGAAGACAACCCTCAAATCAAATCAAGCATACTTAATTCACTTAGAAATCCGGATCCAAATTTCTTATTGGCACCGGCACTTTGGAGTGGAGAGATTCCTGATTCACAATCTCCACTATCAAAAAAAAGTTAGGGAATGGTCAATAGATTACTTCTTTTCTGCTGTATCATGCTAACAGCAGTTTCCGTTTTTGCACAAGTTGCTTCAGATAGCACAGAAATACAGGACTCTACTTACGTACCTGAGGTGCTGACCCCTGACTACAAGGAAGTCGATGATAAGGAAATTCTGAACATCATTGACAACATGCCTGTTTTTGGTATTTACCAGGACAACTATTTCACAA
Source organism: Rickettsiales bacterium (assembly GCA_002729235.1). GTDB lineage: Bacteria > Bacteroidota > Bacteroidia > Cytophagales > Cyclobacteriaceae > Marinoscillum. Next base: position 50,903 of record PBTY01000055.1, on the reverse strand, counting down.
CTGGAATCCCGGTCAATGAGCCTATCACACCACACACAGCCGATGCCAAATACCAGGTAAGCTTCAGGCATAGAGTAACGAAAACAATACTTCCATTAAACACCGCTTTGTTTCTTACCTATACTCAGCGATCATTCTGGAATGTGTACGAAGAATCGCTACCATTCAAAGATTCTAACTTTAACCCAGGACTAGCTTTGTCGAGGCACTTAATCCACAAAAACAAACTTTGGGGAATTGCTACAGTTGGTTTCGAGCATGAATCGAATGGCCGAGATTCCATTTATTCTCGCAGTTGGAACTACCTTATGAGCAATGTGACCTATTACCTCAACGGGTCCATTTCACTAAATGGAAAAGTCTGGTTAGGATTTCTCGCAGAGGAGAATCATGACTTATTCAGGTATAAAGGAATCGGTCAGTTGACGTTTAATTATCATTCCAAAAATGATTTCTTATTCCTTTCAGCAACCGTAAACCCTAGAAAAGCCGGTCGAATAAATACCATATTGGAGATCAGTATCAGACCATTTGAATCAATGAATCAATTTGTCTTCTTGCAATGGTACCAGGGATACGCAGAAAATCTTTTGAATTACAACGAGCTAACTTCTAAGGTAAGATTAGGTTTTTGTATTAAACCTGCATTTAGAAGTTTTTACTAATTAGTTGGTAAAGTAGACTCCCCTTTTGTTCAATCGATGTTTGAATTTGAGTAAGTCAACGAAAAGAGATGTGCCTAATACAGTCATCACCGCTCCGAGTGTGCCACAGAATAGAAGAAACTCAAAAGCAACACCCTGATATAGCCAATAGACAGTAAATGCACACAATACAATTCCTAAAATGGATATTGAGAGATCCAGAAAAGAGTAAAGTCTAAATTTTGAATTTGCCATGTCCTTAGCTTATGTGTTCTACAACAAAGTAAGATGATCATTATCACTTTCTCAATAGATGCTCAAATATTTAAACATTATTCAACGTTAAGGTTGATTTATTGAAATTGAGATAATTTAAGATCCACTTTAAACCGTAGATAATACGATTATTACAACTCAGTTATGAACTAAAAAGTTGCCTGGCAATGTTAATCCCCTTCAATTTTTACTAATTCTAGATAAGAATGACTTCCTATAAGTCTCTCCAATTGGCAAGAACTTATCCCCAATTCTAAGTCGACTCTTTTCTATCTCATCAATTTTCGAAATTGGAATCAGATACGATTTATGAATTCTAATAAAGTCTGAAGAAAGCTGCGATTGTAACTCAGCAAAGCTCTGCAAAGTCAGTATCCGATCAGACTGGGTATAGATACTCAGGTAGTCTTTTAATCCTTCGATATAAAGGATCTCATCCAATATAACCTTTACCAATCGATTTTCAGTTTTCACAAACACATAATTTTTCACCAAATCAGGAACTACAACCTCTTTGCTTCCTTCCTGAGATTTGGCTCGTTGCAAAGCTTTTTGGGACGCTTGCAGAAACCTTCTAAAATTTAGTGGTTTTAGTAAGTAATCTGTAACGTCCAGTTCAAAGCCGTCCACAGCATATTCGCTATATGCTGTCGAAAAAATAATTTGTGGCTTTTTAGTAAGAACCTGAACAAGCTGAGTCCCTAGAATCTGAGGCATTTGAATATCTAAAAAAATCAGATCGATATCATTATCCTGTAAAAAAACGAGCGCTTCCAGTCCGTTTTCAAAAGAACCCATTAGCTCAAAGAACGGGACTTGTTCAATATAATCGACGAGCTTCTCCAACGCCAATGGTTCATCGTCAATTGCAATACATTTAATGGTCATTCAGATCAATTTTTAGATTCAATAGATACTCATTATTATCCAAATTGACTGACATGGAATGCCTTTCTGGATAAATTAACTCTAGTCTTCTTTTTACGTTTCTCAAACCAATACCTCCTGTATTATCCTTTTGAATAGTAATCCCAGAATCAAAACTGTTCACCACATTGAGATGGACCACTCCTTTTGATTCTACAATACGAACGCTGACCTTAATTCCATCAGAAGTAGGTGTGGCATGTTTAAACGCATTTTCAACAAAGGGAATAAAAACCATTGGTGATATTTTCACTGTAGGGTTATCCAAACCAGATTCTATTTGTATGTTCCTTTTGTTTTTTACACGCATTCTTTCGAGTTCAACATAACTATTCAAGTATTCCACTTCTTTTGAAAGCTGAACATATGGAGTAGCACTTTCATAGAGCATATAGCGCATGATAGATGAAAGCTTCATGATCGCTTCCGAGGCTTCTTCTGAAACCTTATATACCAATGAATCAATGTTATTGAGTGTATTGAACAAAAAATGAGGATTTACCTGATGCCTTAATAAAGCCAACTCGCCTTCAAGCCTGGTTTTTTCCGCCTCTGAAGCCAATCGCTGATTTCTAAACCAGTCAATGGAAAATCGAAAAATTATTGCGGTAGATATATTAAAGACCACAGTAATCAATCTTCGTAGAATACTATTCCAGAATTGAGAGTTCTCTTTTTCCGTATCATCAAATACTATTATCTGTAAACCTTCAATACCAACCAGATGGTCCACTCCCATTTTCAAGAAAGGATAGCCAATAAGAAACGCTACTGTTACTAACAAAAAGAGAAAGAATCGTGAGCGCAACCATTTCGGAATAAAGAAATGATAATACGAATAAAATATGGCAAGCTTGAAAGGAAGGTTCGTTGCTATCCATTTCAAATTATATTGCCAGCCGTGACCTACTGCTCTTTCTAGTCTACTTTCTGCTTCAAGCAATATGATCATCAATAATACCTGAACAGACCAATACCCTACTTGCAAGAATATTTGAAGTCTTTTCTCCTTCATTGTTACAATATATTTCATCAAATATAAAGGCATAAGATTCTGAAAAAATCAGCTATCATCCACTAATCTATCAACACGGTAAATAAGTCTGCGAACACATGCAGCAAGCCTGCAACCTCGTTGTCAGATTGTTTTCTTGCCTTTGTAGACTGATTAATACCGTTGGCATAATGTATTTGACTGAATGGATTATTTTCCGTTTTTTCGTTAAACATATTTTTTGACCTAAATGTAAGTTTCACCTGTTTTTATACACTAATCTCAAAAATCAAGGCTAACCATTATGAATTTAACCATCCAAAACTTAAGTAAAACGTATCCTAACGGTGTGCAGGCACTAAAAAACGTCACACTTGACATCCCAGTTGGCATGTTTGGTCTTCTAGGACCGAATGGAGCTGGTAAGTCATCGCTGATGCGAACAATTGCCACACTGCAAGAACCAGATTCTGGCAGTATTCAACTTGGAGACCTTAACGTACTAACAGAAAAAACGGAAGTTCGAAAAGTGCTTGGCTATCTACCACAGGAATTTGGTGTCTATCCTAAAGTTTCGGCCATCGATCTTTTAGACCACATTGCAGTGCTGAAGGGAATTACCAACGGCAAAGAAAGAAAAGCCCTGGTTAAGTCATTACTGCAAAAAACCAACTTATGGCAACATAGGAAGAACAGTGTTGGGGGTTACTCTGGTGGAATGAAACAGCGATTCGGAATTGCACAAGCACTAATCTCTAATCCAAAACTGATCATTGTAGATGAACCTACTGCTGGTCTGGATCCTGCAGAAAGAAACAGATTCCTGAACCTTCTAAGTGAAATCGGCGAGAATACAGTTGTGATTTTATCCACTCACATTGTAGATGACGTCAAAGAGCTCTGCACCAAAATGGCTATCATTAATCAAGGAGAGGTATTACTAACTGGCAACCCGCTTGAATCCATCTCTTCCATAGAAGGTAAAATCTGGAGCAAGACCATAGAGAAAGAAGAGCTTCCAGAATACCAGAACAGATTCAATGTGATTTCTGAAAGACTCATAGCAGGAAAACCTGAAATACACGTTTATAGTGATAGCAAACCGGACGATTCATTTGCTCCTAAACCAGCAGATCTGGAGGATGTCTATTTCTCCAAAATCAAAGAGTCAACTCAGATTGCCGTAGAGGTTTAATCTCAGGAATAAGTGAGTTGTTCACATCAACAAATGAAACCTATTGAAAAGTACTAACCTTTACTTCACATGTTAGAGTTTATACGATTTGAATTGAATTACCGGTTCAATAGACCGGCAACATATATCTACCTGATTTTGATGATCCTAATGGGTTTTCTGGCAGGTGGAACGGACATAGTACGAGCAGGAGGAAGTGGCGGAAAAGTCATGGAAAATGCTCCAATAGTTATCACTCAGTTATTGGTGGCTATGATGATTTTCGGTACGTTCATCGCGTCAGCGGTCATGGGCGTACCTGTTTTGCGTGATTTTGAACACAAAACGGACTCGATGATCTTCACAACTCCTGTAAGCAAGCTGGAGTATTTATCAGGCAAGTTTATTGGGTCTTTCATCACGTTACTGATCATCACGTCAGGACTTGTAGTAGGGATAATGGTTGGTCAAGCCATACCATGGCCCTGGATGGACAATGCGGATCGGCTAATGCCTTTTGACATCATATCCTATCTAAATCCTTACCTGGTTTTTGTATTGCCTAATCTATTTTTTTTCAGCGCCATCTTCTTCCTAGGTGGATCACTAGGCAAACGAATGGTGGTGGTTTATGCTCAAGGAATCATCCTCTTCATGGGATACCTGGTAGCTGAAACGTTTCTATCTCAATTAGACAATCAGGGAACCGCAGCTATTCTAGATCCATTTGGATTTGGTGCACTTCAAGTAACCACTCAATACTGGACGGTGGCGGAGCAAAATAGTTTGCTAATGCCTTTCAGTGGATACATCCTTACCAATAGATTAATCTGGTTGACCGTAGGCATTGCCTGCCTGGTATTCTTATACATCAGATTTGATTTTAATCTGGCTGGTAACGCTTCCTCTAAAACCAAAAAGAAAGGCAAGAAAATGGCCCGAGAGATCAAGGAAGAAGTATTGAATCCGGTTGTTAATCAACTATTTGGACCTTCTGCCCAAATAACCCAATTAAGAAGCCTTTCTTTTTTCTATTTCAAATGGATCATCAAACAGCTTCCTTTCATATTTATTGCCCTGGCCGGAGTAGCCTTCGTTTTCATCATTTCTTTTGCCGGAGGAGAAGGTAGCTATGGGATAGAACTTTACATGACCTCTTCCAGAGTTACTCAGTTCATTGGGATCTTCAATTTGTTTTTCATCATCATTATTGTGTTTTATACTGGTGAGATCGTTTGGAAAGAGCGTGATGTCAAAATGAATCTGATTTATGATGCATTGCCATACCCAAACTACATCAGTATGGCCAGCAAATTCCTGGGAATGATCTTGATGAGTATTTCTCTAATGATTCTACTAATGTTCTGCGGAATACTTATCCAATTGATAAGTGGATATGCAGATATAGATTGGAATTTGTATTTCACTGAGTTATTTGTGGATACTCTGGGAACAATGATTCTCTACTTGATGCTTGGATTATTCATTCAGGCTGTGGTGAATCACAAGTTCATCGGATTTGGATTAATGTTCGTTTTCTACATTTCCATGGCTGTAATGCGAGAGCTTGGAATCGAGCACACCATGTTCTATTTCGGCAGAACTGGATTAGGAGGATATTCTGAAATGAATGATTTTGGTCATTATTTCCAACCTTTCTCCTGGTTAAACATTTACTGGTTTGGATTTGCAGTTATCCTCTACGCAATAGCCATTCTATTTACTGTCAGAGGTATTGATTCCAGCTTCTTCATTCGTTTGAGGCTCGGAAAACAACGAATCAATGGACAACTCGTCATGGTCGTTGTATTGGCATTGATCGTATTTATGGGTAGTGGTGGATTCATCTATTACAATACCAATGTCTTGAACGAATATCAAAACTCTGATGATAGCAACGCAGATCGAGCAAACTATGAACGATCGTTGAAGCAATACGAGACACTTACTCAACCTAAGATTATCGGAACAAAACTGGATGTAGACATTTATCCAAAAGATCGGGATTTTAAGGCTTCAGGTTATTTCTTATTAAAAAATAAGAGCAATGATACCATCCCTGCGATTCATATTCAGAAAGCTGTTGATGATCAGGTATTGACCAAAATCGCATTCGATCAAGGGGTATCCGAAGATACTTCAAACAGTAAATTCAAGTACGTGATCTATACATTGGATGAGCCAATGCTTCCTGGGGACACCATTCAGATGAACATTGATATTACATTCACCACAACTGGATTTAAGGAAAGCGGATCCAATACAGACGTCATCTATAATGGTACTTTCTTCAACAACTCGGCGTACTTCCCATCAATTGGCTACAATGAGGGATTTGAGCTGAGCAGTGATGATGACCGCAAGGAACAAGACCTGGAACCGAAAGAACGCATGATGGAGACTGACGATCCAAGAGGTATTGCTCAGAGTCTGTTTGGTGACGATGCAGATAAAATTACTTTCGAAATTGTGATCTCTACGGACAGCAGTCAGATTGCTATCGCTCCAGGATACTTGCAAAAGAAGTGGAATGAAGGTGAGCGTGTTTATTACCACTATAAAATGGATACGCCAATGGTGAATTTCTACTCGATGATCTCGGCAGATTATACCGTAATCAAAGACACCTGGCAGCCTCCTATAGATTCTTTACCTGAAGTGGCTTTGGAGATCTACTATAACAAAGGTCATGAGTACAACACGGACAAAATGATGCGTGGGATGAAAGAGGCCTTGACCTACTATACCGAGAACTTTAGTCCATATCAATTCAGGCAACTACGGATTATGGAGTTCCCAAGATATAGGAGCTTTGCTCAGTCGTTTGCCAACACGGTGCCATTCTCTGAAGGAATTGGATTTATACAAAACATCAAGACAGACGATGTAGATCTACCTTTCTATGTGACGGCTCACGAAGTAGCACACCAATGGTGGGGGCATCAGGTCACTGAGGCTGGAGTAAAAGGAAACGCCATGTTATCTGAAACTCTATCACAGTATTCTGCTTTGATGGTGATGAAGCAGAATTTCCCTCCAGAGATCATCAAGGAGTTCTTGAGATATGAGTTGAATACTTATCTGACAGGAAGAACATTTGAGCAGAAAAAGGAAATGCCTCTCTATCAGGTGGAAGGTCAAGGATACATTCACTATCGAAAAGGCTCCTTGGTAATGTATGCGCTTCAGGATTACATTGGTGAAGACAGTGTGAATGCAGCGTTGAAGCGATTCAATCAGGATTGGGCCTTCAAAGAAGCTCCATACCCTACCTCAAAAGACCTGATCAAATATTATCGAGAGGTGACTCCAGATAGTCTACAGTACATTATTACAGACATGTTTGAGACCATCACGCTGTTTGAAAATAAGACCACTGACGCTGAATATGAGAAAATATCTGATTCTGAATATGTAGTTGACTTAACGGTCAATACCATTAAATATCAAGCGGATAGTTTGGGCAATGAAGAGCAGCAAGTGCTGAAAGATTGGATTGACATTGGTGTCTTCACTGAAGACAGCAAAGGAAAAGATAGTCTTATCTACCTGAAGAAACATAAGATTTCTCAGGAAGAAAACTCGTATACATTGACTGTTGGGGCGAAACCGACCAAAGCGGGAATCGACCCTATCAATAAACTGATAGATCGGAATCCAAAAGACAATGTGAAAACAGTTGAAGAAAAGGAAGAAGAAAAACCTGAGTCATAAAAAACAAAAAATCCCCAGCTGACCGGCTGGGGATTTTTTTTAATATCCTATATGAACTTACTTAATACACTCTTGGTCATAAATGAACACATGCTCATTGAAATTACTCCAGCCTTTCTTTTCAGCATTCAATACTGACTCACAATCAGACCAGAACTCTTCAAAGTTTTTGTTGTATTTCTTTTTCTCAAACATTTCAGCAGGACCATCTCCTTTTTGAACAAAGTATGACTTAGCAATACCTCCGGCTAAAGTAAAACCACCAACTCCTACAGAAGCTGTTTCTTTTGCGAATGGATCATGGTACACTTTCACACCACCACTAAAGGAAGGATTAAGCAATTGCATGAGCATGGTCATAGTCTTCTTCTTTTTGATTTGTACCTCAGTCTGCTCAAAGTAAGCTAAACCTTGATTTAATAAATCTCTGTTTAACTTCTCGTTTGACCATTGATTGGCCTTATTCACAAACTCAGTCACTTTCATCATATTGTCAAGAGCATTAGGAGGCAAATACATGAAGCTTACCTCAGATGGCATAAGATCCCTTTCTACTCCGTCTACTTCCACTCTGATAGATTTAATCAATCCCTTTTTTCTTTTGATTTTATCTACTTTACATACGAGTTCAGTTCCGTCAGTCAAAGTGATGAAGGCATCTTTTTGATGTGAAAACACATTAGAGGGCGTAACAAATTCCTGAGATTTTGCAGAATAAGCAAGTAGCATTACAACTGCTACAAAAGTTAATCGAATTACGTTTTTCATAATTTGGTTGTTATATCATTAAGGTGCTAAGATGTTAAAATTGCTCACAACTTTATCAGTTATGTCCATTTAATTATTAATAAATTTCAATAACCCCAAGCAACTTCAAACCTTCAACTCACTCTATTCCAACTATATACAACTATTAAATTTTTCTTTTTCGAAAGGAGAGAAATAAAACCCCAAGAAATGCATAAAAAAGCCCTGACTTTTCAGCCAGGGCTAGAACATAATTATTAATCTTATTTATTCTTTATCCCAACCCTCTGGCCGCTTCCATCTCACTGGAGGAGCTGGTTCTGGCTTGAGTTCAAACTCGCCCTCCTTTTCTAATAATTTTAGAGCTTCTTCTACACCTTTTTCCAACTGAGGATCATGTCCTTCCAGGACCAATTTAGGATCCTGTATCACTTCCACATCTGGAGCAATTCCTTCTCCTTCTACTGCCCATTCTCCGTTGATATCATAGAAACCTCCTCTAGGGGCAACCATTCTTCCACCATCGATAAATCTTGGAGTATCCCAGGTACCAACCAAACCTCCCCAGGTTCTAGTGCCTACCAAAGGCCCTAAGTCTTTAAACTTGAACATATATGGCAGCAAATCTCCTCCTGATCCAGAGCGCTCATTGATCAGCATAACTTTTGGTCCCCAAAGTCCTGAGATCGGTGTGGTCCATGGGCGGTGATCATTTGCCTTACTATTGAAATAACCCATTGGCTCTCTCGTGAGAATGTCAATCATATAGTCAGCTGCGGATCCTCCTCCGTTGTTTCGCTCATCAAGGATCACTCCTTTTTTATCCTGCTGTGCAAAGAAGTATCGATTAAAACTATAAAATCCACTACCTGAAGTATTTGGAATATAAACATAGGCCAATTTTCCACCGGAGAGTTCGTCTACTTTCCGTCGATTTCCTTCTACCCAATCCACATATCGTAGCATGTACTCGTTGGAAACAGGCTTTACATTTACAGTCTTTGCACCAGACATACCTGGCTGACTATTGACTGAAATCGAGATTGTTCTACCTGCCGTCTGCTCCATCAGTTCATAGACACTTTGCTTAGCAGTTATTGGCAGACCATTAATGGCTACCAGGTAATCCCCTTCTTTTACACCAAGTCCAGGTAAACCCAGAGGCGATTCGATATCTGGATTCCAGGTTTCCCCGGTATAAATTTTGTCAATCACATAATAGCCATCTTTGATTGCATAGTCTGCACCCAGCAGTCCTACCGGCACTCTGTCAATATCCGGCATATCTCCGCCAGAAACATAAGAGTGCCCGATTGCTACTTCTCCACTCAAGATGTCTACCAGGTAGTTGAGATCTGTTCTGTGCTTCACATATTTCACCCAAGGCTGGTACCAGGAATAAACTTTGTCCCAGGGTGCACCATGTACATTATTCACATATAAAAAGTCACGCATGTATCTCCAGGCTTCCTTGAAGATTTGAGCATATTCTTCAACTGGAGCCACTTTCATCTGGGCGGATACAGTCAGCTTATCTTCCGATTTTGGAGCAGCTGTAGATGAGGAAATACTCCAACTACCATTAGCCTGCAAAAGGATATTCTCTGCGTTGGAAGATGCAACAATCGAAGAAAGACCAGTAGTCAAATCTTCGCTTTCACCTTTTTCTACGTCATATTTTATCAGCTTCAAGCCGTTTTCATTCGGAATGAATTCTGCGACCAAAACGTTCTTAGCTTTACTTGGAACCAAAAAAGCGTAGTTTCTAGGCTCCATCCGCAAACCAACAGACCTACTCATAATTCCTGCAAAATCAATCTTCACAGAGATATCTTCTGGCTTCTCCTCTTCTTTGTCCTTGGATTTCTTATCCTTTTTAGTGTCTGGAGAAGAAGTGTCCTTTTTAACTTCTTCCTCCTCATCACTTTTCGGAAGCCCTGGAGCCTTGCCGTCTGCCTTGAGCACCAAAGCATAAAGGTTTCTGGTTAATCCGGGATCATATGAACTCATATCCAGCCAGCCAGTTTGTAAGCCATAATCGGTACTTGCCAGGAAGTACAAATACTCCCCCGACTGATCCCAGACAGGGCTGGTAGCATCCGCAATTCCATCAGTGACCTGCTCTATTGTTCCTGACTTAGAATCATAAACAAAAATCGCTTTGAAATGTGATTCTTGTTGCTTTTCATAAGCCAGGAACCGACTATCCGGAGACCAAACAGGATTCATTGCGCGATTGGGATGAGCATATCGATCGGTATCTACCATGGTCACCACTCCTGTACTCAAATCAATCCACCAAATATTGTAGTCAGTATCCGTGTAAGCAATCTTCTTTCCATCAGGAGACCAATCAGGCCTGAAGTAAAATGTTGGATTCTTAAGCACAAAAGACTTTTGATTTTTTCCGTACTGATCTGCCACAACCAACTGATACTCCCCGCTCGCATCAGAAAACCATGCGACTTGATCACCTTTTGGAGACCAAATAGGAGAACGATCAGCGACTCCACTACTGTTGGTCAGATTTCTCCAGCTTCCTTCCTCTTTAGGAAAAGTGAAAATATCACCTCGATATTCGAAAATCGCTCTTTTTCCATTGGGAGATAGATTGGGATTAGAAACATTACTGGCAGTAACACTCTCCCACCGCTCTCGACTAAAGTTTAGATCCCCAGTCACATTTATATTAAGTTGACTAGACTGTTTGGCGGAAGGGTTGAGCAAATGAAGATAGCCTCCTTGCTCATAAACAATTTGGTCTCCTGCGGCATCAAGACTCTTTACATCAAATTTCTTATGAAATGTGATTTGTTCTTCCTGTTTGGTATTGATATCAAAGCTCCAAATATTGGACACATAATCTCTTTCTGAGGTGTAATACACCTTGCTTCCAATCCATACTGGATACAGGTGTCTCTCCTTATCCAGCTGTGGTGTTCGAATCAAATCTTTGTTCTCCAAATTCACGATCCAAATAGGCATAGCCTGTCCTCCTCGATAATTTCTCCATTCTGGATCCCAGAAAGTAATGGGTGTATAGGCAATGTATTTGCCATTTGGAGACAATTCACCATAGGCTGCTCTTGGCACATCTACGGCTACAGGTAGACCTCCATCTGTTGCTATTGTAGACAGTTGATTTAAGCGTGTAGGCTTACCATTTCTAGAGGATCTGAAAAGCACCTCTCCTTCCGGTGACCAGCCTTGAACCACATCTGCTCCGGGGTGAAAAGTCAGTCGTTTTGGTGTGCCTCCACCTGCAGGAATGACATACACATCGGTATTACCATCATACTCCGCGGAGAAAGCAATCCATTGCTCATCTGGACTAAAATGAGGGAATGATTCATACCCTTCTCCTGAGGTAAGCCTGGTAGCGTCACCTCCGGATATGGGAGCTTTCCACAGATCATTGGCGTATATGAAAACAACACTTTCTTTAGACAGGGTTGGCTCCCGTAAAAGCATCGTTCCTTGTGCAGCAACTCCAAAAATCGAACAAGCTCCAATCAACAGTGATAATAAGTATTTCATAGATAGAATGTTTTCTTTCTTAAGTATTCAAATTACGCAATTCAGAATTCGAATAAAAGATTATTCAATGACTGGTCATGATCATATTCAAAAGGAGAGAAACTACTATATCCAGCTAAACCTTAAGGTTGTGGTAGACTTTGGCAATGAAGAAAACCCACCCTACATAATAGATGAAAGGTACAAACAGAACAATCCAAATGATTTTCATCATGAAATTCTTACTCTGCTTGATTCGATGAGTAAATGCAACAGCCCCCACAACAACCCCAAATCCAGACAAAATGACAAAAAAGAATACTGATATATAGTAGGCAGTTGATTCATCCCATCCTCTAACATGAAACAATGTGCTCATGAACCCAATATTCAATAGGGTCAGTATGGATCCGATAATTAACTCAGTCCTTGTTAGCGGTTGCCTGATGTATTCAATCATAGATCAGCTAAAATAGCTTTTTTAAATTACTCCCCTTAAAGCCTGAATCTGTTGAAAATAAATACCATTACGTTGTAACATATTTATCAAACCCAAGTCTTTTTAGAATAGTCAAAAACTCACTTATGAAACTCATCCTAAAAGCTTTGAAATACTTCGGCATTTTAATCCTCATTGTAGCAAGTATTGCTGGAACATTTTTTTACTGCTTCTTAACGATTAATGACAGCATCTATCTGGAAACCACTCAAGAGCTAACTGCCGAGTTTGGTGAATTTGAGGAAGGAGAAATTCTCAAAAAAGAACGCATTGCGCCATTAAAAGTATGGGTGATTTCGTGGATGGGAGTAATAAAACCAGAGTTTAAAAGACTTAATAGAACCAACCTCTACCGGATTGCCTACAAAAGTGATGGTCTAATTGTGCATGGATTGATGGCAGAGCCGAAGACCGAAGGCAATTACCCTTGCCTGATATACAACCGAGGAGGAAATAGGAATGCCGGCAGACTTAGTTTCAGACAAGCTACGGAGTTTATGATCCCCTATGCAGACAATGGGTATATGGTCATTGCCTCCAACTACAGAGGCAACAATGGAGGTGAGGGTGCTGATGAATTTGGTGGTTCAGATGTAAATGATGTCATGAACCTGATCCCCGTTTTAGCTGAATTAGAAAATGCAGACACCTCAAGAATAGGACTCCTTGGCCATAGTCGTGGAGGAATGATGACTTATTTAGCCCTGAAAAATCATGGTGTCTTTAAAACGGGAGTGGTAATTGCCGGTTCAGCAGACAAATTCAAAGCGATTGAGCACAGACCAGAAATGGGCCAATATGTTTACGCCGAAATGATGCCCAACTATGACACCAAAAGAGATGAAGTATTGGCGAGCCGATCGGTAGTTAGATGGCCAGAGAAACTTGATAATGTTCCTCTCCTACTACTTCATGGCACAGCGGATAACCGGGTATTGTATGAAGAAGCTGAATCTGTAGCTTTCAAACTTGATAGTCTAAACAGATATTATCAATTCGTCTCCTTTGAAGGTGATGATCATAGTTTGAGAGCCAATTCCAAAAAGTCCAAAGCCATCATTAATAACTGGTTAGATAAGTATCTAAGAGATGCCAGACCTTTTGATGAAAGTGGACAACGAATAACCGTCCCAGCTAAATAGTTCGAAAACTATACTCATTCAATCATACTCAGCGTTTTTGCTATCACTTCTTTACTTTGATGAGACACATTTGAATCTTCTGCGAACACACTCCATCTAGAGACAACATCTTTCACTTCCTCAATGATCAATTTGGTTTTCTTTAGTTGAAACTTCTCACCCAGCTTGATCAACTCTTTAGTTCCTGGACTTTTACCCTCTCCCATCACCATGGAAGAATGTTCTCGACCAGGCCCATAAGAAAAAGTCAAATCGTAGGCAGGGGCAAAAGTCCAATTACCTTTTGTGTCCATTATGAATGAAAAGTTCTTACTGTGGTCATCACGATTATGAGCGAAAACATTGAAAACAGCCAATCGAAATATTTTTTCTACTTCTGTGACATCTCTGGTCAATGCCATAGCACCGCGCATCAGGTTTTCATAATCCAAACTTGGAATTCGGTGATCTGCATGAAACAATCCAGCAGCTGTATGCATGTGTACTCTCTGATTTCCTATTCGATCGAAACGCTTTACTCCAAAGTAAGATGTTCCTTTTTCACCTTCAAACAGCTTGGTTTCAGGCATCTCGATTCCGGCTTCCTTCGCCATTAGCGAATAAGCATATTCAATGTTCGCTATGTCTTTTTGATCTAGAGAAGATGGAAACTTGACCATCCAGTGTTCATAGTTGTCAGGCAAATCAGTAACTCCATGAATCAGGTGATTTGTCTCCGGGTTAAACCCAACCAATATTTTCGGGCGAGCTCCTGCTGAGCTTCCACCAAGCTCTAACAATTCTTGTAAAATAGCAGTCGGTTCACCCTCTATTACCTTATTGACTTCCTGTTCTAAAGCAGCCAGGTTTATATGCTCTTCATTTGTTGACAGTTCAGAATAATCTGGTGAATACTCCAGTGCACCCATTGCGTGATGACCCACATGTGCCAGACGATCAAGTGGGGTTAACCGCTGATGGGGGATTCCCTTGGCCTGTACTGCCCTATCTAATAGTAAACGCCCCCAGCCATCGGGCAACGAATCATTGAACACCCCAAAAAGTCCTTCAAAAACATGTTCCTCGGAAGTAATGGCACCTTGCTGGAGTGGAAGCTTAAAAGGTGATATTTCTATCCTCTTATTCAAAAACTCAGAGTTGTATTCAAAAAATATCTGGCCACGATATAAAGCCAACCTTCCCACAGCATGTTTGATATCCGCCAAATGGATGGATACATTTAGTACGTCTACAGGATTTAACTTCATCACCTACTTTGCGCTTTTATGATATCATCCAGAGTTTTTGGCGTCTCTTTTTGGATAAACAATTTTTCAAAATCTCCTAGCACTCCAAGAACAAAAGCGATTTTTAACAGTGACTCCAGCGAGATTTTACCTGTGGTCTCAAATCGCTTAATACTTCCAAAAGAAACACCAGATTTCTCGGCAAGCTCCTCTTGACTAAGCTTTTTGCTTTTACGTATTTTCTTTGATTTCTCAGCTATTTCCTGAATAACCTCTGATGGTAATTTTGAAAACATAATGGACAATATATTATCCAAATATAACCAAAACACACTTAAATAGATAATATTTTATCCATTTTATGGTATAGAAGAAATATATTAAGAAGTTAAAAAAGAAGCCCCGCTGATCCGGGCGGGGCTCTTGTATTGATGGGATTTCAAACCTAACCTAACCTATTTATCAGTAACCCACCAAGTCTTTAAATGCTATGACACTGTGAAAACAACCTCCTAAGCACTTTCACCTACTCAATTGTCTCTCAGTATTTTAATATACGGAAGAACCACTGGTTTGGATTCCAATGTCTTCGTATTCTATTAACTATTTAGTTGTATACTAAGTTCAACCCCATGAAGAATTTAGTTTCATCGATAATCACTATCTTCTGTTGAAATACTGACAAGTGTCAACCCATTGACAATACAGCTTCATGTGAGGCTTCTGTGATCATTTTGGGAGACATAGCAAGTATTTTTGGAATTCAACAACATGACCAATGTCAAAAATCGTCATCCTCGGTAATGGAATAGCGGGTATTACTGCCGCAAGACATATTAGAAAAGCATCCAGTGATTCAATTACCGTAATCAGTGGAGAATCTGAGCATTTTTTTAGCAGAACTGCCCTCATGTATGTTTACATGGGGCATATGAATTACGAGAACACCAAACCATATGAGAATTGGTTTTGGAAAAAAAACGATATTGACCTCCTTCAGGCATGGGTTAAGTCAATTGATTTTGACAGTAAGAAGCTAATAACAGTAGATTCACAGGAAATACCTTATGACAAGCTAATTCTGGCTACCGGTAGTCAATCCAATAAATTTGATTGGCCAGGTCAAGACCTCAATGGCGTACAAAGCCTGTATAATCTGCAGGACCTTGAATTGATGGAGTCTAACACAAAGAACATCCGAAACGCAGTGATTGTGGGTGGAGGTTTGATTGGTGTGGAAATGGCAGAAATGCTTCATTCCAGGGGAATTCATGTGACCTATTTAATCCGAGAAACACACTTCTGGGGAAATGTACTTCCAGCTCAAGAAGGTGCACTTATTGATCGCCATCTAGCAGAACACGGAATTGATCTCCAAAAAGAGACCGAATTGGCAGAAATTTTAGATGATGGAACTGGCAAAGTCAAAGGAATCAAGACCAAATCAGGAGAACTGATTGATTGCCAGTTTGTGGGACTTACAGTTGGGGTCCGACCGAATATAGATTTCCTGAAAGAAACCAAACTTGAAATTGATAGAGGAATACTAGTTGATGAATACCTGGCTACTAACATTCCAGACGTCTACGCTATTGGAGACTGTGTTCAATTGAGATCAGCTCCAAGTCATCGCAGAGCCATAGAAGCAGTATGGTATGTCGGTCGCATGATGGGTGAAACTTTGGCTAAGACAATCACCGGATCACCAACCAAATACCAACCGGGTTATTGGTTTAATTCTGCGAAATTCTTCGATATCGAGTACCAAACGTATGGCTCAGTTCCATCGGTTTTATCCGATAATCAAGGTTCGTTTTATTGGGAATCGACTGACGGCAAGAAGTGCATACATGTGGTCTATGAAACTGGTAATAAAAAGGTTTTAGGGATCAATACCTTTGGAATCAGAATGCGACATGAGGTGTGGGATAAGTGGCTGAATCAGACTAAAACCTTATCCTATGTAATAGAGAACCTACCAGAAGCGAACTTCGATCCAGAATTCTTTAAGCGATTTGAACCCGAAATACAGTTGCAGTACAATTCTGAATTTGGCGAAAACATCCAAATATCCAAACCAACATTCTTCCAAAAATTATTCAATTGATCCGTTATTGACTTCACCATGAAAGCAATTAGATATACAGGCCTTGTTCTTTTTCTTTTTTCCTTCTTTCTATTTCTGGGGATCTTCTTCATGTCTTCCTATGAGCTATCAAGGGAAGATTATCAATCCATTGTCAAACCAGAGCATCAAGAGTTATTAGATCCGTATTTCGATGACATCATTGATGAGAGTTACTCTTCGAGCATCTCATTTGTGAATGTGGTCAATGGAGCCATTAATACCAACAATCAGAAAATGCGGGCTGAGCAGCAATGGGATAAAGTCATCTTTGATCAATATGCCAGTAATCTTACCAGAGTAGCTACTCACGGGATTATCAAAGAACATACTTCTCTCCTTTTCATATTGGTTTTTGTGATTGGCACCATCGGATCATTAATGTTCATTCTTCCACAAGTTCAGTTAGGAGGACCTTCAGGAATCAAAAACAATGGAATCTTTCATCATGCATTGAATAATCGGGGATGGCTAGGAATAAGCATTGGTGTCCTACTAGTTGCTTTTTACGTCTTACTCTACTTCTACGATGCGTATATTATGAATTGGATCATTTTGGTAGATCCCGTTCAAAAACTAATTAATCCGAGTGCTCAGGCAAGTCAATGGTTTTTGTATGGCTTCCTGTACACGTTTGCTGTGTTGGTGATGGGTATCCGCATGATCATCAAGTATCGACATAGTAAGTACCAAATAGTACGAACTCTATCGGTCATGTTTTTCCAAACTGCGTTCGCATTTATTCTGCCAGAGATTCTTGTGCGTCTCAATCAGCCATATTTTGACTTTAAGAATATGTGGCCGCTTGACTATGATTTCTTTGAACCCTGGCATATAGAAAGTTTGACTTCTGCCGGAGGATTGGGAATCTTCATGTTCGCCTGGGGTATCACGTTATTTGTTGTAGGAGTACCTGTATTCGTTTTCTTCTTTGGTAAGCGATGGTATTGCTCCTGGGTCTGTGGTTGTGGAGGGTTAGCAGAAACTGCTGGAGACTCTTTCCGACAACTTTCCGACAAGTCTGTCAAAGCATGGAAAATTGAGCGATACCTCATTCATGGAGTGCTTGTGTTTTCCATCATCATGACCATTGGGGTTCTTTACACCTTCATAACTGGATCCAACACCTTACTTGGACTGGATACCTATACCTGGCTACGCCAACCGTATGGTTTCCTAATCGGATCCATATTCTCTGGGGTTATAGGCACAGGGTTTTACCCAATCATGGGAAACAGAGTTTGGTGTCGATTTGGATGCCCACTTGCTGCTTATTTAGGAATAGTTCAGCGATTCAAATCCAGATTTAGAATAACGACCAATGGCGGTCAATGTATCTCTTGTGGGAATTGCTCTACCTATTGTGAAATGGGTATTGATGTAAGGTGGTATGCGCAAAGAGGTCAAAATATTGTTCGTTCAAGCTGTGTAGGATGTGGCGTCTGCTCAGCAGTATGTCCACGGGGAGTTCTTAACCTGGAAAACAGAGATGAGGAAGGAAGATTTGGAGAGCCAATTCTAATAGGAAATGAAGGAATTCAACTAGAAAAATAACAAATGCCGATCATATTGATCGGCATTTACTTTTTCATATTATTCTGATCTCAATCCATCACTTGGGTTTGCTTTAATTGGTCTCACTGTCGCTGCTAAAATGAAAATGAAAGCAGTAACAACAATTCCCAGACCAATTACTAAACCTCCTGCGATTGATAAGTTGTGATAATACTTGTAAATAGACTGGAGTATTCCTTCACTAATAAAGTAACCCAGTGCTGAGCCAACAAATAGTGACACAATAAGAATAATGGTGAATGATCGATTTACAGCCAGGTTGATCTGAGCAAATGTGGCCCCAAGTATTTTTCGGATACTTATCTCCTTGGTTTTCTTCACCACGTTGATACTCGCCAATGAAAAAATCCCTATCAAGCTGAGAAAACATCCCAATCCAGCCAAAGCCAAAAACATGGACTTCAAGTTTTTGGAATCCCTCACAGCATAAAAGCCAGAAGTCTGGTGCTGCCAATCTCCTCCAAATGGTGTTTCGAATAATTCTACCCAAAGAGCTTTGAACTTCGCCTCCACTTGCTCATTGGAACTAGATGTCCTCACTAACAGCCTATTGAAGGAACTATCTTGAGTCATCAGGTAGACTTCAGGTTTAGGTAATGCATCAGAATACACGTCGGACGATACCAGCTCAGAAATACCTATGATACGCTTCTTTTGGCCATCTAGAGTCACCATGGTATTTAGCACGTCACCTGGAGGCAGATAACGATTTACAAACTGTTCATTCACAATCACAGACTCTTGAATATCAGCTTCACTTCCGCCGCGAAAATCACGGCCACTATATAGCTGGATATCCATAAACTCAAGATAACCAGCGTCCACCTCATAGGCATGCACCTGGACATTTCCAGTATCATTCTTCATTAATACAGTCGCTCGAGATAAGTCATGGTGGTTTTTCGTTTGAATGATGGATGAAACCTCCGGAAACTGACTCAATCTATTCTCAAATCCATTCATCTTGGATGGGTCCGAGAAATGGAATACCATTAAGTTCTTGGAATTAAATCCGAAATCATAAGACTCCATGTATTCAGTGTTGCTAGCAAATGCGGCACCAGTGATCAACACAGCTATAGAAAATGCAAATTGACCAACTATTAATAATCGATTGACCCAACCCACACCCATTAGCTTATATCGTTTATTCAATATGGATATGGTTTCAAACTTCCGAGCATAAGCCGCAGGTATAAATCCCGCCATTAAGGTGATAATCACCAAAAACAGAATTACAGCAGGCAGAAAATTAAAAATGCTGATATCAGATATCAGGAATGAAAATCCAAAAGCGCCAAAAAATTCTCTCGCAAACACATTTCCCAACAGCAAGGCAATGATCAATGCTGAGAAAGTAACCACAAGCATTTCAAGTAAGAACTGAATGAATATCTCGCGATTATAGGTACCCAGCGTTTTCCTAATTCCTACTTCTTTCAACCGCTTACTCACAAGAGCAATAGCTGTGTTGGCAACATTGAATACTGCTACCAAAAGGATGAGAAAGGCCATCATAGAAAAAATAATGATCACCTGTGGTCTTAATCGCATATTGGTTGGTGAGTAATCTGTAATTTGATCCGCCAGTCGCTCATCAATAAATGGAATTACTTCCAGATTGCTCAATTGCCATTTTTCATTGTTTTGATTGTGGATCGGCAAGAGATCTTTTAATTGTTTTTCAACTGATGCCGGATTGGAGCTTTTGAAGTAAAGGCCTGCCCGCTCTTCCTTCCAATCATTGGCAGAAATATCACGAGCTGTTTCCAGCGTAGAGAAATTGATCAATATGTCAAAGAAAAAACTAGAATTCAAGGGTATGTGATCAAAAACACCACCTACAGTGACGCGTGTGGGTTGATCTTCATTGATATACAATGTCATGGTTTCCCCTACCGGATAAACCTCTCCAAAATACTTTTCTGCCACTCTCTTAGTTAGATAAACAGTATTTGGATCGGTCAATGTTTCTGGGGATCCATAGCGGAGAGGAATGTCAAATACTTTCAAGAAGTTTTCTGAAACAATAGCCGTACGCTCTTCATAAAACTCATTTTGGTATAAAGAAGTAAAAGTCTTACGCTGGAAATGAGCAACCTCTTCTACGTCACTAAATGAATTTTGCATGTAATTAACCATTGCAACGGGAGCATATTCATATCTGAAATCCTCGGTATTATCAGTCCTAAAACTATGGACCCGATATAAGTCATCCGTATTTTGATAAAAGGAATCAAACTCCAGGTTATAGGCCATAATCATGTAAACTGTTATACAAAATCCGACAGACAGACCCAGACCAAGAATATTGATAGCCACAGGTCCTTTATTGAGCCAGGCATTTCGTACTCCTATTTTCAAATAGGATTGGTAAAGTGATGTGTTCATTTTATTTCGAGTAGTTTTGATTGAATAGGCCTTAAAACACTTAATCACATCCCACCAAAATAGCCTTTTAAGCCTGGTAGCTGAATATCCTTTTCTGATCCGATATTCATGCATCTCCAGTAAGTCTCCTTCCAACTCTTCGAGGCGTTCGTCTCGACAGTACCATCTAAATAGACTTAGAGCACTTTGTGGCGGGTCATATGATGTAGATCTTTTCATGAAGTAGGAAAAGCAATGGATGGAATCTGGCTACGCAATTGATCACGAACATTTTGAATTTCGTTTAGTGCATTTGCTCCTTGTGTAGTCAGGTAAAAAAGTCGTTTGCGTTTACCCCCACGTTCTGATTTGGCCTCACCTAAGCGAGATTCCAAATAACTTTTCTTCTCTAGCCGATATAGTACCGTATGAATGGCACTGATATTAATGCTTTTACCGGTTTGCTTTTCATACTCCTCCACAATGGAAACCGAATAAGCCTTATCATAAAGCAATGCAACCAATAGTAAAATCAGCTCTTCAAAATTTCCTAACTTGATATTTTCCATTTATTTCACAATTGTAAGTATTATATACTCCTGACTCTATTATAAAGTTTCACTTTTGTAAGTAAAATAATAACCCACTAATAAATCATGCCAATAGTCCTGGATGATGTAAATTGAAAATATTCCGAACAACACCCTCCCAAAAAGACTTACTATCAAAACGCATTGCTTAGTCTATGGCCTATAAAAAAATCGAAGATTACGGAATCATTGGGAACATGCGTACCAGTTGTCTGGTAGGAGTTGATGGTTCCATTGATTGGTTTTGTTTCCCTCATTTTGACTCTCCGAGTGTTTTTGGACGAATTCTTGATGATAAAAAGGCTGGCTACTTTCAAATTACACCTGTAGAATCAGAAGTCACCAAAAAGCAGTTTTACTGGCCAGATACCAATGTATTGATCACTAGATTTTTGGCGCAGCAAGGGGTCTGTGAGGTAATCGATTTTATGCCTGTAGGGAAGACCAAAATCGGAGAACAACAAAATCGCCTGGTACGTTGGGTGAAAATGGTACGTGGCACCATGAAAATGCGTATGGAATGTGTTCCTGCATTCAATTATGCCAGAGATGAGCATCAAACCATCATCAGTGGTGAAGGAGCTACTTTTCAATCGAAAAGCCTGTCACTTACCCTTTCCACCTCTATACCTCTTGATAATTTTAGCTCAGGAGTTTGTGCAGAAATCGAAATGCAAGGTGGTGAAACTGCCAATTTTGTGATGAAAGAGACTGAAGGTGGAGAAACCAGTTTTTCAGATGACATTGCACATGAAGGACTCATCAGCACTATCGATTATTGGACCGACTGGGTGAAACAGTGCACCTACAAAGGTCGATGGAGAGAAATAGTTATTCGTTCTGCACTTACCCTGAAACTTCTAACCTTCGAGCCAACCGGTGCCATAGTTGCTGCACCAACATGTGCCCTACCCGAAGAACTCGGAGGGGTAAGAAACTGGGACTATCGCTATACCTGGATTCGGGATGCTGCCTTTACCATTTATGGTTTGATGCGAATTGGCTTCACCAAGGAAGCAGAAAATTTTATGAGATGGGTAGAAGAGCGTTGCTACGAGCTCAACGAAGATGGGTCCATTCAAATCATGTATGGAATAGATGGACGACATGAACTGGAAGAATTCACGTTGGACCACCTGGAAGGATACAAAGGATCTAAACCCGTTAGAATTGGTAATGGAGCTTATGATCAACTGCAACTAGACATTTACGGAGAACTTCTTGATTCGGTCTACCTCTTCAACAAATATGGCAACCCAATTTCCTATGATCTGTGGAAGCAACTACGAAAGCTAATTAACTGGGTGGCCAATAACTGGCACCTGAAAGATGAAGGTATCTGGGAAGTACGGGGTGGTAGACAGCATTTTGTCTACTCCAAATTAATGTGCTGGGTGGCTCTAGATCGAGGCATTCGTTTGGCTGACAAGCGCTCCTTCCCTTCTGATAGAGATGTTTGGATGAAAGAACGCGATAAAATCTATGAAGAAATAATGACCAAAGGTTGGGATGCTGAAGTTGGTGCTTTTGTACAACATTATGGAAGTAAAACACTTGACGCTTCTAATCTAATGATGCCATTAACCTTCTTCGTTTCACCTTCAGATACCCGAATCATCAAAACTATTGATGCCATCTTAAAATCACCAGAAGAAGGCGGATTATTGATGGATAGTTTGGTCTATCGCTACAATGTGAACGAGACCGATGATGGAATTACCGGCGAAGAAGGCACCTTCAATCTATGTACCTTCTGGATGGTAGAAGCACTAACACGGGCTGGGCAACAAGATAAAGACAAGTTGGAGAAAGCTCGATTGATGTTTGAGCAAATGCTTACCTATGCCAATCACCTGGGATTGTACGCCGAGGAAACGGGGCCGAGAGGCGAAGCATTGGGCAATTTTCCACAGGCCTTCACTCATTTATCCTTAATCAGTGCTGCTTATAACTTGGATAAGACGTTGGGTTGAGAACAACATGTAAGATTGAGAACCGTTAAATACCTTTGAGATGATGAAACTATTTATTTTACTTTTTGGCCTCACGCTCTTTCCTGCACAAGATGGTTCGGAGAAATATCTAGATGCCGGTTACGACAAATATCTGGAAGAGGATTACAAAGGAGCTATACTTGACTTCAACAAGGCGGCAGCCTATGCACCTAATAATGCCGAAGTATTTTACTTGAGAGGTGTTTGTAAATCCGCTTCTGGGGATAAAAAAGGTGCAATGTCAGATCTCAACAAAGCGACTGACCTTAAAGAGGATTATGCTGAAGCCTACTATGAAAAAGGATATATCTATCTCTCAGATAAAAATGCCGAGCTCGCAATCGAAGAATTTGATAAGGTCATTAAATACAATAAAGGTTTTGCAGAAGCTTACGTCAGCCGAGGCACTGCCAAATGCATGATCAATGACAAAGAAGGTGCAACCAAAGACTGGAAGAAAGCCAAGGAGTTAGGAGTGAGCTACTCTGACTATATGATTTGCGAATAACTAGTCCAGAATCAACTTGGAGGCCTCTAGTAAATCACTAGCCAAACAATCAGCCACTTGATCATCCTGTCCAGCAACTTGAATTGTGCTTAAACCTAATTTGATAGCCGGTAATAGATCCCGCTTTTGATCTCCGATCATCCACGATTATTTTAGCATATCGCCCGCTCAAACATTAATGTCCCTGGCTTTCTGCTTGGAGAGTCAGAAACCTTAGGATGCCATGGAGCATAATAAATTTGATCAATTTGATTCTTCAATTGTGATTGCATGAAGTTGTGACACGCTTGCATCTGGAACCGTGTGTAGATCCCTTGTGATATACCTGATTGATTGGTGATCACCACAAGCTTATAACCTGTCTTTTTTAAGCCTGTTATACCTTCCATCACCCCAGGCAATATTTCGAAACGATCAAGTGTATAAACATAATCAGAGTATCCTTTGTTGATTACTCCATCACGGTCAAGGAAAACACATTTGGTCATAAATCAATTGGAATGAATTGGGGTCAACCATCTATCAAAATTTGAAATGCAGGTAAACAACTATCAGGAAAATTAATTAAACTAGAGTTATGTTAGACTTCCAACAAAAAAAGCAACTCAGCATTTTGGTAAAAATCGCTATGGTTGATGAAGACTTTGCTGATGAAGAAAAGGCCGTTATTGAAAAAATCAGCAAAAAGTATGGTGCAACTGATGCTGAGTTTCAAGAAATCCTGGATGCTCCAGCTTACACTGAAAGTCTAGCTCCTATG
Organism: Rickettsiales bacterium; assembly: GCA_002729235.1. GTDB lineage: Bacteria > Bacteroidota > Bacteroidia > Cytophagales > Cyclobacteriaceae > Marinoscillum. The sequence continues at coordinate 26,122 of PBTY01000055.1, read as the reverse complement.
TCTGTCATAGATAAAATGGACTTCATGATGGACTGTATGTTGGTGGTTCTTGCAGATGATACGGTCGCTAATTCAGAGGAATATTTTGTTATCCAAATGGCTAAAAAACTAGGCTTCTCAACAGATGTTGTTGATTTTCTTATCAAACACAAAGACACTACCAGAGAAGAAATGAAAGATTTACTTCTTCCTTATCTCCTGTATTAAATATCCTTAAGCCTCGCAGCACTTAAAGCTGCCAGCAACATGGTGATCGCTAAAAATGACACCATTATTTCTATGCCAAAATAATTAACAATCAAACTCAGCATTCCAGAAAGTAAAATAAGAATACCGATAGAGGTATTGGCCATGGAAACATACAGGGGACGTTCGTCTTTCGGAGCATAATCAACCAAATAAGCCTTTCTAGCCATTCTTGCTCCGCCGTAAGAGATAATGATCAGAATGAATACAGGAGAATAGGTATAGATATTTTGCCAGTCCTTTGGGAACATCTCAAAAAGTAATGAATAGCCACAAACCAATGCTGCCATAACACCAGTTACAATCATTAGCTTTTTACTACTCTTGTCAGCAAACTTTCCCCAGAACGGACTACTAATCATGTTGCTCACTCCCGTGAGGATGACAAAAAGACCTAACCCCTTGATATCCACTCCAATATTTTCCTGAGCGTAGAGTATAAAGAACGGTTGCACCAGAGGAATAGCGAGCAACAAACCCCTCGTAATCAGAAACCTTCGATAGTTATTATCATTTTTAAGAATATTCAGACCGTTTTTCAATTCCTGAACCGGTGTTCTACCCCCATCTGTGGCTCCAGCTTCTTCATGAATCAACCCAAATAATATCGAGGCTACTAACCATAGTACAGCTGCAATACTGAATATCCAGACATAAGCTTCCTCATCTTTGGTATTGGTAAGAAAGAAATAGAAAACAATACCGGTTATGGTTGTCAGAACTCCACCTCCAGTTGCTCTTAACGCCAACAACTGACCTCTTTTCCCTTTAGGAATTGTCTTTCCCATCACATCCTTAAAAGCAATGGAAGCAACCCCACTGGCTATACTAAATAGTGTGAGCGCACCAACAACAATCCATCCGAATAAAGAGGTATTTTCTAAATGAATGGTTAATGCAATCGACATCATGGCTATCGCCTGAACCAATGCTGCTCCTGACCAGAAATACTTTCGCTTACTAAATCGTCTAATTTTTCCAGATACAAACAGCTGAGGAACCAAAGAACCAGCATTCTTGACCGGAACTAATAAACCACTAAAAAAAGAAGGAACTCCTAACAAAGAAAATACCCACGGGATGACTAAAGTTGGACTGGCTAGCTGTTCTGCTAACTTGGAACTAAACCCATTGAAAGCATTGAGAAAATAATTACCAGGGGTCTCATTGCATGAAGCCTCAGAGATGTCCTTGCATACACGCTGCTCTCCATCTTCTGTTAGTATTTCATATAGCTCATCCGCAATTGTCTCTTTGTTACTTTCCATTAAAGGAAAAACCAATCTCAAAACGACATGTTCTAATTTTTTTTCAAATCGCTGACCCAGTTTTCAAATGTTTCTTGTAATGACCAGTAAAGGGAACATAAAAACAAATGAAACTATGAAATCAAGAAAAGAACTTATCAAGATGTTCATATTGATGCTCACAATGTTGAGCATGATGATTTGGACAAGTTGTTCGGAAGATGAGCCAGAACCAGAAGATTCAACGGATGAAATCAAACTGGTTGCAGCTTTCTCTTTCACTCCAGAGTCGCCTACGATTGGAGAAGAAGTCACTTTAGATGCTACCACCTCTTTTAATGAATCAACTACTGGTTTTGATATTGAATGGGCATTCACCGCCATCCCGGAAGGAAGTGATGTAGAAATATCAAATGCCTCGGCGATTCAGGCAAACTTCACTCCTGATAAAATTGGTGATTACGCAGTGGACCTGACAATCACAAGTTTAGATGGTGAAGTTAGCGATACCAAATCATCCACCATCACGGTCATTCCGGGAGGGTTTCTACGGTTGAACGGAACTATAGATTCAGATCGAACCTTGGAAAATATCAACGAAGATGATGCCTCATTAATTGATTACCTGGTGGATGGGAATGTACAGGTTTTAGCTGGACTTACAATCCAACCAGGAGTCAGAATCGCCTTTCAGGAAGACATGGCATTGAACATTACATCTACTGGAACACTAGTTGCTGAAGGAACAGCAACAGATTCAATTGTTTTTGAACCAGCGAATAAAGCAGGAGAACTCTATTGGAAAGGAATCTATATTGCCTCAAGCAGCAATGCAAATAGTATATCGTATGCTCATTTTAGCCTGGCTGGAAACTCAAATTTTGATTTCACAGGTCAAAACTATTCTGCCGCTATCGGCATAGAATCTACAGGAAACGTGAGCATTTCTAACTCAACCTTCATTAAAAACAAAGGATATGCGGTATATGTAGATGATAATGGAGGTCGATTAAATAAATTTTCCAACAACCATATGGAGGCTAATGACAATGGGGTAGCCACCTGGGCAAACGAAGTAACTGACATTGACAACACCTCAACATTCGTAAACAATACGCAATCTGACGTGGAAATTTTCAGTTCCAATCTACTCGAAACGGAAGAGACTACCTGGAATGCTCTTAGCGAAGATGCCACATACACTATTTCAGGTGGTATTGAAATCGGAGGAACCTTAACAATTGAAGCTGGAGCCAAATTTGAAGTAGATGAAGACGTATTGATCTATGTAACTGGCGCCATGATAGTGAATGGAGCCGAAAACCAGCTGGTTGAATTCACCTCTTCCAATATCTCTCAGGACCTACACTGGAAGGGAATACTCATCGTTTCCGGCGATAGCAGAAATGCTTTCAATTACTCATCAATCTCATATGCAGGTAACTCTAATATTGATTTTACCGGAGAAAACTACCCTGCTGCAATTGGAGTTGACGAGGGAGGCAAAGTATCTGTTACTAATTCCACGCTTCATGACAACAAAGGCTACGCGCTTTATATCGATGATCAAGGTGGTTTATTAGCAGAATTTGCCAATAACCACTTTGAAAATAATGACAATGCAGTTGGCCTACCTGCCAATGAAGTGGAAGCACTAGACGAAGCAACAACTTTTAGCAGCAACTCTTTTGCTGATGTTGAAATTTTCAGATCTGACTATGATGCAAATAAAACCTCCAGCTGGGTCAACCTAAATAGCAACGCAGCATACACCATATCAGGGAACATAGAAATACTAGGCGATCTAACGATAAATCCAGGTGTAGACATTGAGCTGGATGAAAATGTACTATTTACCGTTTCTGGTTCACTTAGCGCAATTGGTAGTGATTCTGATAGAATTACTTTCACTTCTTCCAATGTGATCGGTGGACTTCTTTGGAAAGGGATTTACATTCCTTCTGCAAGTTCTTTGAACCATTTGGATTACTGTGACATCTCTTATGCTGGCAATAGTGTGATCGATTTTACAGGAGATAATTACGCTGCAGCTGTTGGAGTAGATTTGGGTGGAAAAGTATCCATTTCCAATTCCAGCATTTCCAACAATGCAGATTATGGTCTCTATGTAGACGATCAGGGAGGAATTCTTGAAACATTTGCCAACAACACATTCTCTTCAAATCAAAGAGCGGTGGGTGTACCTGCAGATGAGGTTGATGCCATGGATGGTAACACTACTTTTACCAACAATAGTTATGCAGAAGTAGAAATTTTTGGTTCCAATCAATCCGACAACAAAGATGTTACATGGAATGCTTTATCCAATGATGCCTCCTACAGAGTCACTGGCAATTTATACCTTGAAGGCACCACTTCAGTGGCAGCTGGATCAGTCTTTGAGATGAATGAAGACATTGTGATTGAAGTTAGAGGAGCATTTATCGCAGAAGGCACAGCTAGCAACATGATCAAATTCACCTCTTCTAATATCAGCGGAAATTTGCATTGGAAAGGACTCTTCTTTGTATCATCCAACAGCATGAATAGCCTGGACTACACAGAAGTGAGCTATGCTGGAAATTCACAACATGATTTCACAGGGCCAAATTTTGCAGCAAGTGTTGGTGTAGAACAAGATGCACAGCTGTCCGTCACTAACTGTACTATTTCAAACAGTAAAGGATGGGGACTTTATTCCATTGGTGTTTTAACCGCCTCAAACAATACATTCACTAACAATGTAGAAGGCGATAGTAACTAGGCGGTCACTAAAGCTTATCTTCATATGTTTCCTAATCCCAGCCACTTTCGGCTGGGATTTTGTATTCATTCCCCTCCATTGAGCAGGACTATTCGAACAATAATTAGTAACTTTCCAATTCGCCAAAACGCCCTAGTTCCTATGATCAGTGAAACTGAACTCAATAAAATCATTGAGCGAATTAACGCTGGTGATCAACAAGCATTGGATCACTTATTTCCACTTGTCTATCAAGAGTTGAGACAAAGTGCCCACCTTATTCGAATTCGCTTTAGGAATCAGGATACACTTAATACAACCGCACTTGTGCATGAAGCCTATATGAAGCTATCCAAAGCAGATTTATCTCAACTTGAGAATAAGGCACACTTTCTCAACCTGGCATCCAAAGCTATCCGTCAAATATTGGTGAATGCATGTCATAAAAAAGGCACTCAAAAACGATCAGGAGAAAAAATACAGATTGATGATTTAGAAGAACAGCTGCTCCTCTCAGAAGAAAGCAAGTCCATCATTTTACAAATTCAGGATGCTTTGACCGTTTTGGAGCAAAAGCAGCCGGATTATACCAAAATTGTGGAATGTCGATTTTTTGCAGGGCTCAGCATCGAAGAAACTGCCTCAGTGGTTGGATCAAGTCCTAGCACAGTAAAGAGACAATGGTCAATGGCCAAAACCTGGCTGCACCAGCAAATCACTGCCGTTCCAGCATAAGAAATACACCGCCATGTCTGATCAAATTTCACGTGATGAATGGATCGCATTTATGACATCCATAGATCCTAATGCCGATATCGATCAACTAGTCAATCAGCAGAAAGAAGCCGACGACTTCTTTGATAATTTAAGTATAATCCTGGAAAAAGAAATCGCCAATTGCCTGGAGATTAACCTGGAGACAGGTTATCGGATTGGGAAATACGCTCTGATCGAACAAGTTGGCAAAGGAGGTATGGCTCAGGTTTATCTGGCAAAACGAGCAGATAATTTATTTGAACAGCAGGTAGCCATTAAACTACTGCCTCCTCATAATCTAACTGAGAATCACATCGCTTATTTCAATACTGAAAGAGAGCTTTTAGCTAACCTTAATCATCCCAATATTGGAAAAATATTTGATGGTGGTATCACATCAGATGGAATTCCTTATATCGTCATGGAATACATCGATGGGATTCCTATTGACCAATATTGCACCTCAAATCACTTAACCATTGATCAAAAAACAACCTTAATAATCAAGGTTCTTAGTGCCTTACAACATGCACATAACAGGTTTATTTTACATCGTGATTTGAAACCTGCAAATATTCTTATTACTCCTGAGGGCGAACCAAAATTGGTAGATTTTGGGATTGGCCAAAACCTTGCAACCGATTTCGCGTGGAGAGAATCAGGCACACTACGATACATGTCACCTGAAGTGATTCAACAAAATCCGGCAACAACCCAGTCTGATCTCTATCAGGTGGGGCTGATGCTCTATGAATTACTGACTTCTTCCTCTCCGTTTAAGAGTTCAACCAAAGAAGAGCTACAAGAAGAAATAATTAACTGGAAATACACCAGAAAGGAAATCAAAATAAGCTCCAGATTAAGTGATGTCCTTCAAAAATCCCTGGAATCTCAAATTGAAAACCGCTATTTATCTGCCTCGGAGTTTGCTCAAGACTTAATTAATTATCAGACGCTCCACCCTACTATTGCTGGCCAAGCAGATATTCTGGAGCAGTCACTACTTTACATCCGAAGAAATAAGATAGCTGTAAGCTTGACACTAATTATTCTGATAGTTTCAGTCGGTTCAGCAATCACCAATCAGTTGCAAATTCAGAAAACACGTCAAGAAAAAGCTAAGCTTGAAGAAGCAAATAAATTCCTAAAAAGCATATTTCAAGCCAATAATCCCAACCAAACTCAATTGGCAGACCTGACCGCTCGGGATTTGCTAAATAACTCAAAGCTTGAAATTGATAAGCTTAAAAATACTGAGGTAAAAGCATTTGCTCTGACGCAAATTGGGGAAGTTTACTCTGAAGTAGGACTGTGGAAAGAGACAAAACCCATTTATGAGGAGGCTCTCTCCATTTATTTGAATAGCTCAGAAACCAAGGATATAGATCTAGCCAATGCATATAGTAATATGGCAGGTTACTATCGAAATATGTCTCAATATGAATCCGCTGATTCTGCAATAGACTTATGTATTGAACTATTGAAGCAAAGCAATGAATACCCCGTCGCACTAGCTTTCGCATACCACACAAAAGGAAATATAAAATACTCACTTGCACAATATGCGGAGGGAAGAGACGTAACCAAAAAATCTATTGAGTTATTAGAGGAAGCGATTCCAAACGGCTTAACCGTGAACCAGGTTTACACTGAAGAACCTCAAGCGGTCCTGGCCATGGCGTACAATTACCATAGCAGTAATCTCAGAGAGTTATCAGAATATGACGAAGCATTAGATTATGCAAAAAAGGCATTGAAGATCGGATTAGCTTATCAACATTCCAATATTGACGTACTTTTCATTGCCCAAAATAATATTGCTCTGGCCTATGAGCGTCTCGGACTTTATCAAAAACAAATTGAAATTCTATCACAACAACTCTCAAGAAAACTAGAAATCTATGAGAATCACAATCCCAGTTTGATGGTCACATTGACCAATTTAGGGTCTGCCTATTATAAAATTGAGAATTATAAAATGTCAGATTCTCTATCCGAAATAGCCTACCATACCTACTTGGACAAATATGGCCCAACCAACCAATACACAGTTTCTACTTTGTACAACCTCGGTAACTCAAAACTGAGTCAAAAAAAATATAAGGAAGCAAATAGCTATTTCGAAAAGGTGCTGGATGCTGATATAGAAACTCTGGGTAAAAACCACCCCTATGTAGCAGGAGATTATGTTAGTTTAGGGAATGTTCAGTTCTACTTACATCGGTGGAAAGAGGCAGAAAATTACTATCAGAAAGCTTTTAATATATACTCGATAAACTTTGGTGAAGAACATCAAAAAATTAGTTACTCCAACTGGCTACTTGGGAGGCTTTACTGGGAAATGGATCAAATCGAGAAAGCAAAACATCATTACCGGCAAGCCATCTCTATAAGTAAGAAAGTACTGGGCGAGGAACATCTCCTTCATCAAAACTACAAAACTGAGTACGATTCACTTCTCGCCAAAACAGATCCATAAGGCACTTAAATAGGTTTTTCGACAAAACCGAAACAAATATTTTATCCAATTTCGACAAAACCGAAACTAATCTGTTACTTTAGCGTAAATCAACAGTATTATTAGTAACAGATCATGAAAGGCACACAGATAGGAGAACTCGAAGAAATCATTTTATTAACTGTCGGAACATTGTATGATGATGCTTATGGTGTGGCGGTGATGCAAAATGTGGAAGAGCGAACTGGACGCAAGCTCACTATTAGCACGGTTCATTCGGTATTGAAGCGGTTGGAGGAGAAAGGATATTGCGAATCAAGATACGATGGCGCCACCAAAGAACGAGGTGGAAGACGAAAACACCTTTTCAGAGTAACTGTAGCGGGTGAAAAAGTCCTTCATGAATCTAGAGAAATCCGAAATCAACTGTGGAACGCTATCCCTGGAATAGCTTTTAATCGTGGTGAATAAAGAATTTTTAATCGATCGAATACTGCAGCGCCTCTGCAAAGATGATCTCTATGAAGGTATTCGTGGAGACTTGCAGGAATTGCGCGCATTCGAGATTGAAAAAATAGGACTCAAACGTGCCAATAGAAAATACCAGTGGAGAGCGCTTGGGTTTCTGAGGCATACCTTTTTCAAAAGAATAGATCAACTCAAACTCAATATTGCTATGTGGCACAATTTNTTCACCATCACNCTNCGAAATCTTNGNAAGCATAAAGCGTACTCATTTATCAANNTNATCGGNCTNGCCATTGGTATGGCTGCTGGTTTCATGATTCTNCAATATGTGCACTATGAAACTTCNTATGATCAGGTATTTGAGAATAAAGAGAATATCTACCGGGTNCAAACCAATCGATTNAANAANGGAGAATTAACCACACAATGGGCTGCAGGTTGTGCAGGTGTAGGACTTCACATGAAAGAGGATTTTCCTGAAGTGGAAGATTTTGTCGTGATGCATCAAAGCGCAGCTATGATTTCCAGGGATAAAAACTACTTCCAACCAAAGTTCGCATACTATGCTGACGAAAGCTTTTTCAATATTTTTTCCATTCCGGTACTGAAGGGAAATCGTGAAACTGCATTAAATGAGGTATTCACCGTGGCCTTGAGCGAATCCATGGCTAAAAAGCTATTCGGTGATGATGATCCTATTGGTAAGAATGTAAAACTCAATGATTCTGATAACTTCATGGTAACGGCTATTTTCCAGGACTTCCCAGAAAAGAGCCATATGAAATTTGATATATTATATTCGTTTGAGACCTATGTACACTACAGAGGTGAAGAAGCCAGAACGGCCTGGCAATGGGACGGATTCTTGAATTACGTTGTGTTGAGAGATGGTACTGATCCAAAAGTATTAGAAGCCAAGTTTCCGGATTGGATACTACAACGAGAAGGAGAAGACATGGCGCAGTACAATGCGGCGATGGAGTTTGTTTTACAACCATTAACTCAAATCCATTTGATCTCAGATTATAGAAGTGAAATCAAACCGACAGGAGATAAAACAGCTACTTATTTTCTATTGATTATTGGCATGTTCGTATTGGTCATTGCCTGGATTAACTACATCAACCTTACTACTGCTAGATCTATTAATAGAGCCAAAGAAGTAGGCATTAGAAAGGTAATGGGTAGTCTAAAAAGCCAGCTTGTTCATCAGTTCCTTTTCGAGTCTTCGTTTATTAATCTTATTGCCCTGGCACTAGCCTTCATCTTTGTGCTAACTGCTTTTCCATATTTCAATGATTTCATCGGAAGAGCTAGCAGCTACACCTGGCCAGATGTCAATTGGTTTTGGTTAGGTCTGGGAATTTTATTCCTTGGGGGAATTATCCTTTCAGGATTCTATCCAGCGGCCGTATTAGCGAATTTTAAGCCTGTGACCGTTCTCAAAGGTAAATTTAGTGGCAGCAGTAAAGGTAATTTGATGCGAAAAGGTCTCGTGGTATTTCAATTTTTAGCTTCTATCATATTGATCACAGGGACCTATATCGTCTATAAACAACTGCAGTACCTTCAAAATCAGGACCTTGGATTTACTACGGAGCAAACTCTTGTTATCGAAACACCATCTTTCAGTCGTGACTCTGTAAGGCAAGTACGAGAGTCCGTATTTAAGAATGCCTTGGTAGGCGAAAGTTTTGTTTCTGGAGTAACTAATTCAACTGAAGTTCCTGGAAGAAACCCCAATTGGAATGCAGGTGGTTTGAGATTGCTGAGTCAAACAGAAGCAGAATCTAACCAATATCGTGTCATTGGGATGGATAAGAACTTTATCGACTTCTATGATCTGGAAGTTGTTGCTGGAAGAAAATTTGATGACAGCTATGGAAATGAACCGAATAGCCTCCTCCTCAACGAAGCAGCAGTAAATCTGGTGGGATTAAATAGTGCCGAAGAAGCCCTCGACAAGGACTTTTACTTTTGGGGCGATACATTTAAAATAGTTGGAGTCCTAAAAAACTACCGACAAGAATCACCCAAAGCCGAATACGATCCGCTTGTTTTCAGATATTTCAGCTCACCTAATGGATTATACTCGGTTGGCATCAACTCTCAAAATGTAAGGGCTTCTGTAGATCAAATAGAAGCACACTGGAGAACAGCATTTGGCGACAAACCCATGGAATACTTCTTCCTGGATGATTTTTACAATGAACAATACAAAGGTGAGCTTAGGTTTGGCTCGATCTTCAGCTTATTCTCTGCTCTGGCTATTTTAGTCGCTTGTCTCGGATTGTTTGGATTGGCATCTTACATGACCAATCTAAGAACCAAAGAAGTTGGGGTTAGAAAAGTCCTTGGTGCTTCATTCACGAGATTGTTACTGTTGCTAACCGGGGATTTCTTGAAATTGGTAGGGATCGCCATCTTGATTTCCATACCAATTAGCTATTACCTGATGAACAATTGGCTGGATAACTTTGCCAATAGAATTTTCCTCTCGCCACTATTATTTATAATTCCTGCTGTCGTGCTTATCATTATCGCAATTGGAACAGTAGGTTATCACACCTTTTATACGGCAAATCTGAACCCGGCTAAGACTTTAAAAGATGAGTAGTCGAGAACCAAAATGGATCATTCAACTGCTGCGCAGGCTTTGTGATAAAAACCTCATTGAAGGAATAGAGGGGGACCTTTTTGAGCTATTCGAAATTGAAAGTCAACACTATTCGGTGAAAAAAGCGCGANGAAGATATGTATGGCGAGCTATTGGCTTTTTCCGTTCATCCTTCACCCAAAAAAGAAAATCACTTACCTACCAACTCACCACCATGATCAGTAATTATCTAAAAATCAGTTACAGAGCAGCTTTAAAGAACAAAACGTCTACACTCGTCAATCTTTTGGGACTTACTATGGGATTAACTGCGTGTGGTTTTCTAGCCCAATACATCTATCAGGAGTGGAGCTATGATCGACATTTTACTGATCACGACAGTATCTATCGATTGACTTTGGATATGGAATTTGGGGATGATATAACGAAACTGGCCATCTCACCCTCAGGTTTTGGAAAAGCGGTTACTGAAAAGTCTCCTCAGGTAGAATCCTATGCGATGCTTAGAAGGTACAGCAATATGCAGTTCAAAAAAGGGAATGAATTAATTAAGACAAGCAGGATCTACAAATCAGAAGCTGGTCTACAAAATATTCTTAATTATAAATGGTTAGCTGGAGATCCTAATCAAGCTTTAGAAAAACCNTTCTCCATNGTTCTCACACAATCTCTTGCNAANAAGTTGATTNCAAATGATTCCAATCCAATTGGGCANATTCTCACCAGGGATAATGAAGANCANTANACNATNACTGGAATNATNGNNGATCCNCCAATNACNTCACACATTCATCCTGAGGCATTTATTTCTCTGGATGATCCGAATGTGGTCAATCAAATGGATGCCTGGCGTTGGGTTACTTATGTAAAAGTCATTGATGAGTTTGACGAATCTGCATTCGAGCAAAACCTGGCTGAAATAAGTACCGAAATCTTTGGTGACGAAGGTGGAAGTGGCCGGGGTAAAATCATTATCCAGCCTGAGAAAATCACCGACATTCATTTCATTACGAATCGGAAGTTCGAAATGGAAGCCAATGATGGCAACATGTCGTATCTCAAAGGATTCGGTATTCTCATGGCATTGATACTATCTATGAGTATCATCAACTATGTCAACCTCACAACTGCACAAACTTATCAGCGATTGAAAGAAGTGAGTGTGAGAAAAACTTTTGGAGCCATAAAAAATCAAATTGTTTCTCAGTTTTTCTTCGAGTCAGGTTTCCTGATTTCCCTATCTGTTCTCATAGCGATGTTACTGATCATTAGGGGGCAACCTCTTTTCCAGACCTATGCAGGAATTGAACTAAGTGTATATGATCTCATTAGCTGGAAAGCAGTTCTTGCAATTCTATCCATATTGCTGATAATTTTATTGGCGAGCGGTATTTATCCAGCACTCAAACTTTCCGGCATAAGAGCCTTTCAAAAAGAACTCAAGACGAAAACCAATAGATTTAGAAGTGGGTTGATCCTATTTCAACTTTCCTTATGTTGCCTGGTGCTCATTGGTACCACAGTGGTCTATCAACAATATCAATTCATGACTTCTCAGCAGCTAGGTTTCGATCAGAACCAGGTCCTCACCACTAAAATGGATGATACCGCCAATAAAAACTATTGGGCTATTCGTGATCAATTGCTGCAGTTACCTGGTGTTAAGTCAGTAGCCTCTGCCGAGCATACTCCTGGAGAAATGGCACCAATCAACAACTTTGAATATCNACACNNNAGANGGNNNGAAAAANATNGTNTGNCCACACATCTGGGCTGACCAGTACTTCATTGAAACNTTGAAACTNGAATTANTNNCNGGAACTAATTTCGAAGATTNTCGCGGAAGAGATGGCAAGCGGATCGGNGTAATTATCAATGAAACCTTTGCCAGAGAAAGTGGATGGTCCCCTGAAGAAGCTGTAGGACAGACACTAAAATCCGGTACTCGCTGGGAAGACAAAATCATTGGCGTAGTGAAAGACTTTCATTTCGTTTCACTGCATCACACCATTGAGCCAATGGTTCTTAGACACGTTGTTGGAGGACGAGATTTGTTAATCAAAACTCAAACCGACAACTACCAGGACCTTATTGCTTCTATTGATGAGGTATGGAAAAATACCGCAGGAAACGAACAAGCTGAGTTCGTCTTCCTTGACAAACACTTTCAACAGCAATATGATAAGGACCAAAAGCGAGCAGAGCTATTCGCTGGTTTTTCAATTTTAATCATTTTCATCTCACTTGCTGGTCTGTTTGGACTAACTACCTACACTGTTCAGCGTAGATTGAAAGAAATGAGCATTAGAAAGGTTCACGGTGCTTCAGCAATGCAAATACTTTCTCTGATGACGAGAGAATTCGGCATATTATCATTGATTGCTGCACTGATAGCAATTCCTACTGGCTACTATGTGTTTGAGGCGTGGCTGATGAATTTTGCTTACTCAATTGAATTACAACCTCTCCTACTGACATTACCAGTCATCGGCTTGATGATTCTGATTTTATCAACAGCCGCAATTAGATCCTACAAAGTAGTGAAAGTGAACCCAGCTCAAATACTGAGAGACGAATGAGAATACTCGTTTGTCTCCTAACTCTGACGTTTTTATTTAGTTGTTCTTCTCCTGGACCTGGCCATCAAGTTTGGGTAGATGATGGCCTAGTCAATGACCTTGACGGCTATTGGCTCTATCTACCAGAGAACTATCATCATTCAGATAAAGAATGGCCAGTTTTAGTTTACCTGGTCGGGGGAGATATGGCTGCAGGACCTAACCCAAGAACGGCCAAAAATGAAGGCCCTATTCGATATGCTAATAACAGTTCGAATGAAACACTCAAACAATATGTTTTAGATTCTTTCATTATCATCCAACCACATATGACAACTGGCCCACGAGAACAGCGTGAATGGGGGCAGAATGCGGGTGCAATCATTCACATTATTGATCAGGTACTAGAGCAGTACAATGGAAATAAAAACAGGGTATCGATCACAGGAGTAAGCAAAGGAGGTCATGGCTGCTGGCAGGTAGCCAAAAAACATCCAGATCGTTTCCATAAAATCATCCCGATTTCGGGTAGAATCAATTGCAATGAAGACTGTGATGTATTGCTGTACAAACCAATCTGGATCATCCATAATGATGGAGACCAACAGGTAGAATCCGAATACTCTAAATCAGTGGTAAAGTGGTTTCAGCAGCGACAAAGACCTTTTCTTACAGTTGACAACATGTCTCTTTCATCAGATGAGCTATCAGCTCAAAGGATATTTAGTCTGCTCCCAAAAAAAGGACATGATGCCTGGGGTGGAGCCTACTCTTCCCCTGTGTTGTATGAGTGGATTTTAATGGATTAAGCGCCCTCTCTTGCAGCTTTCACTGCTTGCCCCAACTGATGCACAGCCATTGCATAGAGCTTACTATGATTGTATCGAGTGATCACATAAAAGTTGTTGAATCCAAACCAATATTCTTTAGTACCATCTTCATGATCCAACTCAATCAAGGCAGCTTTAGCCGAAGGAGACATGTTTCCAGAAGGCATATAGCCCATTTCGCTGTAATACTGTAAACTATTATTTGGTTTCACCGATTTGGTGCTTACCTCCTTTGGGTTGATGATACTAGAAACCTTCATCGTTACACGATCTCCAGTGGACCAACGATGCACTTTTAGATAATTGGCCACCGAAGCAATGGCATCTTCTGGAGTCATCAAATCCCTGGTACCATCTTCAAAACTCTTGGCATATGCTTCATAACTACTCGGCATAAATTGACAATAGCCCATAGCTCCAGCGTAAGACCCTTTTACAGAATAGATGTCCAGGTTTTCCCTCTTAGCTATGGTGAGGTACTTCTCAAGTTCTGAAGTAAAAAATGATGATCGTTTGGGATAACCAAATGCCAGCGTATATAAGGCATCTAACACTCTGTAAGAACCTTTGATTCTTCCAAAATAAGTCTCTACTCCAATGATGCCAATAATCGCCTCCTCTGCCACTCCAGATTCCTCACTAACCACACGGATCACATCAGCATATTCATCCCAGAACTTCACACCAGCTGCTATTCGCTCATCTTTCATAAAGATATTGCGGTAGCGCTCCCAGGTCATCGTACCTTCGGCTGGTTTACTGATTTTGTCAATGATTGATTGATCATACTTAGCAGCATTCATAATAACTGTAAGTTCCTCTCGCGTATAATCTGAGCTTGCTGCTACATGACTTACAAATTCAGAAACTTTAGCTTCATCGATCTGTGCATACAATGAAACTGAAACAATAAATACTGCTATTAAACTGCCCCCTTTTCTAATCATTCTCACAATTTTTTTATCCTTTTTCAAAGATGACACGTTTTATCAGATATTAAACCCAAATTATGCTTTAATGCATAATTTGCCTTGGGCTGACGATTCGCTAAAAGGCGAATGTCAGGACGGTCCGCCACAGCGGTTACCCTGACAAATAATTCTTGATTAAAGAATTATTTCGTCAATATTCAATTGAATATGTCGGGTTAAAACTCAATAATCGAGCCACCTTGATTTTTATGTTAATCTGTTGAATTAATTTTATAGCATGATAAGATCATTGGTGATATTTTTTGCAACCGCCTTACTATTCACTTTTTGCAGTACTCCTGAAAAGTTCAAATTTGATGAGTTGACCATTGTTACCAAAGACTCTGAGACTTTGAGTAAATGGTATTCCCAGAATCTTGGGTTTATGGATAGTAAAGATCATTCACTACTATATCATGATAATTTAACGATCAAACTCACTCAAAACACGGAAGCAAAGCATCGAGACTCAGTTGAACGAGCATACAATGTGAATTACCTGCCAGGTATTTTCAAATTCGGTTTCAAAACCAATCAATTTGATGGGTTGGTAGATCACCTAAAAAAGAACAATGTACAATTTGTGGGTAGTGTCATGGAAGATACGATCCTCAATAGGCGAATGGTCATCGTGAAAGATCCTGAAGCTAATTACATTCAACTATTTGAAGACAATGGCCCTGACAAGTTGAAACCTTATTTCCTAGCCGTGATCAGTGAGGACATTGGAAGCCAGGAAAAATGGTATCAAGTCAATTTTCCAGTTGACAGAACACATCTTTTCGACAGAGAAGATCCAGATGTATTCATACGAATATTAAGAGGAAATGATGTAGCTATAGAATTGATCCAACCACAGGAATCTGATATTCAAAAAGAACTGGATTATTCACAAATTACAGGATTCTACTCCATTGGAATTACAGGCGCCAGCGTAGCTTTTGAGAAAGACGCAGAAGGTAACTTAATATACAATACACCTAAAAATTAGACTTTCTGAGCTCTGATAACGTCTTCAACCAGGTATTCAGGTCGTTCCCTGTGGAAGGTTAGAATAACCATGTGCTCACTGCGTTTGTCGATCTCTGTATAATCTCCAAATTTTTTATTCAACCCTTTTACTAATGAAATGAATAAATCAATGAGATTACGATCAGATTTATACAATAATTCCAGAACGTTTTCTGATTGCCAATTGTAAACAAAACGTGGAGGATAAGCATTCGGTATATGGTTGGTCACTGTTTCATGTACTCGATCCAACTTAGTAACCGCATCTCTCGTGGAATTCATCCCTCTGTAGAATACACCATATACCTTAGGAGAATACTCCACACACCAGTGTTCCCCGAATTCATCAAATAGTTGACTAAGTTCTATTCCTAGAACATTCGCCGAAAGAACAAATAATTCAATACTTTGAACTTCATCAATGTCATCCCTGATTCTGGTTCCAAAACTATAGTCTTCCCCAAATCCAGCAGCCACAGCTACTTTTGGCCAGGCTTGGTCACCATGGTATTTGATGATCGTCTCTTCGAGACAATAATGGATAGTTCCTTTCATGAGTAAATTGACGGTTTGGTATAATTAAATCATTTAAGCTGAGCATATTACAATATCATACAGAAATAGTTGCAATCAAAATCTCAGCCCTGATAAGTTAATCTACTCTGTTCAAAACAGAATCTGGGAAATACTTGTTGGTCAGCGCTACCATCTCATCTCCTTTCACAAACATATCAATGGTGATATCTTCTGTGTGAGCTAGCCCACAAGCTCCCAACAATTCCAGAACTGCATGAATGGTATTGTGATGAAACTTGTACACCCGCTCTGCTTTATCAGATACCACCAACCCCTTAGTCAGCATTTTATTGGTAGTCGCAACTCCTGTTGGGCAGGTGTTATTGTTACATCTCAATGCCTGAATACAACCAACAGAAAACATGAATGCTCTTGCCGAATTACAAATATCTGCTCCAAGTGCACGCATTCTCAGGATTGAGAAAGCGGTAAGTACTTTACCACTGGCAATGATCTTTACTTCCTCTCTCAGATTGTATTTGACCAATGTCCTGTTTACAAAAATCAATGCTGGCTCTAAAGGCAATCCAACCGAATCCGAAAACTCCAGTGGTGCAGCTCCGGTACCTCCTTCGGCTCCATCCACAGTGATGAAGTCCGGCCATATCTGTAGCTCCACCATTTTCTTGACAAGATCAATAAACTCCTCGGTTCTACCCACACAAAGCTTAAATCCTACTGGCTTGCCATTCGATAAGTCCCTTAGTTGCTTGATGAAATGAAGTAAATCTTCTGGACTGTGAATGTCCCGATGACTTGGTGGAGAAATGATCGTTGTATGTGGTTCTACTCCTCTAATCTTGGCAATTTCTTCATTATTTTTAGCTGCTGGCAATACGCCGCCATGCCCCGGTTTAGCACCCTGGGATAACTTAACCTCTATCATTTTCACCTCAGGGAGAGCTGCTTTCTCAGCATATTTTTCCGGATCAAATCCTCCATCCTCTCTGCGACATCCAAAATAGCCAGTACCAATTTGCCATACCAGGTCACCACCTTGCTGGTGATAGTGTGAAATTGAACCTTCTCCTGTATTGTGATAGAAGTTGCCTTTTTTCGCTCCAAGGTTTAAGGACATGATGGCATTTTTGCTCAATGCCCCATAACTCATTGCAGATACATTCAGCACCGAAGCACTGTATGGTTGACGACATTCTCCACTTCCAATAGTCACTCTTGGAAATTCTTTCACTGGTGGAGTAGCATACATGGAATGCCGAATAGCCTCATAGTGATCGTTGTTAATATCCAATTGGGTTCCAAACGGATGGGTATCATTCACTCCCTTGGAGCGTCTATAAACCAAAGCACGATGATTGCGACTGAATGGCTTGCCATCGGTAGTTCTTTCAATAAAATATTGTTGAATCTCCGGGCTTATGGACTCGAAAAAATATCTGAAATAGCCTAAAAGGGGGAAGTTTCTCAGAATGGTGTGATTGGACTGAACCCGGTTATAAAAACCAATGAGAGCGAGCGGGCCCAATACCGTATAGCTCCACCACCATCCTGGAAAATAATATCCTAAAACTCCAACAGTGATTAATATGATTGGAGTGAGAATGTAAAAAGTATGTCGCATATTGAATGAATTTCAAACAATATACGAAGCATTTAGAGGATTACAATGTTTCGAATTTTTAACCTAGAGCATTTGCAACCGCCTCGACATTCTTTTTGCTATTGCCTATAAAGATTTGACCATCAATGATAAACACAGGTCTTTTCAGGAAGGTATATTCATCCAAAATATATTGTTTGTAATCCTCCTCGGAGAGATTCTTTTCCTTAAGACCAAGCTCCTTATACTTTCTGGCTACTCTTGAAAACAGACTCTCATAAGATCCAGCGAGTGCTTTCATCTCCTCAATCTGAGCTTCAGTGATTTTCTCCGTTTTGATATCCTGGTATTCAAATTCGTCACCAATTCCCAGGTCTTTGATGATTCGCTGACAGGTATTGCAAGTAGATAAATGGTATACTTTCTTCATGGGGTTTTAATGTCTTAAAGTGCGGAAGCAAAAGTAGTGTTTTTGAAAAAAGTGAAACACCATACTAACCACTCATATTATCACTATTCTATCACCAACTGCTAAACGGTTTTTTAATCAAAGAAGAATTAAAATATCGAGCATCTTGAGAGACTTCTTCACCAATCCAATCAGGTAAGTCGAAGCTTTCATCCTCGCTTGTCAATTCTATTTCTGCTACTGCAAGACCTTTGTTCTCCTCTTCAAATTCATCAATTTCCCAGGTCTTCCCCTCATAATTGACGATGAACCGAGTCTTCTCAATCCGTGGTGACTCACATAGTTTCAACATAGATTCAGCATCAGCCAATGGAATTTCGTATTCAAATTCTTGCCTCACAGTATTTTGCGATTTGCCTTTTATGGTCAAATAAGCGGTACTATTCTTGACTCGGACTCTCACCGTTCTTTCAGCATTTGAATTTAGATATCCCTGCTTAATCAAGTTTTCTTCCTCCACCAGTTTTCTCCAATCTGAGTTCTTCAGCAAGAATTTACGTTCAATTTCCAATCCCATGAACTCGTGACTTACTTCATCACAAGTTTCAACACACCTTTCCCTTCTACTCCCAGGTATACAAATCCGTCAGGCCCTTGTCTCACCACTCGCACTCTACCGATACCTTCGAGCATTTTCTTTTCCTCCACGATCTTGTTGTCCTTCATCACACATCGGTGCAGGTAACCAAACTTCAACGACCCAACTAATAAGTCACCTTTCAAATTGCCATACTTGCTGGAGGTTACAAAATCCATCCCACTAGGAGCGATAGATGGCACCCAATAAATCTGAGGTTGCTCCATTCCTTCCTTCTCAGTAATGTCTGTAAACTTGGTTCCGTTGTAATTCACACCATAAGAAATCACCGGCCAGCCATAGTTCTTCTTTGGCTGTATCAGATTGACTTCATCACCTCCCATAGGGCCGTGTTCATGCTCCCAGATCTCTCCACTAAAAGGATTCAAAGCCAACCCTTGCGGATTCCTGTGACCATAGGAATAGATCGTCTGCATAGCAATAGGATTGCCATTGTAAGGATTGTCTGCAGGAACACTGCCATCATCGTTCATTCGATGAATCTTGCCACAGTGATTGTTCAGCGCTTGAGGGTTTTCATCTCTATTTCCTCGATCACCAACCGAAACGTACATGTATCCCGCCTTGTCAAACACAATTCTGGAACCATAGTGATGTCTCGTTTCAGATGCTGGTTCCGCCTTGAAAACCTCTGCAGATTCCACAAAATTGTTTCCTGACAATTTCCCTCTAACTACTGCAGTGGTAGCAAGTTTACCCTCCATTGGTTTGGAGTAGGATAAATAGATGTAGCCATTCTGGGCATAGTTTGGATGCACTTTTACATCCAACAATCCTCCCTGTCCTTCGGCTACTACTTTAGGTGTTCCTCTTACGACTGTCAGATTGCCTTTTGATAGTTTGTACAGCTGTCCATCTCGCTCTGTGACCAGCATGTCTCCATTGGGTAACCAATCGATTCCCCAGGGCACGTTCACTTCATCAGTAACTAGTTCGGTATCATAATTTTGCGCTGTAGCAACCAGGGTTAGTGTTAGCGTTAAAAAGCTCAATAAGTATTTCATAATTGCTGAGTTTGAGTACTAATCGATTGAGGAACGATTTTGTTCTATGCGAATAACGTCAAATGTGGATTAAGTGACAAGGGAATGGTGAGAGGAAAGGATGATTAACTACACCAAACGTCATAGTAGAAATTGCCTTTACAATTCTACTTGAATTGATTTTCGTTTAATGAGAGCAATGTACTCATTCTTCACGCTCGCTGGCAAGAAACTATCAGCTATTAATTGAATCCATATTCAAAATGGAATATGTTTTCATCCTCCATCAGGATTCCTGCCAGCTGATCATGCATCTATACGTTAGCTTTCTTCATCTCTTTCTGATTCAATTGGACCAAGCTCATGACCAAATAATGATAAAAGCTGATTTACCTTATCCATACGTAAACTTGATTTACCCTGCTCTAAATCCCGAACAAACCTAAGTCCTACACCAGCTTTAAAAGAGAGATCTTCTTGAGTTAGTCCAAGTGATTTCCTCTTATTTTTAACGAATTGGCTTAATTTATTCATCTAACTATACCTCTTAGGGTATAAAAATACTGATTAAATATTAAAATATACCTTTTCGGGTATAAAATGTATTTAAAGAAGTGAAGCTATACCCTTTCAGGTATAAATAATGGCGAATTTGCCCTTGTTGGAGTTGTCTCCAACAAGTGGTATTTCACTAGCAAATATTCCACTATCTTTAGTTTAATGGAAATCATTGAAGATTATGCTCAATTTTTCACAGCAACTTTATATGAATGGAAACCAGTATTAGCGTTTCCAGAAGTAAAGAAAATAATACTTGATAGTCTGTCTTTCCTATATGATCAAAAAAGGTGTTATGTCTATGCTTTTGTAATCATGAATAATCATATTCATTTGATTTGGCAGATGCGAGAAGGACATCTATTACAAGATATACAACGTGATTTCCTCAAGTTCACCGCACAGAAAATTAAGTTCTTTTTGCAGGATCATCATTCTGCGTTGTTACGAGAATTGGAGGTGAATCTGAAAGATAGGAAATATCAGATTTGGCAAAGAAACTCCTTGAATGTCCCTCTGTATTCCGAGTATGTATTTCAACAGCAGTTAGACTACATTCATCAAAATCCCGTAAAGGCTGGTCTATGCTCATTTCCTTCGGATTATGATTATTCATCAGCACAGTTTTATTTTAAAGGAGTCAATAAATTTAATTTTCTTGAGCATCATGAAGGCTAGCGGTATCATGTCTGTTGGTGAAAACACCAACAGAGGCGGAGAGGCGGGGATGAGCGTTTGTTAACTACCGTTTTCAAAGATGTTAATTTCAACAGACCGCTCAGTTCCATGTTCAAAAGCTGTCTCTTTCTTGAAGCGTTCAATGTAGTTCATATGCCTCGAAATGTTGGAGTTGTAAAAAGATTCGCTACAAACCCAAGTTTCGATGTTTCGAAAAAGGATATCAGAAATTTCCTTTTTCAATTCTAGTTCATTCATCACTGCAAACCTTTCTAAGTAAAGTTGACAATCCAATTCACAAGTTTTCTTAGTCCCGATAACTATGTACGCCTTATTAACATGGGGCAATAAGTTGATGTAAATGGAGTCTAAAGGTTTAAGAAAGTCAATAGTTCCAAATTTGGCAAACATTTATTCATCAGTTTCAAAACTAAAAATTGCAGATGTGCAGACTGGGATTCTATCCAATTCACGAACAATGAATCTGAAATTCTCTGAACCCGTTTGAATGTCAGTTTCAAAAAGGTCTTTGAATTTTTGCATATCATTAATAGCTAACTTTTGATTTTGTATGTTCATCATCAGCATTTGCGTGTTCAGGTAATACGATAACTCGGGATCGCTCAGAATTGCATTGAAATATTCTATTAGAATTTCCTTTTTACGTAGTTCATTCAGAAGGCCTCTGAAACTTAAAAGGAGTTGATTTTTGTAATCGGTTAGCAGAAAGTCTCCGGATTCAATCGGTTTGAAAATCTCCGTGTCATGAGTATTGCAGAATCCTTTGAAAGTGAATATGTCGTTGACACCAATTCTCTCAAATTTGTAACTTCCAGTAATGTTGTTATTGTTAAGTGTCATCAAATGCTTCTTTTCAGCAATATGATGGAGTATTCCATTCTTTTGAAGAATGTGAGAATCTATAGCTGGTTGATTACAGCATTCTGCAAAACATGGGAAGCCTTTCTTGTAAGTTTTAACTCTGAGTTGGAAGAGCCTTCCTTTGAGTTGCTGGTCGTTGAGAAATGGGTTAATTATTTTCTTCATCTCTCATTTTACGATTTGCGGTCATGGTAGATAATGCCAAACTTGCAGGAGTGCGCCCCGAGCTTGGCAGAAAGTACTAAACTAATGAATCTGCCGGTGCTCACAAAGTATCAGACAACCACTGCGAGCAGAAAGATGAAAAATCCTGCTAGCAGAAAGTACTGCTCTATCCCAGCGGCACCTTCATGCTAGCTTGTTATGCATAGGCTTTTAATTAATCAGGACGTTCATGGAGTCCGTCAAGTTCTGTTCTTGTTCAGATACAGGTCCAATTCTAAATTCTTCATATCGAAAACCTTCAGGACCTGCAAAGACATTATTGAAATCCGTCAGAAATCGTTCAATTCTATTTTCCCCTCTTTGCCTGTCTAAAAGTCTTAGTTCAACTTCTCTGGCAAAATCGAAAAAGTCAAAAAACCTATCGATCTCTTTCCCTTCCTCCGAGAAAACAGTCAGCTTCTTAGTTTTTAAGTTATATTTGATTTCGTGGTGCCCCGTTAGTCCTCCAACCGGTATAATCCAGCTAGGTTTTAGAAACAGCGTTCGAACCAATAGTCTTCTTCTGAATCTAATAACATCAGATGGTTGATAGAATAGCGGTAGCGCATAAAAAACGTCATGACCGAGCAGTTCTAGAATAAATAACCGTAAATGTTGGTCTTGATTTGTGTTTCTGTTCAGATGGAATTCCAGTTCTCCTTTTCTCTTCTTGTGGTAAGCTCTCTTATATTGGATTAATGTTGGATTACTCCCTGGGTAACCTATTGATACGTCAAAACCCAATTTTCCTTCTTGCCTCTGCGAGGGAGCCAAAATATAGGGTCTTGTTCCTGTAATGTGAAAGTTCCAGTTTACAAGTTCAGTTGTGAGATTTAGTTCAACGGTTTTTTCTGAAATCATTCTCCATGCTTATGCATAACGCTCAACTATCGGTTTGTGTGCCCACAGTTGGCAAGTAGCACTAAAATAGCGGAAGTGCACCATAAGCACTACGGTATCTATGAAAAACTGCGTTCCGAAAGTCCAAGTCCAGAACCACTGAAGTTCCCAAAAGCGATGAAGTTTCAGAAGGTAGAACCTTTTAAATTTGCATTATTCTATCAATTGCAGTTTGCCTAATACTCCTATAAAGTCCTTCATAAGTATCAGGAAAAATGTACACAAAGACTTGATGTTCTTTACCATGACCTCCTGGAAATGCTTGTTTTGAGCTCATTTCAATGGTTGCGCAAACGGAATCCGGATTGTTTCTATACGAGAATAAGGTTTGTTCAATACTGCTTATAGATTCAGCAAAAAACATCCGATAGTCAAAGAAGTTTTCATTCTGTTTCATTTCATTCTTCACACTATGGGGAGTGGCCTTAACGAATGAATAAGGATTGAGTTCAATGCGGAATGGAGCAATTAAAACTGGCTGAATTCGATACTTATATTCGTTTCTTTCAGCTTCACTTTTATTGCCTTTAAAACCAGTAATTTCAACGGTACAAAAGTCCTTCAATTCTGATAGTTCATGGGTTCTGCTAATGTTCAGAAGTTCTGGAAAAATTACAGAAAGTTTTTCCGTTCCGTCCGAAAGCCTTCCGAGTATGTTCGAAAGTTTATCATTCAAGGACTCGTGTCTAGAAGGTTCCTCTGGAATCGACCTTAGCCAATCACTTATCCTAATCACATCTTGTCCAATAGCCTCAGAATTTGTTGTTCCATGTCTATAATAAACTCTTCCAATCTCCAAACCCTTAAGTGCCACAACGGATGATATTGGTGTTGAATATCTGGTTACTGGAAATTCAAATATGCCAAAACGGTGACCTTGATGTTCGACTTGATAGTATAAAAAGTTCGGTCGAGGATATACTTTATCTTTAATCTTATCTTGGAAAAAGGCATCATCATAAGACTTATCTAAGCCTTTCAATTCTTTACTTCCGTCATCAAGTTCAGCAATTCCTACAATGATATGTGATGTCTCATTTCGTATGGTGTTCGAAAAACATATGATGTCCTTGACAAACTTGGATAGACCCTTGATGTCTTTTTTATCATCAAGTTCATACATGCCTCCTTTGAAATCTAGCGTTGTTGATTCTGAGCTTTTAGTTAAGATGCTAAATTCTTTCTCGTTAAGCATGAAGGTTTCGATTAATTGGCTCTAACATAGTAATAACATGACTGGTCATGTTATTTTTAATACATTATGTCTAATCTAACCATTTTCATCTGATCTTATCATATCGGTAGCCCGAAGCATTACCACTTGATAAACCTCTGTCAATGGATGCGGAGGTGGCGCCAGACCCGCCAGCGCCGGTCTGGCAAGACCCTGTGTCGTCCTAAAATAAGTTTACAGGTTTAACATATAGTCCTATTATTAATTTACAATTTTCGATTGTCCTGTAATAGACTTACAATTTGTCTTTGTTTCCATAGAGATTCAACTTTTAGTGAAGGATTTTCATGAACCTGGTTTGGTGTTAGGTTTCCTAGACTCATATGAGGTCTCTCATTGTTGTAAACCTCAATAACTTGATCCAGTAATTGTTTAGCTACTTTAAGTGTATCAACCTGATAGCATTCCAGGTATTCATTCTTAATGATTCCGTTAACTCTTTCAGCAATTGAGTTTTCCAGAGGATCTCCATTCTCAGTCATAGATATTGATATCCCGTTTCTTTGTAACAGAGAAACATATGATGATGAACAGTATTGAATACCTCGATCTGAATGATGTATTAAGTTGATCAGTGACTCTTTACTATTATCAATAGCCATTCTTAGAGCTTTAACTGTTTCTATTGATTCTAGCGTTTCTGCAACCTGGTAACCTACAACCTTTCTGGAGTATGCATCCGTCACAAAACTGATATAGAGGTATCCAGATTCGATTTTCCAATAGGTAATGTCACTTACCCAGAGCTCATTTGATTTACTTGGAATAAACCCTCGGATCTGATTGGGGTATTTACGTAACCAGTGAAACGATTGAGTTGTATAAACCTTCCGCTTTCTTCTCTTGACTAATAGGTTATTGGCTGCTAATGCATCGAAAAGCGCATCTCTACCCATTTTTATTTGATGTTCGAGCATGAATGGCTCTAATAGTTCATAGAGCTTTCTGCCTCCCATCCTTCTGTGAGTTTGTCTTATTCGCAATACTTCTCTAATGATCAGCTCCTGTTCAAAATTATTCATTTGCTGATGCCAGTAATGCTGGTAGTAGGATTGTCTGGTAATACCAAATAATTGACACAAACGACCCAGTGAAATTCGAGAGTGTCTATCCTTTAAGGTGATAATTACTTGGTGTCTGACTTTTTTGAGATAGGTATTTTGAAGGTTTTCTCTGCTATTTCTATCATTAATCGATAGCCTTCTTCCCTCAGTTTAGTGTCCTGAAGCTCCTTTTCGAGTTGCTTAATTCTAGCAACCAGTTCGGATTTATTTAAGTCTTCAGAATTATCCATGATCGGAAAATTAATTATTGAAGTAAATCTAGGCCTTCTTTTGATCTCATCATCAATATAGCCATACATTCGCATCCATTTCAATAACCCGCCATGCTCCTCTGTTTTTCCTGTATACTTATACCAGATCTCTTGTTTTGTGTAACCTCCAGAGAGATATTCTTGAATCATTTGGTGACGTTCTGCCACCGAAATCTCATTACCATGCCGAATTGGTACATTCTCCTTTTTATCCATTTTGATTTACATCGATTGTGTAAACCTATTTCAGGACAAGACA
>PBTY01000054.1 GCA_002729235.1 Rickettsiales bacterium | reverse complement strand
AGTCACGTTAGCCACATCAAGTACCACATCAGTAAAGTTTGGCGTAAGCGTGATGCCATTAGATACTGTACAACCAAGGTTGGCTGTCAAGTTATCGTTTACAGACACCCAGTAATCACCTTCAGTCAGACCTGTGATAATAGACTCTTGAGATCCATCTACAGAAGTAGCAGGAGTGATGGTTACGTTTGAGTTGTTAAGGACATCACCATCATTGATAGGATTGGATACATCACCTTGTGTACCCAGGTACCACTGCACGTCGTAGTTTCCATCGAGATCACCAGTAGCGATAGTCAATGTGATTGTACCATCTGCATCACCAGTAGCGATGGAAGGATCACAGATGGTGTTTTGAGCAGTTTCTACAAGTGTAAGTGTTGGGCTATCAGAGTCATCACCGATATGGAATGCTTTCTGACTAGAAACACAAGAGTTAGAAGTATGACTAATCTCAATTAAATAATCTCCTTCTGACAACCCTGAAATGGTCAAGTTATCTCCAGCATCTGGTCCGTCACTATCAACAATTGAAGTGCCATTAGTCTGATAAACCGTAATGGTGTAATCATCATCCATGGCAGTAATATTACCCGGAGTTACCAAATTTGTAGTTGAATTTGTACTTGGATTGTATGTTTCGATACCGGTTAAGGTAACCGATCCATTGTCTGGTGTACAGTCTGTGATATTTATAGCCGTAAAGTCAAAGTCCTGAATGATTTCTACATCATCGTCGATAGTGGCTGTGTAAGTAGAGAAACAACCAGTTTGTGTACCAGAGTTGTCAGTAACTTTTACGGTGTATGTTCCTCCTGTGATCCCAGTAATAGAAAGTGTAGAGGTTGCTCCAGCAACAGCATTTATGGTGCCGTCGGTTCCATCTACGAATGCAGTTGTACTTGAAGGTCCGCCAACAAACCATTCGATAATATAATCTCCTGAG
This sequence comes from Rickettsiales bacterium, assembly GCA_002729235.1. GTDB lineage: Bacteria > Bacteroidota > Bacteroidia > Cytophagales > Cyclobacteriaceae > Marinoscillum. The sequence continues at coordinate 85,263 of PBTY01000054.1, read as the reverse complement.
TTACCAGTTAAATCGACAGAAATACTACCATTCGCATTGTCCAAACAATTGGTGTTGTCAGCATCTGCGGCTCCATCAGAAATAACCGGATTACTCGTTGCATCTCCAACGGTTACAGGTAGTGCTGTGGATTCACATGTCAATGTGTTCTCCACCACCACTTGATAATCTCCATCTTCCAGTGCACTAAATACATCAGTACCAGCATTGGAAGCAATTGGACCAGCAATAGCCGTAGTATTACCCGTTTCGAACAAGTATGCCTGGAAGCCAGCAGTTGAATTCCAAGCATTTGCACCACCACCGTTTACTTCAACAGTGTTAACTGTAATGGTTCCATCAAATGGAGAGGTACAGTTGGTGTTATCAGTAGGTGTAGCTGTTATAACAATGTCATCTGGATTTGCCGTTACTTCGAATGTATACACTGTTGTACAGGCATCACCACTACCTGCAGGAGTTGTACCATTGGTAATTCTCACTGTATAATTACCTGCTGGTAAGTTGGTTACTTCATTACCTAGATCAACGGCTGCTGTAGCTGTCGTTCCTAGTGCAGATCCGCTAACCGAAGTTCCTTCAAACCACTCATAAGTATAGTCTGTACTTGTCGTAGCATCATCAGAACCATCTACAGTAATACCACCTGCCCCATCATCTAATACTCGATCAATTTGCTTGATCTGGATGCCGCCTGTAGCGTTGTTTGCATTTCCATCACAGTTAGTGTCTTCTGTGATTTCAACATAAGTTACATCTGATTTATCAATGTCAAATTCAAAGAATCGATCCTCAATCTCAAAAGTTACAGAAGGAGATAAACAGAATAGGGCTCCTTCTTGCGCTGCCATTACGGTGTATTCTCCTGCAGTTAATCCTGAGAAAGTATAGGTGTTTTGAACATCATCAAATCCTACTCCTGTAGTTCCATAACCAAAGTCTGCTTGGGTAGATCCTGCTAAAGTTCCTTCTAAGGCCTGTATGTCGGTAGGGCGCCCCTCGGCAACAGACCATAAACCTGCTTGAGTTACCGCTGTTATCGTAGTAAAATTAAGTCCATCGTCCAAAGCATTACCAACAATTACATCGGTGATATCACCCCCAGTAAAGTCTAAGGTTAAATCATTTCCAGCTACATTATCGATTTCAGCTGTAGCAGTTCCTCCGTTTATATCAATATTATCACCAGGGTTCAAACCAGTAACATCAGCTACTGTTACTAGAATTTCTGTTTCTGGCCCTGGACTTGGAGAGTCTCCTTGATAAAGGAATACCTGGTAATTTTCATGGCTATCACCGGTATTTTCCGCATCTATCAAAGTAAGCGTTATAGATACTTCTCCTGTGGCACCACCCTGGCCACCAGTTGATCCATTAGAGTTGTCACCAGTAGATATAGCAGTGCCTTCATAAGGTTGACAATTGTTGCTATGAGCAGTGACAACAGGTACTGCTAGATCAAGGCGTGGAGCTGACTGATATGGTAAGAAGAATTCAATTTCATCCACACATCCGGTACCTGTATCGGTTACCTCGATGATGTATTTACCATTGATATAGCCGGTATTTAGGAAATATGTGGTTCCTGTTGGATCAGAATTAGCAACAGTTACATCCGGGTTTACCGTAGTTATATCGATTCCTGATGCAGTTGACAATACATTTCTGGATTCATCCATGATTCGGATATCTACTACATTGGAAACAGAAGTGACATCAAATTCAAATTCACCTTCTGCGGAATCACAATCTCCCGGAGGGGTTAGTATATTGACCGAGGCTGTAGCCAATACAGCTCGACTTAAATCAATACTCATGGTGTCAGAGGTACACCCTGTTTCCTTATTTTGAATAACCGCGTAATAGGTTCCTTCAGGTAAACCATCAGCTTCTCCATCTACACTAACATCTGCAGTGGCTGGGTATGCTGCCGAAACCGTGGTTGACTTATCATCAATATACCAGAACCAGTTATAATCCGAAGCAACGCCTGTTCCTGGAGTTCCTGAGATTTCACCGTCAGGAGTATCGCAATTATTCACCTGTACATCTTCAGATAAAGTTAGAGTAGGAGATGCTGGCACAGAAGATCCAACAATAAACTCTAAATCGGTACTACATCCTGTAGCTGTGTTAGTAACCCTAACTGAGTAAGTGCCAGGAGCAACATTGTCATAGTCATCACCTGTTTCTGATCCAATAAGAGTTCCTGCTCCCATGGTGGAAGTTCCTCCAGTATACCATTCGAAAGTATATCCGGCTGGATCATTAGCTGTGTTTCCATCAGGGTCTATATCAATATTACCATTAGCAAAGTTGATGTTGTCACAACTTTCAGAATCGGTTATCGCGCTATTTGCGCCTGAGAGATCAGGGTCAGTGGTTAAATCTGCTATGTCGAAAGTAACAGGTAATGATTCACAACCGGATGTCTTATTTACAGCGATGACTTTATAATTCAAACCAGAATTCAGGTCGTCATTGGTTCCGCCAACAACAGAGCCATCTGTAGTTGCTACTAAAGTGTTGGTGTCATCGTACCATTCAAAGTCGTAATTGGAAAGAGCATCTCCAACACCATCCAACGTGACTGTGGTCACTGCAAACTCACCATCGTAGGTGTTACCATCAGGAACATCAGCAGCAGTCGGATCACATATAGAGTTTCCTTGAACGACACCTGAGGCAGTAATGGCTATTATAGCTTGATCAGTAACTATAGATACTTCTTGCGTATATGAACAGCCTGTTCCTGCACCGCCATCAGCGTCTGAAATTTCCACATAATATGTTCCTGTAGCAAGTCCACTGACGGTTTCAGGTGTCCCTCCAGCAATTGTAACTACCGATCCATTTGAAAGATTATCCCCATCATTGATAGCTACCGCAGTACCTGATGCTATTGTTCCAAAATACCACTGGTAATTTACTGTTCCACCAGTCCATGTAAAATTAGCAGTTGCTGATCCAGAAGGAGTATCGCATGAAGTGTTGTCGGTTTTCGTGATTGTTAATGTATTAGTCGGGGTATCATCTTCTACTTCCACTTGAGCTAGGGTGGACTCACAACCCAGGTCATTCGTAAGTCTTACGAAGTAAGTTGTGTTACCATCAAGAGCTGTAACCGTAGGGAATGTGTTGGTACCACCATCAGCAGCTACATCGAATGTTTTTTCAAGGGTTGACCCATCAGATTGAAGAAGGTCGAAAGTGTAACCACTAGCTTCTAATGTTTCAAAACCAGCAGCAGTGTTAGTAGTTACGCCATTGATTGTGATAGCAGTTACTTCAACAGAGCCATTAGCAGGAGAACACTGATCAGAGTTAGAGATAGTGGTTGCCGTGATAACGATATCTGCCGGATCATCGATAACAATAGCATCGATATCAGTGTAACATGAGTTAGATGGATCAGTACCATCGGTTACTCTTACCCAGTAAGTTTCTCCAGCAGAGTTAGCAGGCAGACCTTCTAGTACGTTATCAGTAAATGCACCATTGTCACTGGTAGTAGGAGTTGTTCCATTGTATGCAGTAGCTCCGTCAAGTTCAGTAGAAGCTCCAGTGTCACCTACATCACCAGTAGCAGAAACGTACCATGTGAATGTATAAGTACCTCCATCATCGTTAGTAACATCAGCAGTGATAGATCCATCAGGTGTTGTACCAGAACAGTCTGTGTTATCTATGGTAGACAGGGAGACAATTGGATAAGTTGGATCAAGGCCTATTGGTGCTGGATGACTATCGAACTCACAATTTGTTACTGTATTTCTAGGAACAATTGTATAATTCAGATTTGAAAGACCGGTAATTGTAGTAGTTGTGTATGTGGCTACAAAAGTTCCACTTTGGTCATAAAGGTCGAATTCATAATTAGCTAAATTTCCAGCGACTGCTCCTGAACCAGAATCTTCAGTAACACCTGTAATTTCATAACTTCCGTCATCCAATGTTGTACAATTGGTCACATCTGTTGGCGTTCCAGAAAGGACTACGGTTGGTTTGTTCACCAATAGATTAACTTCAGCAGAATTGTAACATTCATCACTAGGATCAAACAAGTCAGTGATTAATACGGTATAGATACCAGGCTCAAGTCCTGTTAATTGATCTGAACCACTTGTTTCTGATGTGTCTGTTTCAATAAGGGTTCCACTTGTTCCGGATCCTTCATACCATTTGAATTCATATGGTCCAGAGTCAGCGTTATTTACCACTGCGGTGATTTCACCATCACCTGATCCTCCACTACAAGTAGTTGGTTGTACATCAATGGTAATATCAGCATCCACCGCTTCAATTCCATTGCCAACAGTAAAGGTCTCTGTGTCAGATACACATCCAGTGACACTATGTGTAACTGTCAAAGTATAATCTCCAGGCCCAATATCACATAAGAATGGATCATTCCCACCAATAGGGTTGTTACTATCGTCAACCCAGCTGAAATCATACTCTCCAAAGTTTGGTTGTAAGAAAACTGCCTGGTTGTTATTAGCTCCACCAGTAGAAGATGTAAATCCTGCAATTACCTTAGACTCGCCACCGAAAATATCATTAATAATATCTCCAGTATAGTCAAAACGCATACTTTCATTTACCCATAACTCAAGATATTGGTCAGAACCGGTTTGTGTTACTATGATTGAAACATTTAGAGTGTCACCATGTTCAGAGTTAGTCAAACCATCTTCAATGGTTGGAAGTAATGTCTGAAGGTTGGAAGTTTCTCCAGGATATAGAGCAGATGTTTTTACATCACCATTGAAGAATAAATTGGTGTGATCATATGTTGGGTCGTATCCATCGCTATTTCTCCAGGTATCAAACTCTATGGTGACTGCAGGTGTGATTTTAGTTTCACTTCCAGATGAGGAATTGGCATCTCCTACACCTAGGTTTCCACCAACTCTACCACGTGCATCATATCCCCTAGAGTCTCTGTGCATGGTGAAGGCAATCCCATCAGCTCCACTGCCATCTTTGTCTCCCAATAAAATTCTAAAGTCAAGTCTTAAAGGTTGTGATAGATCCACAGAATCGCCAAGCCAAATTCGTCCGAATTGATTGTTGGTTTCTGTTGTCAATTGGAAACCATTGGTGCCAACTTCTGTAGCATCATTCAGAACCTCTGTATTACAAGAAGAAAATGCTTGCCAAATTTCATCATTGGCTCGACCATTCAATACAGCGCCATCCAAATCAATGGCTGCTACTATGGATCCATTAGGGTCAGGTCCACAAGTAGTGTTGTCTCTTATCTCCGAATCATCTCTCACAATGATTGGCTGAGCAGGAATATTATCGATGAAGTATGTGTATGTGTTAGAACAACCATTATCTGGATTAGTCACACGCACTGTATAGTTTTGATCTCCTTCGAGCTCAAAAGCTGTGGCCTCAACGGATCCAGTAGTTGTATTGGTTGTAATGGCTGTTCCAGATACACCTGTGCCTTCAAACCATTCATAGTCGTACTCGTTTGCATCGCCAACTGTTGGAGTTACTATGATTTTACCATTATATCCACCAGCAAGATCAGGGTCACAAACCGTATTGTTCTCAATTTCCTCATTTAATATCGGTAGGAGAGGAGTGTAAGGTACTGTTACCGTTAGCGGATTGGACGTACATCCGTTAGGTGCTTGGGCAACCACTGTATACTGGCCATTGGTTATATTATAAATACTGTCTGTATCTTCTCCGTTAGGAGTTGTGCCATTCGATGTACCGCTCGTTGTTATATTCTGACCGCCAGTGTTATCCCCCTCATACCAGGTAAAGGTATAACCAGTGAGGTCTGTCACCCCGCTACCATTAAAAGAGACTGAAACACCAACGGCTCCAGTTGGTCCATCAGCTAAAGTAATGTCACATGAGGTATTTGGAGAAGCAGTTCCGTTTTGTGTTAATACAGGTTGAATTGGTTCGCTGCCAATATCAATTGGTTTAATCGTAGAACACCCTGTAGTATTATCCGTAACTCTCACATAGTAAGTTGTTCCACCTGCTAATACGGCATCAGTCTGGTTTTTATCACCAACAGTAGATGAGGTGATTGGAGAAGTAAAGTTAATATTGTCAGTAGACCACTCAAAGGTGTAACCAACTGTCGTTGAATCTCCAGCTGTAATCACAACTGTAGCATCAGCAATACCATTTGCACCGGCACCAGCACCACAACCATTTTGAGGTTGAACCTCACTTACCACAACGTCAGGATCAGTTTGATTTTCTCCAATAGTTCGTGTAGCTGGAGCAGTCTCACAACCTGTAGAGTCTAAGGTTGCCACCACTGTGTATTGACCGTTGTAAGAAGGACTAGTAGATGAGATATCAGCTAATCTGAATGAGGTTTCTGAAAGTAAACTATCATCATCCACCACACTGCCTTTGTACCACGCAAAGCTGTAATAGCTATTGTCATCTGGCATGGTTACTTCAATGAAGCCATCACCGCCTGAACAATAAGTATTGTCTTTTGTAATAATATTTGAAATCGTAGGGATAACGGATACATTACCAACATTGACATCAACATAGGATTCACACGTAAGGTCATCATTGGTTACTCGCACTCTATAATTTCCACTTACTAGACCGTCAAAAAGATAGCCTGTTGACCCAACCGTTACTGATTGTGTTTCTAAGAGTGTTGCATCTGACCAACCTTCATACAATTCATAAGTATATGACGAAGGTTCAACCTGCTCACTGGCGCTGGTTACAGAAATAGAGCCCAAACCAATTTCGTTACATCCAGCACTGTTCTCAATTACAGTAGATATTTCCGGAGTATCTTCATTTTTACCAATTGATAAGGTAATTGGTACACTGATACATTGACTAGACTGATCCTGAGCTGTAATGGTATAGAAACCTTCATCTAGATTGGTAAAGTCACCTGTTGTATTCTGATCCAATTGTGATGACGTTGAGAATCCTTCATAAAGTGTGTAAGTATATGTTGCACTTTCGTCAGCAATAATTTCGGAAACATCAACTCCGCCGTTAGGATTAGACGCATCACAGCTTGTATTATCGGTAATACCTGCGTCGATACACTGGATAGTTGCTGTAGGAAAGGAGAAAGAGGATCCATCTTGACGTAAGATACCGTCATGCCCGTTTCCTGTGACATCAGGTACAATTGTGCCTGTGGTGGTGGTCGTAATGTTATTAAAGTTATAATAAGCGACCAATCCATCTTCTGAACCCGTTAATTCTCCACAACGTGTTGCCGCTATTTCATCTTGTGATAATGCTCTATTATAAAGCCGCACCTCATCTAATTCGCCTGCAAATTTTTTAGTAGATCCATTGTCTTTTCCTAAATACATTGGATTCCCTGTATTTACAATTACTCCGCTTCCAACATGTGTTGTTGAACCAATTCTTACTCCATCAACATACATATACATTTCACCTGTACTCCCATCCCATGTACCAGTAATTTGAGCCCAACCTGTAGCGCTATACCCGCTGTTAATTCTGCCTCGAGTACCATCATTAGTACGAAGAACGAAGGCAAGGCCATCATGATTATCTGACCAAAGCAATACCTGAGCTTCGCCAGTAGAACCTGAGGAAAACTCTCTTTCATCATTACTATAGTTTGTGCTTGTGAGGTTCGCCCAGTATTGAATGGTAATGGCATTGGTGATAGGGTTGCCTGTTCCCATTAATTGAGGGAGTTCGACATAGGCAGAATTTCCCATTACAATCGATTCTTCTGTATCTACATCGTAGTAACCATTGAATTCTGGTTCGGTGTAGCTATTGGTGATATTAATATTTCTTACGACCGAACACCCCCCTTGTGTAACTCTAACAGTATAAACCCCTTCTGGTAATCCAGACGCAACAGAGTTATTATTTGAGAGACTTGATCCACTGATTGCACCTGGTAATTTATTGTTGGCTACAATGCCACTTCCAGCCCACCACTCAAATGTATACCCGGTTATGGTGCCTGCACCATCCCCATCTGCTGAAGCTTCACCGGTAAAAGTATCACAAGAAGTGTTTTGACTAACTTCCTGAACCAATGGAGTAGGAGCTGCAGAGTTGTCTTCAATGGTTAATGCCACAAGATCTGAGACACATGACGTGTTATTATCCCTAACTCTTACCAAATAATCACCCTCAGCAAGTCCACTTATAGAGTCCGTCGTAAAGTCTGGTGTTGCTTTTAAGCTTGAGCCTATATACCATTCAAAATCATAGTCTGTCGTATTACCTCCTAAATCGGCAGCTGCTTGTCCAGTTCCTCCACAGGTAGTTATTGGATAGGTTCTTACATTCAATAAACCCAGATCTGGAGTGATAGGGGCAGAGGTTACAGTTCCTGAGTTAGATGATTCGCATCCAGTTAGATTATCATAAATGGTAACAAAGTAGTCGCCACCTTCCAGGTTGGATAGTGTATCACCGGTACCAATTACCAAACCTCCAGGGTCAGATGCAAAGTTCCAATCGAAGCTATAGCCATCTTCTTCAAATAAACTATCTACAGGATCCCCATTGGTATCTACGGAGGTGTAGGCAAAAGCACCAATTTGGCCGTTTGGTGAAGTACAATCAGTAACTTCTGATATTTCATAAACCATTACATCAAATGTTGGGGTAATGGCGTTAATAGTCACATCTAAGGTGTCTGAGTAACAGTTTGATGCAGCGTAATAACCTACTACAGAATACGTGCCAGCATCCATCGTGGAATAGGTGCTACCCGTGTAAAGGATTGAGGAGAAATCGTTTTGATTGTACCAATTAAAGGTATAACCGTCAGATTCGGTGAATTTCTTAGTGATATCCCCAGACTCACCTTGAACTCTGACATTGTCAAAGGCCATAATTTCATTACTACTTGAGGTATGAATTTTGGCTTTTAAGACCAAGCTGGATCCATTCAGACCAGAAACACTTGCTTGTACATAATCAAAATCTCCATATTGATCCCCATCGGTCAAAAGGACATCTCCAGCTCCATCCAAGTTATACCAGAACCTTATGCGATCTTTTCTCTTATTACTGAAGGCACCATCACAATTATCATTTGAGAATAAATCAACAGTGACCTGGATATCGGAATAGCTACTAATGTCGATTGACTCAGATGTCCAATCCACTGATCCATTCTCAAAATCTCCACCAGATTTCTCTGCCTCGAAAGACTTATCTCCAAATGAGGTACCTACACCATAGAAATTAGGAGTATAGCTGGCATCTCTAGTTGATGACCACTCTGTATTTCCAGTATTATCGTTTGTGGTACCTGTAGATAAATCAGCAAAATCTTCAAACCAAATGGTCTGAGTTCCACCAGCTACCGTTCCTTCAAAATAGGCTTCTGCTTCACCATTATTTGGTTTGGTGTCATCACATTTTCTATTATCATTTAGTTTGTTGACCTCCAGAGCAAAAGGAGTATACGTTACAGGAGTTGAACCAATATTGTTGTTTGCATCACATTCTACGATACCAGCACTACTTCCTGGTGTGATAGGAGGAGTTCCACCGTAATCATTCAAGGAAATATACAAGTCAAAGTCACCACCGGATCCTTCAACCTCTAATGTCACCGTTACACTATTACCAACTTGAAGGTTGTTCAGGGTATAGATTTGAGTGTTTAATTGTGTTGAACCAGCAACTTCTGGATCTCCATCGTAGAACGTAATTGGAAGGTTGCCTGATATATCTGTATCACCTTCATTCGAAATGTCAAATGTCACCTCAAAGGTATTATCTGGACAAATTGACATGGTTGAAGTGATGTTGCCTAGTAGGTTTATATCTGGAGATACATATGATGGACATCCGTCCTCACCGATAATTGTTGATTGATTTAGGAATCCGTTCAAAGGTCTTACATCCCGAGGATCTCCAGTAATACAATCTACCGTTCCAAAAATACGGGTGTGGTCTTGCTGTACAGCTGGGATTGTCAGGTCATCATTTACGTTGACATTGAAGTAAGCATGTTGGTTCCAAACGGAACGAGACGGTTGCCATACTTCACCGTCTGCTTCAAATACTCTTACATGTGAATATTGTGTGTTGGTCCAGTTTCCACCATCAATATTGGTTGCATCACTGAATGTACATGTAACGCATATCTCACTTGCTCCATCTCCATCCACGTCAGCAACTACCGGATATTCCTCAGCAGTACGAGATACACAGGCTCTTGACTCTGATGATATCACTGGATTCGTCGGGTCAGATTCAGGAGTTGAAATAACCAAAATAGACTCTTCACTTCGATAGATGATTTCATAAGCACCATCGCCATTAAAGTCGAAAAGGGTACACCCTGTGAACCCTGAAGAAGTCTCTTTAATTCCTATGGACCATTGAAAGTCCAAATTCTCGTCGAGGGCATAGAGCTGTTCACCAGAGACATATACAGCATTCATTTGCCCATCATTATCAATATCGGCAAGGTTTATTCGACCGGTACCTCGATCCCAGTTGTTGCCGGAGTCCTGATAGAAGTCTACAGTCCCATTTGCAACATCCCACATAAAGACGGTTGTCTGAGGATTACCACTGGCGTTATCAATTGCACCAGGGAAAACTAAGTCAACGTTACCATCCAAATTGTAATCTGCAGCAGAAAGTGTAGTTCTATAATATCTAAACTCATAATCTGATTCTCCCATGGCGTTCAGGATGTCATCCATGTCACGTTGTTCTGTGATCGTTCCAGAGGAGATATTTACGGAGTATATTTTACTTCCTGTTATCAGTTCCAGGCCACTACAATCAGCACAAGCAGCATCCGGAAGAATGTCCAGCGCCAAAGTACCAAAGGCTACTTCATAATACCAGTCATAAGTTCCACCAGTTCCAGCAACTAATAATGCTCCAGTTTGAGCATTTCTAATTTCGTTTTTGTAATACAATTCAGGAACACCATCCTGGTTAAAGTCGGCGAGGTTAGGAATACCTGGACCATATGACTTGGTTGCATCTTCTGTCCATTGTAATGTGCCATTACAGTCGTAGGCATTAATGGTATAGCTATTAGCCAGGCTACTTCTATCCAACTCGGTAACGAATATCCAGGCACATTCATCATCCATCACATCTCCAATCGCAGGTTGGTATAATGGATCAAAAGGCACATTGATTGTGTTAAGTGTATTACCAGTAGCACCATCAAGGATGTACATTTTCTGTTGCAACCAGTTGACAGTTATCACCTCAGGAATACCATTACCGTCAATATCACCGATCATTGGAGTACCATAACTGTCTGCCGTTTGATTAGCTGACCCCCATTGTAGCTTCATTTTGAAAGCAGGATTGGAGGTAGGCTCTTCTTGACAGAATACAGCGTTTCCTACATAGAAATCATCACAGCTGGCATCTCCTGAACAACTATTGTCATAACAGTCGATGTATCCATCGCCATCATCGTCAATTCCGTTGCCACAAATTTCGACTTGGCTATGCGCGGTGAATCCAAGGCTTAATAGTAAGGTGGTAACAAAAATTCTAACCTGGTAACTTTTCATATTTGTTGAGGTGATAAATCTATCCATACATACCATTTGAACGGTACAAGTAACCCTATAGGCAATCTACATAAACAGGTAGAAAACCAAAAGATTAAATCGACAAAGCAAATTTAATAAAAATCTTCAAACATAATTATATCTATAAAAAATAGAACTATTTGAAGTTAATGATCTTAAATAAATTAAATCTTGTATTCGAATTATAATAAATCTAATTTGTTCTATTTCGACGAACTTCCATTTCGAAGCTATAATTCGATGAAAATGAACATCCAAAAATATTTTAAAATAATTCTCAAAAACTACTTTTTTTGACTCAAACGGTGTGATTTGGTCACCATCTAGAATTATTGATGGGTCATTTATCGTGCTAATAGTATTGAGCCAGTTTGATTTAATGATGAGTCCTCACACTTGAAGACAAAGTAATAAACTCCTGCAGGAGCTGGGGTGCTTCCATTATTTACGTTGCCATTCCAAACACAATTGTCAGTAAACGGACTATTAGCTTTCAACACAATACTTCCTTTTTCGTCATAGATATAGACGGCACATCCTTGCAGATTATCTGAGTTCAATATCTCCCAACATTCATAGCCTATGCCATCTCCATTTGGTGAAAAAGATTTTCTTGCAATTACACCTGGAGTAATGATTGTGACATCTGAAGTGTTGGTACATCCAGCATTATCAGTTCCAGTTACTGTAAGCACAGAGACTCTATTTCTTGGATATACTGTGACTGTGGTACCGGAGGTTGCATCCAACAGGTCTGCAGGTGACCAGGAAAAATCTGTTCCATTTGACACTGTAACACTTACCAGATTAGCATTTTCAGTGAGCTCTAGTGAATCATTTACAAATGTTCCAGAGGGAGAGGAGAAGTCAAATCCAGAGTTTGCAAAATTATTGACGGTTACCACTGTATTCTCTACGGTACAACCAATATCGGTAACCACATCTAGTGTTACATCCACTGCATCTTGATTCGTGTTGGTCGTTACATCCACTGTATTAGAGGTACTCACTTCGGAACCGTTAAACGACCAGGAATAAGATTGATATCCCGAAGGTAACGTTAAAGTGAGAGCGTCTTCAGGACATTTTTCAGTTGTTAATGGGTTCGGAGAAATCAACCCGATAATATCATTGTTGGATGGTGGATTAGACACTGTAATGACTTGTGTAGTGCTGGAAGAGCACGAGTTTAGATCTGAATAACTGGTTGTAAGTGTTACCGTGAAATCACCGGCGTTGGAATAGGCATGGGTGGGAGAAACGCCAGTCCCAGAGGACCCATCACCAAAGTCCCAGGAATAAGCTAGTGTAGCTCCAGTCTGTCCAGTACTAGCTGAAGCATCAAATGAAAGGGCCACATCGGTACAAATTTCACTAGCAACTGAAATCGATGGCGAGGGTACTGAATAGCTTGTAATGGACTGTGACGCAGAAGTAAAACTACAACCAGTTGTTTCGGAAGTAATGGTTACTGTATAATCACCAGTACTGGACACTGATAAGGTATTTGAGTCAGTTCCCACATTGGAGCCACCAGACTTCCATTGATAACTGTAACCAGTATAGTCTGGAACCTGTAATGTTGTGCTGCTGTTCGCACATACCAGATCTTCACCTGTATTGGCAATAGAGATTATTGGCGGTTGGTCTACGGATACGCTCAGAGATCCAACATTGCTGTAACATCCACCGGCGGGTTTGATTCTTAAAGTGTAATCACCTGCGTTGTTTACACTTGCATCTGATATTGTGATCGTTTCAGTCGAAGCGGTTGTGCCATCAGGATAGGTCCATAGGTACTCTTCTTGTCCTGATGGAGCACTTAATGTGAATTCTGTCCCAGCACAGATTGTGCCGGCGTTACTATTGGTGATAGTTGGAGCAGCAGGAGGGGTGCCACCCGTCAAGGTGAATGTTTCTTCCTTGCTAGTTGTACAACTCCCATCGGTTGTAGTAATACCAACTGTAATGGTGGCCGATGTGCCAGAGTTTACCACAAAGGTGGCTTCATTGCCTGTTTGAGATTGTAATGTCACATCTCCACTGGTTGTCCAATTATAAGTCGTGTTGATGGAGTTAGTAGCTTCTAGCGTAAATGGAGAGCCCGTACAAAACGTGAGCCCGGATGGTGAGATAACTGGACTTATACAGTTTCTATTAATAAGGACAGAGAAGAACCCGAACGCGGTATCTTCACTTCTGTGTGTAAATCCAATATCAGGTTTGGCATCTCCATTATAATCAGCTATTTGAACATTTCTTGTATTGAAGTCTGTTGAAACACTACTAATGGTGAAAGAGGGTGAGGGTGTACTAGTTCCTAAATTCTCAAGAATAGTAATATTGTTAGCAGTAGAAGAAACAGCAATGTCAATATTTCCATCACCATTGATGTCACCTGCAGCTAGTCCAAATGCTCCAGGGACACTGAAACTACTTTCATCCGAAGCTGAAAAATTAAAATTTCCAGTTGTTCCACTATTCAATGCTATTCTTACGGCGCTTGTGCTATTGTAAACTATGTCATTGAACCCATCGTTATTAATATCTGCTAACTGGATGTTAAGCCAGGTTGCGGAAGTGCTAAGGGTAGTCGTAGAACCAAAACTAATACTGCCATTGATACTACTATTTTTTAAAATAAATACCCTTGAAGAGGCAGAGGCATACGGAGCCGTCACTATGTCTGGCAATTGATCATTATCTAAGTCAGCAATATCAAGAGTACCTGTCTTGTTTGCGCCGGTTACAGCAATTCGAATAGGGTTTGATGAGTCAAAACTAATGCCCCCATTACTAGTGTTTCTATATATGAAAATCTCATTAATGAAGTTTGCTGTTTGACTAACTATAATTTCTGGTTTTCCGTCCAAATCAAGATCACTTAACTTGAAAACACGGGGACCTAAAGAGTTTCCATCATTATCGAGAGGTAAAGCAAAAGGAGTCAGGGGATTAAATGAAATGGTTCCTCCTGAACTTGTGTTCTCATAAATGAAAATTTGTTTTGAGGTACGTTCTTCGGACGAAAATACCAAATCTGGGAGGCCATCGCCGTTTAAGTCAAAGCATTCTGTGGCTACCGTATTAACTGGCTTTAGATTATTGTCGATAGTATTGATGCTTGTAACTTGTACAAAATTCGAAGTGCTAACAGTTGAAACATTTTGGAACACACTGACATTTGCAGAACTATTGTTTGCTATGGCTACATCCAAGAGCCCATCTCCATTAAAATCGCAATTACATAAGTCATAGGTGTTTTGCTGGTTAGTGGCAAAGTCTAATCGCGTATCCAATGCATCAGTATCGAATGAGCTTCCACCAAAACTCAGGGTAAAATACTGGCTGGAATATCCGACTAATCCAGATGAAAGATCAGTTACCGCAATAGGACCGTAGGTGGCCGTAGCAGGAACTGTCGCTCGTATCTCTGTGGCCGATGTAGAAACTACATTCGCTTTTCCAGAGCCAAAGTTCACCTGAAGACTTGCTGTAGAGGTAGGAAAGTTGGATCCACTGATTACAATTGTTTCACCTACTGTAGTTGATGGTTTATCAAATCCGGTAATAACTGGCCTTTGCTGAGCAAATGCGAGGCTGGCACTTAACCCTATAGCTAATAATGTGATTAACTTTTTCATCTTACTCATTCACCTTTAATACCCAAACATCAGATAAACCTGTCATACCTTTTACTCTATTCTTCTCAGTGTTGGCCTTGAGGAGACTGTCTGATTGGAAGATCACTACATAATAATATCCACGAGCCGTTAAGAAACCTACTTTAGAATCATGGAAGCCTCTATGGAATAATTTGTCACTCAAGTCTTCAGCTCTCTGGAAGTCTTCAAAAACTCCGGCTACTACATAATGACCAGCTGGAAGTTCGAGCATGTGAGAGCCACGCTTCACTTCTAGATGTTCATTTGATTTCGCCAATTGCTCGGTTGTTCGGAAATCATTCGTTAGGGTAGGGTCACCTTTTTCTTCCTCCACCACAACCGAAGTGTCTTTGATAACCTCTGGTGTTTTTTCCTCGACTATTTCAGGTTCTTTTTCTGCCACTACCTCAGGTTCCTTTACAATTGGGTCCTTCTTAGGTTCTTCGATAACAGGATCTTTTACTACCTCTTTGGTCTCTTCAATAGGTTGCTTTACTTCTTCTACCACTTCTTCTTTCTCAGGAATGGTCTCTTTAACCTCTTCAGGTTGAGTCTCGATCGGTTCTTGGACAGGTTCCTGTACCGGAGGTTTATCCGATTTAATTGAGATCACAGCTTTGTCCATGGAAAGTGCTGTAGATGGGTTGTGATCAAGTTCATCAGCTTCTTCCTCTGTGAGTATTTCATCCCAGATAATAAGTGTTTCTTTTTCTGTGCCATCTATAGTTCTTACCCATTTGATTCCGGCCTCTTTTGAGCCATCAGGCTTGGTTCTGATCAATGGTTCTTTACCAGGCTCCGCTATTTCATAGGTCTCTTCAGTTGCACCAGGTGGAGGTGGAGGTAACCAGGAGAAAACTACTTCTTTTTTCCCTTCTTCATTGATCCGATCAAATTTGATTCCTCTCTCGGTCTCGCCAAATTGGTTTACTCGCTCTACAGGTTTATTCTCTTGTTCGTAATTCCAGTGAGTGTCAGGTTTTTCTTCTTTTTTAGCACCGCCAATTAAGCCGAGAGCATCTTCATCCTCTTCTTGCTGCTGAGCGGCTTGTCTGCTGCGCTGCAATGCTTGAAGTTGTCTTTGCCTTTCAAGTTCTGCCTCTTTGGCACGCTGTTCCGCAGATTTTTGATGACTCTTGATGAAGGAAGAGACATGTTCTGCATGTTCTTTTCGAGTACCGATATGATATCCAATGTGTATTTCATGTGTAGAGCCAAGAAGGGAGGCTGTTGTTGGATTCCCATATTCATAGGCATAACCAATACCTATTTTTTCATACAATTTAGCTCCTATTAACCCGATGAATCCTGCATCCTGTCTATAGGTTCCGCCTACCCATACTATATGTAGTAAATGAAGAATGACTGTAGCTTCGTATTGATTGGGTAAGAATTTGTTATATCGATACAATACATGGGGTTCTATGGCAATATCATCATTGATGTGGCCTCGATAATTCATTTTAAACATGATATTATCCTGAGGTTTTGGGGTAACCTGAAACCCGTCTTCAGTAGTAAATGTCTGATAATCAAATAATTTAGGTAGAGATATACCAACATTGAAATGGCCAAAGTGATAAGCTACACCTACATCCCCAATCATAAATGCTGAATTGGGCACCAGAGTATTGAATGTTAGGTCGTTTGGTTCTACTTCATTTAGGTTTAGTGTGTTGGATCCGGCACCAAGAGACATGCCAAAACGGAAAAAGTGCTCACGATCGATACTGATTAGATAACCGGCAGAAACTTTCCCACTACTAAGGTTATAAGGTCCTGCTTGTCTACTGGAAGCCATGGCGCCAAAGGCTAACCCTCCTTTTAGAGGAATGTGAAAGTTGGCGTTGTATACGGAAGGAGCACCATTGATCCCTGCCCATTGATTTTTATATGTTGCAAATACAACCGCATGACCTTCTACTCCAGCATATGCTGGATTGTACACATACGGGTTCATGAAGAACTGATTGTAAACAATAGGTAACTCTTGAGCACTAACCGTTATCAGATTAAGTGCCAATAAAAAGGACGCCCAAAGATATTTTTTCATACACTGTTTGTCTAGATGAATCGTGCTAACACCTTATAGTCTCAATTGTGGATGGACAGGCCAATTCATTAAACTAGAGCTAAAATATTAAATAAATACTGAAATTTGAGGACTTGAACACATAATCTATTGAATTGCACAAAACAAGTCCATTGAATGATTTAAGGATTTTTTAGTACTCTGCTTTTGAAACTGAGGTACTTGTTCTGTATAATTACACTTAAATTTCACAATAAAGATGAATTTGCAATTTTTCAGATTGGTTATTTTCACATGTCTTGGGCTCGGAATGTTCTCCGCAAATGCTCAGTTTTGGTTTGGGCCAAAAGCAGGGGTGAATAGGAATAATTTCATCTATCAAGCTTCGACATATCTTGATTCGTTCAATGTAAGTCCCACCTACAGTTTTGAGGCTGGGGGAGTAATGATCTATCAAGCTAGCGATATGTTTTCAGTACAAACTGAGCTTTATTATGAGCGAGAGAAAAGAAACCTTACAGGTAACTCAGAAGTAGGGACTTCTGCCGTGAGTAGTGTTAAGAATTCATTCCTGTCGGCACCAGCGCTTTTTAGAGTGAGCTTAGATAAAGGCCCTACCCATTACTATGTAAGTGGAGGTACAAAATTACAATATTGGTTAGGAGGTACAGGCAGTGTGGTAGCTGGTGATGGTGAATTTGTAGAACCTCCAAGTGAGTGGAGAAAACTCGTTTTTAAGAACTCGAAGAGTGATGTTGTGGATGGGGTCTATGCTGTTCCTGAAGGAAATCGGTTTCAATATGCACTGGTATTAGGGGGCGGTGTTTATTTTGATTTATACTTTGGAGGACGATTGCTGGTGGATTTTAAGTATACATTCGGTCATTCGAATATGGGATTTAATAACAATGATGACTTCAAGTTTTTTAATTATACTGAGAACTTTGAGTATCGCTCCAATACACTAGCCGTCTCTCTGGCCTACCTATTCGAGTATGATATGAAAGAAGCCAGAAAAGGAATGAGTACCATAAAAGCTAGCAACAAGAAAAAGAAATAGTCTTTTCACTACACATGTTGAGAATAGCATGGTCTCCTGAATACAATCTTGAACTACCTCCAGGTCACCGATTTCCGATGATTAAGTATGATCTGATCAAAGAGCATTTACTTTATGAAGGAGTCATTGAAGAGAAGAATCTGTTTAAACCTGTACTAGTTGCAGATTCTGATTTTGAACTCACACATGATCCAAAATTCCTAGGTCGACTCAAAAGTTTGGAAATCACTTCCAAAGAAATTCGGAAGATTGGTTTTCCTCTTAGCAACGGGCTTGTACTGCGTGAATTTTTAATCGCATCAGGAACTGTTCAATGTTGTGATCACGCGAGAGCTTTTGGAGTTTCTTTGAACATTGCAGGAGGGACCCATCATGCTTATTACGATTATGGAGAAGGTTTTTGCATTCTCAATGATCAAGCCATCGCTGCTAACATATTATTAAGCAGGAATATTGTTTCTAAAATATTGATTGTTGATTTGGATGTTCATCAGGGAAATGGAACCGCTAAATTGTTTGAAAATGAGCCCAGAGTATTTACCATGAGCTTTCACGGAGCAAAGAATTATCCCTTTAAGAAGGAGCACTCTGACCTAGATGTTGCATTTGATGATGACACTGGAGATGACTTGTACCTCTCAATTCTCGAGGCTTCATTGAACAAAGTCTTTAATGATTTTGAGCCTGACTTTGTATTCTATCAAAGTGGGGTAGATGGACTGAGTAATGATAAACTAGAGAAGCTCAGTTTGACTGTAGACGGTTTAAAAACACGAGATAATTTGGTTTTGAGTCATTGTCAAAAATCTTCTGTCCCAGTGGTTGTTTCCATGGGAGGTGGCTATTCCTCAAGTTTATACGAAATCGTTGAGGCACATGTGAATACGTTTCGTGTGGCCAGGGAGTTGTATGATTGAATCAGGTGGAATAAAAACAATTCTTTCTAAAAATTTTACAATTGAGAGGTTTCATTAATATTTTCTCTTGGTCTTAAAAAATGGCGGTTTCGTCTATTAATTACACTATTTAATCGTCGAGTTAAAGAATTTGTCTAGCTTTGAGCACTAGCCCTAGACAAGACATCCTTGAAAAAATTAAATTTCAAGGTTGAATACGATTAATATAATCGGTATTTTAGACGAAGTTTTAAATTTAGCGCAACTGTGATCAAGTCTTTTCTAGCCTTCTTGGGCGGCGAACCAGGAGAAGAGAAACCCATGCTTCTTCTACTGGGAATGGGGTTTTTTATGGGTATTTTCCTCGCGACCTATCAGATCGGATCAGAAACTCTATTCCTTGATGTTTTAGGAGAAGAATATTTAGATGTTGCGTTCTTCACTGCTGGTGGTCTCGGAATCATTTCTACATTGCTTTTCGTTTTTCTTCAAAGGAGAATCAGTTACTCAACACTCATTGTCAGTAATTTGTTTTTGATTTTTATTTTCATGGCATTAATGCGCGGTGCTTTTGAATGGACAAATTATGCAGAGAGCGTAGTAGATGATGTTAAAAAGTTTGAGCTACTGCCTTTTTTAATGTTTGTAATGATGGGCCCTATCACAGCAATTGTGTTGCTTGGGTTTTGGGGAGTATTTGGTCGGCTTTTTGATTTACGAGCATCTAAGCGAATAATTGGAGGTATCGATACAGGAGCTCTGACATCTACTATTATTGCATTCTTCTCCATTCCGTTTATCACGGAGCTTCCTTTTATCAATGCCACTTATGACTTATTGTTTGTTTCTGCATTGGCTTCATTCGGTGTTCTATTCTTTACCATTTGGATCGTAAAGGCTTTTAATATTGATAAGATCACTAAGGTGAATCATCAGGAGGAAAAACCTCAGGAGGTAAGCTTCGTTGATCTAATGAAGGATCCGTATCTTAGATTAATGTCGCTGTTCCTTATTTTCTCTATGGGAGCTAGTGTGTTTGTGGATTATTCCTTCTATTCAGCCACAGAGATTATGTATCCTGATGAAGAGGAATTAGCTGATTTCCTTTCGTTCTTTAGCGCGACAGTCATGCTAATGTCTTTCGGTATCCAAAGTTTTATCAATGATATCATTATTGGTCGCTTTGGTTTGAAAGTAGCGCTGATGACCATGCCTCTGATCTTAATACTATTTACTGTTGGAGGGATCATTTCAGGACACTATTATGGATATGAAGTTAAAACTGAAGTATTTGTGTTCTTCTTTATGTTTACGGTGTGTGCGAAAGCATTTACAGCATCTTTGAAGGATGCTTTGGAAAGCCCTGCCTTCAAGTTGTTTTTCCTCCCAATCGATGTGAAGATTAGATTTGATATTCAAACGAGAATTGAAGGTGTGGTTAATGAAATGGCAACCCTTATTGCTGGGGCCATCCAGATTGCCCTGGGGCTTTTAGTCTTCTTTGAGCTTATCCACTATTCTTATTTTGTATTGGTTTTAGCTGGGATGGTAGTTTATCTGTCAGGAAAGCTATTCGCTCAATATAAAATAACGCTTAAAAAGACCCTTGAGGAGCAAAAGTCCCGACTGACGGACGAAGAAACCAAGAATGAAAACAATACCTCTGCAGTGTTGATTCGAGAAGCAGATCGAAAGGATCCTGAAAAAATCATCAATGCGCTGAGAATTTTTGAAAAACTGGAACCTATTCAGTTTGAGTTCAAACTTTTGGATTTGTTAAATTCCAGATTTCCTCAGGTTAGAAAATATGCCTATATAAAACTAGAGCAAAAATTGGTCTATGAAGCTCTGGAGATCATAAAGAAAGATTTCAAAACTGAAGGAGACGAAGAGGTTGTTGCCGCTGCTACCAGTTGTATTGAAAAATTAGAAAAAGCAGATCAGTTTGAAGTAAATGACGTTTCCATAAGGCAATTAGTAAGGTCTACGGAGGCCAAAGACAGGATTTATGGCGCTAGATTATTGATCAAAGCGAGAGAAGACAAATATCTAGCTTATGTATTGGAATTACTAAGAGATATTAATCCAGAGGTAAGAATAGCTGCTATGATCACAGCTGGAAAGATACGTCGACCAGAATTGTGGCCAATTTTAGTAGAAAACCTCCACCTGTCTACATATGCTAATGCTGCCATGTCTGCTTTGGAACATGTTGGTGAGGCTGCTTTTCATGCGATTGATACTTCTTTCTATAAGACTGGACAGTATCAATCGAGTATGCTCAGGATTTCGCAACTACTAGGTAGGATTGGTGGAAGAAGTGGTGTGGAGTTGCTATGGAAAAAGGTGGAGTTCCCTAATAAGCGAATCGTATCTGAGATCCTATTGGGATTGAGTTATAATGGATTTGAGGCTAAAGATTTTCAAGCTGCCAGAATTAAAATATCCATTGAATCGGAGATCTCCGACATTGCCTGGAATATCAAAGCTCTACTAGATATTCCTAAAGAAGATCCTACTGACTTAATGATTAGAGAATCATTTGCTGAGGAGGATCAAAAGAATTACAATAATATTTTCATGCTACTCGGTATGATTTATGATCCTCAAAATGTTATTCTAGTAAGAGAGAATATATTGGATGGGTCAACCGAAGGAATCACATTTGCTGTAGAGATGCTGGATATATTTGTTGAAGAAGAGTTGAAGCCTAAGCTTCTTCCTGTTATGGATGAGTTAAGTGTTGAGGAGCGTTTGGCGAGACTGTTAAATTATTTCCCTCCAGAAGACTTTGAGTCCTATTACGATTTGCTTCTTCAGATCATCAATCGCGATTACAACAGAATAGATAGATATACAAAAGCTTTAGCTCTTTACCGTTTAGCAACTATCCAGGAAGCTGAAGTGTCAAATGACCTGATTGCGAATTTATTTAATCCTGATGCACTGTTGAGACAAACAGCAGCTTTTACCATGTATCGTTTAGATAAAGATGCTTATCAGCACCATACAAAGAGATTGCAGCCAATCATGAAGAAAGATTTGGATAAAGCAATTGTTCCTCCAGTTTTCAAGGAGGAAGGTGAGGAGTATCATCAACGATTACTTTTGATAGAGAGAGTGCTTCTTTTGAAGGAGGTACCTGAGTTTAAGAAAGTGCCAGGTGAATTGATTACTTATATTGCTGAGGAACTTGATGAAATTATTGTGCCTGAAGGAACCACGCTGGTTGATTCTGATGATACGGGGGTAATTCCAGCTTATATCGTTGTAGATGGGACAGTTGATGTTTATCAAAATGATGTCAAAGTTGAGGAGCGATCAAGATCTGGCTTGGTAGGACATGAAAATTTGCTAAATGACAACAACTTTGACTATATCGCATTAACTCGAGGGTCTTGTACTCTATTAGTGCTGAGAAAAGAAGAGTTAATGGACTTGATGTCACGACATGTAGAAATTATGGAAGCATATTTAGATATATTGAATAGAGAGGTTGGTAAAGAAGAAGAGGAAGAGTCAGTATCAGATGTGCTATTGAGTATTTAATAGAAAAAAAGATAAGAGTAACCAAAAATATTGCCTAATCTAATATTGAAATGAAGTTTAACAAAGAGATACACTTATATTTCTCGGAGCAGGATAATCAGCCAATTGAAGGGGCATTGAAAGGCTGGGTATCTAACTTTCATAAGTTTCTGGGCACCTTGTTATCTCAGATTTCTCGCGATAATGTTGAGGTAAAGTTGATTTCAGAGTCAACTCTCCAATCTACCTCCATCGATGAGACAGCTGTGGTTATTGCCATATGTACCCCTTCCTTCATTGAAGATTCCACGCTGACTGAAACTCTTAATTCATATGCAAAAAAGCTAAAGGATGAAAACTGCTTATTAAGTGAGGGTATCGCCCGAATATTTAAGGTTCATAAATCACCTTTCAACGAGGATGACGCATTACCAGAGTTAGAGGATTTGATTTCCTATGACTTCTTTATGATTGATCCATTAAGTGGAGATGCACAGGAGTTCAAGAGGTTCTTTGGTAATGATGCAGAGCGATCTTACTGGATGAAGTTGGTAGATATGGCTTATGATATTCACCAGGTTTTAAAAGATACGTCGAGCAAAAGTTCTTCATCAGTTGAAGACGATATCCCTAGAGAAAAAACCGTGTATTTGGCAAGTACAGGGGTTGATATGGTGATTCAGCGAGATATTGTGAAGCGGGAATTGATTCGCCACGGTTACAAAGTGCTTCCACAGCATACGCTACCTAAAGAGGTAAGTCAATTAGAGCATCAAGTCGCAGAGGATTTACATAAATGTCGTTTGTCTATTCATTTGATCGGAGAGGATTATGGATATAAACCGAGAGGTTCTGAAATATCTGTGGTAGATATTCAAAACAGAATCGCATCGAACCATACCTATGATATGGTTGATTACAATAAAACAGCCAAAGATAAGAAACCATTTAGTAGGCTTATTTGGGTTTCTCCAGAGTTGAAGAATGTTACGGAACGTCAGAAAATTTTTATTGAAGACTTAAAGAGTGATGCTGCCGCATTGGAAGAAGCAGAGGTATTGCAAATTCCACTGCAGGAGCTGAAGAGCATCATTCGAGAGGAATTAGTAACCGGTGGTCGATTCAATAGAGAGCAAAGAGAAATAGCTGGTTATGAGCACGATAGCACGCATGGTTCTAAGGTGATCTATTTGATTCAGGATAAAAGTGATGTCAGAGATGCCAAGCTTTTACGTGAGTTTCTTGAAGGCTCTGGGTACAAGGTGGTTTCCCCTAGTTACAGCGGGGATCTAGTAGATATTAGATATATCCATCAGGAAAACCTCAGAAGATGTGATGCATCCATTATTTACTTCGGAAATGCCAAAGAGGCATGGATTAGAACGAAATTACAAGACTTGCTAAAGGCTCCAGGTTTCGGAAGACAAAAGAAACTGGTCGCTAAAGCTGTCTATTTTGATGGTCCTAAGAGCGTAGACATGGATCATTATGAAAAAAATAACGCCATGATACTTGGCAACAATGGTGGCTTCAAGCCGGAACACCTCAAACCATTTCTAACCAAACTAGAAAAGTAATGAGTGAAGAAAATCAACATATTGATCAGGTAAATGATATCGTAGATATCGCCGAATTGATAAACCCTTTTCCAGGGTTAAGACCTTTCGGTATAGAAGAGAGTCACTTGTTCTTTGGAAGAGAAGGGCAGAGTGATGAAGTGCTTCTAAAACTCGCTGAAAACAGATTTGCAGCCATTCTTGGTGCATCTGGTTCTGGTAAGTCTTCCTTCATGTACTGTGGACTTGTTCCAAGTTTGGTCGGAGGTTTTATGACAGAAGCTGGTAGTAACTGGCGAGTTGTTGTGGCAAGACCAGGCGGAGGACCTATTGATAATCTGGCTGAAGCCTTACTTATTAAGGATAAGACATTCTCTGATCTATCAGATGAAGATAAACTGATCCGGAAAACCATTATCGGTACCGTGTTACGCAGTAGCTCCCTTGGTTTGGTCGAGGTGGTGAAGCAACTAAAAGCCGAAAAAGGTCAGAATATATTGGTGGTAATTGACCAGTTTGAAGAACTATTTAGATTCCGAAAGTTGGAGGCTGCCACTTCCGATATGGACGAGTCTTCAGCATTCGTAAACTTATTGTTGGAAGCTATTCACCAATATGATGAGCCGATTTATGTGGCATTAACAATGCGTTCGGATTTCATTGGTGAGTGTGCCAAGTTCCCGGATTTGACACAAATGATCAACGATTCTCACTACTTGATTCCTCAGATGACTCGGGATCAAAAGAGAATGGCTGTAGAAGGTCCAGTAGCTGTTGGAGGGGGTAAAATAGCGCCGCGTTTAACCCAGCAGTTGTTGAATGATGTGGGGGATAATCCAGATCAGTTACCTATTCTACAGCACGCCTTGATGCGTACCTGGTCCAACTGGGTGGATACACGTAAGGTGGGAGAGATGATGGATCTACGGCACTATAATGCCATTGGAACACTCAGAGAAGCTCTTTCTCAACACGCGAATGAAGCTTATGATTCGTTGAACAAGCGAGAAAAAGAAATTTGTGAGGTGATGTTTAAGTCCCTTACTGAGCGAGGAAATGAGAATCAGGGAATTAGACGTCCTACGAAACTTGCAACCATTGCTAATATCGCCGGAGTAACTGAAGATGAGGTTATCCGGGTAGTAGATAAGTTTAGAGAGCCAGGGAGATCATTATTGATGCCTCCTTATGGGGTTCAGCTCAACTCTGAGACGGTTGTCGATATTTCTCACGAGAGTTTGATGCGTATCTGGGATCGTCTGAAGCGATGGTTGGATGAGGAATCCAAGGCTTCCGAGATGTATATGAAACTTTCTGAAGCTGCCGAAAGATTCCAGGAAGGAAAAGCATCTCTGTGGAAAATGCCAGATTTGCAGCTAGCAATTAACTGGAGAGAGGAAAACCGACCTACTTTGGTTTGGGGGCAACGATACAATCCTGCCTTTGAGCGGACGATGGTATTCCTGGAGACTTCTGAGAAGGCGCACATTACTGAACAGAAGAACAAAGAGTTTCTTCAGAAACGACAGGTTCGTAGAATGCGGATTACTGCTGTGGTTCTCGGCTTCGCAGCCATGGTCTGTATTTTCCTGGTGGTGTTATCCCAATTAAATAGTGCAGAGGCTAAGAGAAATGAAGAGAAAGCGGAACAGGAAGCATTAAGGGCTGCTGAAGCTGCTGATGATGCAAAAAGATCTGCTGCAGAGGCACGAAAACAAGAAGACATTGCTAAGGATGAGGCAAAGAAAGCTCAGGAAGCCAGTGAACGTGCTCAGCAGCAAACCATACTGGCTCAGCAAAATGAACAACTGGCTAAACAACAAACTCTGAAAGCAGAGCAAGCTACAGCGCAAGCTCAAAGAGAGAAGGAGTTGGCCCAACAAGCAAGAGATTCTGCAGAGGTTGCTCGTCAATCTGCTGTTGAGGCAAGACAAAGAGCTGATAATCTCCGTATGCAGTCGGTAGCTCAGTCCATGGCGATCAAGGCAAATGGAATCTCTGATAGAGAACTGAGGGCTGTTGTAGCAAAGCAGGCATATGATTACTATCAGGAATTTGGAGATCCAAACAAGCCATACAATGGTGATATTTATGCAGGTATTTATCTAGGATTATCTGGAGTAATTGCAGATTATACACTGAATGAGGATAATGAAAGAATCTACAAGAGCAATGGAGATTCCGTTTTGAATCAATATCATGGTCATTTGCCTATAACCAACCAATTTGGTCAGGAGAAGAACGTGGCGGTAAGATCTGTTGTGTTCTCGGCAGATGGGGATCGAATGTACTCTGCTGGTAGTGATGGACGTCTATTGATGTGGGATATGACCAATGATCAGCGTACTTACAAAGAAATATTCAATCGTAGCCAGGTAAACCGAGTGGTTAATATCAGTCCAAATGAGCGCTATTTGGCGCTGGGAACGAGTGACAACAACATTCTGGTTGTTGATCTGAAAAACCTAAACGGTGATCCGAAAAGAATAGAAGGACATATCGGAGGGACCATCTTTGATCTGGTCTTCCTGGAAGATAATGAAACGTTCATTTCTACAGGAGCGGATGGTCGTATTCTATTGCACTCGTTGAAGAGAAAGTCTCCAATACAAATTGCTCAGGCAAGAGCTAAAGCATTAGCACTTTCTCCAGACAATAAAACGCTAGCTGCCGGCACGGATGACGGTGAAGTTCTGTTGTTTGATTTGGAAAACACGGATGATTTTAACGCTCGTACCATCTATAGAAAGTCTAGCGATGATGCCAACCCGGTGCATGGCTTGCACTTCAATCATGCAGGAAATTTACTAGCATTTGGAGATGAGCATGGTGATGTCATTATCTGGGATATTGAGGGAAGAAAGCCATGGGGACCAACTCTAATTGGTTTCTCTTCTGCGATTACCGATGTGCGATTTAGCCCGAATGATAGCTTGTTAGTGGCAACTAGTAGAGACAAAACAGCTCGAATGTGGCATGTCACGCCTGATAACATTTATGATCTTCCTACTATATTTTCTAACCACAACGACTGGGTCTATGTAGTTGATTTTGACCCTGATGGAACTCGTTTTGCTACTGGTTCTGCTGATGGAATCATTCGATTATTTGATGTACTTCCAGATAATTATGCGTCGCAAATATGTGACTTGGTTAGGTACAATATGACTGATACCGAATGGAGACAGTACGTTGGAGATCCTGAGGAAATCGATTATCAA
Organism: Rickettsiales bacterium; assembly: GCA_002729235.1. Taxonomy (GTDB): domain Bacteria; phylum Bacteroidota; class Bacteroidia; order Cytophagales; family Cyclobacteriaceae; genus Marinoscillum. The sequence goes on along the minus strand of PBTY01000054.1, from coordinate 57,756 downwards.
TATACCTGTGATGGGTTGGAGCAAAAACCTGAAAATCAATAACATCCACTGATGAAAAAGTTACTGCCTATTGTATTTACACTGTTGACAACAATAGTATACAGTCAAAACTGTACTCAATTGCTCAATCAAGCGGAGGATGATTATGAGGAGGGCCGTCTTCTTGGAATCCCAGCTAGAATTACTGGTTGTTTGGACAATCACAGTTTTTCCAAAGAAGAAGAAGTTCGTGCAAGAAAACTTCTAGCACTGGTATATATTTTCACTGATCAGGAAGCACAAGCTGAGATTGCAATGATCAACCTACTTAAAGTAGATCCAGAACATCGTCTGGATCCTCAGGTAGATCCAGCAGAATTGTTTTTCTTATACGATCAATTTCGAACAGAACCTATATTTAGGATTTCTTTCAAAGCTGGCTTGAATACTTCCAATGTTGTAGTCATTGAAGATTATGCTACTAACAATTTGTTGGTTCATGATAACTTTTACAATGGAACTACTCCTGATGGGGACGATAGTTATACTGTGCCTGGAGATTCTTCAGATGTGGATTATAATGCCAATAGTACCCGAGACTATCACTTTTGGGCTGAATTACTATTCCAAAAGGAAGTGTATGAGGGGGTAGATCTAAGTTCAGGAGTTCAATTTCGCACTTCATCGTACTCAGCTGACTCGTATGTGAATCAGGTCAATATCAACAATAGCATTGTTAATAGCCAAACGTATTTGAGGATTCCGATACAGGCAAGTTATACGCTATGGTCGAGCAATAGAGATAAAATTCTATTACCCTACGGATTTTTAGGGGGTTCCTTCGATTATTTGATGAAAGCAAATCTAACAGGATCTCGAATAGGAGGAACAACCAGTACTATCCAGGGTGAAATTGATTTAATAGAAACCAACCAGGTTAATAGAGTAAATTATTCTTTAACGGCGGGTGTTGGATTGAAAATACGTTTTAAGACACATTTCTTTACCGTTGAGGGAAGATATGATACTGGGCGTCGTAATTACATCAATGGAGATGAGCGTTACACGAATTCAAATTACACTTTTGATTTGGCTTATGTAGAGCCGGCCTTATCCCTGGATTTTATCTCAGTATCACTTGGATATACTTTATCAATTTATCGACCTAAGAAATATTGATTTTAAATGAGAATTAATTTTTTATATATCGCAGTACTGATTATTGGCTCATTAAGTTGTGCTCCTAATGATATTGATGGTCCAAACCCTAATGATCTTTTTGTTAAGTTCTATGGTTTGGGTACCAACGAAGCTGTGGATATCGTTCGGACAAGTACAGGGGAAATCATCGTATTAGCTAAAAATACTAACGGGAATAATTCTGATTTCTATTTGTTAAAAACGGATGAAGGCGGAAATGAACTTGCTTCTAGAATAATTGATTTAAATAATGATTCGGAAGACACTCCAACGAGACTTAAGCCTGTTGATAATGACGAATTCTTGATTGTTGGTTACATGACATTCAGAGATGTAGATACTCAGGTTGACCAAAATACGAGTGTTTGGGGTAGAATCAATAGCGATTTGGAAGTCATAAGTACTGATGATTCTGGAAACCCAGGGTTTAATTTCATTGATAGTTTGATCGCCACAGATATCATACAAACATCTGATGCAAATCCGACATATGTAGTGCTAGGGCATTCTACAGCAGGTTCCAGAAGGTATGCTGGAGACTTAACACCAGCAGGAGAGAGTCAAATTTACATGGGTAAGTATGACGATAATGATAGCGTCTACTGGGAGAAGAGTCATGGGTTTACAGGTAATGAAAATGCTTTGAGCATTTTTGAAGTTGACAATGGAGGGTTCTTAGTGATAGGGTCAACCAGGGCTACAGCTGAGGGATATGGTGGTACGAATTTATATATACTTCAAACGAATAAGTTTGGAACTGCCGATGAAGGTGCGCTAGTTACGGGTATTCCTGGAGCAGATATTGATGCGGATGATATCCCTTATTCAGTAAAGAAATCTTCCCTAGGTTATTCTATCGTAGGTAGTACATCTGATGAGGCAACTGGTGCCGATCGGGGATTTCATTTGGCAGTTTCGTCAAGTGGTTTACTTGTAAATAACTCGTCCAGTGTGTTATCTAATGATTTTGGTCTGGCATGTGAGGCTTACACCTTTGCTCGTACATTGAGTAATGAGTTAATGGTATTAGGACAGATAGGAAGATTTGTAATTACCGATGGTGATGGTACTACTGTGATAAACAAGAATGCTGAGATCATGGTGATGAAAGTTTCTCCTATTACGGGTCATATTGATGGTTTTGATCAGAATTATGGCACCTCAGTAGGAGATGATAAGCCTGTTGCCGCTTTGACTTTGCCAGATGGCGATATATTGGTAGCTTCTACCATCGATTTTGGTAGTGGAACGACTATGGTCGGATTGCTTCGATTAAATGCAAACGGAGAACTTAAGGATTAAATAAAATAAGCGTAGACATTAGAATAGCAGAATGTTTGCGATAGAATTATTTTAAGAAAATATAGAATACTTACAGGTTTAATTAAACCGCCATTGATATGAAACGAATTGTACTAATAATTGGCTTAATAGTTGGCTCTGTCACTTTATTCGCACAAACACAACCAACGAGTGCGGATAATACTGTTGCTGTGAATGAGGATAGTGATTTGGTTATCGTTCAAAGTGACTTTAGCTTCAGCGATGCGACTGATGGGAATGCGTTTGTTACAGTCAATATTGTAACAACAACTACTGTCGGAGTACTCTTTGATGATGCTAATTTAGATGGAATAGTTGATGGTGGTGAAACTCTCGGTGATGGCTCTAGTATATCAGTTACTAATATAGGTTTGAACCGTTTAAAGTTCAAACCAGTAGCTAATGGCAATGGCACATCATATGATTCATTTACATTCCAAGTAGTTGATGACGGAACCAGTAATCAAACTAGTGCGACTCAAACAATGACCATAGATGTAAACGCAGTTAATGACGTTCCATCTTTCTCACTTCCTGGTAGTCCAAATCAGACCGTGGCAGAAAACTCCGGAGCACAAACAGTAACTGCCTTTGCTACATCGATTTCAGATGGTGATGGAGGTGGTCAAACTCTGACATTCAATGTGAGCAATGACAACACTGGAATTTTTGCAGCGGGTGATCAACCAGATATTAATGAGTCCACCGGGAATCTAACCTTTACGCCAGAGACGAATCAATGGGGTAAAGCTCTAGTCACTGTATCACTTTCAGACAACGGAGGAATTGCGAGTGGAGGAGTTGATCAAAGTGGAGATCAAACGTTCTATATTTACATTACTCCGACAGGAATAGTTATTAATGAGGTAGATCCAACTGATACTGGCGGTGACCCAGAAGTTAGTGGAGAGTTTGTTGAGATATATGATGGTGGAACAGGAAGCACCGCACTTGATGGCTTGGTGCTTGTTTGGTACAATGGAACCGGAGATGTAACTTATGCGGATGATGATCTGGATGGGCTATCTACTGATGCCAACGGATATTTTGTCGCTGGAGATGCAGGAGTGAATAATTTGGACTATGATTGGGGAGCCTCTCCTGACTTACAAAATGGTCCAGATGCAGTGGCATTATATGTTGGAGACGGATCAGATTTTGTGAATGGAGATGCCATTACCTTGGATGGATTGGTTGATGTAATCGTATACAATGGATCAGATACAGAATTGGAGACTGGCTTCAGCTTTACTTCAGTGGATGAAGATGGAAATGGTGATGCCGCCAATGAGTCCTTGGCAAGAATTCCGAATGGATCGGGATCATTTACAGCATCTACTCCAACACCAGGGGCACCAAATACGAATGACTATCCAACAGCTGCAAGTTTCAATGCTTTTGGAAGTATTTCGAATTTCATAGCGATTGGAACTACAAACTTGTCCTATTCAGATGCCAACGCATTGGATCACATTGCGTTGAGCAATTTGACTATATCGAGTGGAGCGCTATTCTTGGATGATGGTGGTACAACAGGGGTTGCTGGAAATGGTATTCAAGATGGGGATGAGTCCACTTTGAGCAATGGTTCAACTGTCTCAAAGGCAGATTTAGATAATTCATATGTCGTTTACTCAACTACATCTTCGACAGGCAATGAAACATTTGACTTCACAGTTAATGATGGCTTTACTTATTCACTAAGCACCTACACAGCTACGCTTTATACCGTTGAAAATGCTTTGGATTTTGATGGGACAGATGACAAAGTGACTTTGGGAGACGATGCCTCTATTCAACCATCTGCAGCCTTTACTTTAGAGGCCTGGATATACCCAACAACCGTAACAGGTGATCACAGAATATTGACTAAGTATTCTGGAACTGGAAGTGCGGCCGGGGAACTAACATTTGACTTATTAGGTGATGATCTAAGAATTTTATTGTTTGATGGAGGAACGGTTTCGGCTACAGCGGCAGATGTTCTCAGCATTAATACATGGTATCATGTAGCCGCAAGATATGATGGAGGGAATACTTTGTTGGAATTGTACCTGAATGGATCGTTAGTTGCTCAAAACACTTCTGCACCTGCAACCATAACGGATGTAGCTACTTCATGGACTATTGGAGAAGATGCGGCGGAAGGATCTAATCCAGAGTACTTCCAGGGACTAATTGATAATGTAAGAATTTGGACTACTACAAGATTAGCAAGTGACATTCGATCAAGTGCAACAACTAGATTAAGTTCAGGAACAGGGCTTGGTGCAAGTTATCTGTGTGATAATGGAATAGCTGGAGGAACCAACACTGGTTTGACAACTTTGTCCGACGAGACAGGAACGAATGATGGGACTTTGTCCGGTTTTGCATTATCTGGTTCTACTTCCAATTGGGTGTCGTCAAATGCATTTGCTTCAGCAGCTCCCGAGATTAGGGTTACTGATGGTAGTTCCAATGAAATTGGAGATGGAGGAAGCTTTACATTTGGTGCATTCAATGTTGCTTTAGGTGCTTCTCAATCAGAAACAATTACGATCCACAATGACGGATTGGCCGACCTAAATATCACTTCCACCGGAGATATTGCAGTATCCAATACCGCATTTACTGTCGATCAAACCGGTCTCAGTTTTCCACTAGCAATCTCAGCTGGTGGTAGTGCTACATTCGATATCGATTGGACAGCCGCGGCAGAGACGGTTGTAAGTGAGTCTGAAACATTGACCATTAACAGTGATGATGGTGATGAGGCAACTTTTGATTTTACTGTTACAGGTTATGTGGTAGAAAATGCACTGGATTTTGATGGGACTGATGATAGAATTGTAATAACTGGGGCAAGCAACTTACAACGCGGGTCATCTGACCAATTTACAATTGAGATGTGGGTTTATCCGACAACTACAGGTACAAGAAAGTATTTGCTTGATGAAGATAACCATAAGCAATTTGTTTATTTGGAACCTGATGGTCAAATTGGGGTGGTTTACCGAGGTAGTTTGGAAAGTAAGACTAACGGTTCTTCGCCTTTGACCTTTGACGAATGGCATCATATAGCCATATCATATGATGGTTTAGGTAGTGTCACGGGAATTAAGGTTTACTTTGATGGAGTTCTCCAATCGATGGGTGGTTCAGGAACAATATCTTCGTCAGCGAGTGAAGATATGTCATCGAATTATTATATCGGTGACTATTACCCTGGTTCTGGGTCTTATAAACTTGATGGTAATTTGGATGAATTTAGAATTTGGGATGTGGAGAGATCTGCTTCTGAAATTAGGTCGAATGCAGCATCAAGGATATCATTGCCAAATGCTTCCCTACTTCTATATTATGACTTTAACCAGGGAATTCCTTCAGGTGACAATACTGGATTAGTTACCATCACAGACTTATCATCTAATGGTTATGATGGTACTGCTACAAATTTTGAGGTGGATGGTTCCAATAATTCTGGAAACACGTCCAATTGGATAGCCTCTACTGCTTTTGCTTCTTCTGCAGCTACAACACCTAGCATTGCTGTTTATGATGAGACTGGAGCCTCAGTTGCTGATGCTTCTACATTCACCTTTGCTAGTACAGGATTTGGCTTATCTACAGATACGACCTTTACCATCATTAATGAAGGCCTGGCTGATTTATCTCTAAGTTCAGATGCAGTATTAACTCAAGATACTACGTATGCACTCGTAACACCTTATTCTTCTCCGGTGACAGTAACTCCTGGAGCATCACAAGATTTAACGGTGTCTTTTGATCCATTTGCAGCTGCTAATTATACTGATGTATTAACAATCGCTAATAGTGATGCTGGCTCTAATCCATATGTCATCAATTTGTCTGGGGATGGTTTAGATTTATCAGCTCCAGTTTTTGAAAATAGTACTCCACAAATTTCTGCTATAACTACGACTGGCTTTACCATTGAAACGGATATCGATGAGGCAGGTGTTGTGTATTATGTAGTTGTTCCGGCAAATGCTACAGCTCCTAGTATAGCTGAAATTCAATTGGGGCAATCATCAGGTGCAGGAACACCTGAAGATGCAGGAAGTTTCGATGTAAGTGGAGAAACCGATTTCATTTATGATTTTGTAGTGACTGGCTTGTCGGTCAAAACAGCGTATGATGTGTATGTGTTTGCAGAAGATGACGAAGGCACACCTAATGAACAAGCTTCTGCCACACTTATAGAAGACGTAACCACTGCAGGAAATAACTCAACTTTGTCTGCTGTTGCTAGCAGTGAAGCAGGCTTTTTTAATTCATCATCATATGATGCTGATGGATCTGGAAGTTCATTCACCAATACTAATTCTATTCAGGTTTTCCAATTTGATATTGATGATGAAACCGGTGATGGTTTACCTACTATCTTAAGTGATATTGATATCACAATAGCATCAACTGATCACACAGATGTTAAAGCGATTGGAATATCAACAGATGGTGGGTCAACATTCATTGCTGAGACTCCTGTATCACTTGCTACTGAGACTCTAACGATAAGCGGAGGACTTTCTGTAGCTGACAACTCTTCAGCTACTGTTTCAGTTTTTGTTTCGTTCAATGCTTCTCCAACAGAGGAACAATATCAATTCTCAGTAAGTGGGTATTCACAACCTTCTTCCGGAACAACTACAATTAGTACAGCTTCGGTTTCTTCATCTACTGCAGGTGATGAAAATACGGTGGATAACACTGCTCCCCAAGTATCAAGTTTAGAGATATTTGATGCAGATCATGATGGATTGATTGAGCGAATCGATATCACGTTTAGTGAAATCGTTTCTGTTGTATCAGGGCCTGTGGATTTAAGCGATTTTGGAGATATAATTCTTGCAACTCAAGATACAGTAAAAACAACAGCTGGTTTAGGAATTAGTGGTCCGAGTGGAGATCCTAGTGTGATATCCATTACAAATATTGTTGATCAATTATCGATTAATACGGGTGTTGGAGGAACGCGAATTGCAAATATAGCTGGGCTTTGGCAAGATCAGGCAGGAAATGCTATTGTTGATAATACTGAAACGGTTATCGATAGCGCAGATCCTGTATTAGCAAGCTCTTCGCCATTGGATGGTTCTGTCAGTTTTTCGCCGGCTGATATTGTTTTGTATTTCTCGGAGAAAATCCAATTTGGAGGTTCAGGAACAGTAGTGTTAAATGAAACTAGTCCAACCCCTGGAACTCAGTTTACCTATGATGTTACATCTCCTGGGTTGAATCTGGTAATATCAGATGATAGCACCTTAACCATCGAAGCAAGTTCAGTTTTGGTTATCCCAAGAGATTATGACCTAATTGTTTCATCAAATGCAATTGATGAGTTTGGTGGAGCTAGAGATTTTGCAGGTGTAACAATTTCGTTTACTGCGAATAACATTCAACCAGATGATTGTGCATATAATTACGAGAGTAGCCGAAGTGGAGAAAATAATGCAGGTAATTTGTCTTCGTCTGTATGTAATACCTCACCTTCAACTACAGCTTCTAGTTTGTATGTGTCTGAATCAGAAGCAGTTACTGTTTTGTATTTCAATATGATGGATGGAGGAGGAAGTGAATCAAATTTCACCAATATGACCTTCTCTAATGGAGGAGCAACTGATTGGTCCAAGTTGATAGAGGGAGCAGGGCTCATCGATCAAAACGGAAAGTTTGAATATGCTGATGCAATTAATTCTACCAATATTCAATTCACTGGAATGGCAGAAGGTGAAGGGGATATCGCTGATGTCAATTCCAATCAAGATAAGGAATATGCTTTGAGAGTTTGGTTTAAGACAGACCTGACTGATTTAGCAAGCTCTATTGATAATACAGATCTAATATTTCAAATCAATCAAACTGGAGCAGGAGCTGTAAGAGTTTGGAATGGTTCCACTTCCTATGTAGATAACACCAGTATTTATGTGAGTAATACTGTTACTTTCCAGGTGGTGGCAACTCACTATGGTTTTGCTCAACAGCCAACTGAGACTGAAGCAAATTCTGCAATGTATCCATTTGTAACAGTGCAAGCTGAAGATGTTTATGGTAGTAGAGATGCGGATTATGTTACTTCAGAGGTCCTAACCATTGGATCCACTGGTGCTTCACTTTCTGGTACACCTTTAAGTACTAACGGAACCTTTGTAGCTGGAGTCACTGAGATGGCAGATTCAATAGTATTTGATTATTTTGAATCTTCAATTGTTTTGAATACATCCGGTGGAGCCTTGGATAATACTCCTACTAGTGATGCTTTCAATATTATATGTGATGCAACACCTCCTATTATTTCTGCTGCAGCTATTTCTTTGTCTGGATCACCATCAGGACAGTCTAGTACTTATGCTATAGGAGATAATATTACTGCCTATTATGATAACAAGGTCGATAAAAACGATAATCTAAGGCATATCACCTTTGACTTCTCAGAATTTGGAGGAGGATCTTTTGATGTCACAGCTCCTACTGTAGCGGCAGACTCTATCTATGAATATACTTACACCATTGTAGCCGGTTCAGTCGAAGTTTCAAATGGAGTAAACGTATTGGTGAGTGGTACGGATAGTGCAGATGACGATCCAGAAGCATCTTGTACTGACAATACAAGTCCAAATACTTCAGGTACAGAAGATGTTTCTGTTGATAACCAAAGGCCTACCATCACATTATTCAATCCTCTGGATGAAACTACCACAGGAATTTTGACCAATCAGGATATAGAGGTGACATTTAGTGAAGATGTGCTGTCAAGTTTTGGTACTATCAATCTAGTGGCGAACAATGGGGTGAACTCACAAAGTTTCTCAGCAAACAGTGCCAGTAATGTTAGCATCGCGAGTAGTGTGGCAACATTGGACCCGACCAATGCATTCGCTGGTGGAGAAACCTATAATGTAATCATTGATGCAAATTCATTTACTGATATACATGGGAATGCATTCTCAGGAACCATTCTAGGAGATTGGAATTTTACGGTTGATCCTGATACCCAAGCACCTACGCTGGATATTACTGTCAGCACCCCAGCTTCAGGAACCACTTCAAGAACGAATTCTACAAGCTTAGAATTTATATTATCATTTGATGAGCCAATTAGTGGAATTGATGAGACTGATATTGCTTTAGTTGCTAATGGTTTAAGTGGATCTGAGTCTTTTGCCTTAGATCAAATAAATACTCAGACATATAGAGTTACTGTTTCCAATCTGGCCATTGCTACAGCTGGCGTTGATGGAGATATTGCTGTTCAGGTAACCAATACAAGTGGTAAGATCGATGATGGTGCGATGCCAACTCCTAATGAATTTACGACACTAACTTCCTCTGCTGTCGTCATTGATCAAACCAAACCTGTGGTAACTGCTACTTCATTGAATACGCTGGATGGTACACCTCCATTGGCGGGCACGGTAGATGAAAATGTTGCTGTTTCTGTATTGGTGAATGGAGTGACATATAGTGCTACAGTTTCTGGATCTGGTCCATATACCTGGGATATTGCGGACGATGTTATAGATGGAGATGTTGATCCATTGACTTTTGATGGAGGTACACCTTTGCCTGAAGGAACTTACACAATAACAGTGTCTGCTGCAGATGAAGCAGGAAATACAGGTCAGGGAACCGGGACGTTGAAAATTGATCAAACAGCGCCAACGATTGTTGGGACTTACTTCTTTGATACAGGTACTCCGGATGGTATTATTGATGAAATATTAGTAATATTTAATGAAAATGTTCTTGATTCTTCTGTTGATCCTAATGATTTTACTTTTTCAGGTGCGGCCTCAGTAGCTCTAGCAACAACAATTAATCACCCATATGTTTCAAGTGATCAAGTAGATGATGATTGGCTGACGTTTGAGGTTACTGGATATACAGAGGGTACTGCCACTTCTAACGTAGATTATACTCAGCCACTTACGGGAGGGTTAAGTGATTTAGTAGGTAATTTGTTAGACACAGCTGATGCATTAATTGAATACGATTATGCACTGCCATTGATTGTTCAAACTTATCAGTATGATATCAATGAAGATGGTAGACTTGATGAGATTGTGGTGGAATTTACTGAAGGTGTACGATTTAGCTCAGTTAATGCTTCGGCATATTCAGTATTGAACTCAACACTTACTTCGGCTTTGGCACACACATCTGTAGGTAATACTCTTGATCAGGAAACTTTGGATGAGTTCATTACTCTTTCGGTTGATGTTCCTGGAACTGATACAACCAGAGTTTCTTATGATGCTTCTGTGGCTACCAGGGATGCATCTAGTAGTTCTAATGCAGCACCACTTTATACTAATATTCCCGCTTTGGATAGGGCACTTCCAGTCGTAATGGATGTGAATTCTTTAACCGATGATAGCAGCGTGAAAATTATTGGTGATGCTATATCTATCTATATAGATTTTAGTGAGACTGTGGACGTAACTGGTACGCCAACATTGGATCTTTCAACCGTAGTTACTGGTACGGCTACCTACTCAGGAGGTGATGGTACTACCAGGTTGTCATTTGATTATACTGTTTCAGCAGGACAGGAGTCAAGTGATTTGGATTATTCTGGTTCAACTGCTTTGTCTGGAACTATTGATGATCAATCACCTCAAAATAATGCAGGCTCTTTAGAGTTGCCAGTGCCTGCGGCAAGTGGATCTTTGTCCAATAATAAGGAATTTATAATTGATGGTGTAATCCCTTACTTCGTTCAAGCGCATTTTTATGATGTAAACCCGATTGACGGAGATATCGACGAAATCGTTATTGAGATGAGCGAGCCTGTAAACGGTGTTGGTTTCCAAATAGCTGATTTTGATTTAGCTGCTGGATCTGTTATAAATGTGATCAATCAGAATGGAGGAAGTGCTCCGGCTGCCTCAAACACATTAGATGTAAGCGCAACAGACAAGTACGTTACTCTAAGTGTATCTATTTCTGGCTCATATCCAGAAGCCATCACTTATGATGGTGCGTCTATTGTAGGGATACCAAACTATGTTCAGGATATCGCTGGAAATAGCGTTGCTACAGGAAGCACGCCAATAAGTACATTAATAGATGTCGCACCTCCTAGAGTTCAAAGTGTACGCTCATCAGTGAGTAATGGTACCTATGGAATAGGTCAATTAATTCCTATCCAGGTAATTTTTAGTGAAGATGTAACAGTGTCAGGTTCTGGTTTGGCACCAACTATTCGTTTGGAGACTGGAACATTTGATCAGCAGGTAAATTATTCGTCTACTGATAGCGATACCTTATTCTTTAACTATACGGTTAGTGAGGGAGACTACTCAACAGATAAGGATTACCTTGACTATACGGCAAATAATGCGTTACAGTCAAATGAGCAGACCATAAAAGACTTGAGTAACCTTACATCAATCAATACCCTTCCAGAGCCACTTCCAACTGTAGATGCCTCTTTGGGTACTAATAAACAAATAATTATTGATGGTGTACGTCCAACATTTGTATCTGCTGAAGAATTTGATACCGATAACAATGGAACAATAGATAGGGTATCCATCACTATGAGTGAGCCTGTTAATGATGCTGCAGTGGCATTTGGTGATTTTACATTAGGTTCTGGTGTGACTCCTACTAGTATTGTCTCCGCATCTGGAGTTAATGGAGATGGCTCTGCTACTGATAATATAATTACGTTGGCTGTTACTTCAACAGAAAGTTCCTCCTTTACGGTGGGCTATTCCGGAACATCAGTTCAGGATTTGGCCGGAAACACAGCAAACAGCAATAGCTCAATTTCAGTAACGGATTTGGCAGATCCAATCATTTTGAGTGTTACTTCTTCTATTGGAAATGGAGCGTATAATGAGGGTGATCTGATACCTATTCAGGTTACCTTTAGTGAGGTGGTTTCTTACACCACCGGAGCTACAGCACCTTCTATTGCTTTAGCAACTGGAGCTACAACTGTTTCACAGGATGCGGTATTGGCCAGCGGTAATGGAACTAAGATTTTAGTGTTCGAATATACCGTTCAAGCTGATGATGAATCTGCTGATCTTAATTATGTTAACGTTGATGCACTTTCTTTAAATACAGGGACAATCACTGATCAGGCATCCAGAAGCATAGCTACATCTAATGAGTTTACCTATGCCTCTGCCAATTCTCAATCGCTGGCAGATTTGAAGGACATTATTATTGATACTCAAGCTCCAGGTATTACTACTTTGACTATATCATCAGATAATGCAATCACATCTTTAGCAAAAGGAGATGACCCTGAAAACGAGGACGGTACTGGTATTGCTGCGGATGTTGCAAACGTCGTTACCATTAGCATGGATTTTGATGATGACCTCTTTGAAGCACCAACAGTTCAGGTAAGAGGTGATGATGGTGCGCTTGTATTAAATAGCCCAACAATCAATATAATTGCTCCCGATCAGTATACGGCAGTTTATACCGTGTCAAGAAATGATTCAGACGGGCCCGTCACGTTTACAATAGATTATACAGATAAAGCGGGTAACAGTGGAACTCAATTAAATCAAGGGGATATTACCAGTGGATCAAACATTACAACCGATAATACCAACCCTACAGTGGAGTTTACTGTGGTTGATGATCCTACGAGTGAGGCCACATTTACGGTAAGTGCTCAATTTGATGAACCGGTGACATTGGTTGAGCTGAGTGACTTTACTACATCGAATGGAGTGCTAAGTAATCTGAATTCACTTGGAGGTAATGAATACGAGTTTGATGTAACTCCTGTAGCTGACCAGACCAATACACTAACTATAGGAATCTCCGACGAGAGTGTTACAGATCTAACTGGGAATACTATAGTGAATACAACCTTTGATGTGGACTTTGATGATCAAGCACCTAATATTTTATCCAATATTTCTGATAGTGTTGTCGTGTACGGGCAGGATCTTACAGTAACTCTGAATTTGGATGAAGTTGGTACTTTGTATTACGCCTTGGTACCAAATGGAACTGCTGCAACAAATGCTGAGGTGAAAGCTCAAAGTATTGCTTCAGCAATAGCAGAAGGGAGTATAAATTATGGTGTAGCAAATGTTGATCAAGAGCTACCATTGACCCTGCCACAACCAAGAACCGAGTACGACCTATTATTGGTTTCTGAAGATAAAGTTGATCCAACTCCATATAATTTATCTGCTGTAACGATAATTGATGTGACCTCCGGAGGGGTAGTCCTTAACAATCCAAACTTGAATAATTTCTGTTTGGAAGGTGATTTCTACACATTGGACCCAATTACCATTACAGAAACCATTGCAACGGATTTTGTAAGCCCAAAATCCTCCGCAAACCGAACCTTTAGATTAGTACTTCCAGATATTGATAATGATGGAACTGTCGATTTCCAATTCAATACTACTGCTGGTACTGAATCAGTTTCTGTGTCCGTTGGTGATCTCGCAAATGTCTCTTTAAATTTTACTAGTTCATCCATCTTAACGATTACTTATCAGGTCCCAACAGAAGATGCGATTGATGTGATGACCATTTCAGGGCTACAAATCAAAGCCACAGGTAATACTTCATCAAACGCTCAAATAGAAAGGTCTGGAGGTAACGGCAATATATACTTAGCCAATGAAGGGGACGGAGCAATCTTTGCTACGCTAAATACCGTAGAGCCATATGCTGAAGCTGATATTGTGACGGCTATTCCTACACCTGCTTATACCAATCCATATTTATTTGAGTGGACCAGCGGTGTTCAGGAAGATGCGCTAGGAGATGGTGTTACTGTCTTTAAGTATGAAGGATTATTAACTTCAGATACTGTTGTTGCTGTGGGGCTACCAAATGTAGGAGATAGTGTTAAGTTTTATTCAGATGCAGGTCTTACAACTGTGTCATTTAAATATGAGGCTGTTACCAACTTTGATACTCTGTATGTGACTTTGGCAGATCTCGGTTTAGCAACTACAGATGTTGGAGTAAATACGTATTATGTAACAACTAAAAACGGCCTGAGTTGTGAGAGTGCCACGGTCAAATATTCTGCTGCGATCATTAGGTTTGAGAATAGTGAAAGTAAAACTGGATATGCTGTTAATAATGGTACGGGTACTACATTGAAGTATTCTTTCCCTGCAGGCCACACTAGACTTTTTGTGGGCAATGGATTGACGAGTTATCAGAATGATGATGATTTTGCAGATGCACCTGCAGATGGTATGTCAGTGAAATTTATTCCATCCGCCGCTGAAAAAGGCACTCATACAATCATTTATCAATTGACCAATACTGCGTCTGGAGTTACGGCTAATTACGGGGTGGACTTCCTGGTTATTGAGTCTGATGTAGTGCTTTCCACGGATATTAGTCAGGAAGTTGATTATTGTGAGTATGACGATCCAGTTTCTTTAACTATGGTTTGTCCAGATGGTATTGAATGTGCGGGAGAAGCAGTCACTTCAGAGCCTAATTTCAAAACAGTGAGAGTCTATTTGTATGATTCGGATACAGAGACTAGAGGTGCAGAAGTGACTACCGATGTATTAACCACTATTCCGGCATCTGATCCTAATGATACTACTGGCTGGGTTTTCAATCCTCAGGCTACTGTAGTTGTAGATTTGTTGGTAGATGATGTATATAGTCAAGAGTTACTGTTTGTGTATGTAATCGAGGATGATGTGACAAGTGAAGAAACTGACCTGTCAGAGCAAGTAATCACCATCTATAGAGATCCTACCGTGTCGTTTACTAACGTAAATGATTACTACTGTAATGATGACGGAGATTTTGATGTACGAGTCAATATCATTTCAGCAGCAGGGACACAAAATAATGTAGCTATAGATTCATTCAGAGTTTATAGATATGATAGCATATCGCTCATATATGAGCCATATGGAGTGGACTCTGGATGGAGGTCTGGAGCGAACTTCAATCCAGCAGACCCTGATAATGATGGAGTGGTTTATGGTCTTAACGCGGGTAATGAAGAAGATTATGGTGGATTTAGAATTGAATATGCCACTGATAGTTTGACTAGCGCTAAGTGTACTTCAACGATTACCTACGATTTCCAGATATTGAAAATTCCTGATTTACCGTCTTTAGACGAAACGAATTTTGCAGGTCATTCAGATGGTGATGTAAGTGGAACGTATACTATAGAGTATTGTGCCGGTGAAACGGTAGATAACCTGGTTGTGGACCTATCAGAATACAGTTCTAACGTGGAAATTAATTGGTACAATGATGTTCTACTAAATAGTCCAATTGCATCAACACATATTAGTGGTACTAATTCTGAAGAGTTAGATCTTGCTACCGCATTCTTTGGAGGTAATAATGAACCAACTGGTAGACAGAATATTACGTTCTATTATACGATCACTGATAATATTGGAATAAATAGCTCGAGCTATTCAGGGTGTGAATCAGAGTCCAAAACGGTTTCTCTTCAAGTCTATCCTTATCCTGATCAGGTGGTGGCCGAGAGTTTGGTAACATCTACAACTACCAATACCTCTAATTCAAAAAGTGTGACAGGGGAGTACTTCTACGAGTATTGTCAGCCTGATGGTGTGGCTGCAACCTTATCTATTGATCTGGATGAAACATTGAATACCGAGGATGCTTCAGAGTCGTACTTTATTCTTTATGATTCTACACAAACTCAGGTTGCTAGATTCCAGGATGCAGATACATTAACAGATGCCGTAATAAAGAATATTTTCTCATATTCTGCTTTGGATAGCACTAGTCTGGTATTCTATGTCTCTCAGAGAAACTTCGATAACAATTATCCATCAGGTTCATCGGAGTTTAGTGGATGTGAAGGAGAGCTCCGCAAATTCACAATTAATGTAAATGCCATACCAAATACACCAGAGGCAGAAGCATTTAATGGAGATGAAGTAGTGGATGGTGTGGTCAAGTATTATTTATGTTCAGGAGATCAGCTTCAGAATATTCTGACACCTCAATTAACAGGTGCCAAATACAACTGGTATCTGGATGATGGAACAACCTCTCCTTCTTCTACAGTGATTAATAATGTTGCTGCATTCAATGACAACTTTATTACTAGAAATGAATTAGCAGCTGTCGGATTTAATAATGTTGTCACTTCTAAAACCACATATACCTATTGGGTAACACAAACTGTAGAAGCCAATACCGCTTCTGGATTTAAAGGCTGTGAAAGTGATACACTTCAAGTGGATATAGTAGTAAGTCCTGATCCGGCAACACCGACTGTAACGGATGTGAGTAGTAGCGGCTTGATAGACGATTCCGGAACTTATAGAGCAAGTTATTGTGAAGGTTCAGTTGATTTTATCTATGAAGTATCTGGTTTAACTGCTGCTGCTAATGGAGGAGAATTGGTTAGGTTTAATGTATACAGTGTGACTAATGGGGGGCAACTTTCTACCACTGCCATTTATACAGATACTACTTCGACTGGCTCCATACAAATAGATGATCTGGATTTGAGAATGTCAGCTCAAGAACAAGGTACATACACCTTTAAAATATCTCAGGTAAATAGCACAGTTGGAGGCTCAGATGATAATGCCACATTCACTGGTTGTGAAACCGAAGAAGCGGATATGGCTACAGTGGTTCTCTACATATACGATGTTCCAGACGAGCCTGAAATTGGAGATGATCCAACAAATATCGTCTCAGATGGAGCTGATGATATGATTTACTACAATGAAGGTGATGCTATCGCTAATCTGGTTGTAAATGGTGAAAGTGGAATTAATAACATCTATAGATGGTACAATGCTGATACCAATGTTGAGCTACTAGCTGATACGACGGATGCTGGGGTATCTACAGCAAGTGCAGCGCAATTGGGAATTAGTGGTGCGGGAGTTTACAATTTTTACGTGGATCAGACTGCTGATTATTCACAAGGAGTTCCTGACTTCCTGGGTTGTACCAGTGCAGCTGAAGAATTTACAGTAACCGTATTTGCATTACCAAATGCTCCGATTGCTTCTGATCCTGATCCTCAATGTGATTTTAATGTAAGCCCAGGATCTACGGAAATCAGGTATTCAGGTGTGAGTACCACAAACAATACAACAACTCAGTTTTTATTTGTGAATAGCTACACTGGTGTTACCACGACAGTTGATGTGATAGACCCGACTTTTACCTTAGTTCAAACAGTTAATGGCGTGGAAAATGCTGTGGATGAGGGTGTTTTTGAGTTTACTGTGGATGTGATTCAGGTGACCAACAGAATTGCCAATGAGTTTAATGGTAGTACAAGTAACCCTACTGAGGTGACTATTGTAACATCTCCAATACCTACCATTGGTGATTTTGGTCCTTCAAAACAGTTTAATGTCATCGAGGCCTGTGATAACGCCTTGATCACTTTGGATCTTAAACTAACCAACTTGTCTGTAAATAATGCGACCTTCGAATGGGAAGCTGGACTAAACTCAAATACCACTGAATCAATTGATACCTTGTCAATGACTTATTTGAGTGATTCTACGGTTAGGTTTGAATTTGATCCTGTATCGAATAATCTTAGTGGGGACAGACACTTCTCAGTGAGTGTGAATAACAAGAATCGCCCTGCTGGTCTTCCATCCAATCAGTGTGTCGCTGAAGCTGGAATGAACTTTGAAATTGGAACAAGTCCAATTCCTAAGTTGCGTTGGGAAGGAATAACTGAAGGTAGACGAACAACTTTGACCTTTGGAGATGACAATACAAGTACATCTTCTAACTATTGGGTGGATAGTATATACGTGGAGGTTCCAAGTGTTAACTGGTCAGCAGGAGCTAGCTTCGGGCAAGGGGCAGTCGATCGCGACAATCTATGGGTGGTTGATTCAACTATTTTCAATTCTGCAGGCACTTATGATATCAATGTTACTTATATCTCAGGTTCTGCTTGTGTTGGAGAACTGACTAGAACGATTACCATTTTGGATCATTTTGTGATAACAGATGATATCTTATTTGAGTTTGAAGGAGCGGATGATGGTGATTGGTTTGTTGAATATACAGATGGCTTTGAGGATAGAGATCAAGCCTGGGAAATAGGCTCAGCCAGTTTTGATGATAACACAGATGGTAATGGCAGCTATTGGGTAACAGGTGATGGTACGAGCTATAGTGGAGGTACTCAGTCCTGGGTTTATTCACCTTCCTTTGACCTGTCCGGAATGGATAATCCAACTGTCGGTTTCGCTCATATTCGAGACTTTACATTTACAGATGGAGTAGTGCTACAACAATCATTGGATGATGGTAGAACATGGCAGCCTGTAGGTTCTTATCAACGTCTCAATCAAGAACAAGGATTGGGTTCAGGTAAGAATTGGTACAATACTCAGGAGATTAGTGGAGCACCAGGTAGTGAGGATAATTTCAATCCGACAGCTTTTGCCTGGTCAAACGCATCTGAAGATGGTTGGGCTACTACGGCACATCGTATTTCGGATCTACACTCACAAATAAGATTTAGGTTTGCTTTGGGTAGTACTACAGGGGATAAGATAGCGAATGACAAAACTCCATTGGACGGATTTGCATTTGATGATTTCAGTATCTATAACAAGGAGAAATTTATCCTAATAGAGCAATTCTCGGATTTCTCTGCTTCTTCTGTGGAGGCAATCGATTCAATTACATCTAGAATGTCAACTGAAATTTCAACAGATGCCATATTGTTGAATTACTATGTAGGTAATCTTGATATTAATGGAAGAACTGCATCTGATCCGGCAGCTAGATCCTCATATTATGGCGTAGATTCAGAACCACAGTCCATTATTTCTGGGGTTAACGTAAATGATGAAGAGGTACTGGAAGGTCTTAATGACGTGACTGGTTGGACGGTTAACTACTACAACAGTAGGGCACTAGATCAGGCGTTGTTTACTATTGGTGACATTTCATTAGGAACGGATCCATCCACGCTGGATATATCTACGACATTTACTTACTCTAGCCAGGGAGACGTTTTACCGGAAGGTACGGAGTTGTCGTTCAGGTTTGCAGTTGTGGAGAAAGAAATTGTGGATCCTGAATTAATGGCATTAAATGGAGGAAATCCATTGAGGAATGTACTTCGTAAGATGCTGCCTAGTACAGGAGGGTTTACCTATAAGGGTAGAGTGACACCAGGACAGTCGGTCTTCTTCAATGGTAGTTCAGAAATTGAGGCTAGTTGGGGAATCTCCGAAATTTATGATGCGGACCAATTGATGGTAATTGCATTTGTTCAGGTGGATAATCTACCAAGCACTTACACTGGAACTTTGGTTGAAAATAGACTCATCTTGCAAGCCAAAGCTGTCGATGTAAGTGGTAAGATTATTCCTGAAGTTACGGGAGTTGATCGTATCGCTGGGATTGATGAATTTGAGATTTATCCAAACCCGGCAAATCGTTCCTTTAAGGTTCAGTTGGAGAATGCTCCAGATCAAGCGATGGATTGGGTAATCTATGATCAGGTTGGTCGACAAGTTAAATTAGGAGCTGTGAAACCTGGCGAGTTGGAAATTGAAGTGGATGCAAGGGATCTGCCAAGTGGAGTATACCTCATTCACCTCTTCAATGATGAGGAAAAATGGAAACCAAAACGACTAGTGATCATTCACTAATCACAAGTAATTGTAAAACAGAAAGGCAGCCGACTGGCTGCCTTTCTTGTTATTTATATTCATTCTCATTTTAGCTATTAGGAGAACACTATTCTAAGTGTAAATGATGTACATGATCTCTTATAATATCCACTCTTTTAGTGATGTGCTTAATGTATTTATTTAATTCTACTTCAATTAAATACACTTGACCATCATAAGAGTTTTCTCCAATATCATTTCTTAATTCAGCGGCATTTTTCTCAATTTTATTTTTTTCTACACACTCACTATGTAGAAAATGTATGAGGTCCTTCATGCTGTAATCTTTCTCAAATTTGGAGATATCCTTCAATGTTTTTTCGATTTCCTTACTGTGATTGTATCGCTGGGCTTTGGTGAGTCGGTCGTACAAAACAGAATCATAATGATGAACTTCATTGAGCATTTCAATCAAGCCGAAACGGTATTCTTGGTCATCGCAAAACTTAATAAGCCCATCATAGGTTCTTAGCGACTTAGCTTCCGAATCCCATTTAGAAGTCAGATTATCAATAGCCTCTCCAATTGAGGCGGATTCATTACTCTGTGCTAACCCTAAAATACTCGAGCCTGCCATTACCACCCACAAACACATCTTTCTCATAACTATATTCTATAACTGATTTGACTCACAAAAAATACTCAAGTTCATATATGGAACGTAAAATTCACAAAAACCTTACCTGAAGAGAGTAATTATTAGTTAGAACCGAATTATTCAGCGATGAGTTTAAATCTTTTTAAGATTTTCGGATGGTCTTGATGATGTGTTCTAACCCATTAAGCCTAATTTCGTACATGGTGTTTAAAAGCATTCCTAGTTTCCCTTCCGGGAATCCTTTGCTTTTGAACCATACCAGGTAGTGTTCAGGTAAGTCGCAAATTAGCGTTCCTTTATATTTGCCAAATGGCATTTTGTAAGTGGTCAGGCTAATTAATATCTGTGGGTCCATAGGTGTTTTATTGCGCTTACGAATTTAGGCCTGGTTTTTGCAAAACACTCCAAAGATGAATTAGTATTTATAACTAATGAGAAAACTTACGACTACATTATTGCTTGTTTTTTCCTTTAATATCTCTTTTTCACAAGGAAAGGCGGTATTTCCTCTGGGAGAAAAAATTACTTTCAAGATTCATTATGGGTGGTTAGCATTGGGAGAAGCATCCATGAATTTAGGTGACAGCCTCGTATATAAAAATGGTAAATCACATTACTATACCAATGTGGAAGCAGGTACTGTCGGATTGTTTAGCTGGCTTGCAGGGATTGAAAATAGGTATTCAGGACTGGTTTCAGTAGAAAACTATAAAACCATTGAATCAGAGAAGCATCTAGATGAACGTGATGGCAAGTCTGACCAGTGGAATGTCTTTGATTACAAAGCGATGAAGACTTATGTAAAGGAAATAGAACATGACAAGGGCACTGGTATGCAGACGTTCGACGTGGATTTGACCTCCAATACTTACGATTTACATGGGACTTATATGTATCTCAGAAGTCAGCTTGGTCAAAAATTCAAGAAAGGAGATTCCTTAATGTTCAAGACCTACTGGCATAAGAAACTATACAACTTTGGAATGGAATATGGGGGAGAGGATAAGATTAAGTTCAATGGAGAAAAGGTGAAAGTGAAGAAATACTATGGGTTATTCCCTGTTTCCAAAACCTTCCCTGAAGAGAAAGCAGTTACCGTGTACATACTTGAAAAAGATGGATTGGGGATCCCTTTACTTATTGAAGCTCAAATGAAAATAGGTAAAGTAAGGTGTGAATTAAAGAGTTATGAAGTAAGAGGTCAGGAGCTTATTGTTTCAGAATGAGCAGATTGCACCTTTATTGAGTTTCTGATAAGCCCCATATAGCTTCACTTTTTTACCCAGGTAATCAGCGCAAAAGCTACCACCTCGTTGACTTAGCTGTCTGCTTTTTAGATGTTTTTTACCAAGCTTTTTACTCCAAAAAGGAACCAGGGCTGCATGAGATGATCCTGTGGCCGGGTCTTCAAGTTGGTGCACATGCGGTACCAGAGTCCTACTTACAAAATCGAGTTCTTCATTATTGGAGGGTGCAGTTACCACATATCCGAAGGTTTCCATCGTTCTCAATAATTGGAAATTAGGTTTCATATTGGCTACACTTTGCTCAGTATCTGTAAGTACAATGCTTTTATTACCTGTTTCATAGAATGCCAAAACGGGAATCCCAAGTGCTTCTTTTAGAGTTGCTGGAATATCTAACTCTCTTACTACATCAAAACCATCTAACTCAATATAACATTTGTTGTCATTGTATTTACCTCCCTTGATTTTGGTTTTTGTAGCATGAAGAATGATTTCATCAGCAGGCTCAAAATTGTCATGAATAAATGCCACGGCAGCCAGTGATCCATGTCCACAAAGTTGAATTTCTTCGTCCGGAGCAAACCATCTTACTTTCCAGCTGCCAGCCTCTTTCCATAGAAATGTAGTTGCAGGTTGCCAGAAGTCTGCAGCAATACGTTTCATTCGAGAAACCTCCATGGATGAATGTAGGAAAACAACACTGCTGGTGTTTCCAAAACACTGTTCTTTTAGGTTTGTAAATACTCTGTAGGTTTCGAAATCGAATTCTCGCATACTATTTTAATTTGCCTCTTTGATTATACTCCTTGATTTTTTCATTCAAAAGCTTGAAATCAAGCTTTCCGTTTCGTTCTGTGAGATGGTCAATGATGGCTAAAGCTTTGTTTATTCTGCTGTCAGTGTTTTTTACTTTACTAATAATATAGATGAGATTGCGCTGCTTACCAGGAGTGAGGTCATGGAAGAATTCACTGGCAAGCTTATCTTGATCGAGGATTGTTTCTAACTCTACAGGCATATCCATCCCATATTTAGATTCATCCTTTTCAATTAATAACTCTACAGAGTCACCAACTTCTATCTGAAGTTCTTTTTGTAGTGATTGATTGACTAGTATGTACCAATACTCTTTGAAAGGCATCAATCCACTAGATATAGTGTGTGTGTTGTTGATAGTACATTTAATGCGTCTATTTTCTCCATCAATAAAGGGCTCTGCTATTTCCAGAGGGACTGGAAAGTGAAGCGCGTAAACACTTGCATTGGATTCTGTAAACTTATTTAGAGAGGTGGTAAACCGCATATATTAACTAGTGGGGATCAAAGCTACTAAAAGAATCTATCTACATTCTGAATTGTTTTCGCCAGCAATAATTTACTAGTATACGTTTATTGATTGTATTTCAATATATGCTGGTTTTTATTTCATTTATTAATGAATCGTTAATTATTTGATGATAAAATTATTTAATGCATAAATAAATAGCTATTTCATTGGTAATTAGAATTGATCTAAGTCTTCACAGGTGAGGCAGACATTGGCATGCCTCTCATATATTGCATAGGCAGGTCCGGGAGTGCCATGCAAAGTGATTATTTTATCTAGCCTGATGCGTTGCTGGTGGTCAATGACTAGAAAGATTCCTTTTTCATCAGTAACTTTAGTGATGACACCTTCTATTTGATCAATTTCTTCTGAGAAATTATAGAAGTGAATTTTTCCAAAAGTTCTCTCAAGACACTTTTTTTCCACTCTATCGGTGAAATCCAGATCAACAGGTAAATATTTGTCTTGATATTCCATAATTTTTATCAAATTTGAACTTGCTTGCAGAAAAACTTTTATTTTGCAAGGTTAATTGAAACCAGTTGTTAACCCTAGATATATGTTATCTGACGTTCAAAAGAAAAAAATAGTTCATTTTTTCGAGTTGTTAGATTCGCACAAGAATGGCTTCCTACAGGCTGAAGATTTCTCGGAAATTGCTGAAAGAATTCGGATGGGTTTGGGATATGAGGCAGGAGGAGAGAAGCACGTTTTTCTAGCGAAAAAATCTGCTAAATTTTTCCATACGTTGCTAAATGCCATTTCTCATGAGAATAAGCAAGTAATCTCGCAGCAAGAATGGATTGATTTTATTGATAAGAAAATCATCAATAATGATGATGAGGAGTATAAAGAGGAGTTTGAAGAATTCATTATTGGATTCCTTTTTGATTTGTTTGATGACAATCATGATGGATATATTTCTACAGATGAGTATGTAGATATGTTTGTGGTCTATGGTATTGATATCAAATATTCAGCAAAGGCCTTTCTAAAACTTGATTTGAATAAGGATGATAAGCTGTCAAGAAACGAATTGTTGCACTCTTTTGAAATGTTTCTAGTTTCTGATGATGCCAATCAGCCAGGTAACTGGATATTTGGCAACTGGGAAGATTAATCAGGAATCAAAAGCTTTTTTCAGTCTTGGAAAAAGCTTAAATATTCTATCTAATACATAGCTGTTTCTTGCTCCCATTTCGAAGGAATCCCCATCCTCATCCTTCCATTTGATCATCACCTGCACTTTGTTGATTTCAATAGGTCTTGTGAGCTTTTTTACTATAATGTAATCCTGAATAATGCCTTCCTCATTGTCTTCTGCTTTTTGAGGAAGTCCATGGTCTAGCTGGATGTACTTTGTTTTATTCTTAATGAATACCCGTAAATAATGGTAGGTGGTTTGTCCAAAGTACCCTTTTTTCACTCTTACTTTATAATATCCAGGCTCAATTTTCATTTAAACTAAAATAATTAGTAATTGCTAATTATAATAGCAAATGTACAATTGACCTAACGTGATTTCCTAATGAATTTTGTATATTCCATTCAGGAATTTAATACTTAGTTATGTGCTATGATGTGAGTTATCTGACCAAGAAGGTTAAGAAGTATGCAGAACATATCGGAGAAACCACTTCTGAAATTGATAAGCTGGAGAAGCAGTTAGAAGTGTTTGTTAAATCTGAGGGTCCCGTTTATCATACCACAGCATTTGATCATAGAAAACTACCGGTTTTAACCGCAGAGGATCCAAAAAATATTCAATTCTATCATTGGGGTTTAATGCCTCATTTCATTAAAGATTTAGATCAGTATCAGCAGCGTTATTCTGCGAGGTATTTGAATTCCAGAATTGAGACGCTCTTTAATGAGACAATGTTTAACGATAAGCTTAATAGAGACCTTGAAAACCCATTTTATAGATCTGCTGTTGAGCGAAGATGTATTGTTATGCTGGATGCTTATTTTGATTGGCATTGGCAGGGCAAAAACTCCTATAATTTCCTGATCAGGCGTAAAGATGATGAGCCAATGTTTGTAGCTGGAATTTGGAGGCATTGGCAGAGTAAATCAGGGGCAGAGAGTAGAGATACAGTGAGCTTGATCACCACAGATGCAAATACTTTATGCGATAGGGTCCATAACAAACCGAAAGCAAGTGAAGGGCCCAGGCAGTTGGCGATGATGGATGACGAAATGAAGCACGCCTGGCTGAATGTAGACCTGACTTCAGAACAACTATTGAAAGAAGTTAAAGTATATCCTGATAGTAATCTGGAGGCATATCCAGTGAAGAAGCTTTTTGAGCAGCACGGAAAATCTCGTATTTCGCTGAATGATAAGGAGTGTTGGGAAGAAAAGAAATTTCCTGAGTTAGTATTTGATAAGCCTAATGAAGATCAGATGAGTTTGTTTTAGTATAAAACTTAAAGCTGGTATGATGGCTTAGTCTAAAATGATCATCATAGAAATTCCGAGCATCATTACACAATCCATCCAAATCAAAACGGTTCTGATTTGAGTGCGTTGCTTGAATGTGAGACCCAGAAAATCTTCTGTTTTTTCTGAATTCTCCATAAATATGCATTTTAATTATTAAGCTAATTTGATGCATGTACAACAAAAATGTAAGAGCGAATTGCCTAGATCAATGATTTAGGAGAATTGCCTAACTGATCTAGGTATTCTTATTAACTATGCTGTTGTACAAAGAATTGGCACTGGGCTTTAGGGCCGGCATAGAGAATTCCCTGATCTCTTTTGATCACAACATAACTGTTCATCTCTTCACTGAATTTGACGATAAACTTGGACTTTGCTCCGAATAAATTCAATAATCTGTTCATGATTTTTCTTGTCTTTAATGCTGATGGTAATAAAGATAGAAAAAATTGTATTAATCACATCTAATTCCGGATGAAATAATATAAAAAGCCGTTGAATTGGGTGATTTGCTGGATGAATGAATTAAGTGATTTTCGTGGTTTTGAAGATTTTATGATCAGCATAAAATGTGCCGAAGGGAATTAATGATGCAATCAAAGCAAGAAAGGCATCTTTAAACTTCCAATCATAAAGCAATATGCACTGTATACACAGGGCAATGTACATGATAAATAGCCACCCGTGAGTCATTCCGACATATAGGTTGGGTTCTCGATAACCGTAGATGTACTTGAGAGGCATGGTGATTGCAAAGAGGAGGAAACCTGATTCCTTCGAGGTAGGCAATAAGTCGGAGACGTCCTATTGGTGTTTTAAGCATTTATTTTTTTGGCAAATATATGATCCGATTAAATCGCTGGGAGCAGAGTACTTAAAATTAATTAGTAACTATTTGGTTACATAACATGTGTATCGTATACTTGTAACTAAATGGTTACATGTTATGTCTAGAGATGTTTTTGTAGGAGTAGCGGACCCAACACGGCGATCCATAGTACATATGCTTTCGAGAAGAAGTATGCGTCTAAATGATCTCGCTGAGAACTTTGACATCAGCAGGCCGGCGATTTCTAAACATGTCAAAGTACTTGAGGAGTGTGGGGTTATTTCTATTGAATCCAGAGGAAGAGAGCGTATATGCCAAGTCAGGCCCCAGGCATTGAAGGAACTCGCGGACTGGATCAACCAGTACAAAGCCTTCTGGAATAGTAGGCTGGACCAACTGGAGTTTTTATTAAAGGAAGAATCAAAAAATAGGACCAATGAATAATTACGGAGAACTTATTGATCAAAATACGCTACAATTCAAGCGGGTATTACCTGGTAAAATCGAGAGGGTTTGGCAATACCTCATAGATCCAGAATTACGCGGTAAGTGGTTTGCCTCGGGAGCCATTGATCTGAATCCTCAAGGAGTTATGGAGTTAAACTTTCATCACCAATCACTGGCCAAAGAGGATGATCCAATCCCGGAGAAGTTTCAAGGAATGAAAGATGGAACTCAATCATCTGCTGTGGTTTTAAAAGTGGAGGAGCCTACACTTTTAGTCATTAATTGGGAGGGAGGCATTGTTACGTTCAATTTAGAGCAAGTTTCGGAGAGCGAAGTGCTATTGACTCTAACACATGAGCGTTTGAAAGTCTCTAAGGATTACAGAATGGGAGTCCTTGCAGGATGGCATACTCACCTAAATATTTTGATAGATGTACTGTCTAATATAGAGCCAAAAGGCTTTTGGCGGGTGTACATTCCATTGGAAACAGAGTACGCACAAAAGCTTTAATCCATGTCTTTTGCTTGACTATCGCCTGGAGAAATACGAAAGTTATCCTCTATACTGTCTGGAGTGCTTACTTCCATAATGGAGCTGTTGTCTTCAAGTGCTTCCAATTGATGCGGTTGTAACGGAGGGTTTCTCCAGGTCATCCCTTTTGTTAGCTCTTGATTTCTTTTTTCGTTGGTTTCTATATCTATCCAGCGAAGAAGGAATTTACCTTCGGTAACATACCAGCTTTCATCCTTTTCTTTGTGGAAGTGCATACTGCATTTGTTACCTACCTTTTCAAAAACCATCAACTTACCACAATAAAGATCATTTGTGGCCCAAATGAGTTCATAACCCCAACCTTTTTCTACTTTGCCTGATAATCTCTTCTCTTTACTCATAAGAGGTGTTTCTTTTGTCAGCGATTTGATTTGGCGAGGATAATTAATGTTGGTGTAAAAGTGAGGATTCAAAGTAGAAACTTCCTTTGAAATAAGTAATGATTAAGATTAATTGATCATTCAGCTATTTTAAGTAAGTAAAAGATAATTGAAAACTCTATAAATCAATTATCTTTAGAATTAGTGTTACCAAATTAAATCTCCCACAACTTTTAGATTTTAAAGGTGCATACTGTCATCTCAGTTATGATGATGTTTTCTTATTGAATCATTCATTTTGGAAAATAATGCATATACCGCTAAAAACGTGGATTGTTGTACATGTCTGTTATAGAGAAATTTTTAAAGCTCCTGTATTAGTGAAGGATCTTAAAAAATGGCTTAAATCAAATGACTTTTCCCAAATCGATCTTTGTATCTCATATTTAATAAATGAGGGGATTCTATATTTAGAAGATGGGTACGTTGTAAGAAAAGGGAATGAACAATTTATCAGGGATCAACCTGAAAAATCGGAATTAACAAAGGAATTGCTGAATTCCGTGAAGAGAGTTTCAAAATTCTTGTCATTTATTCCTTTTATCAAATTTGTTGGCGTGTCAGGCTCAATTGCTGCCGAAAATCCAACAGTAGATAAAGTAGGGTTCAATAAAGGGAATATTGATGTTGATTTTTATGTGATTGCTGCAAAGAATACACTATGGGTATTTCTGTTTTTTGAACGTGTATTCAATAATTTATATCATCTAATATTACGTAAGCATACCTATTGTTTTAATTACTGTACTGAGGAGGATTTTTTAGAAGTAGTCAATAAAAGTTTCTATACGAGCACTGAGTTGAATAATCTTTTGAAGCTCTACGGAACCATGGATAAGAACGAAGTGCTATTACAAAATCTATGGGCTACTAACTATTATAATTTGGATATTAATACGAGAGAATTGTCCTATAAAAAAAAGCGTAGAATCCTAAGACAAAGTCTATACCTACTCAATAAAACTCTTTACTACATCTATTTCATGATGAGATCTATTAAGAATTTTAAATTAGATATTCTTAGTTTTCGACAGGTTGAATTCAATAATGCTTATAGATATAACCTCAAAAGAATATCAAATCCAAATGGAGGTTATGAAATGCAAGTTTCGCGACGCTTCGCTGATTTAATGAGCCGATTCTACCCAGATTATTATGATAGTAACTTGATTGCCTTTCTTTTTCCGAATGATGGAATGGCTGAGAAAGTTGATCCTGAAAATGAAAGAGAGGTTTATGAAGGTTACATAACTAAATATGCAGACTGAATGAAAAAAGTTTTATTTAGTCACTCATATTTTTATCGCTTTGATGAAAAACAATGGAAAATGGCAGAACCATATCCTCCATTGATGACGATTACGGCTGCTGCCTTATTGCGAAATCATAAGTATGACGTTCGATTATTTGACGTAGGATTAAGGCAGTCTGAACAAGAAGTAGAAGAGGTGTTACATAGCTATAAACCTGACTACTTTGTAATCTTTGATGATGGGTTTAATTACCTCACTAAAATGTGCTTGACGACTATGCGTGAGGCTGCATTTAGAATGCAAAATCGAGCAAGTGAAATGGGCATAACAGTGATTACTTGTAGTTCTGATTCAACAGATCATTTAGAGAAATATCTTGCTAACGGAGCAGATTACGTTCTAAAAGGGGAAGGAGAACTTACCTTATTGGAGTTGTTAGAAGCTAAAAATTCTCATGATGATATAATTGGAGTTAAGGGTGTAGCATATCTAGATAATGATGAAGTAAAATCAACGGCACCTCGTGTAGCAAACAGTAACCTGGATGACCTTCCAATGGCAGCCTGGGATTTAATTGATATGGAGCCATATAAGCGGGTGTGGTTAGATAAAAAGGATACTTATTATCTGAATATAGCAACCACTCGTGGCTGTCCCTATAAGTGCAACTGGTGTGCTAAACCGATATATGGGCAACGTTACAATGTTCGTTCGGTTTCTAAAGTGGTTGATGAAATCGAGTTTCATGTTAAAAATCATCAAGTCAATCACTTTTGGATGTGCGACGATATTTTTGGTTTGAAACCAGGGTGGGTACAGAATTTTCGTGATGAGATTAAATCCAGAGGACTTCAAATCAAATACAAGATCCAATCACGGGCTGATTTACTCCTTCAGGAAGACAATATTCAGGCGTTAGTTGATTCAGGATTGGATGAGGTATGGATTGGAGCTGAGTCTGGTTCGCAAGAAATTCTTGATGCTATGGACAAAGGAACATCTATAGCGCAGATTAAGGAAGCCACAAGATTACTAAAGTCAAAAAGAGTTAAAGTAGCTTACTTTATTCAGTTTGGTTATTTAGGAGAAACTAAATCAGATATTCAAAAGACAATTGATCTGGTTTTGGAGATGATGCCAGAGAACTTAGGTGTTTCAGTTTCCTATCCACTACCTGGAACAAAGTTTTATAATGTAGTCAAAGAGGATTTACAAAAGAAATCCAATTGGGTTGATTCAGATGATTTGGATATGATGTTTCAAAACACATATCAAAAGGGTTTCTACAAAATATTGCATCGCTATTTGCACAATAGGTATACCATTAAGAAGAATTTAATTCTATTAAAAAACGTTGTTTCGTCTCCTTCGACCTTAAGGTTTTGGCACTTGAGAAAATTGGCATCTCTAGGCTTTAATTTTTCCAAAGCGGGTATTAATTACTTGAAATTATCTAGACTCAGTTGATGGCTATGGCAGATTTTGATGTGGCAGCTATCGCCTATGATGAGGAATTTACCAAAGCCAGTATTGGAATTGCTCAAAGACAGCAAGTTTGGACTTATGTGAATGAGTTACTATCACAAAGAGCAGGAGAATTGCCCTTGAGGGTTTTGGAATTGAATTGTGGGACAGGGGAAGATGCTGGTGTTTTTGCATCAAAAGGGTGTCAGGTTGTGGCTACGGATGTGTCGAAGAAAATGCTGGAAGTGGCCCAAATCAAGAATCATAACTCCTCAATTGATTTCGAGGTACTAGACTTAAATGAGATTCAAAACTTTCAGAGCGAACCTTTTGATTTGATATTTTCCAATTTTGGAGGTCTAAACTGTATTTCGCCAGAAGCAATTGAGAATCTTGGAGTTGAAATACCCAGGTTACTTAACACCAAAGGCCATTTTATTGCAGTAGTAATGCCTTCTTTCTGTTTATGGGAGTCTTTATACTATTTAGCTAAGCTGAGTTTGTTCACTGCCTTTAGACGCAGAAAAAAATATGTGATGGCAAATGTTTCTGGACAGCAAGTAAAGACCTATTACTATTCTCCCCATGTGTTTGACAGGTTAATCAATCAGGGCCGTAGATTTTTTCGGGAGAGATTGAAGCCGATAGGGTTGTCTGTACCACCTTCATATTTAGAAAGTTACTTTCAAAAACATCCTAAAATGCTCCGAAACCTTTCTGACGTTGATAATAGAATGGCTAAATATGGTTGGCAAGCATTTGTTTCTGATCACTACCTTATTCAATATGTGCTAAAATGAAGGTATTTCTTACACATGGCTACTTTCTTCATGAGGATGAGAAGGAACAACAAATCATGCGACCTTACCCTCCCTTAGGTTTGTTGTATATATCAGCATACCTCAAGCAAGCAGGAGTTAATGCCTGCATATTTGATAGTACATTTACAAATCGTTCCGATTTAAAGAAAGAGCTTTATAATTTTCAACCAGATATTCTGGCATTATACACTAACTTGATGACCAAGGTTACTATTCTTGAATTGATTAAGGAGGTTAAAATTACTTATCCGGACATTAAAATAATTCTGGGGGGTCCGGATGTTACCTATAATGTTGAGGATTATTTGCAGCATGGCGCTGATGTGTTAGTTATTGGAGAGGGGGAGCAAACCATGTTAGAGCTCACAGAAGCAGTTGATAAAGGGTTAGATCTTAATGAAGTTGATGGATTGGCTTTCTTACAGGGTGGTGATGTTATAAAAACTAAGACTAGGCAAAAGCTTAAAGAACTGAATGAATTACCACTACCAGATCGTGACGCCATTGATATATCTAATTATCTCGAGGTATGGAAAAAACACCATGGGCAAAGCGCATTAAATGTAAGTACTCAAAGGGGCTGTCCTTACACTTGTAAGTGGTGTAGTACTGCAGTTTACGGCCAAAGCTATCGTAGAAGATCACCTCAAAAGGTAGTTGATGAAATTGTCATTATTCAGAATTCTTATAACCCGGATACGATTTGGTTTGTAGATGATGTGTTTACGGTAAGCCATAAATGGCTTGGAGAGTTTGTAGAGGAATTGGAGCTTCGAGAAATCAAACTAAAGTTTGAATGTATCAGTCGAGCAGATAGAATGAATGAGGATGTCATCTCCTTGTTAAAACGAGCCGGTTGCTTTAGAGTATGGATTGGTGCTGAGAGTGGTTCCCAGCGTATTATCGAAGCGATGGATCGAAGAGTGTCTGTGAATCAGGTACGTCAAATGATTCAGGAAACCAGAAAGGCTGGAATAGAGGCGGGGACCTTTATCATGTTGGGTTATCCTGGAGAAACGGAGGAAGATATTAAAGAAACTGTGCGCCATTTAAAGGAATCAAACCCAGATCATTTTACAATAACCAAAGCCTATCCTATAAAAGGGACTGCACTTTATGAGGAGATTTCGTCCATTCAAACTTCTGAGCCTGATTGGGCAACATCTACAGATAGAGATAGAGATTTTAAAAGAATGTATTCTTCTAAATACTATGACTATGCTTTAAAGTGGGTGGTGAATGAAGTGAACTACGAAAAACAAAGGGGCTATTTTAATAAGCGAAAAATTAAACTTAAAGTCAAATCGCTAGCTGGTCTTTTAGGTATGAGAATCTATAAAGGTTGAAATAACTTTAATTCAGTTCAGTTGAGATGTCAATTTTCTTTAGTGTAAATGCACCCCTCCTTGATCTACGATCTGTTAGATAATACAGGTCTTTTTTATTGATGATCATTGGCTTTTTCTTAAGCGAAGGGTCAAAGGTTAATTGTTTATCGTCAAGATAAATTTGGTTGTTTCGAATC
This sequence comes from Rickettsiales bacterium, assembly GCA_002729235.1. GTDB lineage: Bacteria > Bacteroidota > Bacteroidia > Cytophagales > Cyclobacteriaceae > Marinoscillum. The sequence goes on along the minus strand of PBTY01000054.1, from coordinate 24,723 downwards.
AAACATCGCGAGGTGTCACTTGAAAAGACCCTGATGTTTGTTTCAATTTGCGAGCTTCCTCCTGCAGTTATTACGCTATAGAATAATTGCTCCTCCTTCACTCCAAAATCATGAATTATGAAATATTCCTTTTTGGATAATACATATTCTGACTGGTCAATTAATTTATTATCAAATTTTTTGTAATTGATAAGTAGAAGGAAGAATATACCAGCTAAAATATACCTATAGTCCAATTTGGAGAGCATCATTGCAAAAAACACAACTGATCCGGCTACCGTAATCCATAACCTTACAAATTGAAAGAGAATTGGCATGTTTTCAAAAAGAGAGTAAGGAACATTTGCTATGGAAAATACTAGTATAACGAAAATGGCTGTCTTCCACATGTTCTGACTTTCTGTTTGATATACAATTAATGGGACATACCACATAATTTGTGAATAACTCGCTGTTCTAGATTGCCATAAAAATCCCGTAACAATCCAAATAGCTAATAATTTGAAAAGATGGTTGCGGTTAATAACACTTGCATATACAGCAACTCCGATAATCACCCCTTTGATTAAGTATTTCGAGAAGAGGTAGAGTATGGGTGAATCTACAAGCGAATTAGCATTGTAATAGGGGTCATATATGAACAGCGATTTACACAATACATCAAAAGACTGAGCACGAAAATCGAAATCTATTGAACTTTCATTTTCAGAGGCATTCGGAAGCACATCAGTCAGCCAGGTTTCCCAAAATCCAAAGCCACCAATCATTATGGAAATAGTGAGGAACAGGACTGCAAATATTGCTATCCAAATCAATGTACTCCATCGTCTGTTTGCGATTAAAGCTGGGACATATATAATCGGAAATACCTTAATGAAACCCGCTAATACAAATAACCCAGAACCAATTTGAGGTTTTTGCTTTGTTATTAATAGAAAACCTATACCAATAAGTGATAAAGTTAATAAATAGTATTGCCCATATAATAGATTGTTTTGAATTGGTACAAAGAAAACAAATGGGATTGATGCTATTAACCAACTATTTATGTGAAGTTGTTTATACATTAAATAACTAGCTAACAATAGCATGGTGATGCTTAGAAGATTAAATATTGCTTTAGATAAATAAGCATCTTCAATTAATGCAAAGGTGTAAAAGAAGGTTGCTGTAAATGGACTATTCAGATAGAAATCGATAAATACCTCTGGGTATCCCTTATTCCAGGCATACTTGTTGAAATCATAGATGTCATAGACAACTTTCTCTGGTTGAATGTTATCGATAAGTAGAGTAGCAGGAAAATAGCTATTTGAATAATCATGCAGTGGAAAACTAATGGACTTGACAAAAAATACACCGCAAATCAACGTCAGAGGGATAAATGCTAATTTTCTATTAAATTGATTGAGCCAATTTAGGTAATCACTTTTTTTCATATCGTCTATGCTTTATCAGCCTTGTTTTATGTAAAAGATGCTGAGCAGAGACCAGAAGAACTCCAAGTCCATATTTAATGCTTCGAAGAGCACTAATTGAGGAAGCTTCCTTGAAATATCTTGTAGGGCAAGTGATTTCAGATATTCCACAACCGGCCATGATTATTTGTGATAACATTTGATTGTCAAAAATAAAATCATTTGAATTTTCCTCAAGATTTATCCTTTTCAATATAGATACATCAAAGGCTCTATATCCCGTGTGGTATTCGGATAATTTAGCACCAGTTGCCAGGTTTTGAATGAAAGTTAATACACGATTAGCTATATACTTATAAACAGGCATACCTCCTTTTAATGCACCATTTCCTAGAATTCGAGAGCCTAAAACCACAGGGTAAAGACCACTACTGATGATCTGAATCATAGCTGGAAGTAACTTAGGAGTATATTGATAATCAGGGTGTAACATGATAACTATATCTGCACCAAGTGCAATTGCTTTCTTATAACATGACTTTTGATTGCCTCCATATCCTTTGTTATTCAAGTGTTGAATGATGTGTGGAATTCTAAGCTTTTTGGCTATTTCTACCGTATCATCAGTACTGCCATCATCTACCAAAATTATCTCCGAAACCCAGTCTGCTGGAATTTCTTCTACTGTCTTGTGAAGTGTACTTGAGGCATTGTATGCAGGCAGAACTACTATTACTTTTTTCTGAATTTTATTCAAAAAGTATATTGTTAGATTCGGTACCTAAGATAATTAGGTTAATCCATTATATTTCAATTTTGAATTGAAACGGTTCAAGTGAATTCACCTTATTGCTTGAATGAGAAATCGAGGTAAGAAGTTAATACAAAGAATTAGTACTGCTACACTTTACAGTGGAAGCCAGACCGCTAGTACGGTGGTTTCACTATTCACGACATATCTGGTCTTCCAAATCAAACCATCACTCTGGGGAGAGTTTGTTGAAATTTTAATCTTCGTGCAATTATTATCGATGGTAGCCGGGTGGGGGAATAGGGACTACCTACTCAGACACTTTAGTGAAAGGCCAAAAGATATGGTGAAGTGCTGGAATATCAATATTTCTAATAGACTATTGATCTTGATCCCTTCGCTTTTGATCACAATAGTTTGGCCCTTCAGTTGGTCATTGAGGCTGCTGATTGGCTTTTGGATTCTTGGTCAATACATTTCTAATTCGTTTCAGGTCCTGATACTTTATGAAAAGAATTTTAGTTATGCATTTCTGGTGGAATTGCTTACAAGCAGTTTTTTACCTCTTTTAATCTTATTTCAAGGTGATGATTCAAGTTTAAAAACCATATTGGTTGGAACGGTAATCGGGGAGTTGTTAAAGTCCTTTGCTTATCTTATCTATTTCTATAAGAATATCAAATTTAAGTTTTGGAAGTTTGATAAAGGTGAACTGATTAGATCAACATCTTTTGTAATTCCATCCATTGTTGGGACACTTCAAAAAAGAATAGATACTTATTTAGTAGCAGTATTTTTGAGTGATCAAACGTTGGCAGTTTATCACTTATTTCTTAGAGTTCTGAGTTTTGGGACCAATATTATCAGTTTTACTCTGAACCCATATCTAAAGAATTTTTACAGATTAAAGATAAAATCGATTAACACCCTACAGAGAGATTTTGTGGTTGCTACATTATTTTTTAGCTCGCTTTATTTAATACTTGTTCGGGTATTTATTGAGCCTTACTACCATTTTACACTTCCTGTTGCTTATTATATGTTTGGAGGTGTAATAATAATTTCTTTCAGTGCTTACATGTTGTCAATCAGTAAGTTATATCGATTTCATAAGCAAAAGGAAGTTGCGGTTATTCCATTTATTATCTTGTTATTACAAGTTCCTATGGGGTATTTTTTAGTCAAAGAGCATGAATTGTCAGGTGCAATCTGGACTAACACCTTTGGGCAGATTGTAGCAGTTATTTGCTTTGTATCCTTAGATTACAAAACTCAAAATTCCGATGGCTGATATGGATCATCAACCTTTGATTTCTGTAATAATTCCAACCTATAATCGTGAACGGTATTTGTTGGAAGCAGTACAAAGCGTCTTAAGCCAAACCTATAGCAATATAGAGCTCATTGTTATTGATGATGGGTCTACTGATCAATCTCATCAAATGATTGGTAATGTTAAGGATAAAAGACTTGAATACTACAAGGTTGAGCATAGCGGACATATTTCAACAGTGAGGAATATTGGATTGTCCAAGTGCAGAGGTAAATACATCGCGTTCTTGGATTCTGATGATATTTGGCATAGTTGCAAGTTGGAAAAACAGTTAAAATACCTCATTAAGGCTAAAGCACAGGCTATAATTAGTAGTTATTATGTTCTAAATGAAGATGGAACAATAGGAAACAAATTACTTTGTAAGTACTCAGGCGAAAATGAGTCTCAGTTCATCCTACAAAATTTATTGATGAATACCATTTCTATCTACATTTCCACACTTATGATTCATCGATCGGTATTAAAGGAGGTTGAAAGATTTAGTACAACCACAAGTATTTCCGAAGTGGATTTTATTGGACGAATATTGACTCATTGTAGAATGACGATATATACGGATTCTCTAGTTACTATTAGAAAACATGAAGCCAACATTAGTAGGCAAACAGCAATTCAGGAGCTATTTAAGGAGAAGTTTATCATGATTCATGGTCTTCACAATAGAGGGGATATTTCCAGGAACACGTATAAGAAAGCTAGGTTATATCATATATATAGCTATTTGATACAGGGCAAGCATGAGTTGAGTTTGACTGAAAAATTCAATCTTTTTGTTGACTGCCATAAAATTAAACCATTGGCTTTAAGGCATGTTTTTGTGCTTGTTAAGAGCTTGATTTGATTGGATGATTAGAATAGGATAACAACATTTCTTATATTGTTGTGTGCGAAATTTTTGAATTGAGCTAGGAAAAATGTTGAAAAAAGTGCTAGATCTCTTACGCAAGCATTCTAAAAAAAAGCTTCAGAAAAGCTTCTATTCTCAGTTCATTAATTATGGTGATCTGTGTTTTGATATAGGAGCGAATGTAGGGGCAAAAAGTGACGTTTTTCTAAGTCTTGGAGCTAATGTTGTTATGGTAGAGCCACAGCACTCATGTCTGACTATATTAAATAAGAGGTTTGCATCTAATCCTAAGGTTCAAATTCTACCTCTTGCTGTAGGAAGCAAAGAAACAAGAATGGATATGCATATTGCAAATATTTCTCAAATTTCGAGTTTCTCTGAAGATTTTATCAATGCTTATTCTGTAGACTCCACATTTACCTGGGATAGTAAAGAAGAAGTCCAAATGACAAAACTCGATACCCTTATAGAGAAATATGGTAAGCCAAAATTTTGTAAAATTGATGTTGAAGGATTTGAGTTTGAGGTGTTCAAAGGTCTTTCTTATGAAATCCCGATTGTTTCATTTGAATACAATTACAAGCTTAAATCAGTAGTGCTGGACTCAATCAATAGGATAGAGGAAATAATGAAAGGGTATTACAATTTGGTACTATACGAGAATAGTTATTTTGAACTGAATAATTGGATAGGGTCTGAACAAATGAAAAGTTTAATTCAAGACCTAGACGTCAAGTCATTGACTGGAGATGTTTATGTGAAACCAAGAAAACATGGATAACAAGGTTCTTCTTTTTAATCCCTTTGCAGCCAAAAATGGCTATCGAATACCTAACTCTATTTTACAAGTGGCAGCATCCATTGATGGGCTGTTTGAGTTTGTTATCGTTGATGGAAATCGGGAAAACGATCCTTGGAATGTTATTGATGGCTATTTGTCAAGTGGGAAATTTGGTTTTTTTGGATGTACTGTGATGCCAGGGCCTCAACTCAAACAGGCCATTCCATTCAGTAAAAGAATTCGTGAGAGATATCCTGAAATTACGATTGTTTGGGGTGGGTACTTTGCCTCCAACCAGTATAAAACAGCCCTAGACTCTGGATTTGTTGATTTTATCATCAATGGACAGGGTGATTACGCTTTTCCAGCACTGGTACAAAAAATTTCTAATAATCAGGGGGATTTCAAATCTATCAATAACTTGATATTTAAGAATGATTCTGAAATAGTAGTTACTCAGAAGGAATTCATTTCAGATCAGGATAATTTGCCGAAACTACCCTATGAAAAACTAGATTCATTTTATCCCTTATCGGGATATCTCAAAAAGACCTTTTTGGGTAAACGTACAGCTGCTTATCATGCAAGTTTTGGTTGTCCTTTCACTTGTTCGTTTTGCGCTGTTGTTCCTATTTACAACGCAAGGTGGAGAGGTAAGTCGGCTCAGACTGTATATGAAGATGTACTGTACTTAATCAAGGAGCATGGTGCTGATGCTGTGGAATTTCATGACAATAATTTCTTTGTCAATGAAAAGATGGTGGTAGAGTTTTCTAAGTTGATCAAACCTCACAATATAAAGTGGTGGGGTGAAGGACGGATTGATACCATCAATAAATATTCAGACGAATCGCTGCAACTAATGCGTGAGTCTGGTTGCAAAATGATCTTTTTTGGAGCGGAGACAGGTAATGATGAAATTCTGAAAAAAATGGACAAAGGAGGTACTCAAACCTCGCAGCAAATCAAAGATTTTGCAGCACGCATGAAGAGATTTGACATCATTCCAGAGTATAGTTTTGTTCTTGGTATTCCGCTAGATACAGAGCATGAGGTCAATGCCCAAATTGATCAGGATATAGCATTTATTAAAGAAATTAAGAAAATAAATCCGAATACAGAGGTAATCATCTATTTGTACAGTCCTGTGCCAACAGAGGGCTCGGAACTCTATGAAAAGGTTAAAGAAGCTGGATTCGCATTTCCTGAAAAGCTGGAAGATTGGCTCAATCCTGATTGGGAAAATTTTGACTTAAGGCGCAACCCATTAACTCCTTGGCTAAAACCATATATGGTGGCTAAAATCCAGGGATTCGAAACGGTTCTTAATGCTCGATTCCCAACGGTATCGGACCTTAAAATTACTAATGGACAAAGAAAGATTATGAAACAACTTTCTTCCTTCCGATATAAAAACAACCTTTATAGGAGACCATATGAACTCAAAGTTCTGCAGAAAGTGTGGTTGAAATATAGGAGGCCAGAAATTGAAGGTTTTGAAATGGAAGTGTCGTGATTAAAAGAGTGATGAAACTGCTTCAGCCTGTGTTGAGTCGCATCTATCAGGTTTACTCAAGAATGAATCCGTTTTATAGTTACGAAGGTATTCGATTAAAAATATTGAATGGAGTATTTCATCCGGGACTTTTTTTTAGTACACATGTTTTTTTAGAATTTCTAAAGACTCGGCAATTGTCGGAGTTGAAAATTCTGGAATTAGGTGCAGGATCTGGTTTGATCTCTTTCTATTGCTCAAGAGAGGGGGCTCAGGTTACAGCTTCAGATATCAATCAAGCCGCCATTACAGGGTTGAAGCTAAATGCTGATAGGAATAAGCTTGGGATTAATGTTGTTCATTCTGATCTTTTCGAAAACATTGTTATTAGTGATTTTGACATGATCCTAATTAATCCTCCTTACTATCCTAAAGAGCCAAATAATGATTCTGAAGCCGCTTGGTTCTGTGGAGAAAATTTTGAATATTTTGACAAAGTATTCGGGCAACTTGGAAAGATTTCTTCTTTCCCAGAAATATTGATGATACTCTCTGAAGACTGTGACTTAACTAAAATCAAATCAATAGCATTAAAAAATGGATTGATCGACCGGCTGGTTTATTCTGAAATAAAGTGGAGTGAGGAGAATTTTATATTTCAATTTCTCAAGGAGACTTAATCTAATTGAAAAAATTGGGTTCATATGTTGAGTATTCTCTCGCTTCATACGGTACCCTCAGAACTTCTTTATGGAGACGTTGATCTACATCACTACGCTTGAATACACCTTTAAGGCCTGATTCGGTCTGAGAAAATGTTGGCAGGCCTCGAACCAACTCGTTTACTTCAGATTCGGTCATTGACCATTCTTCCATCAAGCGATCAACTGTTGGCTCCATAAAATCGATGTAAAGAAATTCCGCAAATGAATGATTCTGTTTTCTTTCAAAATCAATATGAGAATGGAGAGATTTTCTGTAATCTGATAACATGCCCATCTGCTCATTAACTATTTGAGTGAATTCTTCCTTTGTCAAAGTGCTTTCAGTATTCAAAACTGGGTCAGTAGAAAAGAAAGGCTGTACTACTGTTTCATGACACCATAAACACTTTGCCGGTTTCCCTGCATTGGTCAATGAGCTATTTGCCGCTGTTTTCAGTTGTCCGTCAAGACCATATAAAGCGAACTTAAATTGTCCATTGTCCATAACTTCAACAGTTTCATATTCTTCAACTTTAAAACTCCCTTGAGCAATTGATCCCATTCCTTCCGAACACAAATAAGCAATTTGATTAGGATTATCGTAATGAGCGATTTCAATTATTCGGTCGACCTTCGAAACTGAAGAGTTGATCACAAAAACCTCCTGATCAAATTGATGTTTTGATCTAAACTCAGTTAGTGATTTTGCTACTCCCGTGATTTCATAATAATGATGGGAGCTGTTTAGAGTGAGCACGATGAATCTCCCTATATCTATGTGCTCATTTTGAATATAACTTTCGCTTGTCTTAATTTCTTTGATGATTGTCTTCATTGCTGCTAAGGCATTATCAGTGAAGCCAAGTTTGGTTAAATCTATTGAAATTTTGTTATTACCATCATATTTTATTCCTATTGAATCTGAGGGAAGGGAGGCACCTAAAAAAGACAATGACCATCTTAGACCTTCAATCACGTCAGCATCACTCATTTCAAAAGAGTTGCTGAAGGTTTTTAATGTGATCCTTTCATTGTCTTGAGGTGATATGTCGTTAGAGTTCATTTGCTCAGAGCAAGCATGAATGATAAGCATTGCATTTATAAAAATGAAGACCCTGATTAACCCGAAACGATTTATGGAAGTCGAACTCATTCCAGTAATATAATGTATTCTTTAATCAAGTATTTGGCCTCAATAAACACTCACCAATCCAAGCAACTCTTTCCTGGTTAAGCCTTCAAAGAAAGAGTCGTTATTCCCGACCATTTGACTAGTGAGCTCTTTTTTGCTTTCCTGTAGTTGCATAATTTTCTCTTCTAAAGTGCCTGGACAGATCAATCGAATAGCTGTAATGTTCTTTTCCTGACCAATACGATGTAATCTATCAATGGCTTGATTTTCAACTGCAGGATTCCACCATGGATCCACCAGGTAGACATAATCTGCTTCTACCAGATTGAGACCTGTTCCACCAGCTTTCAAACTGATCAAGGCTACTCGTACATCATCATTGTTTCTGAATTCATTCACAATTGCTTCGCGGTTGGAGCTCTTACCTGTAAGCATGATGTGTTCCACATTCATGGAGGCAAGCTCCGCTTGAATCAGCTCCAACATGCTCACAAACTGTGAAAAGATCACCATCTTGTGGTGTGGTGCATTCAATTCTATTTGCTCCTTGAGTACTTCTATCTTGGAGGAGGTTTTATGTCCTGCCACTTCATCACTTTTCAAGAGCTTGGTGGAGTTACAGATTTGCCGAAGCTTCGTCAATCCGCGTAATACATGCATTGTGGCGTCTTTGAGTTGCTCTGCTTCCGTTGCAGACACAAACTCACGAAATTCCTTTTCAAAAGCAGCGTAAGTGTCGCTTTGTTCCTTCTCCATCGGGCAGTAGAGCACTGTCTCCAGCTTCAATGGCAGTTCTTTGGCTACCTCATCTTTAGTTCTGCGAAGTAGGAACGGTTTGATCTTGTTTTGAAGGTCTTTGGCTCTACGCTGATCCTTGAATTGATCGATTGGAACAGAATACAGTTCTTTGAAGTGCTGCTTGGTGGAAAACAACCCAGGGCAAGCGAATGAGAACTGGCTGTATAAGTCAAACGTATTGTTTTCAATAGGTGTACCCGTCACCGCTATGCGATTTTTGGCCTGAAGCATTTTTACCGCCTTGAAACGCTGTGAGTTGGGGTTCTTTATCTGCTGCGATTCATCCAGAAACACATAATTGAAGGTGAAGTTCTTCAGATAGTTAATGTCGGTTAGGAGAGTGCCATAGGTGGTGATGATCACTTCAAAATTCTCCAGCCCTTTGATCTCTCGCATGCGATCTGGTCCATGTAGCGTATGAACACTCAATGATGGAGCAAACTTTTTCAATTCTGCCTGCCAGTTGAAGATAAGGGTTGTCGGTACGACTAACAGGTTGGTGTTTCGCTCTACTTTTTCATTTTGATGGAGCATGAAGGCAATGATTTGAATCGACTTGCCAAGACCCATATCATCTGCCAGACATCCACCAAAATTGAACTCATCCAGGAAGTTGAGCCACTTCAACCCATCTAGCTGATAGGGCCTAAGAGTACCGTTGAGTGCTTTTGGTTGCTTTACTTCGCTAATCTCAGTAAAGTTTCTGACTTTGTTCTGGAAGGTTCGAATCTCATCAATAACCTGTTCATCCAATTCCTCTTGTTCAAACATTTCCTCGACATCAGAAATGTGAATTTTTGGAATGCTGATTAAATCATCTTCTGTCAAATCTCCAGCAGTAAAAAATACTTCAAATCGCTCTAGCCATTCTTTTGGGAGTATACCTAATGAACCGTCATCGAGTTGCACATATTTGCTCTTGTTCTTAACCGCAACCTGTACCTTTTTAAGTCCAGCTTTCTTTTTGCCAAACTTCATTTTGATTTCCGCATTGAACCAGTTCAGGCCACTATGCACCTTGATATCAATCTTCGGTTTGTGAGGATTGAACTTGTGACCCTCCAATTCATTGAATCCATAAACTCGGATACCTTGAGTTTCCCATTCTTCAAAAACCGGAAGAAACCATGTTTCGTCCAGGAACTTGCGCTTGTGTAAGTAGAAGTGATCTAGTGGGTTTTCTAACTGCTCATTAAAGTCTGGATGTTGTTTGACTAATAGAGCCAATAAGTCACTTTCATTATCAATATTTCGATCCACGAGGAATTCATGTCCTTTTTCATCTCGGCCATAAATCTGCCTGTTAGTTCTCACGGAGATTTCCACATCACTGTAGCGCATCACCGGAATGATCATGACATGACTTCCATGATCTGTGAGGTAGATGAGTTTTTCTACATCTTCCAGGTAGTCACTCATAGCAAGCTGTGTAGGAGAAGCCTTCTCAATAAAGGTATATTCGATTCGAATGTATGCTTCAATTTTGTCCAGAAACTGTTTCTTGAATTCCTCAAAAGCGCTTGCCGAGATGATCATTTGACCATTCTGTCTATTGAGGAGATTCACCGCATTGATTACGGGAAGTTGATCAATGAAGTACCAAGTCTTACCAATTTCCAGAAAGCTTTTGTAATGAAGTGGAAGATCAAAAATGGAATGTGTGGTATTATGAAGAGTTAGTTCAGCTTTAATCTCATAGGTTTCTTTGAATCTGGCGACCTTCAATACAATGTCATTGGGCAATATCTTCACTTCTATCGGAGAGAAGTTGGATGCGCTTAATTGGTCTGCTTTGGAACTGTTATTGTAAAAGTTGTAATGATTTGGGTTGCGGATGATCGTTCTTAAGGCTTGTATATCCAGCGAGTTCAAATGATCACTAGTGTGATTTTGAAATCGCGTAATACCCATTAGGAATTTAATCGCACTTACTTCATTTGTTTCCCAAATACGCTGTTGTGTGTCAATGATTTGAATGGGGTTCTTAGGCTTTCCTTGTTTGGTCCATTCACTTTGACAGAGATTTATTTGTATGAGATTGTAGTATTTGTGTTTGGAGAATACAATGAATGGCTTTTCTTCCTGTGGGATAAAATTGGTTGTGTTAGGTGTTACGGCTTTGTTTAGGGATTGAAGGTGTTCTTGTGTGACAGGAGTTAGTGATTTGTTGATTGGGTTGATTTTTAACTCTCCATTTTCATAGCCAATCGTGAAATGTTGTTCTAATTCTGAACTGTTCTCTAATCCATAGTCAAAGGCGAAACGCTTGAGTTTCTGCAGTCTTAAGTCATCATTGAAGAAGGTGAGGAGCGATTCATTTTTAATGAGAGCGAATAAGACACTGCTTTCATGCGCACATAGACGCTTATGTTCATATCCACAATTACATGTTACAGTGGTTGCGATATCTTGAATGACTGTAGTCTGATAACTACCCAGATCATCCCTAACTTCAAAAACCGCCTGGTTGATAGTGACATCCAGTAACTCAATTCCTTTTACGGTGCTTGTATCACCACCTGATTGCCCATAGATATTGCCATAGCTGATTTGGGCTAGTTGGTTGTCAAATGTTATGTGATGGTTCCTTGATTCCAATTCAAATCAAAGATATTGCAAAGCAGGTAAGTAGAGAAGTCGAGTAGCGTTTACCCGACTTCTTTAGATTATGATTTAGGATAAAGCTTGATATACAAAGTATGGGAGGCTATTAACAAGGCAAGAGCAATCAAAGGAAATAAGCTTGTTCCGACAGGGTCACCCATTGACAAATGTGCAATAAAAGCTGAAATAAACGTGATCCCAAACCCAGCAAAAGCCCATTCTCGAACACGGGATGGAATTACCGGAATCAATAAGACCAATGCGCCAATTAGCTTTGCAACTCCCAATTCGACCCTGAAGTAATCCTGAAATCCCATTTTAGCAAAGCCTTCGGAAACTTCAGGATTTGTGAAATATGCAAATGAGCTGAATAACATCATAGCGGCTAATAGTCCTGTGATGATCCAGTAAATAATTTTCTTAGTCATGATTGTTTTTGTTTAAATACAATGCAAACCTAGAAGTGAGTTGCTATACTTTGGTAAGTACTATACTGGAGTATAGTGCTATACTTTGGTATAGATTAGGCTCAGGACGTACATTTGAGGTATGAAAGATGATTGGGAACACGAACACAATATTGACCATCCTACCTGTCAGAAGAAAATGCTCCCGGTTCAGGATGCATTGGAAGTACTCAGTGGTAAGTGGAAAATACCTATTCTCATAGCATTGACTCATGGAGTGAAGCGCTTTTCGGACTTGTCGAAAGAAATTCCAAGAATTACCGACCGCATGCTATCCAAGGAACTTCGTGATTTGGAAATGAATCAACTCGTGAAACGAACGGTTTATGACACGTTTCCAGTAACAGTAGAGTATACCATGACGGATTATGGTAAGACGCTCAAAGAGGTATTGGTGGCACTTGAAAAGTGGGGTTCTAATCATCGCAAACGCATTATGCAAGACTAACATGGCAGAAGAGCAAGTAATTATTGTTGATGAGGAGAATCATGAAATAAAGATTGTTCCCAGGTCTCTAATGCGAAGAGATGTTTTACTGCATCGATCCACGTACATAATTGTAACCAATTCAGAAGGTCAAATTCTCATCCAAAAGCGTTCACTCGAAAAGGATGTTTATCCTGGTTATTATGACCCTACAACCGGAGGAGTAGTGAAAGCAGGTGAAAGCTATGAAGAGAATGCTGTTCGAGAACTGGAGGAGGAGATTGGCGTGACGAATGTTGAGCTGAATCCACTTTGGGACTTTCGAATCAATCAGGATCAGTGCAATGTTTGGGGAAGAGCATTTTGGGTAACATATGATGGCCCAATTAAATTGGTAGATGGAGAAGTAACCGAGTACCTATTCCTTGATAGATCCGAAATAGATGTTTTCTTTGCGTCGCACGACGTAATGCTGGATGGCCAATACGTCATCAACCGATTTTTAAACAATGAGTAAGAAACTATACATCGCTTCACCTTTTGGGTTCTCAGAAGCGGGTCGCTATTACATGTATGAAACAGTCATTCCAGAGATCGCGCATCTTGGATATGAAATATTGGATCCCTGGAAGTTAACTCCTGAAGAATTGATTGCTGAAGTTACGTCTATGCCTTTTGGTGTGGAAAAGCGAGATAAATGGCGTGAAATCAATACCATTATTGGTGCGAACAACTCAAAAGCGATTCGTGAAAGTGACGGACTCTTTGCTATATTGGATGGAGTAGATGTAGATAGTGGTACCGCGTCTGAAATTGGTTATGCTGCTGCATTGGGAAAACCCATCGTTGGATATAGAGGAGATTTTAGATTGTCTGCGGACAATGAAGGCGGAACAGTAAACATTCAGGTACAATACTTCATTGAAATGCATGGAGGAAAACTGATTCAGGAGCTTTCTAATTTACCTGAGGCATTGAAGAGTGTATTTGGGTGACTAGTATTTGGTGACTAGTGATTTGTAGATTAGTCAAATTAGCCAGTCACTAATACACTAATTAACCAATCACTAACTACGTTTTCTCCAAGCAATTTCTATTTTTGTGCATCTAACAAGGATCAACCCTACATGACGAAGAAATTCTTTCTGCTGTTATTCATTTTTGCAGGGTATTGCCTCCAGGCGCAGGACACACACAAGGAAGTGATGGCCATACAAGGTGATGGTATTTATTCGCTTTTGCGCAATAGTGGACTGGATCCTAAAAAGTACCTACAACCGTTTATTGAGCTCAATAAGGAGAATCTGAGTTCAGAAAATGGATTGTTTATTGGCAAGATCTATAAACTACCCAATCCTGAAGAGCAAGTGGATAAGGCCGATGAAGATTTGGTGATGCCTGACAGTATTGACTTGAAAACGGTTAAAGCATCCAAGGTTCTGGAGAAGCGGAACTATGACATCTTCGGGAAAGATTATAAAACGGTTTATATAGAAAGTCGAGATTTGGAAGGCGCCGTATTTTATCTCATTTCAGGCCATGGAGGACCAGACCCAGGCGCTGTTGAGACTTACAATGGTACATTGATTACAGAGGATGAATATGCCTATGATGTGACGCTACGATTAGCTAGAAAGCTTATTTCACAAGGTGCATTGGTTTATCTGATTACAAGAGATCAAAATGATGGAATTCGTGATGAGAAGATATTGAAGGTAGACTATGATGAACGCTTGTATCCGGATAAGAAGATTCCGAGAAGCCAGGTGTACCGACTAAGGCAACGAATAGCTGTGGTCAACGAATTGTATGAGAAGTATAAATACAAACCGTACCAAAGAATCATTGAGACTCATGTAGATAGTCGATCAAAAGGGGAGAACATCGATGTGTTCTTTTATTACCACGAGCAGAGTAAATACGGTAAGCGATTGGCTGACAATATGCAGTCTACTTTCAAGGAGAAATATGCACGTTACCAACCCAATCGGAAGTATTACGGAACCATCGAGCCAAGAAGCAGTCTCTACTCACTTAAGTATTCTCATGCCCCAGCTGTTTACATCGAGATTGGAAATCTTAAAAACACGCGTGATCAACGTCGCATCTTGGAATGGGAAAACCGTGACGCTATTGCTGCCTGGCTAGCGGATGGAGTAATTAGGGATTATAAGGAGTCCAAATAAAAAATCCCCTCTTGAGAGGGGATTTAGGGGTGTGTAATTTTATACTTCTAGAAAGACACTATTTCTTCCTCTCAATATCTCTCAAATTCTCCATCTTCTTGTTACGAAGGAATCCCGCGATATCCTCAAAGTGTTCTTTCACTCGTTGATTGCCAAATTCGAATACCTTTTTTGCTAATCCGTCCAGGAAATCCCTATCATGAGATACCAAAATCAACGTGCCATCAAAAGCTTTTAAGGCATCTTTCAGAATGTCCTTTGTCTTGATGTCGAGGTGGTTAGTCGGTTCATCGAGAATGAGGAGGTTCACCGGCTGAAGTAATAACTTGATCATGGCCAGACGTGTTCTTTCTCCTCCCGAAAGTACTTTCACTTTCTTGTCGATCGTGTCACCACTGAACATGAAAGCACCAAGAATGTCTTTGATTTTGGTACGGATATCTCCTTGCGCAATTTCATCAATCGTTTGGAATACCGTCAAAGATTCATCCAACAGAGCAGCTTGATTCTGAGCAAAGTAACCGATCATGCTGTTGTGACCAAGCTGCATTTTACCTTCATGCTCAATCTCACCCATGATGGCTTTGACCATGGTGGATTTACCTTCACCGTTCTTGCCAACGAAAGCGACTTTTTCTCCTCTGCTAATGGTCATTGAAGCGTCCTTGAAAACCACGTGATCTCCATAGGATTTGCTCAAGTCTTCTATGATCACCGGATAATTTCCAGACCGTGGGGCAGGAGGGAACTTCAGGTTCAAAGCTGAAGTATCTACTTCGTCCACTTCTACGATCTCCATTTTCTCCAACATCTTCACTCGAGATTGTACTTGCAACGTCTTGGAGTACGTTCCTTTGAATCGCTCGATGAACTGCTTGATGTCTGCAATCTCCTTTTGCTGATCGTCAAACTGCTTTTGTTGCTGCTCGCGACGCTCTTTTCTCAGTTCTAGATAGTGCGAGTAGTTCGTCTTATAGTCGTAGATCTTGCCATTGGTTAGTTCAATGGTGCGGTTAGTCAGATTGTCAACAAATGTCTTATCGTGGCTAATCACCATTACGGCTTTCGCACTGGTTTTTAGGAATTCTTCTAACCACTGAACGGATTCAATATCCAGGTGGTTGGTGGGCTCATCGAGGAGGATCAAGTCTGGCTTTTTCAATAAGATTTTTGCCAATTCAATACGCATTCTCCATCCTCCACTGAAGTCTTTGGCAGGACGGGTAAAGTCCGAACGAACAAAACCTAATCCTAAAAGGGTTTGCTCAACAGCCTGATCAAAGTTGGAGTCCTCGATGCTGTAGTATTTTTCACTGATCTCAGATACTTGCTCAATGATCTTAGCATATTCATCAGACTCATAGTCGGTACGCGTTTCCAGTTGCTTATTCAGGTCATCCAGCTGTGTTTTCATCCCTAAGATCTCCTCGAAAGCCTTGGAAGTCTCTTCGAATACATTGCATGTATCTTCCACCAACAAGTGCTGAGGCAAGTAAGCAATCACTGCATCTTTTGGAGCCGAGATCTTGCCATAAGTAGGCTTGTCTTTGCCTGCAATGATTTTAAGAAGAGTGGATTTACCTGCTCCATTCTTACCCATCAAGGCGATTTTGTCCTCTGGATTGATATTGAACTGGATGCCATTAAATAGGGTATGTCCACTGAATTCTACGCCGACTGAGTCTACTGAGATCATAACTTCAATTGAATAAGCCGCGAAGTTAGTGAGAAGGGATTGATATGTCTAGTTGGGTAGATTAAATAATGAGATGGGTCATCTATTTCGTAACTATCCAGAAGTTATCTAATCCAAGTTCGATCATGTAGCTTTTATTCTGGAGATCAATGGCTTTTATGGAGCTTATTCTTTGCTCAAATAGGCCTATCAATTCATTATTAGAAATGTTGCCGAGATTAATCTTGATTAATTTTTGAGGAGTACGCTTGACTAAAAAAGAGTTTCTGAAATCTTGATCTTTTGTAATCAGAATTAGTTGGTGATAATCAGCATATTTAGCAATGTCAGAATCTTTTGAATTCCATTTGTCAAGTATAAAGTTGACATGAGTTGAATGAAATCCCAGTTCCTCAATTTTCTTTGAAAGTTTAATAGGAATATGAACGTCACAAAGGAACTTCATCAATTGGCTAACTGATACGTCTCTCCAGAAACAGATAAACGGGCAAACTGTAGACAAGCTTGTAAGTCTTCCCTTGTTAATTCAGGGTGGTCTTCGATAATCTCTTCCTGAGTCATTCCTGATCCCATCATATCCAGAATCACCTCCACAGGCCATCTCATTCCACGGATAACAGGTTTGCCATGACAAACTTCAGGATCAATAGTAATACGTTGGACAACTGTATTCATAGAATAAAGATAAACAGGAATTGTAAATCAATCTTTGGTTTCCGCGAGGATTCTGCTGGTTGAGAGTCTTTGTTTTGATCTAAGAAGTCATTCTCTAGCAGAGCACCCCAGAATTTCATCGTAATATCCTGTTATAGTAGAGGATTAAATTGAAATTCTAAGGGAATCTTATTTGCTAACCGTACGACGGACTCCCCTAGAATCCAGAATAATTAGGGTTTTAAAAATAGCAATTGTCTCAGGATTCGGGGGCGTCCGGCTCAGGGAGTGACGTTTCAATTTCGTCATTCCCTGAATTTCGTCGTTATGTTTGGTTCTTGTAGAGGATTCAATTGAAATTCTAAGGGAATCTATTAATTGGTGAATTAGCTCAAATGACCCGGAATTCAGTTTCTTGTGGAATTTCAAAACCACCTATTTGAACGAATGAACCATACATTCCACGCCAATCTTCAATTTGTTCTCGTTGCGAGTGTCCCATCTTATCAGTCCGGGTTCATGGTCCCACTCATTCTGAATCTCAGGTTTGATGACCAATCCAATTTCATCTCCTAATTTCACCTTCATTCCAAAATAGAAATAGTCAGCTGTTGGCATGTCTAATAAATAGTCAAATTATACAGACTTGGGATAAAGCAAAGCTTGGGATTTTTAGGATCGTAGAAAATGGCTAGTCTTTCTCCTTCTTGTAGATGTCTTTTATAAGCAGACTGGTACTCATGATTAAACATCTTACCATTTACTTCATATCTGAAATTGTACTCTTTGACAGTTCGTCCATTATGCTCTGCATTGATGTTTGTGATACGTGTTATTTCAGCTATAGATTTTTCACCATGCTGAAGTACATAGTAACCCAATTTAGCAGTATCCATTTTTCTCTTTACGATATAAATACCTATTGCCAGGAATAGAACTCCAAAAAGAGCTCTCAAGTCCATAAATGCAAAAAATGGCATGATGAAGCCTCCAAGACAAAAGGTTTCTCCAAGTAAGAAAGGTGCAGTATTGAGATAAATTGTGGCTCTGTCTGCTTTGGTTATTTTTCTCATTATGGAATGAACAGTGAATAAGGCGTTAACCAATATTACTGAATTTCTGACATTAATCTTTCAGGGTTGTAAAAGTCTTGAATTACTAATTTAAATTTCTCAGGAACATGCAGCCACGGTATATGTCCACAATTCTCAAATAGATGGGTGGTGGCTGTTGGAAATCTATCTAAAACCTCTTGCTTACTCTCTCCATAGATATCCTGCTCTCCGTAAGTGACGCAAACTGGAAAGCTGGGATCATTCAGTGTGTCGAGCATGGGATATTTGATAAGTTCTTTGCGTGTTTTGTTGACAGACCTGGCTCTTACTCCTGTAAGTTGTTTTTCTGATACCATGATGTCAGGATGGTTTTTGTGGTAGTTGCACATCACCAAACGAAACATCTGCTGGTAAGCTTTGTCTGAACCCATCATGCCTTTGAGCGATAACCAGCCCATTTGCATCCATTCATCGGAAGTAGAGGTTCTTTTATTGAATTGCATTACTTCCTTTTCTGTTTGTTTCCAGGTCTTATTCGTACCCGAGCTCGGGCTACAAAGACATAAGCTAAGTAGTCTGCCTGGGTGCATGTTTGCGTATATCTGTGCGTACAATCCTCCCCAGGAATGTCCAAACAAATGAAACTGTTCTATGTCCAGGTACTCGGCAATCGTATTCACATCACCTACATAATCCTCCATGGTGTAAGAATGCTCTGCGTTGGTAGACTTGCCGGTGCCACGCTGCTCGAAATAGACCACCTGAAATTTATCCTTGAGTGTATTTACCACATCCAACATGGGATCTGGTACTCCAGGTCCTCCATGAAGCAAAATGATTGTTTCTGCTCCTTGTTTAGGGTAAATGGAAGTATGTAAGGTTACCGCACCATTTTGAATAGAATGCGTAGTTGGTTGCGATATGGTGATTTGAGTGCTCATAAGAAAAGTCAGGGTTAAAAATAAGTGGTTAATTGCTTTCATATTGGTCCTTTTTAAACAAAGGTCCTTAGCAGCCTGATGAAAAGCATTAACATTTGTTAAGATCGAATCAATATCTGATTTGGCCTCTGAGTCTGCTCAATGAGATGGTGGTAATACCTAAATAAGACGCAATGTAGGAGTGAGGGATTTCATTTTCGAGTCCGGGATAGTCGAGTCGAAATTGTCTCAAACGATCACTAGCTGACAAGGAGGCTAAACCCAGTTCTTTATTGGTTTTCCTTAGCAGTTCTTGTTGCAATACAGAAAACGCAAAGTTTCTGACTTCCTCATTATCTCTTCTCAATTGCTCAAATGCTTCTATAGAAATGCTCGCTAATTTACAATTGGAGATGGCCTGAAAATGAACCAGCGATTTGCCTTCTTTAATCCTAGCCACATTCGGAGTGAGTGTTGAACTAGAGGTGAAGAATGCCAGAGTTACTTCTGCTCCCTCGGGATTCAAAGTGAAGCTGCGTACGATTCCTTCTAACAAGAAATACTCTTTGTGGTTGAATGTGCCTTGCTTGATGATTGTATCCTTAGCGTTGCATGTCTCCAGGGTTAGTAATTCCTCAATGGCTTTGATGGATTTTTGAGAAATGGGAAAGGTGTTTTGAATGATCGTGGAAAGCATATGAGAATACATTTCAGTTTCAATTTATAACCCTTATGGTTAAAATACCCTCCAACACGGATTAAATTCAAAGTGGTTAGATTTCATCTTTGTTGAATAATCGTTAATTCATGACTGATCAGCATCCTCTTACTCCTGAAGATATTAGCAAACTAAGAAGGCGAATAATTCCAATTCTGGGTTTCGCTGTTTTTGCCACGGTAATCTTTGCGGCTATTTTCTCTTTCGTGCTTACTGGTTTTGCTGATGGATTTGGTGATGAACCCTTCATTTTCATCGTATTTGGCTTCTTTGCTTTGATTTTTGCTGGAGTGATTGGCTATCAGATCTGGGCAGTTGCTACAGATATTAAACTGGGAATAAAAGAACGAATTAGTGGGGAAATCACAGATAAAAGGTTGGATGTGCATACCTCTACCACTCANCATTCGNCAGGNCGGCGCTCTGGTACNTCTACTAAGACAACTCGACGCTATTTCATCTACATTGATGGTGNGGAGCATACGGTTGATTATCGATACTACAGTCAGGCGAGAGTTGGTGAGCACGTNCTGATGGANATAGCACCTAAATCNAAGACCGTATTAAGTTTTGAANCNACTGAGTCAGCTGAAGAAGAGTCACNCGAGGAAATTGNNATTGATACCAAATTCCTATTGAAAGAGTTTCCNGAACAGCGNCTTANTGAAGAGGATNTANGTGTATTGAATTCAAAGTTTATGAAGGAATTGAANTCAAAACTTNTATTCATGAGCCCATTCCTGTTTATCATATTTGGATTGGTGNTTAATGAATTGACNGGNCTGCTGATCTTCTTATTTCCTATTTTAATCTTCCCAATGTATCAGGGCTTTGTAGTCATGCGAAAGCTGGGTTTTTACATTCGCAATAAGCAGTATGCCCACAAGCAGGCTGTTCCTGTATTAGTGACGGACAAGCACACCTATACCTCTAATCGGTCGGGTAATAGACAAAACATTGTAACATCATCCGGAAGTGTGTCAGTGGAGCCACGACTTTATGATCAATTGGAAGTAGGAGATAAGCTGATTTTGTTTAAACCAAAATATGGTAAGCAGATCCTGAGTGTGATGACGATGGATCAAGAGGAGTTTTATGTGTGAAGACAATGTCTATTCACTCTGAAATCCATAAATGGTGGTTTGCATACCTGCTATTTTCCACTCACCACCATGTTTTTCCATCAATCTTGTTTCTCGCTTCAATCCCCTAATCGAGTCCTGCTGCTCATAGATGACCCAGGCACCATCTCCATAAATTTTTACTTCAATATCACTCAATAGCTCAGGCACAGGCTCTGGATCAGGATGTTCTTCAAAAAAGGTAACAACGAATGCGTTAATCTCTTGCCAGCCAACAGATTCTGAGAANGAGTCTTCACTGAAGTCCAGGTATGTTTTAGTAACTCGCTGTTCATGCACCCATTTGGATTGCCATTCGTCATAGTTTCTCTCAAAAGCGGCTTTGGTCTCGTTATTTAAAGTTTGAAGTATGTCGGCTTTTTCGGCTTCAGGATTGCTTGCAGTTCTGTTAGAGGATTGCTCTGAACAGGCAAAAGCAAAAAAGGTTGTCAATGCCAATATGAAGATGCTTTGGATTTTCATGGATTGAATGTTTGTTTCCAATTTAATGAAAATCCACAGATGCAATGATGAGTTACTTGGGTTGTGTTTTAAATCGAACAATGAAATCTTCCAGGGAGTATCCGTCAGTGTTTTTGAAGCCCTTTCCAGTTACTTTGAATCCGTATTCCGTATTTGGTTTCAAGTCAATTCTGAGCGTGAATGATGTTGCATTGTCGTTATACCCAATCACATCGACTAAAGGGAACTCTACACCTTCTTCACGGATGGGTTGAAATGAACTGCCTGTCATTTTATTGCTAAAGTGAATGGTAAGTTCAGTAATAGTTGGATCGACAAAATCATCTTCATTATCAAAAGGTGATAGGCCAACGACTTTTGGTGATAAATAGAGCTCGAAAACACCACTTTGTTTGATAAGAACTTCATAGTTATTGTTATTCAAAAGCCTATTTATCATGAGGTTTTTGTCTTCAGCTTGGTTGTATAATGCTTTACTTATTTCATAACCTACCCAATACCCAATATCTCTAGGTAGGCCATTGGTTTCTTCTGAATACATCCAGGGAGTATATTGATGGCTATTTGCTGATTTAGCAAATTCAGATAGAAGAGAATCGCGTCGCTGATTGCAATATTTGTGAAGAGAACGGTTTGCAGGTTCTTGAGTAATCAATTCGGCAATAAAATCCGCACTGCCCTCAATAAATGCTTGTTCTGCAAGCGTGTAAGGTCTGTCTAATATATTTTGTTGAAAATGAACACCTTCATGTATGATAAGTGATGGAATGCTAATATCAATTTCTGGTAGCATTTCTGTTCCAATAATCAATCCATGTTTACCTGATGTTCCTCCAGAGTTAAATCTCCCTATAACAAAGTAGACTGGAGGGAATTTTACATAAGGATAGAGTGCTTTGAATGATTCATAGTATGGAATAAGCTCCTGTTGATCGAAATGAATCCCTTTTGCTTTTAGGTAATCCTCCTTTCGCTGTTGAACTTTAGAATAAAGGGAATCAGCATTGATGATTCTGTGCGGGATAAATTCGTGAAGTCCTATAGAACCATTCTGGATGTAGTTTTCAAAAGGATTCATTGAATCGTCAATCTTACTGAATGCATTCCAAAATAACTCCAGGTCCGATGTGATAACCTGAGCTTCCTTTGGATCACTGGTGAAATTTGTTTGGGCATTAAGCGTAATTAGGGCAGCAAGTGCTAGAATGCATAAGATAGTTTTCATAGAGCGTTTATTGTCCTAGACAACTGTCAATGCAAGTTGGTTACAGGGATCTATAACCGTTCTATTAGAACTCCAACATCATATGAATATGATCTATGCCATCTTCGTCGTACACTTCTCCAACTTCCTTGAAACCAAGTGAGTTGTAAAACTTCAGCGCATAGCATTGAGCCCCGATTTTGATAGGATCATTTCCAAACAGTTCCTGGCAAGCCTTGATACCCAACTCCATCACCACTCTGCCTAATCCAGATCCTCGAGTAGCGGGAGAGGTAACCACACGACCTATAGAAACTTCCTTGAAAGTAACTCCAGCCGGAACAATCCGGACATAAGCAGCCAATTGACCATCCTGATGTAATAGGAGGTGATAGCATGCTTGATCTTTATCATCCAGGTCTAGAAATACACAGTTTTGCTCCACCACGAATACTTCACTTCGCAACTTCAGCAGGTCATAAAGCTCCGTATTGGTCAACTCTTCAAAAGTCTTGATTTGATGGGTATAGTTCATCTAGTGAATTCAATTTTCATTGCTAGTTATTGATTGAATAACCGAATTCCAAATCACGATTCCATCCATTTGGGCTTTTCCTTCTCGATATCCTTCGTGATAGGACAGTCAGCATCATGAGCTCCAGGAAGATAGCCTGTACTCATCAGAAATTCATTCACAATTTCACCTCCAGTAAACTTGAAGGTCTTTTTGAAAAGCTTCATCCATTCCTGTAATGTGAGTGGGTGATGGTGATCTAGCCATTTTTCAAATGAACCAAACTCTTGTTGAAGCTCTTTGATTTTTTGGGCATTGACGATCGCTGCATTCACTTTGAGTTTGTTACGGATGATTTGTGGATCGGAGAGGAGGCGTTCCCGATCATTTTCTCCATAAGCAGCTACTTTGTCAATCTGGAAGTTGTCATAAGCCATACGAAAGCCTTCTTCCTTCTTCAGAATAGTCTCCCAACTAAGTCCAGCCTGGTTGATTTCCATGACGAGTCTACCAAATAGCTCATCGTCATCATGGATAGGGAATCCATAGTAGTTGTCGTGGTATTTCTGGTGAAAAGATCGTCGAGGTTCTGGGATGTTAGGAATCGCTTTGCAATAAGACATAGTTGGTTGTTATTGGTTCGGATCAGTGTTTACGAATTAGGTGGAGTAAAGATACTTTTTCATTTGTATTCAAAAGCCCCTCTTTTAGAAGAGGCGGACGGCCAGTCATGGGTTTGGGGCGCCTGGCCAAGGTGAGTTGAAAAGTGAAATCTTAACATTAAGATAGACTCCCCTAGAATCCATTTAAATAGCGATCAATAAAGTTAATATATCTCGGATTCGGGGAGTGACGTTTTTTGTTCGTCACTCCCTGAATTGTTAAAGACTTAAGACTGTATGATAGAATATTCAGCAATTCTAAGGGAATCTGTTTTGAAGAAATACCTTTCTTTTACCCCAACCCTAAAGGGTGAGAAAGCTAATTAACCGCTAAAAATTTTTCGATTCCATTTCAATGACGGTTATGAAAGCTAATATATCTTGGATTCGGGGAGTGACGTTTTTTGTTCGTCATTCCCTGAATTGTTAAAGACTTAAGACTGTATGATAGAATATTCAGCAATTCTAAGGGAATCCGTTTTGAAGAAATACGCTTTCTTTTACCCTGATCCTAAAGGGTGAGAAAACTAATTAACCACTAAAAATTCTTCGATTCCATTTCAATGACGGTTAAGAAAGTTAATATATTCCGGATTCGGGGAGTGACGTTTTATGTTGGAAACTCCCTAATTGCATTCTACATTTGCCGCAAATGGGGTGCTTGCTGTGTTGGCAGGCTGAGATGATACCCAGGAGTTATGCTCCGCACCTGATCCGGATAATACCGGCGTAGGGATTTTGAAGGCTTTC
>PBTY01000053.1 GCA_002729235.1 Rickettsiales bacterium | reverse complement strand
GAATCTCAGTAGCGAATCACAAACAGACTCCCCTAGAATCAACAGTATAACTTAAAGGGTAAACACTCTTCCACTGATTCGGGGAGTGACGCTTGTTCATAATTCTACTATATCCAACGTCATTCCTGCTCATGCAGGAATCGCATCATTTAGTAAGATATTACTAGTACACGAACCCCCTCTAAATCTCCCCTTTAGTAAAGGGGAGACCTGTATCGCTAAAAAAATGAATCAGTCACTCCGTATGTCACTCCCTGGTCGTGAAAGGGCAGGAATCGCATTGTGTTTTCCTGCACTCAATATCAAGCACCCAACTCCAAGCTACGAACCTCTAACTTCCAGCATCTGACATCCAACTTTTCACTATTTTGCAGCCATGTTGAAAAAACTCACTTTTCTTCTATTGCTGTTCTGTACGAAATTTCATCTTTTCGGACAGGAAAAGCCAATCATTAATTGGATGACCTCTACAGGTTTCGAAAACGTCCAGTGTCTCCGAAAAAATGACACCTTATATATAGGATATGAAAATCGGGTATTCCGTTACGAAGTAGCTGCCTTAAAAGAGATCATGACTAACCTTCTTGTAGATGAGAGTATAGAAGCACTAGTACTTTTTCCCAAATACCAAAACATTCCCATTGTTCAGATTACCCTAATTCCTTCAGATAAAAATCAGACCTCCATCTCCTTCAATACCGATCTTTGGACCTCCAGTGGTGTTCATCAGGTAGAATCCGTTAACAAAACCTACCTCAAAGCAGATGTGAGCATAGGCCCCTATATCTATGCCACACAAATCGGAAATTACGATGATGCCATCAAAATAGAATTAGACGCAGCGCCTACTCTGCATCTGCAATTAACAAAAGGACTGAAATTCACCGGACAGCTTTTGGTTCCAGTGATTAACAATTACTCCGAAGATGGCGTTCGACCAGGGATTATTACTCTGGAGCAATCCGTTAGGCTGCCCTGGAATGTGTTTGCTACTGCTTCTGTTGGTCATTACAACCCCAGACGGTACGGTGCTCGACTAAATGCAATGAAATATACCAAAGGTGGCATGTTTGGTCTGGGAACCACATTGGGATATACCCAATTGTCCAATATCTCGGGTGAACCTTTAAGTGAATTCTACGAAGACTACCCGGCAATCATCGCCCGAGTCAATGGATCCTTTCGATGGCTAGAGCAAGACCTGACCATCAAAGCAACCTATGGCTCATTTTTGTATGAGGATTTGGGATACAAGATAGAAGCAGTCAGACAGTTTGGAGAAGCGCAAATTGGTGTTCATGCCATCAAAACTTCACTCATCTCGAATGCAGGATTCTCTTTACTACTTCCCATACCAATAAAAAAATACCGTCCAATCAAACATATTCGCGTACGAACAGAACGCTATCTGCAGTACCAGTACCGTTTCAGAGGTCAGACATTCGGAGGAAAGGAATTGCAGGCCAACTATGACCTGATCAATAAGCTGACCGAACTGCAACCTGCATTTTTATACAATAAATTATTCGAATAAGACAATAAATTGCAAATTTCATAAGCAATCAATCATTTCTTTTATTATTTTAGTAGGATGATAATTTTAGCCAGATTTTTACTGGTTAATTGTTTGAAAGTGAAGGAGAACCAATATTTATCCGTACCTTTACTAACTTAATTGCACAAGTGTGTAATGCTGAAGTGATTACATGAAACCAAACTCCGCCATGAATTTCATCAGGCAATCGGCTTTTATTATAAGTATTGCAGCATTGATAATCTTCATTGCCTGCAAACGAACGATCGGCGGTATCGACAGAGATACCCCTCCACTACCTAGTGGTAATCAGTACATCTCATTGGCTGTAGCCACAACTGATGGCTCTACATTACCATCCTATACAGTAAGCATCACTGCACCTGATGGATCTACATCCACAGAATCAGGAAGCGAAGCGGAATTTATCATCGATCCAATTACATCAGGTACGTACTCCATTACGATCAGTACAGATGCCGGAACACATATTGGGCAAACCAAAGAAATTGTCACCAATGTTCCTGCCGATAATTCGGCGGATTATGCTGTTGGAACAGATTTCTATCTAACCACTAAAAACGCCCCTGTGTCCATCGACAATGCAGCAGGTGGGTCAATCAATGTTCCTGCCATGGGTACAGGAGCCGGTGGATTGGGCTCATTACCAACAACAATTACCATTCCTCCAGGTGCTATCTCTGGATCTGGAAGCACAAGCATTAGCGTCACCCCTACTCCATCGGATGGAACTACTTCTTCCAATGGTATGCGGGGTGTCCAGTTTCACTTTGAGCCGGATGGTTTGACGTTCAATACACCGATTACCATTGATATGCCGTTGGGTTTACCTCAATCGGCAGTTAATAGTGGTGCATTGGTTGTTTTCGAATATGAGGATGGTGAAACACAACCGGTCAATCTAAGTGCTGATGGTCAAACCGGAACCACGCAGATCTCGCACTTCTCTACCTGGACAGTTGTACTGGATATGAGATTAACGATTACAAACGCAACAAGAAGTCAAGGTTTCACATCAAGTTGTGGAGAAGGGTTAGATGAGTCATTTACCTTTAGCGGAACTTATGGGCCTATAGTGGCTAATTTGTTGCAAATACCTTCTTCATATCAAACGGTTACTATTAATGGAACAGTAGTTAAAGAGCCAATTGCTTTCTTTACTTTAACAGGAACAGCAACGGCATTTACCATTAACTATAGATTGGAAACTTTGTCTGGTACGTTATTAGAACAGAGAAGCAACATCCCACTGTGTTCAGAATGCTACACCGTTACTTACACGAGTACGGAGTGTCATGATTCTGGAGGCTGATCCATTAACCTGCTAAATGAGCCAAACTATTATGAAAAAACTACTTGTCATTGCATTTCTATCTCTAACTGTAAGCGCATTTAGTCAAAGCCGATACAGCAGAGGTCCCTCATTAAAAGAATTTGGTGTTGGACTAGGGGCTTTTTGGCCTTCCATGGATTACTACACTGAGCAATTCAACTATGACTTCAATCAAGGACTGTCAGGCCAATTCACTGGTACTATAGCTCTGAACACAATAGTTGGTGTCCGACTAGGTGTGGGCTACAATCACATCAAAGGCACCCAGGTGATTACCAGTGAATGGAATGAGTACCAATCTTTGGGCATCATGCCATTCAATGCCGAATTATTAATCAACTACACGGTTGGTAGTGGATCCCGAAAATTCTCTGGAGGATTTAGTCCCAACTTCTACATGGGAGGAGGCGGAGGATACAGCCTGCTATTTATCAAATACTCTACGGACACTGGATCTGCTCAAAAAAATACGGGTGCAACACTCACCTACCATGGCTTAGCAGGAATCCAGGTACCTGTCGGACCAGTGACGGTTGGAGTGGAAGGACAATACGTTTTTGGAGAATACTTACAAACGTACATCTACGGTAACGGTACGGAGGGTCAGGAATCAGTATCCTTCAAAGGGCCTAAAGCCTTTCTAACGGTATCATATCCATTGTATAGTGTAGCGAGACATAGTGGTAGCTCCTACGGCAGAAGAAGAACCTATCATTCCAAACCGTACCATCGCGGAGGATTGTTCTCCAGGCTATTTAGAAGTAACAGAGCAAAGAGGAGATAATTAATCGCCGTATTTTCCACCAAATTCATTCGCCGCATTACTATGAGGATAAAGCTTGCTCTTTGGGGCATAATACTTTTAGCTATTGTAGGGCAGTCATGCATATCTAATAAGAAGGTTGTTTACATGCAACCTTCTGAGCAATCACCCCTAATTCTTGACTCATTAATTGAGGTCACCAGAAATGAATACCACTTGATGGTAGGTGACATCATAAGTCTAGATCTTAGATCTACGGATCCTCAGTTAACACAAATTTTTCAGCCTGTTATCATTGGCAATGCCGGAGGTGCATCTTCTGGAGATCAAAACTTTTTAACGGGCTACCAAATTAATGAAAAAGGCGATGTTGAATTACCTTATGTAGGTTTCGTTGCTGTTGTTGGGTTGACGCTCGAAGAAACCCAACAAAAAATAGAAAAGGAAATATCTCGATTCATTTCAGAGCCTTATGTATTAATTAGACTAGGGGGTATTAACTATACCGCCATTGGTGAATTCAATGAGCCTGGTCAAAAATGGCTTCGACAATCTTCGTTAACTATTTTCGAAGCAATTGCCAATGCAGGGGATTTAACCATTTTAGCAGACCGTATGGCAATAACCCTAATTCGAAAGTACCCGGAGGGAATCAAACGTCACGAAATAGATCTGACGGATGAAAAAATCCTAACTTCTCCTTTCTATTTCATCCAGCCCGGCGATCAATTGTACGCTCAACCCCTACCTGTCAGACAGCTTGGTGTTGGTGTCACCGGTTTTCAAACCACAGCAACCATTCTGTCATTAGTATCCAGCGCATTAGTACTCTTTCTAACCATTAACAGATTATAGCCTTGGATCAGAATCAACAGTATCTATTAGATGAGTCTGATGGTGAATCACCGATCAAACACTATTTATTTCTGTCATTTCAGTACTGGAAATTTTACCTAATTTCGGTTATTCTATGCCTGGCAGGAGCTTATTTAGTTAATCGTTATACAATCCCTCAGTATTCTGTAAGTGGTACCCTCCTAATAAAAGATCAGGAATCTAATCCAACAGGAGAAGTTTTAAAGGAACTGGACATCTTCAATAGTGCGGTCAATTTAAATAATGAGATTGCCATCATGCGTTCACATTCCCTTACTAAACGTGTGGTCGACTCACTAGAGCTCTACATTCGAATATTCAAAACTGGACGATTCAAGGATTCTGAAATTGACAAGAAAGCCTCTCCTATAATTTTCAAATTAAGCACTGCCCCTGACAGTTTATATTTTGCAGAAATCTTTGTTAAGATAATTGATACCTCAACTTTTGAAGTTGATTTATCCATCGATAGTGAAGATAAAACCATAGCCAATTTTGGAGAACTAGTACTACTTCCAAATGCATCATTCACGGTCCATCTTTCCAAAACATTCAATACCGAAAACATCGGTCAAATCTTCAAGATAGTATTGAATCAACCGCAAGATGTCACCAATGTTTTAAGAAGCCAAATTCAACTTTCCCAATCAGATCGAGAGACTAGCATTATCAATATTGGGATGAGCACCACTAATCCAGAAATTGCAATACAAATTATCTCCTTGTTAATGAACACCTACAGCAATAGGGACCTCCAGTTGAAAAATGAAGCTGCTGTAAGAACTCTAGAGTTTATTGATGAACAATTGTCTAAAACCCAGGAATCATTGTTTGAAACAGAGTCTGAAATGGAAAATTTCAGAGCTAAAAACAACATTATAGATATCAGCCAGGAAGGGCAGACAATCTATTTAAATTTACAAGAACTTGAGAAAGAAGCTCAATCAACAGACTTGCAGCTTGAATACTACAACTATTTATTGCAGTACCTCAACAGTCCAAAACAAGATGCAAATCTGGTCAGCCCATCCATTGCAAGTATAGCGGACCCTTCTTTAAGTAATCTAATATCCCAGCTAAATGCATTGAGAGCTGAATTATCCGTATCTGAATCATTCGCCTCTGAAATAAATCCACAAATAAAATCTCTCAAGAAGCAGGTAGAAACATTGGTTTCAGGTATGATCGAAACCGTTAGAAACTTGATCAGTACAACGGAAATTGCTCAAAGAAACCTCAAAAACAGAATCAAACAAACCGAAATTGAACTAAACAAACTACCAGGAAGTGAACGAAAATTAATCAACATACAAAGGCAGTTTACTCTCAACGATGACTTGTATGTGTACCTCTTGCAGAAAAAAGCAGAGGCCGGGATTGCTAAAGCAAGCACCACACCATCATCCGAAGTATTAGATCCACCTATGCTGATCGCAAAGACCAAACCTCAAAAAGGAAAAAACTACATGATGGCTTTTGGTCTTGCTGTAGCCATACCACTCGGTTTCCTATTGATTAGAGACTTCCTGACTACTACCATTCAAAGTTCTCAGGACGTTTCTAAGAGAACAACTGTGCCTATTTTATCTAATATCGCCTTAAGTCATAAGAAATCAGAGCTGATTCTTCATGAGTATCCTCGATCTCAGACCGCTGAAGGATTCAGAAACATGCGAGCCAATCTTAAATACCTTATGAATGGTATTGAGGGAACCAAAACCATAATGTTTACCTCTTTCACTTCTGGTGATGGTAAGACTTTTTCGGCTATGAATACTGCACTAATGATGGCTAAATCAGGATATAAGACCATTCTATTGGGTCTTGATTTGAGGAAACCTAATATATATGACTCCTTTGGGTTCAGTAATGAGGTAGGAGTAAGTAATCTTTTAATAACTCCAGATAAATCAAAGGATATTATTTTGCAAACCGAAGTGGATAATCTTGATTTGATTCTATCAGGCCCGACACCACCCATACCCAATGAGGTCTTTTTGAAACCAGCCTTTCATCAATTAATCAAAGAATTAAAACAAGGTTACGAATACATCATTATAGACACCCCGCCAATAGGATTGGTAAGTGATGCCTTTGATATAGCAACACACGCAGATGTAACTCTTTTTGTTATCAGACATAAAATGACCCCAAACAAGTCATTGGAGATTCTAAACGACATCCAACAAAAAAAATTAATCAATAATATTGGAATCATATACAATGGATTAGATTACTCCAAGTTATCCAATAGATTGGAATATGGATATGGATATGGTAAACGATATGGATATTACGAAGATTAGGAGCACATCCTTTATGTACACAATCAATTAAGTTTATGAAAGTAGTTTTATTGGCAGGAGGCTTAGGTACCCGATTATCTGAAGAAACTTCACTTAAACCCAAACCCATGGTAGAAATTGGGGGAAAGCCAATCTTATGGCACATCATGAAAATTTATAGCCGCTTTGGTTTTACGGAATTCATTATTTGTCTTGGCTATAAGGGGTATGTCATTAAAGAGTATTTCGCTAACTACTTTTTACATCAAGCAGATGTGACTATAGACATGAATGCAAACAGCTTCGAATACCATAAATCCCAAGCAGAACCCTGGAAAGTATCTTTGATAGATACCGGTATCAATAGCATGACTGGAGGCAGAATTAAGCGGGTCAAAGACTATATTGGTAATGAACCGTTCCTCCTCACCTATGGTGATGGCGTTGGAGATGTTAACATTAATTCTTTAGTTAATTTTCATAAAGATCATGGCAAATTGATGACAGTTACCTCCGTTCAACCTTCCGGCCGTTTTGGGGCATTAAATATTAATTCTGAAATGGAGGTTGAATCCTTTATGGAAAAACCAAAAGGAGATGGAGCCTGGATCAATGGAGGTTTCTTTGTTTGTCAACCTGAAGTCATCGAATACATAGAGGCAGATGATTCTATTTGGGAAAGAGATCCCATGGAACAAATTGCTAAAGATGGTCAAATGAAAGCATTCAAGCACGAAGGTTTTTGGAAACCAATGGATACACTCCGTGACAAGCAAGAATTAGAAAAACTTTGGGAATCAGGGGCTGCTCCCTGGAAGCTGTGGTAATCACTCTCCTACTTGTAGAACCTTTAAACATCTTAAATGACCAAAGACCAGATCTACTTACTTCAATCTACTTACAGAGATAAAAAAGTCTTTTTAACTGGCCATACTGGCTTTAAAGGCTCCTGGTTACTCTACTGGCTCAAAGAATTAGGTGCAGAAGTAAAAGGCTATGCTTTGGATCCACAACAGTCTGAAGCTCTTTACAACAGCATGAATGGGGATTTAATGTGTGATTCTGTCATAGCTGACATCCGAGATAAGGAAAGATTGACTCAAGAAATCAAGGAATTCCAACCCGATTTTGTTTTTCATCTGGCAGCACAACCACTGGTGCGTCTCTCTTATGAGACCCCATCCGAAACCTTTGAAGTAAATGCCATTGGCACAGCAAATTTATTGGATGGCATTCGAGCGTTAAACAAACCATGTGTTGGAGTGATGATTACTACGGATAAGGTCTACGAGAACAAAGAATGGCATCATCCTTACAGAGAAACTGACAGATTGGGTGGCTATGATCCATACAGCGCTAGCAAAGCCTGCTCCGAGTTAGTCATTTCTAGTTATCGAAACTCTTTTTTCAACACAAAAGATTACCAAAATCACCAAAAGTCGATCGCTGTAGCAAGAGCTGGAAACGTGATAGGTGGTGGCGACTGGGCCAAAGATCGAATCATTCCAGATATTGTTAAGGCATTGAATGACAACCAACCAATTGTGGTAAGAAGCCCTAAAGCCGTCAGACCATGGCAACATGTTCTCGAACCACTTGGGGGTTACTTACTTCTGGGGGCATTGCTTGTAAAGGATCCCGTAAAATATGCGCAGGCCTGGAATCTTGGACCTCAAGCTGATGATAATCTGGATGTAGAAAGTCTTGTTAAAATCGCCATCAAATGTTGGGGCGCTGGAACATTTACCACTCCAAAACAAATCAATCAACCTCACGAAGCTGGCTTGTTAAAGTTGGATATTTCTAAAGCAATGGCGGAATTGAACTGGAAACCGAAATGGGGTGCAACAATAGCTATTCATCACACCCTCAATTGGTATAAAAATCAGGTTGACGGAGCAACAACGATTGAGCTAATTAAAACAGATCTGGACGAATATCTGAAATGAACATTTTACTTACAGGTATTACTGGATTTCTGGGAAGTCATTTGGCTGAAGAACTACTAACCCGTGGACATCAAATTACCGGAATCGTACGGAAAGAATCTAAACTGGATAATATTACCCCTATTCTAGGTCAATTAAAATTATCCCTTTCGTCTGAAATTGAAACCATCACCTCCTCATTTGATGCTATCATACATGTAGCAACAGACTATGGACGTGATAAAAGTTTCAGTGATTTATTGGACATCAATTTAATCTGGCCATTGAAAATTTTAGATAAACTTTCCAGATCAAATGCCAAGATTGCCTTTATCAACACGGACACTTTCTTTAATAAAGGAAGTAGGTCTTACGCTTATCTGGGAAATTACACTCATTCTAAACATTTGTTGGAGTTGGCATTAAAAACTTATATCAATCAAGTCATAATTAACTTAAAATTGGAACACATATATGGGCCACGTGATGGTGAAAATAAATTCGTTCCTACGATGATAAAAAAAATAGTCTCTGATGAAAAGGAAATTGATTTAACTGATGGTAATCAGAAAAGAGATTTTACTTACGTAAAAGATGCTTGCACGGCATACTCTACTATTCTGGATAATTTGAACCAATTTAAATCAGGGATGAATAATTTAGAAGTTGGCAATTCCACCTCACATTCTATTCGAGATTTGATGAATATCATAATGAAATCAATTCCTGAATCGAAAACAACTTTGAATTGGGGAGCACTTCCGCAACGCAGCGGAGAGTTTGAGCAATCAAAAGCCAATATTGAAAAACTTCGTGAATTGGGATGGAATCCCCAATATACACTGGAGAAAGGTATATTAGAAACAATTAATTATTACAAATAGAGGACAATGGATTTCAAAAACATTAGTCAAGAAATGGAGGGTCTGCTTTATAAAGTTGCCTCTCAAAACGCAATCAGAACGATAAAACCAGGTGAAGATTACATACCGGTTACAGGAAAGGTGATGGACGCAGCTGACATTCTCCTAGGCGTTGATGCTATGTTGGATGGCTGGTTAACAGCTGGCCGATTTGCCAAAAAATTTGAAAGACAGTTTGCAAAATATTTCGGGTCCAAAACTTCTATTCTGGTCAATTCTGGGTCATCAGCAAACTTGTGTGCCTTTTACGCATTGACTTCTCCAAAACTAGGAGATCGACAAATTAAACCAGGGGATGAAGTCATCACCGTAGCTGCAGGCTTCCCAACCACTGTCAACCCAATGATCCAGTATGGAGCTGTTCCAGTTTTTCTGGATATCGATATCCCTACTTACAATGTAAAAGCAGAATTAATAGAACAAGCAATTTCACCAAAGACTAAAGCCATTATGATGGCGCATACTTTAGGGAATCCGTTCGATTTAAAAACAGTGATGGAAGTAGCTAAAAAGCACAACCTATGGGTGATAGAGGATGATTGTGACTCCTTAGGAGCAACCTACAATGGTCAAAAGACAGGTACTTTTGGTGATTTGGCGACTGTATCCTTCTAT
The DNA here is from genome assembly GCA_002729235.1 of Rickettsiales bacterium. Classification (GTDB taxonomy): domain Bacteria; phylum Bacteroidota; class Bacteroidia; order Cytophagales; family Cyclobacteriaceae; genus Marinoscillum. Next base: position 125,123 of record PBTY01000053.1, on the reverse strand, counting down.
CCTGCTCACCACATCACCATGGGTGAAGGAGGTTCGGTGCTAATTAACAACATGAAACTTAAGATGCTAGTTGAAAGTTTCCGGGATTGGGGACGTGATTGCTATTGTGAACCAGGCAAAGACAATACCTGTAAGCAACGTTTCGGATGGCAATTAGGAGATCTGCCACATGGATATGATCACAAATATACCTATTCCCATATTGGGTTTAATCTAAAAGTCTCTGACATGCAGGCTGCTGTTGGCTTAAGTCAATTAGACAAAGCCGATGATTTCGTTGCCAAAAGGAGGGAAAACTACCAGTTATTGTATCAGGCACTTAAACCATTTGAAGAACATTTCATATTGCATGAGGCCACTCCAAATAGTGATCCTTCCTGGTTTGGTTTCCTAATCACCATCCGTGATGGAAGTCCGTTGAAAAGACATGATTTGGTCCAGTATCTGGAGGAAAACAAGATTGGCACTCGCCTTTTGTTTGCTGGTAATTTGATGCGTCAACCTGCTTATGTTAATATCCAAAAACGAACAGTAGGTACGTTTGAAAATACAGATAAAGTGATGAATGATTCTTTCTGGTTAGGAGTGTGGCCCGGCTTAAATCAAGGACATTACGACTATATTAACCTCTGTTTAAGAAACTATATTAATAACCACAAGTAATCAAATTCATGATTACAGAAATTAGGAATGGCGTAGGTTGGAGTTCTTTTTCGAAAATTAGTAGCCAAGCTGGACAATTATTGGTGACTATTGTAATGTCTCGATTTTTATTACCAGTAAACTACGGTCAAGTAGCCATGGTAACAATTTTCATTGGTTTTGCTAATATACTGGTGGAACTTGGCTTAGGAAGCTCTGTTGTATACGTTAAAAGTGTTAACCAACGCCAAATCTCATCCGTATTCTGGCTTAATATTTTACTTGGTCTATTTTTTGGAACAATACTTTATCTTTCATCTGGTTTAATCTCTCGATTTTATGGGATTGCAGAACTAATTATCGTTACGAAATCGTTATCGATAATTTTCGTTATCGGAGCTATTGGAATTGTTCCACGAAACCTACTAATGAAGGATTTGGTTTTTAAGAAAATCGCGATTGTTGAAATTATTTCAACTCTAATATCTGGTGCTGTTGGAATTTTTCTTGCTGTAAGTGGATATGGTGTTTGGGCCTTAATTGTCTACCAAATTTGCATTAAATTAATCCAATCACTACTCTTCTTATTGGGATGTAATTGGTGGCCAACTTTTATCTTAACAATTTCGGAAATCAAAGACTTTATCGCGTTTGGTAAGGGTCTCGTCGGTTTTAATCTTGTTAATTATTGGTCCCGTCAAGGAGATTCATTAATGATTGGAAAAGTACTAGGAGCTGGACCTCTAGGTTTGTACAATCGAGCTTATTCTGTAATGCTATTGCCAATCACTCAAATAAATTCCGTAATTGGCCAAGTATTATTTCCAGCTTTAACTAAGATTAATGAGGATAGTAAAAGAATCAAATCAATTTATCTTAATGTACAAGAAATCTCATCGTTTATTTCCTTTCCATTAATGTTTGGACTTCTTGCCATATCAAGACCATTTATTATCACAGTTTTCGGTAATAATTGGCTTGAAATGCTTTCCGTCTTTCGAATTCTATGTTTAGTTAGTATAATACAATTACCAGGAAATTTGACTGGTGTCTTATTCTCTTCAACAGGACGAACAGGTGAGCAATTTAAATTAAGCCTCATCAATTCTGTAATAGTTTTAACTTTCATCTTAGTTGGAGTTGTTTTAGGAAGCATAGAATTTGTCGCCCTTTTTTATATGATCGCTAATTTTATTATCACACCATTACTTATACAAAGAGCTGGCAAAAAAGTTGAAATAAAAATTCAAGATGTCATTAGTTCAATAAAATTGAATCTTGTATTAAGCCTTATTATGTGTGGAATTATGTATATATCAGTGGAATTGTTGGATGGTGTTTTAAATCAATTTATCCTGCTTATAACATCAACATTAGTTGGTATTTTTATTTACTCAGGTTTGTCATTTTTATTCAAAGCCAAGTCTTTATCGCTAATCCTTGATATTTTAAAAAAGAAATGACCGTTACATCTGCTGGCACAGGGAACCGTCTTGACATCATCATTCCTACTTATAATCGTAATCAGAATCTTGTAGATCTGTTAAGATCTCTTATTCCCTCCGTTGAGACTTATCCACAAAATGTATTATACACAATCATTGACAACAAATCAGATGAATCTGTTGAGAACACCATTACATCTCAGTATCCGGAATTAATGAATTGCAACTTCCTTAGTGTAATTCGGAATGAAAGCAATATTGGGATGAGTGCTAACATCATGAAATGTTTTGAGATAAGTTCAGCTGATTGGGTTTGGGTTATTGGTGATGATGACCCATTAACCTTTGACAGCCTACAACTAGTTATATCAAGTATTAGTAGAGTAGATGATGATGTGATTTTTATTAATTTTAATAGTCCTTGGGTTAGCAGAACCAAGAATCTCGAATTCTATGGTTTGGAAGATTTTGTAACCAATTTGGATTCCTTCAAAAATAGCATTTTCCTTCCAACGACAGTCTACCGTAACTCATCTATTAAAAGTTATATTCACTTGGCCAGAACTCAACTAAAAACACTGATACCTCATTTTGGTCTTCAACTATTAGCTCTAAATGAAAGTGCAAAACACAAAGTACTTTTATCTCAAGAGTATATATTCCAAGAACTAGAATTTAGCAGTGAGACCAGTTGGTCTGTTCTGGATTTCCAAATTAACAAACCAGAGCTATTAAAACTTCCCTTGAATATATCAAAAAAAGTACATAATAATCTAGAAAACCTAATTCTTGGCGATTGTCAACCACTTAAATGGTATGCTAAACTGGCATACGAGAAGAAAAAACCTCTCTCTGAATTAAAATTCAAATTGCGACAAATTTTTGAAAGGAATAAAATGTACAAACGAGGAAAATCAATGAAAGTAATTCTATCAAATTGGTTAACCTATCTATTATGCTACAATACATTTCTATTAAGCAAGTTCATAAAAGAAAATCATGAATAAGAAGATAAGGGTTGTCTACATTTCTAATGAATCTCTAGATTTTACTTTTTCAGGAACAGCCAAACTCATCAAAGAAGGGTTCCTTAAAAGAAATATGGAAGTTATCGAATTAGTGGAACCCATCCCCAAGATTGGCTGGGTAAATATTTTGAAATCCTTGATTTTTAGATTATTCCGATCAGTATATATATATAAAAGAGACAATTATGTTATTAATAAACTCCTAAAAAGAATTAATAGTAAGCTTAAAAACATAGAGTATGATATAGTCTTCTCACATTACGAATGGCTATTATGTTATCTCAATACTGAAAAACCAATTTTCTGTTGGCCCGATAATTTCTTCACAGATTTTGTCAATTTCTATTCTCAGCCTTGGTCCACGCTCTCAATCAATAATGGAATAGCACAATCCAAAAGTTATTATAAAAAAGCATCAGCAACATTCTTTAGTTCTGAATGGGCATTAAATACTGCGAAAAAAACCGAGTGGACACGTGGAGATTTGTACTTTATTCCTTACGGCATTGGAACTTCTAAAGTTGATAACACACCTAATAAGTTGATTTTAGAAACTGATTATTTACATCTTTTGTGGATTGGTTTAGACCCGATAAGAAAAGGCCTAAAAAAGAGCATTGAAATTGTTAATCAACTAAACTCAAAAGGCATGAAATCAAGACTTCATGTTATCGGTCTTGATGCTTTTCTTGAAAACCCATTTACTATCTATCATGGACGATTAATGAAAAGTAACTCTATTCAATTAAAACAATTTCAGGATATATTAACTCAATCAGATTTTCTATTATTTCCAACCGAAGCTGATTGTACACCAATGGTTATTGGTGAAGCCTTATCAAATGGAGTACCCGTAATCAGTCATAATGTAGGGGGTATTCCTTCTGTAATGGATAGTTCCTGTGGAAAACTGTTCGAATTATCTTCAGAACCTTTTGAAATTAGCAATTGGATACTAAAAACAGCAAAAGATCCACAGAGATTAAGCGAAATGAAGGTTAATGCTAAGAAATTTGCTCAAGAAAACCTTTCATGGGAAAAATCTATTGATCAAGTTGTTAGAATTATATCTAACAAGTTAACTACTAGTCATTGAAAAGATCAGGAATTTATTTAATATCTGAGGCCGCTTGTTTAAAACCGTCAACCGGTGCTTATCAGCACATTAGAATTGGTTTTATGCAACTTAGCAAGACTTTTAAAGTACACTTATTTCTCCAAAATCAAGAAATCTCCATAGATAAGAAGCATATTCAGGAAACTTTTGAACTCAATAACTCAATTAAGACCAACGCAGAAAAAAAACCTCTAAAAGGGCTTATTAGAGATCTATATCTTTTATTCAAGAACCATAAGAAAATATTTCACACCTTAAAAAGTTACAAAAAAATTGCTCCAGAATTTATTTATGAAAGAGCATCATATCTCAATTTTTCAGGCTTAATCATAGCCCGTCTTCTCAGAATTCCTCATTATTATGAAGCAAATGGATTACAATTTGAGATAAGTAGGAAATATTACGAATCTTACTTTAACAAAAGTTCGAGATTACTAGAAAAGCTTTCATATATGTATTCGACTCACTCCTTCTTTGTTGGATCTTACGGTGATTTTTGGAAAATAAAATACAACAATTGGAGTAATATCGAAAATGGAGTGGAGAATGAACTAATTCAATATTTCCAAAATCACAATAAAGTGATTGAAGATAAAGTGAATATCTGTTTTATTGCTCGATTGATGGCTCACCAAAAACCCGAATTACTCATTGATGCTTTAAACCAAATATACGATAAAGGGCAATTTACCTTGCATTTAATAGGAAGCGGATTAGATTCCTTAGAAGCATCTATACATAAAGATATAGCAGTAGTCAATCATGGTTTTTTAAATAGAAATGAAATTAAAAAGATCTTATCAGTGATGCATGTTGGAATAATCGCTGGTTCTCCTGAATTCCAATCAGCAATGAAATTATTTGATTATGGATGTGCGAAATGTGCAGTTATTGCCCCCTCTGTTCATAATTTTAAAATTTGGTTTCAAGACTCAATTGTATTTTTTAACAAAAATGATAGTGAATCATTAGCCATAACAATACAGAATTTATTAAATGAATCGGAAGAAATTCTTTCTATGGGAAATCGAATTTACAGACAAATCGCGCTCCAACACAATTGGGAAGAGGTATTCAGAACAATAGTATCTAAAATCAATATGAATTGATGGGGCATATATCCAAAACATACTATCCAACATTTGATGGCTTGAGAGCGTTAGCAATTCTTGCGGTTTTCTTATATCACATCAATCCTGATTTCTTTTCATTTGGCTGGATTGGTGTCAATCTGTTTTTTGTTCTTTCTGGTTTTTTGATCTCTACCATAATTCTTGACTCTATAAATCATCCAAATTTTTTCAGAAACTTTTATATAAGAAGATCCTTAAGAATATTCCCACTATACTACCTGATAATTATCCTCTTCCTAATCGTTTTACCCCTTTTTCTCTCTCAAAGTCTTCAAGATTCTCTTATTGATATAAGAATATGGTATCTTTTTTATGTCCAAAATATTTATCATGGATTGAATGGTTGGACTCATCCAGGTTATCTGAACCATTTATGGACACTAGCCATAGAGGAGCAGTTCTATATGTTATGGCCTGTTACTCTCTTTCTAATGAGATCCAAATTTGTGATACAGATTCGCACAACCGCTTTACTTATAGCTATAGCTATTTTACTCCGCCTCTTCCTTCAACTACAAGGCATTAATGATATTTTTATTCAAACTTTTACTTTCACTAGAATGGACTCTTTATTGATAGGAGCACTTATTGCTATGATGGTCAATTCTAAAAGTTCAAACAACTTAGTATTTCTCGATAAACTAACCTGGGCAGCACCTATTTTCTTTCTACTCTTCCTTCTTTGTGTAAAATATGATGAGTTCAATTTTCTTTCAGAAACAGCTCTAAGTATATCCTTTGGTTTGGTCATTTATTATTGTTTCAAATCGGATCAAAAAAATAGAAATAATTGGTTTATTAATGCGCTTAGACTAAAAACTATTAGAAAGCTTGGTATTTGGTCTTATGGTTTTTACGTCTACCATTACATTGTAATCTTGATGTTAAGACCAAAGCTGGAAACGTTTTTTGCATCTTGGAATGATCCTTTTTCTACCTTTATTAAGACATTTATATTATTCCTTATTTCTGTTATAATCAGCTTTCTGAGTTATAATTATTTTGAAAAGAAATTCTTGACGCTTAAAAATAGATTTAATTAAGATGCTCCTGAGGATACACTATAACTTTGATTTAAAAGGAGGAGCTGAATACGATATTCTTAAACTCTTAAGCGTATTTGAAAGGTCTGATCTCAAAAATTATCTTTTGTTACTTAACGAAGAAAATGGAAAAATCAAATCCATGTTATATGGTCATGACTTGGAACCAAAAACATTTTCTCGAGATTTGTTAGATGGTTTTTTAAATGACTTAATAGAATCTCTCAAGATTGACATCATTCACGCACACAGTCTACCATCAATTTTCATACTTAAATCTATTCTAGATTTAAGATTACCAATATTCAGATCCATGCATGAGGCCATGATTGTATGTCCTGGCTGGAGTAAATATTGGCTGAAAGAAGATAGTCCTTGTAAAGTATCTTATGGTTATAAGTGCCTTTTCAATGCGTACATTAAGAAATGCACAAGATCACGCAAACCTTCAAATTTGATATACGAATTCAATAGAGTCAAGTTTGAACTCGAAGTAGCTGTTCCTAAATATAAGGGGGTATTAGTTTATTCTAATTATATGAAAATGCAGGCAATTCAATCCGGAATACCAGAATCCAAGATATTTAAAATTCCATCTCCTCAATTTGACAACTTTCCTGACCTTAGAAAGAAAAAGGTTAATAAGGAAAATATTTCAATCATTTTTGTTGGCAGGTTATCAAGACAAAAAGGTGTTTCTTATTTAATTAAAGCTGGCAAACTATTAATCGAAAGAGGTATAAAAAATTTCAAGATAGAAATTTGTGGTAATGGTCCAGAAAGTGACCGTGTGAAAAACTTAGTCCAAGTTTACAAAATGAATGAATTTGTAAACTTTCATGGTTGGCTCTCGCGATCAAGCTTACAAAATATCTATCAACAAGCTGATATTTCCGTAATTCCTTCCACTTATCCAGATAATTTTCCAAACGCGGTGGCGGAATCAATGTTAGCAGGGTTAACTGTAGTGGCTTTTGATTCAGGAGGAACGTGTGAATGGTTTGATGACGGTAAAAGTGGTATTAAAATCTGTAGTAAAAATGAAGTCACTCTCTGCAAAGAACTTGAATCATTGATTAAAGCTCCTTCCAGAATAAAACAAATTGGTGAAAACGCGAGAAATAAAATAAAAAGTGAACACTCCATAAACAAAACTTACACTGCTTATCAGAATCTTTATAATAACTGTCGATAGTAATAAAATGATTAATCAATTATGAAAATTAGTTTAATTACCGACGGTATTTACCCATATGTAATTGGAGGCATGCAACGCCATTCTTTTTACTTAGCCAAGTATCTTGCCAAGAATGGTGTTAAAGTAGACTTGTATCATACTAACAAGCAAAAAAAATGGCAAATAGATAATTTAGAGGGATTCACAGAACTAGAGCTAAGGAATATTACGAATATATGCATCCCTTATCCTCAATTAAAATTTAAGTTTCCGGGACATTATCTGTTAACTTCTTACTTGTACTCTAGAAAAATATTTAAAATTCTACGTAAAAAACCAAGTGACTTCATTTACACAAAAGGGTTGGCAGGATGGGAAACCATTCGTAAAAGAAAAAGTGGTAAAATAAGTACTAGAGTTGGTGTTAAAGTACATGGTTATGAAATGTATCAGTTTGCACCAAACTGGAAAATTAAGTTACAACACTTGTTACTCCGACCAGCATTCGAGTACGTGAATCAAAATGCCGATTTTGTATTCTCTTATGGTGGAAAAATTACGGATATTATTTCGAGCAAATTGCTAATCGATGAATCTAAAATAATTGAAATTCCATCAGGAATAGATGAGTGGTGGATTGAACCATATACAAAGTCTAAAGAAGATTCAATCCGTAAATTCGTATTCATAGGTAGATATGAGCGCCGGAAAGGAATTGAAGAATTACATCAAGTTTTGAACGACTTAATTAAAACAAATGTGGAATTTCAATTCACATTTATAGGACCAATACCTGAAGTTCATCAGATAATTGACAAGAGAATTTCTTATTTAGGAAGTATCACCGATAATGAAAAAATTAAAAATGTTTTAACAAAAAGTGATATTCTAGTGTGCCCAAGCTATTCAGAAGGAATGCCGAATGTTATTTTAGAAGGTATGGCAACAGGTAATGCTATTATTGCAACTGATATTGGCGCTGTTAATCAACTCGTTAACAGAGACAATGGCTGGTTAATTTCAATAAAAAATATCAAATACAACCTTTCAAAAGCAATTTTTGAAAGTCTTGATTTGAAGAATGAAACATTACGAAGAATGAAAATAAAGAGTATAGAAATCGTATCAGATCAATTTACTTGGGAAAAGGTTTTTAACCATTTAATAAATGCTATTTCAAAGCAAAAACTTCCATCGTAATATTGAAAATATAATCATTTTCTCTTTCAAATAACCATATAATGCTATGATCCAATGGTTTACAAATCTTAAATTTAAACGTATATCAAATAGTAGAGTTATTGATGAAATTGATGGGTTAAGATTTATTGCGATATTTTTAGTTTTTCTTATTCATCTTAGAGGGATTTGGATTGAGCATAGCGGTTTAGTATATGAATTGTCATTTCTAGATAAATGTTTAGCATATACAATTAACATTGGAGAAGGTGGAGTACATCTTTTCTTTCTAATAAGCGGTTTCATTTTAGCTGTTCCTTGGATAAAAGCATTTGAAGAAGGTAAAAAGACACCGTCGATTAAGAGATTCTATCTAAGGAGGCTAACACGCTTAGAGCCTCCTTATGTTATATCTAGTATTTTATTTTTTTTTGGATTAATAATTCTTAATAAATACCAACCAATTGATTTACTTCAACACCTTCTAGCCACTTTAGCTTATGTTCATAACTTCACTTTTGGATACGGGTCAATAATAAATAAAGCCGCTTGGAGCTTGGAGATAGAAGTGCAATTCTATTTACTTGTCCCTATTGTTTTACCCACATTTTACAAAGTGTTTAGAAATCGAATATTTATGCTTTTTCTATTCTCTCTGCTTTACTCTGTATTACTTTTTCATATCCTAGATTATAATCACACCGGTCTGCATAAATTCATACATTTATTTGTAACAGGTATTGGCTGGGCATATTTATACATTAAACATAATGATTGGTTTCAAAGCACTAATTATCTATTTGATCTTTTTGCTCTTACTGCTTTTTTAATTGGTATTTGTCTTAACAATCTTTATGGTTTCTATTTAATTCAATGGTACATTCTAATTATGGTGAATATTTTAATGTTGGGGGCTTTAAAGGGTACTTTAATCAATAAATTCCTAAAGTTTCCGTTCATTTCAATTGTCGGAGGAATGTGTTATTCAATATACTTATTGCATGGGCGATTAATATCAATCCCAGTAATAGTCTTAAAGAATTATTTAAATACAGGCAGTTTTATTCTTGATTACGCCATTCTATTTCTTGTAATTGCTCCAGTTACTTTATTAGGATCTGGTGTTTTTTATTTATTAATTGAGCGTCCATGTATGGATCCTAATTGGTATAAGGAGCTTTTAAAGAAAACAAGGAATGTTATTAAAGTATAAGCCAATTAATCAGTTCACCAAAAGCGTAATTGGTCATTTTCTTATAATTCTCATTGGAGGAATTGGAGTAGGAATCTATGGTGCGATGTTACTTTCACTTGGGATTTTATACTATCATTTTAACCAAAAGAATGTAATCTCTGGTTTTTTGATTATTATTTTAATATTTGTTTTTGCAGATAATCAATTTAATTCATTAGGTTTTGTTAAGACCTTAAGGTTTACTTCCTTAGGGGTAATCCTTCTCTTTGTGTCGTCTTATTTATTAGATGGGAAGGATAAAATATCTGTATTCTTTTTACCATTCTCAATTTACGCTCTATTTACAAGCATCTTCTTAAGCCCTGTTCCTATGGAGGCAATACCAAGGAGTGTAGGCTTCTTTTTAGTGGCTTTTATTTTTATCGATGTATTTCGACTGTTTTTTTATCAACGCGACAATCTTCGCTTTTTTGTTAATGTATTTTATTGGATAATATTTTGCTACTATACTATTGGGCTCATTTTGTTCTTTACTCCTATTAGAGACTTTGTTTCGGTAAATGGCCGATTTGCTGGATTAATGGGCAATCCTAATGGTGTAGGATTATTGTCTTTTTTGCTATATCCTTTCTTTGACTACTGCCGCAAGAAAAAACTTTTAACTACTAATGAGATTAAATACTACAAAGTATTTTTTAGCATCATATTTATTTCAGTGGTTCTTAGTGGTAGTAGAAATGCATTATTCTCGTTACTGATTTATGAAATAACAAAGCGTTATGCATATAATTTCTCAAGATTCGCGATAATTATTACACTAGTTATTGCTGGATATTTGTTCATTTCAAACATAAACTTTCCTCAAATAATATACAGCTTGGGTTTGGAGAACTATTTAAGAGTAGAAAGCCTAGAAAATGCTTCAGGACGAGCAGATATATGGAAAGTAGTATGGGAAAAGATAAAAGAAAACCCTTGGATCGGAAAAGGAGTTTATTATGATCAATATTTTGTTGAGGATTATAGAAATAATGTATTAGGAGGTATTTATGCCAGACAATGGAATGGGGTATGGAATAGTTATTTATCAATTCTTCTTGATGTTGGAATAATTGGTCTTTTCCTTTATTTCATTTTCATTAAAAAGCTTTTTTCACATTGTCAAGATAAAGTGTTAGCTAGAGCATTTTTATTATCCGCATTATTTTCGGCGATTGTTGAATCATGGATGGCTGCTAGTATGAATATTTATACACCGTTATTCTTCATCTATTTTGCTCTACAATCAATTCCATTAAGAGAAAACTTATCAGCTTATCAAAAAAAAATCAACAGTTGAAATTCCTTTTTTTATATACTCGACTCACAGGCTACTGGCTGTCCTGTGTCAATAAGTTACATCAAGAAATTCCAGGGAGTGTAAGCGTAATTGTTAGACAAAAACGGTCGAATGAAGCTCCTTTCGAATTTAAACCTGAAATGGATATAAAAATACTGGAACTTGATCACTCATTGTCTGAGATCGAGTTGATCAATTTTAACCCAGACATTGTCTACGTTGCTGGATGGGGAAACCCCTTCTACAATAAACTAGCCAAAAAATACAGAGACCAAAATATTCCTGTTGTGTGCGGAATGGATAACCACTGGTTAGGCACTTTGCGTCAACGAATTGGTTGTTTCCTTGCGCCTCTTATAATTCACAACAAGTTCTCTCATATTTGGGTGCCGGGACTCTTACAATACTCGTTTGCACAACGTCTTGGGTTTAAAACAAATCAAATTTTAAAAAACTTATATGTAGCAGACAGCAACAGTACGGTAACCTCTCCTGTTTTTCAAAAACGTTTCCTTTTCTTTGGAAGGCTGGTAGACCATAAAGGAGTAGATGTTCTCCTGAAAGCATACAGTGATTTAAGAGAATCTGGCTGTGACTGGAATTTGGAATTTATAGGAAATGGACCCTTTGAAGATCAAATCAAAGCATCTGAGGGTTGTACAATTAGACCCTTCATGCAACCTGATAAACTTAGAGAAGAGCTTAAAAAGGGAGGTGTCTTTATACTTCCCAGCAAATATGAAGCTTGGGGTGTAGCGATACAAGAGGCTGCTTTATCGGGAATGCCTATTATCGGCACACATGAATCAGGGGCAACCACTCAATTCCTTATTAACGGTTATAACGGTTTTAAAATACACGGAAGTGACGCGAATAACCTATTCAAAGCCATGAAAAAAATATCTTGTTTAAAAGATAATGAGTTAAACCTAATGGCTCAAAGAAGCTTATCATTAGGCAAAACAATAACTCCCGAACTTTGGGTGAACGAACTTTTATCTGTAATTAAATGAGAGTTCTAGTCTTTTACGATTATTTCACTCCGGCTTTTAAAGCAGGTGGCCCCATTAGATCATTGGATAATCTCGTTCAACTGTCAGTGAACAAAATGGAATACCTGATAATCACTACCAACCAGGATCATGACCTTTATATCCTGGATGTTCCTGTCAATCAATGGACTGCTTATTCTGAACGATGCCAGGTAGCCTATTTAAATCAAAATTCAAGGAATCTTCAAACTATTGAAAAACTAATTCAGGACATCCAAATAGACCTCATTTATATCAATGGAATTTTTTCTTCGTTCACAACCATTTCTCCGCTTCGTTTAGCTAAAAAATACAGCCTTCCCGTATTAATTGCTCCAAGAGGCATGCTACAGCAAGGAGCCTTATCCATCAAGCCATTCAAGAAAAAAATCTACCTTTTCTTAATAAAGCATCTTTATCTTAACCGGATTAAGCATCTTGGCTGGCATGCTACAGATGAACAAGAAAAAAAAGACATTCTAAACTATTCCAGCTCTTACAACAAAACGTGGGTGGTGGGTAATGCACCCACGTTCACGCCAAACTTTTTACCTAAAACACATAAGGTAGATCTGCCAATCAGATTAGTGACCATTTCACTCATCGCTCCAAAGAAAAATCATCTATGGTTTATCCAAATTCTTAAGAACTCAAACATCACTACACCTTTAGCATATGACATATATGGTCCTGCCGATCAAGAATATCTGAGTTTATTAAAGCAACAAATAAAGAAACTACCCAAAAACATCACTGTCAATATATACTCCGCAATAAAGCCATCAGAAGTTCAAAGAACCTTGCAAAACTATCATTACTTTATTCTACCAACTAAGGGAGAAAACTTTGGGCATGCAATTTTTGAAGCTTTTAATGTTGGTACTCCGGTTATCATTTCACCTCATACCCCCTGGAACGGTTTGCAAAATAAACAAGCTGGTTGGGACATACCACTAGAAGAAAATCAGTGGCAATCAACAATTAACCACGCAATCTCCCTTAATCAGCAGGAATATCAAAATTTACAATCAGGTGCTCGAAAAATAGCTGAGAATTACATGAAAAACGTAGATTTGAAATCGCAATACCAAACAATGTTTGAATCAGCTTCTAAGTGTGAATAAAACAAGTTTATCTACATATAACAATTCCTGGTACAATACAGGAGGCTCTACCATCAAACGTTTGTTCTGGTATTTCTTTAATATCCTATTCTTTGTTAATCCATTGAATCCTCTTAGTAGTCTCAAGGTGAGTTTACTGCGATTATTTGGAGCCAAAGTGGGCAAAGGTGTTCGCATCAATCCATCGGTCAATATCAAATACCCCTGGTTACTCGAAATTGGTGATTACTCCTGGATCGGAGAAAAGGTCTGGATTGACAACCTGACGAAGGTAACTATTGGTAACAATTGCTGCATTTCTCAAGGAGCCATGTTACTAACAGGAAATCACAACTACAAAAAGTCCACTTTTGATTTAATGATTGGAGAAATCATCCTGGAAGATGGAGCCTGGGTCGGTGCTCAGTCCACCGTTTGCCCTGGAGTGACTTTGAAGTCACATGCCATATTATCCGTTGGTAGTGTGGCCACCAAAGACCTGGAAGCCTATAGCATTTATCAAGGAAACCCAGCAGTGAAAGTTAGAGACCGAAAGATTGAAGAATGAAGGTAAGCATTATTACAGTCACTTTTAATAGTGATTCTACTGTTGGAGAGACCTTACGCAGTGTAGCAGAACAAAACCACTCGGATATCGAGCACATCGTCATAGATGGAGCTTCTAAGGACAATACGTTAGAAGTCGTCAAGCAATATCCGCATGTTGCTCAGCTCATTTCAGAACCAGATAAAGGAATGTACGATGGGCTGAACAAAGGAATTGCTTTAGCTACAGGCGAGATTATCGGCATCCTAAACTCTGATGATGTCTTGCACAATACCACAATCATTTCACAAATAGTGGATGCTTTTGAAAAGGATAACGGTTTAGAATCTGTTTTTGCAGACATCCGTTTTGTCTCGCCAAAGGACAGAAGTAAAACCACCCGATATTATTCCTCTGCTCGCTTTGATCCATCCAAATTTGAATGGGGTTACATGCCTGCTCATCCCTCCTTTTATTGCAAGAAGTCCGTTTATGAGCAATTTGGTAATTTCCAGATAGACTACAAGATCGCAGCTGATTATGAATGGCTAACGCGAGTATTGTACAAACATGAAATCACTTACCAATACCTACCATTGCTGACTGTAGACATGCTCCCTGGCGGTCTAAGCAACGGCACCATAGAAAGACGCTGGCGACTGAACAAAGAAATTATCCGTGCTTGCGCTGAAAATGGTATTAAAACCAATATGTTTAAGTTAAGTCTGAAGTACTTTAGAAAAGTTTTTGAATATTTGAAGAAATAAACTTTTAACAATCACCATTCCTCTCTGGTGAAGAGAGGGGGTTGGGGGCGCCCGGCCAGGGTGAGTTCATCCATGCAAATCCTACTCACCGGTTCTTCAGGCTTCGTTGGCTCCAGAATCTTAGAAATTTCTAAGAATCAAGACCAGATTAATACCATATCACTTCAAAGTGTAGCTCCAACACAAGTTGACTTCAAGGGCATAGAGTCCATAATCCACTGTGCTGGCATAGCCCATCGGATGGAACCTACTCCTGATGAGTTGTACTTTCAGGTCAATAGAGATCTAACTTTAGATTTTGCAAAAGCAGCAAAAGCAGCTGGTGTCAGGCAGTTCATTTTCTTATCTACCATCAAGGTTTATGGCCTGGACTTTAGCACCTCTCCCATTTCGTTGACTACTCCATGTCATCCCAATGACGCTTACGGATCCAGCAAATATGAAGCAGAACAAGAACTCTTGAAACTAGAAGATGATTCCTTCACAGTAGCCATCATCAGACCCCCATTGATCTACGGCCCAGGAGCCAAGGGTAACTTGCTAAAGTTGATGCAGTTCTCATCACGAAATAAACCCATTCCTCTGGGTGGCATCCAAAATGAGCGAAGCATGGTTTTCGTGGACAATCTGATTGCCATAACAGATCACATCATCGAGCACAAAGCCAGTGGAACCTATCTTCCATCAGACTCCCCTACACTTTCCACATCCGAATTGATGCAAGAGATCCTTCAGCATATCAATCCTTCCAAAAAACTTCTGCCCATTCCTAAAATTGGGCAAAAATTGATTGGTATCTTTAAACCTGCCATCGCCCAACGCCTCTTCAAATCCTTAGTCGTTGACTCAACAGAGAGTTATGACAAAATAGATTTTACTCCACCCTACAGCTCCAAAGACGGCATCCGTCTGATGTGTGAGCATTATTTGAAGTCCAAATAAACTACAACGAATTGCTCCCTTTAAAAAGGGGTGCACGGCCAGTGGCGCACGACTAGTGGGAGATACAGAGGGGGTTCATATTACTGCATATTTTTCTGAAAATCATGATGCGATTCCTGCCCTGCCACGGCAGTCAGGCTGCATGAATAACATTGTGATATGCCATTCAAATTACCTCCCTTTAGGGACGGGGCAAATAAGGAGCGATAATTCATACACTAATTAATAACCTATTCAAGTCAACTGCCGAAGGCTGAGAGGTTCACTTTTAGCTTATTTAAAAAACAATCTATATCATGCGATTCCTGTCTACACAGGAATGACGTGCCCGACAAGAGAATGACTACAATCTTTTCGACTATCTACTCTCCCCATCTCCGAGGGGGAGATGTCAATTCTCCGCTAGGAAATTGACAGAGGGGGTTATTTGACTGCATATTTTTCTGAATAATCATGATGCGATTCCTGCCCTGCCCACCGGCAGGCAGGCTCCGCAAGAATGACGCACACGGCTAGTGGCACACAAACCGTGGTGCCCGAAAAATGGAATGTCAAATAAAGGGAAAGAATATATTTTAATTTGTAATCCATTGCTCCCATTTCCAAGGGGAGCTGCCGGAGGCTGAGGGGTTCATTTCACAGCTTATTTAAAAAATAATCTATATCATGCGATTCCTGTCCTACCACGGCAGGCAGGCTCCACAGGAATGACAAATTGAAGGATCGAGTACAGATCTTTTCAACAATCACCTCCCCCCTTTTTCAAGGGGTGTACGACCAGTGGTGTACGACCAGTGGCGCACGGCTTGTGGGAGACACAGAGGGGGTTCATCTAACAGCATATTATTCTGAAAAATCATGATGTGATTCCTGCCTCCGCAGGAATGACGCTCACGGCTAGTGGTGCACGACCAATGTAAATAGCTAGGAATTAATTTATTCACAATACATCAACCCATATCTTCTTAAATGAGATATCAAACTTTTTAACCAATCTGACTCCTCCCATTGTCAAGTGGCACACGGCTAGTGGAACCAACCATCTTAGTACCGTCATTCCCCGAATTCTTGCAGAAGCAATAATCCGATTTAAAAATCACTTAGAATTCTAGGGGAATCTATAAGTCCTAGGGACAGATTCCCTTAGAATGCATATCAATAGTACATCTTCGATTGCGATTTAGGTGGCATTCAGGGAATGACTGTAGATCCTTTCGACAATCAATTCTCCACATTAACAAGGGGGAGATGTCAATTCTCCGCTAGGAAATTGACAGAGGGGGTTCTATAAAAGTTAATCTCCACCCCAAACTTCCACTACTATACAAAATCTTTAACTCACATTCGCTAAACTTGCAATCCATTCAAGGAATACTGCTATTAATTGAATCAACTATGAAAAAAGCATTAGTCACAGGGATCACAGGACAAGATGGGGCTTATCTAGCCGAGTTACTTTTGGAGAAAGGTTATGAGGTACACGGTATCAAGAGAAGATCTTCGTTGTTCAATACTGATCGAATTGACCATTTGTACCAGGACCCTCATGGAGAAAACACCAAAATGTTCCTACACTATGGCGACCTGACAGACTCCATGAACATCACGCGGCTGATCCAGGAAATCCAGCCGGATGAAATCTACAACCTGGCAGCCATGTCGCATGTACGAGTCAGTTTCGATACCCCAGAGTACGTAGCTAATGTAGATGCAATCGGAACGCTAAGAATTTTAGAAGCAGTTCGTTTGTTGGGATTGACTGAAAAAACAAAGGTGTATCAGGCTTCTACATCAGAGTTGTACGGTTTGGTTCAGGAAGTTCCTCAGAAAGAGACTACTCCTTTTTACCCAAGGTCACCTTATGCGGTTGCTAAGTTGTACGGGTACTGGATCACCGTCAATTACCGAGAGGCTTATAACATGTATGCGTGTAATGGGATATTGTTCAACCATGAGTCACCTTTGAGAGGAGAAACCTTTGTAACACGTAAAATCACCAGAGCTGTGGCGAAAATGGCTTTAGGACTTCAAGATTGTGTGTATATGGGTAACCTGGATTCCAAAAGGGACTGGGGACATGCTAAAGATTATGTTCGAGGGATGTGGCTGATTCTTCAGCAGGACAAACCAGAAGACTTTGTATTGGCTACGGGTGTTACCACTACCATCCGTGACTTCATGATTGCTGCTTTCAAGGAAGTTGGCGTAGAAATTGGCTTCCGAGGTGAAGGAGTGGATGAAGTTGGTTATGTAGTTAAAGCTTCTAATAGCAAATACGATCTAAAAGAGGGCCAGGAAGTGGTAAAAATCGATCCGAAATACTTCCGTCCTACCGAAGTGGAATTGTTAATTGGTGATCCTACCAAAGCAAAAGAAAAACTAGGCTGGAAACCGGAATACGATCTACCCATGCTGATCAAAGAAATGATGGAGTCTGATTTGAAATTATTTGAACGCGACAAATACCTCATGGAAGGTGGTCACGATATTCTAAATCAAGCCGAATAATCAAGTTTTAGTCATGCTGATGAATTTCAGCATCTTTACAATGATTTTCAGGATTAAAATCACTTGGATTTGAACAAAGAAGATAAAATATACATCGCGGGCCATAGAGGCATGGTTGGAAGTGCTATTGTTCGTCTTTTAGAGCAACAAGGATACTCCAACATTCTGACCAGAACTTCCAAAGAATTGGATTTGCGTAATCAGGCTCAGGTGGCGTCCTTTTTTGAAGCTGAAAAACCAGATTACGTTTTCCTGGCTGCAGCGAAAGTAGGAGGCATTCATGCCAACAATACTTACAGAGCAGAATTCTTGTATGACAACCTGATGATTGAATCCAACATCATTCATCAGGCTTACGTGAATGGATGTAAGAAATTACTCTTCTTAGGAAGCTCATGCATCTATCCGAAAATGGCTGCACAACCGATTCATGAGGACAGTCTATTGACGGGTCCTTTGGAGTACACGAATGAGCCTTATGCGATTGCTAAAATTGCCGGGATTAAATTATGTGAAACCTACAGAGATCAGTATGGGGTTGATTTTATCAGTGCCATGCCTACGAATCTCTATGGACCCAATGACAATTACGACCTAAACAAATCTCATGTACTGCCTGCATTGCTTCGCAAGTTTCACACAGCCAAAGTGCATAATGCACCAACCGTAGAAGTTTGGGGTTCAGGAAGTCCACTTCGAGAATTTCTACATGTGGATGATCTGGCCGAAGCTTGTTTGTTCCTGATGAAGAACTATAGCGATGGTCAGACGATGAATGTTGGCTTTGGGGAAGACCTCTCCATCAAAGATCTGGCATTGACTATCAAGCAGATTGTTGGATTTGAAGGAGAACTGGTTTTTGATAGCAGCAAACCAGATGGCACTCCTCGTAAGCTAATGAGTAGCGAACGAATTCACGCTTTGGGCTGGAAACCAAAAATTGGTTTGGAGCAAGGAATTCAGCAAGTGTATGACGCAGTAGATAAGTCAGACTGGTAATCCAATGATTCTGGAATTCGTCATACTTTTTGTCGTGCTGACACTGGCTTTGTATGGCTACCTTCACATTGCACGTAAAAAGCAAATTCTAGACTTACCAAACCATCGTAGTTCCCATCAACAGATCACCATTAGAGGTGGAGGAATCGTTGTTCCTATTGCCATATTGATATTTTGGTCGGTTTATCAACAATACCATTTCTTCGTTCTGGGTACTCTTCTAATAAGTGGGATCAGTTTCGTTGACGACATCAAACCACTGCCAAGTAGAGTTCGATTGTTGATTCATTTCCTGGCCGTTTCCTTATTGTTCTTCCAATTGGATTTGTGGGAGTTTCAGTGGTTCATTTTACCAGTAGCATTCGTTCTGGTTATTGGTTGGATCAATGCCATGAACTTTATGGATGGGATCAATGGCATCACCGTCGCCTATTCATTGGTGACAGCAGGCACTTTGTGGTTTATGTATACCTATCAGGTTTCCTTCGTAAACAATGAACTATTGGAATACTCTCTTATTGCCTTAGTGGTATTCGCCATGTTTAACTTTCGCAAACGAGCATTATGTTTTGCCGGAGATATTGGCTCAGTTTCAATTGCTTTCATCCTGTCTTTTATTCTTGTCTCGTTGATTATCACCACTGGAAAAGTGGGCTATTTGGGCTTTTTATTGATCTACGCCATTGACTCGGTAGGCACCATCATTGAGCGTTTGCTTAAGAGAGAAAACATTTTCGAACCGCACCGCTTGCATTTCTATCAACGTCTGGCCAATGATCGTAAAATTCCACATTTGATCATCAGTTCCGGATATGCATTACTTCAGCTCGGCATCAATATGATTGTTATTCACTGGGCACAAACTTCCATTTTTCAATGGATCATCCTTTCATTGCTTATAACGCTTTCAATCCTATACGTAATTTCAAAACAGATTCTGTTTAAAATCCTCTAAGTAATCAGATTATCAATAGATTAACTGATTTTTAAAAAAACTGTATAATCCTTAGAATTTTATTGATATTTCTATGATCTAATCGATTAAATCCGTAATTTTATCTTCCAATCCGTAGTGAACACAGATTAAACTCATCAAACAGCGCCGCAAATGAAAAAAATGTTTAACTATTATTCGGATAAATACCTCGCGTCCTGGATAATAAAATTCCTTGATTTAATTGTAGTATTTGTAGGATTTGTACTAGCAAGCTTGTTACGTTTCAATTTTGAAGTGGCATCCATCTCACTTTCCAAATTGTTAGAACAAAGTTTGATTACCTGCGCTGTTTATTTGGTGATTTTCTCTTTGAGTAAGACCTCCGATTTGGTCATGCGGCATACCAGTTTCACCGATATTCATGGAATTTTCAAAGCGGTCGTTTTCAGTTTAGCTATTTTGATTGGCATGGATGTGTTCCTTTATGAGGGAATGGATTACACCGGTATCTTTCTGATTCCTAAATCCATCCTCATCATTCAAGCACTTTTAGTGATGTTGGGTATCTCTGGGTATCGACTGGCAGCGAAATCCATTTATGCAACGTTCCTCAATAGCTCATCTGCATTGAAAAGCAACGTGTTGATTGTAGGAGCAGATGTGTCCAGTTTAATGACCAAAAGCACGCTTCTGAATAGCTCCAAACATTCCATTCGTGTGATTGGTCATGTAGACAATCACCCCAAACTACAAGGTAAGAAATTAGATGGAAGCCCGGTATTCCAGTTGGACAATGTGATTAATTCCAGCTTTCTGAAAGAAAAAGGCATAGATGAGATCATCATCTCCGATGCAACACTAGGACCAGCTCAGAAAAGGGCCGTAATAGACTCTGCACTTCAGTACAATATCAAAGTGAGAGAAGTACCACCTCATGAAAAATGGGTAAACGGTGAATTGACAGAGAACCAAATCAAACCAGTAAGAATCGAAGACTTATTGGGTCGATCAGAAATCAAATTGGATAGCATCAATATCCAAAATGAACTGCAAGGAAAAACAGTTCTCGTAACAGGTGGTGCAGGATCCATAGGTAGTGAAATTGTCCGACAAGCCTTGTTTTTCAAGCCAAAGAAAGTCATTGCACTGGATCAGGGTGAAACCCCGTGCTACGAATTGGGCAACACACTAAAGAAATTGCCAGAGGACATTGCAGCGAAATGTGAGATCGTCATCGCAGACATCACGCATTTTAGACGTATGCAGCAGATTTTTAGCAAATACAAACCAGACCTTGTATTTCATGCAGCAGCTTACAAGCATGTGCCGTTAATGGAAAACAATGCGAGTGAAGCTGTGGAAACCAATGTATTTGGCACGAAAAACATTGCAGATCTTGCGCTCAGATATAAAGTACAGAAGTTTGTGATGGTCTCTACTGATAAAGCCATCAACCCGACGAACGTAATGGGTGCAAGCAAACGCGTAGCTGAGATTTACGTGCAGGCACTGAATAGCCAGCAAAATTCAACGCATTATATCGTTACTCGGTTTGGGAACGTTCTTGGATCCAATGGATCTGTTATTCCACTATTCCAGAAACAAATCGAGAAAGGTGGACCTATTACCATCACACACAAAGACATCACTCGTTACTTTATGACCATTTCTGAAGCGTGTAACCTCGTACTCGAAGCGGGTTCAATTGGGAATGGCGGTGAGATATTCGTTTTTGACATGGGTGAATCCGTCAAAATCCTTGATCTGGCTAAGAAAATGATCCAATTATCCGGGCTTCAGGAAGGCAAAGACATTGATATAGAATTCGTTGGTCTACGACCAGGTGAGAAACTATATGAGGAACTATTAGCTGTAGAAGAAAACACACTATCTACCCACCACCCGAAAATCATGCGGGCACAAATCCAGCCGGTAGTAAGTGATGAGGTGAAAGTGCTCATGGATAGACTCCACGAAAAAGTACTTCATGGTGATGACGAAGGGGTCGTTGGCGGCTTGAAGCAACTCGTACCCGAATACATTAGCAAGAACTCAGTATATTCAAGGCTTGATAAGAAATCAAGTCAGGCATATGCGTAGTTGCTCATGAAGAAATTCCTATTTTTAGTATTCATTCTCTTTCTTTTTTTCCAGGTAAAAAGCCAATCATTATCTGGTTTAAATGGACTAGGATTAACTCCTTCTGCAGAAATGCATCCCAATGGAACATTCATCCTTGGAGGATCTTATTTTGATCACCACAACTTTGAATATGGTTTTTACCAATACAATGGAGTCGCTGGATATGCGTCTTTGACCTTTTTACCATTTGTAGAACTCTCTTTTCGATATACCTCCCAGCTAAGGACCATCTCAGAGGAAAATAACAACTTCCCGGATCGGATGCCTTCCTTCAGATTACGTCTTTTGAAAGAAACGAATCAGCTGCCCGCTATTGCCGTGGGAATGCATGACATCTCCTCTGTGAGCGGTGGAGGAGCCAAACATTTTGAAGCATCCTATCTCGTTTTAACTAAGAATTTTACAGTTAGTGATTACCTATTAAAGGTAAATGGCGGATATGGATTTGGGATCTTATCTGCTAGTCATCATGAACTAGAAGGGGTATTTGGTGGACTTTCTATTGCCCATCAAGACTTCTCCAATTATGAGCTAATCCTGGAATACGACAGTCGGGATATCAATGCAGGAATCAAAGCGCTCTTCTGGAATCGCTTGCAACTCCTCGCCTTAGTGAGAGAAATGAAATACCTGGAAGGCAGCATTTCCTACCGCATGCTTATGAAGTAATTCTTTGCCTTCATTGGTCAAAGTGAAGGACTTTAGTTGAACTCCCTAAAAATCATGTGTATCTTTCAGCACCATGTATGACAGGTACACCATATTTTGCGAAAAGCCAGAGTTAGAAAAGTTTCTAGAGGCCGAATTACCCGTGGAGCAATTCGTCACCTACAATGCCGCTCCTACACAACCACTACCTGTAGTTACCATGCATCGAAGAGACATGATCCAATTCTTTCATTGGGGCCAGACACAGGAGCTTGCCAATAACAAGACGCTATCCCCTCGCCTCTTCAACCTGGTCAGTGAAACGGCATTTCAGCGCCCTGCTTACAAACGAGCATTATCCCAAACGCGATGCATTATTGGAGCCAATGGATTCTACATCTGGAAACAAGTGAGTAAAAAGCAACGCGTCCCCTATTTCTGCTATAAGCAACACCACGTACCGTTTGGTATTGCAGGGATATATGAAGAGTTTGAGGACTTTGATGGCAATGCCTTTCACACCTTCAATATGATGCTAGTTCCTGCTGGAGAACGAATCGCCACTTATGGTGAAACCATGCCTGCCATCCTCAACAAAGAGCTAAGTGAAAAATGGCTGGACCTGGAAGCATCACTCGAGGACCTTTCTGCCATCCTGGAAAGCATCAATGATTCCAAATTATTCATGCATGCTGTCAGCCCCCGAATAACGGATCTTGGTGCCAATGACAAACAATTGATACAACCAGCTGCCCCTTCTGATCAATTTGGCAACTACACACTCTTCCAATAATCTTCAAATAGCACCTATCCAACTTGGTTAAAATTAGGGTCATCGAATGATTCTTGTTATTTGACCTAACAAATTTGTAGGTTTACAACACCCATTCAGCTAACATAGATTTAATCATCCATCTTTATTGACTACTACTTAAATCCAGGGATGAACATGAACAAGTTAGGAATTATACTATTCACGTCGGTTCTATTTTTCAGTGGCACCACCTACGGTCAGAATCGAGAGAAAATGTACAACAGAGGTCTTGAAGCATTTTTCAAGGAAGATTTTGAAGGCGCGATTGTCCATTTCGAAGAACTGCATGCAACTGGCAAACCCATCAAAGATTCTGAATACCGGTTGGAGGTTGCTTATCTCATTCAGCCTGCTAACAGGGAAAAGTCATTGGAGAAAATGTTGAAGTTCGAGCGATTCAAGTCCCAATCTGACAAATTCTTTTACTATTGGATGGGAAGAATCTATGCGAACAAGTACATGTTCCCGGAAGCAGTAGATGCCTGGAACAAATTCCTAAACAGAAAAAATTATAAAAGTGAGGAGATCGTTGAGGAAACGAAAGGATATCTCGAACAAGCTGAATTGCTGGTAACCTACTTTGACAATCCTGACAATTTTGAAATTCATCAGCTAGAGTCTCCGATCAATACGGAATTCGCGGAGATGACTCCAGTGTATTCAGAGGCTAAAGACGAATTATTGTTTGCATCCAATCGCGCAAATCCTGACAAGGATGCATTCAAAATCTATCATAGTAAAGGCAATACAACGGGATGGTCAGCGCCTACCTCCATTGATGTTCTGGGTACTTTTGAAAGAGAGCAGGCAAACGTAGAGGTGGTCAACGAAGATGGGAAGCTTTTCATATTTCAGGATGTAAGCAAAGGTGATTTGTTCTACAGCCAGCCGGGTGAGAATGGATGGAACAAGCCAGTGGAGTTTGATAGTAAAATTACTTCTACTCATCTGGAATCACATTTTTACATTAACGAACATGAAGATCGAATCATCTTCTCTACCAAAAACAAAGACACCGGGCTTGATTTAATGGAATCATTTAGAGATCATGAAACCGGAGAATGGGAGAAGCCTCATCCTTTCGCCTTAAATCTCAATACAGAGTTTAACGAAGACAGCCCCTTTCTTTCACATGATGAGAAAAAGTTCTATTTCCTCTCTGATAGACCCGGTGGAGTTGGTGGCTATGATGTCTATGTATCTAATTATGATGATGTGTCATCAAGCTGGTCTGAACCAGTCAATATGGGGTGGCCAATCAACTCGCCAGACGATGAAATTCATTTCAAAATGAACCCTGATGAGACTTCAGGATACTTTAGTTCCAACAGGATTCATTCCAAAGGAGATTATGACATNTTNTTNTTCTGGAAAATTGAGAAAACAAAGATNCGNGGTAGAGTCATCAATGCNTTAACNGAANAACCTNTNAGCANNGGNGAAATNCGNTTCCACCCTTCTCAATACCTGGACGANTATTTCCGATCTCCGCTTGATTCTACNGGTAAATACAGCACNGAAATCATCTCTAATGAGATTTTTAGAGTNGAGGTNATTAANTATACGGACACCTTGATGACNGAAAGTTTTGAGATCCATGATGCAGAANGAGAGTCAATTACTCATCACAAGGATTTTTATGTCATCCCAAAAGACCTAAGTGAAGAGCAAAAGCTAGCACTAAAAGCAAAATACAAAGAGCCAGAAAATGAAGAACCAGTACAGCAAGTGACTCAATCAGACAAATCAGAAGTTGAAAAAACTAAAGAAGTGGGCAAAGAGGAAGTCATAAAACAAGAACTGCCTAAGAAAGAAGTGTCGAAAAAAACAGATACTCCACCTACTGCTAATGAGACCACCAAAGCCGTAACTTCTAGTGGTAAGCCAGCACGCAAAAAACCCATATTTGTTGGTAACATTTATTTCGAATTTGGAACGAGTAAGCTTACAGATAGATCCTTGCCGCGATTAAACGAAATACTAACATACCTTAATACCAATTCTCAGGCTCATATAGAAATCGGTGGGCATACTGATAATATTGGAGCAGAGCGTACAAATCAAGCCATTTCGAAGAATCGAGCAGAATCAGCTAAACGCTGGCTAGTGGAACATGGGGTCGATTCTGAGCGAATATCTACCGTTGGTTACGGATCTCAATACCCGATGGCATCCAATGATGATGAGAAAAATGGAAGAGAATTGAACAGAAGAATTGAAATAACACTAAAAAATTAGAAATATTTCAACCATTTCTACTTCACACTGGTCTGAATTTTAAATAAATTGTATCCAAATGTGAATAAGGGAAATGAAAAGCTCACTACTCAGCAACCAGCTTAAGTTTATTCTTCTTCTTATTGGCAGCTTCTGTGCTTTGAATACTTATGCTCAAAAAGAAGTGCGCCTTTACGAAAAAGCGGAAGTACAGTTGGCCAATCATCAGTATGATGAGGCACTGAACTACTACACAGAAGTACAATCAATCAATCCAGGGTTTGGTGATGTCGCCTATAAGTTATCCATTACTTCTTACCTGGCAGGAAAAAAAGATGATGACAGCATTGGTGATTTCCTGGCCTTTGAATCAACATTTGGAAGCACAGATGATCACTATTACTACTGGCTAGGCCAAATCCACTTGAGAAGATACAACCTCGAAGAAGCTGTCAACTCATTCGAAAAATTCCGACAAAAGGCGAATTACTCCGGTAGTGCCAACAAAGAAGAGTCTGCAGCCAAATTGGAGCATGTTGCTCAATTGAAAGATTACTTTGAAAATCCGGACAATTACTCCATTCACCAATTAGAAAGCCCAGTGAACTCTGGTTCTGCGGAACTGAGTCCTGTGTTCTTTGAAGAGAAGAATGAATTGCTCTTTGCCTCTAATCGAAACAAATCAGGAGAAACGCCATTTGTTATTTACTATTCCAAAAGTGGACCAAATGGATGGGAAACTCCAGTTGAATTATCTAACCTGGGGAATTTCTCTAGAAAGAATGCCAACATTGAAGTAGTGAATGATGACGGAAAACTCTTTCTTTTCGAAGAGGAGAATGGTGGAGATCTGTTTTACAGCAATGCATCAGGAGCGAAATGGACCTCTCCGGTAGAATTTGATGCTCGTGTGTCTAACAACCACATTGCTTCTCATTTCTTCATCAACGAACATGAAGACAGAATCATTTTTGCCTCAGATGAAGGAGACAATGGTTTGGACCTGTACGAATCTTACAGAGACCCAGAGAGCGGAAAATGGAGTAAGCCTGGCCCATTCTACTCCTCTATTAATTCCAAATTTGATGAAGATAGTCCTTATCTAAGTCCTGATGAGCAAACGCTATACTTCTGCTCTGACAGACCCGGAGGAATCGGTGGGTTTGACGTGTATGTCAGTAGATACAATCCTGAGGACTTTAGCTGGTCAGAACCAGAAAACATGGGCTGGCCAATCAACTCACCTAACGATGAATTTCACTTCAAAATGAATTTTGATCAGACCTCAGGTTATTTTGTTTCAAATAGACTACACACCAAAGGTGATTTTGACATTTACTTCTTCTGGGAAGTAGATAAGGTGAAAATTCAAGGAAGAATTTTTGATCAATCTATCAATGGCCCATTGACCAATGCTGAGATAAGATTTCATCCAAGCCAATACCTGGACGAATATTTTGCTTCAGCCATTGACGCCACTGGTAGATATAGTACTAAAATAATCTCTGATGAAATCTTTAAAGTGGAGATCATCCAGGAAGGCAAAATTATTCATGAAGAAAAATTTGAAATTCATGATACTTCTGGCGAGCCTACCACACATATAAAAGATTTCTCTGTTAAATAAACAATAGCCGCCAAGCGATTTGCCGCCATAGTTTGACGACTTTAAACCGATCAATATGAAAAGGTTATTATTTTTTATCGCAACCGTTATTTGCATAAGTCAAGCATCCGCACAATCAAAGCGTCAGATGCTAAAAAAAATGGGAACTACATTCTACCAGGAAGACTTCAAGGAGGTGCTTGACATGTCTGTGGTGTTAGAGGAACAGTATCCTAAAGAAACGGACCATTATTATTACAAATATATTGCCCAGTTGCTTACAATAGACAGAGGTGGTGATCTTCAAAAACTACTTGATTTAGAAGATGAGAAGGGTAAAACGGATAAATTCTATAACTACTGGTTGGGTCGGATTCACCTGAGTAGATATGAGTTTGAAGACGCAAAAGAACATCTCGATGCCTTTATGAAGCTTGATGTTTATAAAAGCAGTATCATACTCAAAGAGACCAGGGATATGCTCAACACCATTAAGAAAGCGATCCCATACTACGACAATCCAGATGATTATGAAGTTGAGCGCTTGCCAGAAGGCATCAATACCATCTACTCAGAGATCTCCCCTGCTTTCTTCAATGGACATGAAGAACTCGTTTTTGCCTCAAATAAAAACTTGACAGGTTCATTTCATGAAGAACCCGTTTATACCATATACCACAGTGTAAAAGAAGATGGTGAATGGACAACCCCTAGCGCTATCAGCACGTTAGGCACGTTTGAACATGAGAATGCCAAGATTGAGATCATCAATGAGGATAATCGACTATACATGTACAGTCCTCAAAATGGAGGCGACCTCATCTACAGTGAGTATAGAAACGAATCATGGTCTCCACCAAAAGAATTTGATCAAAGTCTTAGAGATCGCTACATAGAGAATCACTTCTTTATCAATGATTCAGAAGACCTGATCATGTTTGTCAAAGACTACAATATTTGGGAAACTCGTCTTCAAAATGGCACGTGGACTGCTCCTAAACCTATCAAAGGAAAAGTAAACACATCTTACTACGAAGAAAGTCCTTTCCTGTCTCACTCAGGAACCACTTTGTATTTTAGTTCTAACAGACCTGAGTCGATGGGTGGTTATGACATTTTCAAATCTGAGTTTGACGAGACTACACAAAGTTGGGGAGAACCAGAAAACATGGGCTTCCCAATCAATACGATAGATCATGACATTAACTTCGAGGTTACTCCTAGTGATTTAAACGGATATTTCAGCTCAGATAGGCTACACTCTGTGGGTGGTTATGACATCTACTATTTCCACAAAGAAGATAAGATCAATGTAAAAGGTGTCGTTACCGATCTCAACACGGGCGGGCCAGCCAAAGGAGTTGATGTACGATTCATGCCGGTTGTTTATGAAGATGAAATCTTCCATCAAAAAACCAATTCAAATGGAGAATTTACCATCCCTGTATTCACCAATGAAAAATTTGAAACAGAGGTTCTAATACAAGGTGAATCGTTGTACAAAGGCACTTTTGAGAGCTCAATACCTTTGGATAAACCCAATCTCACTGTGAATTTTGAAGTACGGGTTCCGGCTCAGCTGAAAGCCAAGACTGATTACACTAAGTTGTATGAAGGNAGTAAGGAAGATAGCAGCGTGGACATAGAAATGCTCGGTAACAAATTCCGTGGAGGCCGAAAGGCAGTCGTAAACAACATCTATTTCGACTTCCAATCTTACCGCATTACTTCGGACTCATATCCTGTCTTACAGCAAATTTATGATGCGCTAAATGGAGCTCCAGATCTAGCCGTGGAGATCGGCGGACATACGGACAACATCGGTACACATGAGTACAATATGGAATTGTCTCAAAAAAGAGCAGAGGCCGTGCGCACCTGGTTAATAGACAAGGGCATTTCTGGCTCACGTGTCAAGGCTGTAGGATATGGCGAAGAAGTACCTTTGGCTAGCAATGATGACGAAGAAAATGGCCGTGAACTTAACCGACGCATAGAAATACGTGTTCTGGAGTAACCAATTTCTGTAGGTAGATTATATTAGCGTGATCTAAACATTAAACAACATGTATACCTCACGCATTAAAGGAATTGGACATTACGTACCCGAAAACGTAGTAACAAATAAGGACCTGGAAGCATTCATGGAGACCTCTGATGAATGGATCCAGGAAAGAACAGGAATAAAAGAACGTAGATGGATTGACCCTAAGACTGATGATATGCCATCTACTATGGGTACCAAAGCTGCTAGAATTGCAATAGAAAATGCCGGACTTACCCCTGACGACATTGATTTTATTGTATTTGCTACACTAAGTCCAGATTACTATTTCCCAGGGCCTGGAGTACAGGTTCAGGATCAATTGGGTATTCGGGAAATCGGAGCGTTGGATGTAAGAAATCAGTGCAGTGGTTTTATTTACAGCTTGTCTGTAGCGGATCAATTCATCAAAACAGGCATGTATAAAAACGTGCTGGTAATTGGGAGTGAATACCACTCTGGAGGACTGGAAAAATCAACCCGCGGACGAGGAGTAACGGTTATTTTTGGAGATGGAGCAGGTGCTGTTGTTCTTTCCAGATCGGAAGATGAGAAGAAAGGAATACTTTCCACACACCTACATTCGGAAGGTAAACACGCCAAAGAGCTGGCTCTAATAGGACCTGCGACCAATCGGTGGGTGGATCGAATCATGACCGAAAACGATCCAGAAGACACTAGCTACTATCCATACATGAATGGAAACTTTGTATTCAAACATGCGGTTACTCGTTTTAGTGAGGTGATTCACGAAGCTTTGATGACCAATGGATATAAACCTGAAGACATCAACATGCTCATACCGCATCAGGCAAACCTGAGAATAAGTCAGTTCATTCAAAAGCAAATGAAGCTAGGCGATGATCAGGTCTACAATAACATCATGCGCTATGGTAACACGACTGCTGCTTCCATTCCAATTGCCCTGAGTGAAGCCCATCTTGAGGGAAAGATTAAGGAAGGTGATTTGGTCTGTATGGCTGCTTTCGGAAGTGGGTTTACCTGGGCATCAGCATTAATTAAATGGTAATGACACCATCAGATGAAGAACTTGAAATATTAAAAGACAGCCAGTTTTTAAAACTTAAAAACACGCTATCAGAGAAGGTAATTTCCTATTTCTCAGAGATAGAACGAGCACTTCATCAGGTTATTCAAGAGTCGTCCTTTCAGTTTCCNGAAGGTGCATTCTTAAAAGCTGGTAAAATTTCAAAAGGGGAGCAATATGAAGGTCTCCCCTATTTTATTCTCGATTATCCACGCTTGTTTACCCAGAAACAAGTTTTCTCATTCCGCACCATGTTGTGGTGGGGAAATCATTTTAGCTGCACACTTCACATCAGCGGCCCACTTTTAGAGAACAATTTGGAAAAAATTTTGGTTAATCTATCTGAGGCAGAAGATCTCTATTTTTGTATCAACAACACCCCTTGGGAATACCAATATCATAGTGATAATTACCTCAAAATAAAGGACTTAAGCCATAAAGACATCATGAGTCAAGTTGAA
Source organism: Rickettsiales bacterium (assembly GCA_002729235.1). GTDB lineage: Bacteria > Bacteroidota > Bacteroidia > Cytophagales > Cyclobacteriaceae > Marinoscillum. The sequence continues at coordinate 94,011 of PBTY01000053.1, read as the reverse complement.
AATAACGGATTCATCAAATTGAGTAATTTTATCCCTGTAGATCTTTGGGCAGAATATAAATCGTTTACGTTGGCGAGTTTTGCCCGATTTTTGAAGTGTGTTGATACAATATGAAAAACCTAATCGCACCGTTATTTCTCCTACTGTCAATTTGCTCTTTTGCACAGGATGAATTTGAGACTCCTGACGAGCGAATTTTTCTCGCTGATACCATGAAGGATGGTGGATACACCTCTAAGTATCCTGATGGCCGAACCATCTACGTTGGTTATATTGTAAATGGCAAAAAAGTGGGTGCCTGGAAGTATTATCACCCGAATGGAGCACTTAAGGAAATTATCTCTTATGATAGAGGGAAACGTTCAGGAGTAACAAGAAAATTAGACCCATCGGGTGTAATTATAAATGAAAGTAATTACCAAAATGACATTCTGGAGGGAGAATATATCGAGTTCTATGAAGATGGCTCCCTGGCACTAAAAGGACGGTATAAAAATGGATTGAAAGACAGTATCTGGTTAGAGTACAGTCCGGATGGCTATGCATTGTTTTACAAATCTTATGCTGCTGGCCAGCCACATGGTGAATGGACGTATAACTACAACTATGGACGAAAGAAGGCTCAAGAATATTATTCCAATGGAGTAAAAACAGGGACCTGGAAAGAATATTTTCCTAACGGGAAGTTAAGTAAAGAATATTCCTACAAAAAAGGTTTGTTGGATGGGGAATACAAAGAGAACTTCGACAATGGGGCATTGAGTGTTCAAGGGTCATATGAGTTGGGTTTAAAAACTGGTAAGTGGCTTAGTTTCATTGAACCTAATAAACTTTATGCCATTGGGGACTACTCAAGAGATCTAAAAACTGGTCTCTGGAAGTATTTTAAACCTAATGGTGCACTTGATTACGAAGGCAAGTTCAAGAATGGATTAAAAGAAGGTCAATGGATATTTTACCATGATTCTGGTAAGCCTAGAATGATTGGCAGCTTCGTTTTAGATGAGAAGGATGGTTTGTGGGGTCTATTTTATGAAAACGAACAACTCAAAATGGAGCAGATGTGGCAACTTGGTAGCCTCATGGAAGTCAGCCCATTTTATACATCCAAGGGTGAGGAAATCTCGGGAGGGACCTTCGCCTCTGGTAATGGTAAATTATACATGTATTATGATGATGGCACTATCGAATCTGACGAAACGTATCGCAATGGTCGATTGAATGGAGAAGCCAAATACTATTTTGATGATGGCACCTTACAATCCTCAGGTGAATACCTTAATGGTGAAAAAACCGGCACATGGCAGGAATTCAGTGAAAAAGGCCGATTAATCGCAGAAGGAATGTATCAGCTGGGTGAGAAGACAGGAACCTGGAAATATTACAACAGTCGGGGCAAGCTAATCGAATCGGAAGAGTATTAATTCTTTAAATCAACTAATGCTTTGACTATTGTTTCTGGGTGACTCCATGGTATGAAATGATTTGCATCCTCGATGTAGCGTATTTGAACCATCGAATCTCTAAGCATCCTTCTGGCAAACTCAGCATTCTCTTTGGGAACCAATACATCCTCGGTCCCTTGAATTACAATTGATTCCACCTCTATGTTGTCCCACAATGGAAGCATTTTCACCAACTCCTCTTTTAACGGTAAGATTTCTTCATTACTCACCCAAAAATCTGTAGGGGTCAGCCATCCACCTACTTTCGTGTCAATCCAGGAGCGATACCATTCGTATTTTTCCTGCTCTGGATCTATTGATGGGGCAACGAATACCAACTTACTCACCAGATCTGGATAGTCCATAGCCACCCTGGCAATCACAGGACCACCCAGTGAATGTCCAACTAAAACCTTATTGGTATGATCAAACTGAGATATCACCAGCGCCATAAGCTCAGCCTGCTTTTCCATACTGGCAATGGGCCTTCCTCGATCTGACAAGCCATAACCCGGCCGATCAATGGCAACCACATCATAACTTTCTAACAGCGAATCATTCTTTAAAAAATCAATAAAGGCGCTCCAGGAACCTGGAGAACCATGAATAAACACTGCTAAGTTGTCTTTATGATTATCAATAAAGACATAGNGGGTATTGGCAGAATCAATTGTAAGAATATTGGATACAGGGATGTAGGCTTCGTCTTTGAAAGAATGATTCATTTCCTCCCGATCAATAGAAAAATCGATACATCCGGAAATAAGTACAATCAAAATCAATGAAAACGAACTACGCATCTCTTTCAAACGCCTGGTTCTGTATTTTGGTTTATCTTAATATCTCAAATAATCATATGATAATAAATCTCATTTCTTCGCCGAGAAACATTTCTACTGCCACCATGTATTCATTCGCCAATCATGGAGGCTTCAAGGTAATGGACGAACCATTCTATGCTTATTACCTTAATCTAACGGGTGCCAACCACCCTGGTAAGGAAGAAATTACACAAAGCCAACCAAAAACCGTCGAAGGAGTGATTGATTGGATCAATATAACCCAGTCTAATTCAGAACATGTTTTTGTAAAAAACATGGCCCATCATATGATCAATATGGACTTAAGTTTCATTAAACAGTACCAGAATGTATTGCTCATCAGGAATCCAAAAGAACTGATCACTTCATTCGCTAAGGTCATCCCAAATCCTAAAATGTCAGACATTGGAGTAGCTAGACAATTTGAAATATACCAGTATCTTGATGGGGATTGCCTAATTATTGACTCCAATGAAACTTTGAAAAATCCAGAAGCGGTCTTTCGACAGCTTTTTGATGGATTAGGGCTTGAGTTTAGTCGTACGATGCTGGAATGGCCAGCAGGCCCATTACCTGAAGATGGCATTTGGGCCAGGTACTGGTATANTAAAGTGCATGAATCCACTCATTTTGCATCCCCAAAAGTAAGAAACGAACCATTCCCAGAGGAGTGTATTGAATTGCTTAATGAAGCAATGCTCATCTATGACAAATTGAAGCTAAAAGCCCTTAAAGCGGATCAATAGAACTTAACAGTCATTTATTCATTTGTTAATAAGCAGGCAACTGTTTTAAGCGGATCGGTCTCTAGTTTCGAGGAAATATTTNTCCAATGAAACCAGCAGTACTTTTTNTAATTTTACTCATAGCTTTTACAGCTTGCAATGATCCTCAAANTGAAGTTTCACAAATCAGACTCAAAGGAAGTGAATCCATGCACGCTGTTTTCCAGCAATTGAAAGCAGATTTTGAAAAATCAAATCCTGAAATCCAAATTATACTTGAAGGAGGTGGGAGCCGAACAGGTCTTGATGCTATTCGGGAACAAAGTGCTGATATTGGTCTCTCCTCCTTTGAATTTGACTTAAATAAAGAACTCGGTGCGACTAGTAAAGTCAAAGAGCAAGTTGTAGCCTATGATGGTATAGTAATCATCACCAATGAAAACAATCCACTAGATTCTCTTACTAATGAACAAGTTGAAAAGATTTACGAAGGCCAAATAAGTAACTGGAGTGAGCTTGGTGGAAAATCCGGCACTATTCTTCCTATCGTACGTGATGGAAACTCGGGAACACAAAAGTTCTTTACCGAGCATTACAAGATCAATGGTTTATCAAATACAGCCATCACTATTGATGAGAATAAGGATATCGTGAATAAAGTGCATTCAAATGTCAATGCCATTGGATTTATTGGTTTCGCCTATTTTTCACTTGGTGTCCATGAAATCAAACTTGCTGCTGATAGTTTTAAATTTCGCGCACCAACGAAATCAAACCTCTTAAACAACAGCTATCCATTAAAAAGAGGTTTACGTATTTACTACAATGACCAAATGAGCGATTCTACGAAAGCTTTCTTAGTCTATTTGAATTCTGATAATGCCAAATCAATCATTGAATCTTTTGGCCTCATCAAGGCGAATTAATTCAATAACTGAGAAGACACTGCCACTGCAATTTTTGAATCGGCTGTTCCATAATACAGGAACCACTGGTCTTTGTAATGACAGAGTCCTTCCACAAAACACACATTATTTACCTGACCTGTAAACTCATAAGGCTTGTCCGGTGTAAAGAAGTAATCTTCTGATCGTAGAATGAGCTGTGTAGGATTTTGAGGATCAAATAAGGCTTGTCCTGCACTATACGTACCGTCAGGTAGTGATTGATCACCTTCAGCTAGTCTATTTCGACTATTGTAAATCAGTAAGATTCCATTCTTAGTTAAAATAGCTGGAGGTCCGGGTTCCACCAAATCACTATCGAAATTATCTTTTCGAGGAGACAGCACTTTGAGCCAATCTCCAGTATCATTTTTTACTGGATCCCAATGTATTAGGTCTGAGGATTGCGCAACAAATAAATCAGTATCTCCGAAATACATCCAGTACATTCCATCAATTTGCACCGCTATCATCTCATCATTATCTGCTCGTGCGACAATGGATCCAGATTTAGACCATTGATTGATATCTAATGAATCCTGAAAAACAGAACCATGTTTTTCCCATGTTCGCAAGTCATTCGTAGTGGCCACTAATAATCTGGCCAAATCCCCATCGTACGCGGTATAGGTCATTACATACAATCCATCATTACGCTTCACAATTCTTGGGTCTTCAGCTCCTCCCTCCCATTCTAAAACTTTATACTCATCCTCCTTTGGATAAAAAACTGGCTTATCCAAACGTGTAAAAGTCAATCCATCAAAGCTGTAGGCCAGTCCTATTCGAGAAGTTCCATTGAATTTACCAACAAAATCCTCTGCCCGATAAAGCATGAATAAAGTGTCATCTTTTACTATCGAAGCAGGATTAAAAACGTCTTTACCTTCCCATTTCACCATACGCTGCGTTATGGGATCTAAAAACAAGGAAGTGGTATCAGGCCCCATTATCGGATTAACAGCATCTTGCTTTTCAAAACCTAATAATTGCCATTCATCAACTTTTTCCTTAGAACAAGCGATCAAAGTAAAGACAGCAAGGAGTTGTATTATTTTTCTCATAATTTTCAGGCTCAACTAATTCCCTTGTAATATGCTTCAAAAATTCAATCCACAAAACGAAAACATCCAGGTTTGGGTAGGCCAGGGACTGTTACCAAGAAATGAAGCCAAAGTATCCGTTTTTGATTCATCCGTGCAAGGAGGGGATGCCATCTGGGAAGGATTAAGAAGGTACAAGGAAGGTGTTTTCTGCCTGGACAAGCACATTGATCGATTGTATGAGTCTGCTAAAGCACTTGCTTTCGTTGACATCCCCGATAGAGGGTTTATTAAGCATGCGATTAAGGAGACTTTAGAAGCAAATGGAATGTCACACGATACCCACATAAGACTAACCTTAACAAGAGGTGAAAAAGTGACTTCTGGCATGGATCCCAGGCTCAATCAAAATGGATCTTGTTTGATAGTTCTCTCCGAGTGGAAACCATTGGTATATGATAATGAAAAAGGAATCAAAGTCATTACCAGCACTCAACGAAGAAATAACCCACAGTTTTTGGATAGTAAAATTCATCATGCCAACCTACTGAACAATATTCTAGCTAAAATACAAGCGAACTTTGCCAATGTGGATGCCGCGATTATGCTAGACCATCAAGGTTTCGTTGCTGAATTGAACGATACGAACCTATTCATGATCAGAGATGGAAAGCTCTACACACCGTTTGCTGATGCTTGCTTACATGGGATAACCAGGGGTCTGGTAATCGAAATTGCTAGAAAACTTGGTATTGAAGTCGTGGAGAAAAATCTCAGTTTAGTAGAATTCTACAATGCGGATGAGGTTTTTGCCACCGGCACTATGGGAGAACTTACTCCTGTCAATGAAATCGATGGTAGGAAAATTGAAAATAAATCAGGAATCAAGCTCAGAGCGCAACTTCAAGAGGCTTTCTCTAAACTGATTCCTGACCTATGTGAGCAACTTTAGGTTAGCTCTTAAATGTTTGGAGACCAAACACTATAGCTGTTAGGTGGGCATTGGATTTTCACCCAACCACCACTTTGTGTTGTTGGATACCATCCAGAATGTCCAGTAAAGTCTTTGATTTGTGTGCTATTCCAGTTTGTTGGAACCCATCTTTCGAGCCAATTGCTGGAGTTATTGATGTAAACGATCAAACCAGGATTGCCATTATACCCGTTTCTTCTGGCGATGTATTCGTCATTGTCCGTATAAAGTATACTGGTATTTCCTGTGGCTTTGTTGTTGTGAATCCAAATCAGATTGTTTAATTGATTCTTATCCAACCACTCTTCGTAATCACGATAGAAGATACATGGGTAACCTTCATGAGTCAGAATATAGGCATAGGCCAACGTTTTATTCCAGATTTCATCTGTGTCGTGATTGGCAACGAAAGTGACCGCTTTGTATGGATTACGTTTCCACATCATGTCATCATTGAGTAGATTCAAATTGTTTCCATCAAATGCATCATTCATTTTGTAGTACGCTGCAAAGTCAAATACCGAGCTATTCGCTTCATTCGCCCACCAGTTGAGATAATCAACATTAGAGTCCCATAACTCGCCTACTGAAAAACCACCAATGTTGCTATTCCAGGTATTGATGACCCACGGCCCAAATCCTTTGACGTAATCAAATCTCCAGCCATCGAATCCCATTACATTCTTATAGTACTTACCAACAGCATCAGATCGTCCCCATAACCAATCCTGCACATTAGAAACTTCGTGACACATATCTGCAAATCCCCCAAAAACTCCTTCATCATTGGAGTGAATACCATTGGGATGGAAATCATGCTGAGATCTTGGGAATTTTCCTGATGCAACTGCAGTATAATCAGTGTACGTATTAGTGCCAGTATATTGGTTGGCTTCCAGTGCTCCACCACTATTGTGATTCAGAACTATGTCAGCATAAACCTCCATATTTTCATTGTGGGCAGCAGTGATCAAATCTTCTAACTCTGTGCGTGAGCCAAATCGTGTTTCCACTGTTCCGTTTTGATTGTAATCACCAAAGTCGTAGTAATCTGTTGGATCATAGCCCATGGAGTAGGTACCGTTCTGGGCTTTAGAAGCCGGTGGTAACCAGATTGCACCAATTCCTGCTGAGGACCATGCTGAGGTCTTTCCTTCTACCACACCCCACCAGGTACCACCAGCTGGGACATCCCAATAAAAACCTTGCATCATAACTCCCCCACCTGGTCCGGCGGTAAATCGAGAGTTCGAGGCATTGGACTGAGTAGAGAAAGGTTTGCCATCATGAGTAGTTACATCGACAACCTTTATTTCTTGTTGAGCATCGAGCAGATCTGATTCAGGTGCTTGATCTTCACATGACCAAATCAATCCTGCGAGTAATACCGTGGCAACTGTTTGCCACCTAAATAGTGAGTTTTTAAATAGCGAAATCATCATTTTTTGAATTAGATATTTTGGTTTAATAATATTCCAAATCGATTACGGGGTGATGCAATAGAATCCTGAAATTCATTTAATTAAACCTCATATTCGCCTCATTTTATAAATTGATACTTTCCAATTCAATGAACTACATCTTATAAATTCTTCATTAAGCAACTTTTATTTACACTTTAATTTGAGAAAATTGCAATTTATTATCAGTTAGCAGTGAATTGGAAATGGATACTCTTATGTCTGGGATCTCTGGGATTCAATCTAGCCTTTGGAGGTAATTCAGGTTCCATAAGCACCACGATTATCATCGATGAGCTCCCTGCTAACACACCACATGATGCCTCCATTTATTTAGCTACCGATTTTGATGGTTGGTTTCCTGATATTCCAAAACGGAAATTCAAACACCTCCCCGATGGCACTTTATATCTTTTACTAAAACATGATCAGGACACTATCAATTACAAAATTACTCGAGGCAGTTGGGCCTCAGTCGAAGCCCGAGATGATGGCAGGGCATTGCCCAACAGAATCATTATTTCTGCTGGAAAAAATCAAACAGTCCACCTACGAATAGAAACCTGGGAAGACATCTCTTTGGGACTGTACACTGTTTACATGATTTTCTTAGCAATAGCTGGTTTTCAAGGATTGCTGCTAATTGGCGTAATTAATACCATACGGAACAAAAACAAACAAGCCAACACTGTTCTATCGGTCTTACTGTTATTGATTACTGTTTCCCTGTTTGGAAGAGCAGCTATCCTAGACCCAAGAGTTTTCAATTGGCAACCAAAGCTAGTCTTCCTNCCGGAGTTAATACTTTTTTCTTATGGACCAGCTTTTTACCTCTATGTGCATAAGCTTCTAAGGCTCAAAATCAATAAAAGATACTTTTTGCATTTCATCCCTAGTGTAGTACAAGTCGGTTTGTATTTGCCATTTTTAATCGCTGCAGAACAGGAAATTATCTACGAATTGATTGATAAAAAACTATTCCCCTANTTCGCAATTACTGGAACNGTGGCGCTTCTTTTCAATTTTATCTACTGGTATTTATCAAAACAACTGGTGAGTGCTTACGTCATTGGGGATCACAGCAATGAAAGACAAAAAAGGTATCTGAAATTTCTGGAGACCATTCTAACCATCAAATCCATTTACCTGCTTTTGTGGCTGACCGCCGTCCTGATTTTTGTTGTTGGTGAATTTACAAAACTGGATACCATATCCTTTGTAGAAGATTTGATTGACGGACTATGGCTGCTGTTCTCTTTAATTATTTTCACACTAGCATATTATGCATTGAAATATCCTGAATTGCTGCAAGTGAAAAAGAAATACCAGGACAACTCAATCAATGAAGGTGAAGCAACTCAAATTAAAGACAGACTGATCAATGCGCTGAAAGTGGATAAAATCTACCTAAAAGCAGATTTAACCCTAGACAGTGCTGCGCACTTAATCCCAACCGCCAGTCATACCTTATCCAGAGTAATTAATGAGCAATTTGATCAGAACTTTACCGAACTAATCAATGGTTATCGAATTAATGCCTTTATCGATTACTGTCAGAAAAATCCAGATGAATCTTACCTGGAGGTTGCACTGAAAGTAGGGTTTAACTCTAAACCAACATTCAACAGGGCGTTTAAAAAACTCAAAGGCTGCACTCCAAGAGAATATTTTAAGCAAGCTTAATCACAGTTGTTTATCTTCGAATCCATATGATTTATTTTTATCATCCTGATATTACCAAGGGTCTTTTGGAACTACCGGAAGAAGAACACCAACATTGCAGCAAAGTTTTGAGAAAAGTAGCTGGAGATGAGATCGGTGTTTATGATGGGATTGGAGGTGATTATACCGTTCGACTTACTGAAGTATCCAAGAAAAGTTCCAGATTCGAAATCATTGAAAAGAGACAATTAAGCAGGAAGCAGTTTTATAACCACATAGCCATCGCTCCAACCAAAAATACAGACCGAATTGAATGGTTCGTTGAAAAAGCCTGTGAATTGGGAGTAGATGAAATCAGTTTTATCCTTACCAAGAACTGTGAACGCAACAAAATGAGGATCGATCGCCTGGAGAAAAAAGCAGTTAGTGCCTTAAAGCAATCCAAGAGTGGATATTTAACTCAAATCAATGAGTTAACAAGATTTTCTGATTTCCTTAAAAATGCGTCAGCAGACGCTAAGCACATTGCTGTTGTGGAGCCTAGTCTTCCATATTATTCTGCACTGCTATCCAAAGGGCAGTCAGTCATTACGTTAATTGGACCTGAAGGTGATTTCTCCGAGGATGAAAGAAAGGCCGCAGAAAATGCTGGATTTCAAAAAATAAGCTTAGGTTCAAGTACGCTAAGAACAGAAACGGCCGGACTAATGGCCGGCCATTTCGTAAATATGATCAATGAATATTAACTATTGCACGATCACTCTTAACACCCGTTTGTTTTCTCCTTGAACCACCACCAGATAAAACAATCCTGATCCAATCTCCGAATTAGAGAAATTCATCTCATAGATTCCAGCACCTAATTGTGGTTGTTTTATGTCTTTTTGTAAGATTCTTCCAGAAGCATCCATCAGAACCAAATGAACATCTGTTAATTCATCCCCTGTATTAATAATCATCTCAANTTTGTCCCCAGACACCGGATTAGGATAAACGGTGACATTAAGACCTTTGTAGAAACTATCATTATCCACCATGATCAATGCGCTATAGTCAAACTGACCATCGAAATCAATTTGTTTCAAGCGATAGTAGTTGATTCCTCGATATGGTNTTTTGTCTTTAAAATGATAATCAAGTAATTCATTGGAGTCTCCGGCGCCATATACCGTACCTATAGTTTCAAATTCGCCATTTGCATCGATTCTTTGGATCTCAAATCGATCATTATTAATCTCCGAAGCAGTCTGCCACTCCAACATAACCATGCCATCCTCCAGCAATCTTCCTTTAAAGAACACAAACTCAACTGGCAAAGGAACAGGCTCGTTAGATCCAAGTGTCACAAAATTGGTACTAAAACTCAAGTCAGTATCTGAGACAACTGACCCACTACTGGTTGACATTCCACTATAATTGAGGTTTCCATTACCGTAGCTTTCCCAGATTTCATTGGTAACATCCCATACCATAACCCTTAGGTATTGCCACTGGCTGGACGTCCCAACATCGGTATCACTATCCCAATAAGGTCTTACATCTGCGGTGGCGGGAGATACTACTTCTACCTCAAATAGGTCTTGACGGAACAACTTGGACTTGGCATCATTGATCTCTCCACCCCACGTGGTAAAATCATAAGAAGCGTTAATGTTAGTGATTCGAGTAGTTGTGCCAGGATCTTCATCATGGTATTGCACCGTCCAATCTTTCGTACCAACATAACCCTGGGTATTGCTCACTTCAAAAGGCAAGTAAACAGATCCCCAACCAACTGGGAACAACTGTCGATCTGTGCTGGTTTCTAGTCTTCTAAGTAATGGTCCATTGACAAATGTGGTACTACTGAAGTTTCCAGTAATTGAACCGGTATTGAGAATGATCAATGAATTATTAGCATCAGTGGTAATCTTGCCTGAAGTCATCACCAAATCCTCTACCTCGACATTGTCATTTCCAGAATTTACTATTGTCACCCCTGCTGAGTTATTTACTTGGAGGTAAGATATTGCTTCAGTCGACTCAAAGGCACCATCAATCGTCTGTTGACTAGTTCCGTTCAGAATAATTCTTGCATTACTGTAATCTCCGTCAAATGCAGCCGATGGATCTTTGATAATATCTCCTTTGATTCTAAGTGTGGTATTATCTCCCATCGTTAAGGTACCTGCATCTAGAATTTCCAGATCTTCACAAATATCAAATGAAGTACCATTAGTTATGACCTTCTCACCGTCTCCTGAGACCTTTAACCCTCTAAGATTGTTAAACGGCAACGCAAGGTCTACACTATTTCCTGTGGTCACCTCAAGCTCCAATATTCCACCTTGTGTACATCCTGCATCCGATTCGAATGAAGCATAATCACCCGCAGGTAATGCATTGGTGTTCAATAATTTCAGGGTCCCGGTTCCTTCAACAGAGCCTAGGTTTACTCCAGCACCAGTGATTGTAAGAGTTGCTCCTTCCTCTATTGTTACTTTTCTAAATCTCCAATACTGACTCGTTAAATCCAATGTAAAATCACCTGCAATAGTCAAATCTGGAGACTCTCCTAAACTTGGAACAGTGCCTCCATCAGCTGTTGCGAACGAGCCTATGTCGGATATACTTCCTGAGGTTCCACTGGTTAGCGTTATATATTCTGGTACAAGATCTGGAATCGCCCCTCCACACAAGCTAGCATCAGAATTATCACGAGTGATACCCGCTGTATAAGTCCCGGTAATTTCATTGCTAGTAAAATCAGCATAGTCTGTGGTACTATTTGTTTTGAACATGATCACATTGTTCACTTCATCAAATAACCCTTCACTGTATTGCTTATCCCACGCGGAGCTACTGTTTAGCAACCTGGCTGGAGCGTAGTTACCAAGGTCCAGTCCCTGAGTATTGTCGAATGACTCCAGAGCATCTGCATGGTACAAGTATATTGAACCATCAAAATCGGTAACGTTAGCAGATCTTATCAACCAATAGAACTGTAGCACATTGTCAGAATCCACGTAATCACTGTTATCACCAAAACAGGTCTCATCACTATCATCGGAAATACCTCCAGCTATATCCTCTACTGGTTTCACAGTAAGATAACCCGCATCACCACCGGTAATACCAGTTATATTGATCTCCGCAGGAGTATAATAATTCAATCCAACTGGGTATAGGAAGGAGCCTACATAGGTATCACTAAAGACCTTTCTCACTCCATTATCTGTAATACTAGCATTAACCGAAATCATGCTGTTATCATTGAAGTCCGCTCTAGCAGTTCCTCCAGAACCATTTTCAAAAATGGCGTCCTCATTCATAATCAAAAGATTACCCCCAATATTGAACACTCCACTGGTTAAAATAATCTTATCATTTACCTGGAATATTCGACCATCACCAGGGATTTCTAATCCGCTTGAGTTATCAAGGGTCATTACACCAAATTCACCTGTATCTGTTGATGTATCTAAGTTTTGCCCACCAGAACCATTGAAAACTATTCCTGGACCAGCAGAGTTGCTCTGATGTATACCATCAAGAGTCATATCACCCTCCACATTAACCGCATAAGTTCCTGTAGTCAACGTTCCTCCTAAAAATTCGAAATCATTTTCGACAGTGATGTCCTTCTGAACATCCAATGTACTAGATCCATCCTTTGTGAGATTATAAAAATAAGTGGTGCCTGTACCAGTAATAGTTTGATCTGAGCTAGATGAGATGTTGGTAGTTTGTTGATTAACGTCTGTTCCTCCATTATCGAATAAGCCATCATTAACAAGATCAGCATTAATGGTAAGATCATAACCATTTGCCAAAAATGTAGCGCCTGCTTCAATAGTTAAGCTATCCAACTCTAGACTTGTATTGTAAACAATCACAGATGGCGAGTTATTTCCTGTTACTACTAGTTTATTTAGAGGCACATTAGCATCAATTCCTATCTGACCCTGGTTTACAGGGGTATCACTATTCCCAAAGGTGATGGTAGAGCCTGACACATCAAGATCATCAATGTCTGGTTTCATAATCAAGGTACCCACTGTGGAGGACGCATTTTGTCTAACAATAGTAAACTCTCCTCCGGTATGAGTAAACTCACTCCCAGAATTTCTTATTTCAAAAACACCTCGCGTGCTCTCTGGTGCTGCTTCAATTCCAAATCGTGCGACACCACCCGTTTGTGAGTAATTAAGAAGGCCAGTCACTGCCGTCAGTTTTCTTCTCACTTGTGAACCGACCAACAATGAACCACTGGATAATTCAATTTCAGCATTATCTGAAGCTCCATACTCAATAAAATTATTGCCATTATCACCGGTGATGCTTAAATCTACAGTACCTCCAGAAATCCTAAGAAGACCATCAAGCACAATTCCTATATCATCTCCTGAAATACTTACTGTACCTTGACGAACTTCTAGTCCACCTGAGCCAGATGAAGCGTCAGAATTATTAGTATTAGGTAAGTAAAAATTTCCCTGTGTACCATCAGCTAAAACAACATCTATCGATGGGTCATTCAGTAGAAGTAATCCATTTACAATTTCAACTGACTGAGCACCTATATCAATAGGTTCAGGAAGTGTAACAAGATTATTAATACTAAAGCTTTGATCAATATCACCTCCTTTATTTAGCTTGATTTTGTAAAGACTGGTAGAAGATACATTTGAATTGTTGTTAGCAAAACTATTGGTTCCATCACCAAATAATTCCAACAAGACATTATTCTCTGTGCTGGAATTATACAAATTCAAAGAACCACCTCTATTGCTGTTTTGAGAACTGGTGTATAAGGTAATGTCACCACCAACTCTTAGTGTGTGCTCCATCGCGTTGGTATTCCCAGAAAGAACGCCCAGGATACAATTACCATTTTGGCCACCTGTCACGTCTCCAACCTCAACGTCTCCAGTAACTTCAACCTCATATGCATTTGCATCATTTGGAAAGTAAAAACTTCCATAACCATATCCCATTCCAACCTGCAGGTCTCCACCTATTTGAATATCACCCCCCATAAGGTAGGCAGCCTTGTTTCCAACAGTGAATGATTCATTGACTACTATGTCATTATTGAATCTTATAACATTGATATCGTTAGAGCCAGAACCATAGCTTTTATCAGCGGCATTTGTAGCTCCACTAGCTGTAATTCTCAGGTTAGGAAACTCCGATGGGAAAGATGGCATTTCTGCTATATTCCCAGTACCACCACTACCTTCATGTGACACATTCCAAATACTATTTGGCTCATTCACAAATTGACCCAGATCGGTATTACTTTGATCAAAAGTTGGTATATCTGAAGTTTGACTAAAGAACAACTGAAACTCGCCTTCTCCACTAACAGCTCCAAGTTTATGGTTGGTGGTACCGGCATCAAAGAATAGCCTTCCGGTATTATATGAAACAACAGGTGAAGGATCTTCCTCAAACACAATGGCAGCCACCTCAAGAGATACATTGGCTCGAATACGGTGAGTCTCACCTGAACTCCTTGATCTACCAATGATAGCTACATCTCCAGCTCCAGGTTCTGCATTACCTGCAGAAGTACCGTCTACGCCAACCAATGACCAGGCATTGTTGGCTGTCCAGTTTTGATCACTCTGTGCTCCACCTAATTTTCTAGAATAATATATTGTTGGGGCTCCAACAAACCTTGTAGACTCCCCAGCCGTGTAATTGGCATTCTCAAGAGTAATACCGGGTGCATCCGCACTGAAATCAAAAAGATCATCGTCAGTTGTTCCTGAATTGTCACCATTAAAAATGATCACCCGAGTATCAGAGTCTGCCGATAAACTATAAATTCCACCAAGATCAGTTTCAGTATTAGTGGATGACTCATAAGATCTTGTATATGGACTAGAAAGCAATACTTTACCAGGCACATAACTCGATTCATTTACCGATCCTGTTGGCAAATCAGCTACACCAGATTCTTCTCTATTTCGATAGTAAAATCGGTAGGCCACTGTTGGGACCGTTGTGAAATCAGAATGAGTTACACTCCAATAATGTTGCAAAACTTCACCTCCGGAAAGATCTGTGGTTTTCAATTCTCCGGAAACAGGTCTAATAGTTATGTACCCATCATCACTGAAGTTGGAAACTTTTACCTGAGCTGGTCGATAATATACATTACCTGAAGATGTCAGATCAAGACTTGCCCCATCAGTTGTAAAGGCTATTGGATATGTTAACTGATTGATGTTATCATAATTCTCAGCTCCATCGGTGCCTGCTGCTTCTCCTGAGGCTGAATTGCCTGTCACTTTGATCGAGAGCCCACCGTCACTGGCATTTCCATCGGTAATGATCATTGATCTTTGGTCCAGGTTATTAGCTTCACCAACATCATATCTACCAATATCCTCAACTCTTAACAGGGAGCTCACTGCCGGAGTTTCTATCCAGGTTTCATCCGCGTCCCCTGGAAGTGGCGTGGTATACTGAGTATAACGATATAGCCCAATATCCAGATACTCATCAATTTTCAGATTATTGGATCCGATATAAATATTACCTCGAGCATGCTCCAACCGTTCGAACGTTACATCGCCAATAAATTCGAGGTAGTAATTGTGATTAACATTTAATTCTACATTACCAAAAATGGCTCCATCTTCATCTACAGTAACATCATCCGCAAACATCATGATGATAGCGGCATCTGGTGTACCTCCTGTCACAGGATAATTCCCACTGGTATAATAAGTTCCTAAACGATCATTGTTCACATATCCTGCTCTTGCTCTGAAAGATGAAGCGTGTTGGTCTAATGTACCAGACAAAACTTCCACATCTCCAAACACATCATATCGCAGTTGCCCCGTAGTACTTGGAGTTTTGAATCGCACTTCATTTCCAGTGGTTCTATTAATAGTTACATGTCCCAAGGATAAGGCAGAATTATTATCCCAACCGAAGTACTCATAAAGAAGTGTGGCATCGGATTGATAGAAATAGGTATCGGTAATTAAGTCAGTTCCACCAGGATTGACACTTGAATTACCATCATTGCCATCTACAGCAGATACATAATTCGCATTTTGACCTATGTAAAAGCTTCCTCCTATATAAACATCTGCTACATAAAGACTATCATCTGAGGTATCACCCGTTCCTAAATCATCCAGACTTGATGCTTCTAGAGTTGCCGCAAAATCTCCAAGGCTATTGTTAGCGTTTGTAAAAGTGGAACCTCCGTATCCCATTACAATTAGATCATTAACAACTCTTAAATCCTGGGTCACTAATGTACGGCTGTCGCTCGTACCAGTAGTTCCAGATTTCAACATAAAGTGTCCAGCTGATCCACTGGAAGCACGCAAGGTCGCATTATAGAAGGGAGCTTTTGACGTTACAATCGCCTCAAGCGAATTTGAGGAAGTTAATACAACAGTTCCACCCGTTACCGAAATATTATCTGGATCACAGTTAATAAATACAAGCCCTTTGCTCGTTTGATCCTGAACATACAAGGTTCCTCCGCTCATGTCAAAGGAATTCCCAGCATAAGTCAAAGACATAGTATAGAAGTCGTTGCTGGCGCTCGAACTAGACCCTCCCGTAACAGGACCATTTGTGAAATCTCCAATGTAGGTGGATCCGCCATCTTGCTGATATCCACCTTGAGCAGAAGATCCAAAGATGGATGTTCTAAATTGAGGCATCCAAACCTCTCCTCCTGTTACTATTAGTTGCCCGGCCTCTCTTGTAGTAATTCCACTACCTGGTGTTGCCTCTAGATAACCTGCGGCAACTTCTATAATTCCATAAGGGGTAATAGCAGCTCCACCTGTCTTAGCTACCGTAGCTCCGTTTACCAGAAGCTTAGCATTTGTTCCTATGGAATAGTTTCCAGTGATATTGAGTCTTACAGTAACGTTCGTTCCAAGACTTGCGGTTCCCGTGATCAATCCGAATGCATTCTGATTATGAGATGGCAAGGTTACATCACCTCCGATGCTATAATTGGCCGAGCCTGTTAAAATAAAATTGTTGGGATCATCAGCCTGAATAAATGCCGTGAAGTCTGTCGAACCTTTATCTATTTCGATTCTATAAAAATATGTTAGTCCATTACAATCCACTTGTTGGTCAGCAGTTGTAGAAACTAGATTCAAATCAACTACACCATTAGTTGACTCTGTAGAATAATTAACACTCGTACGGTCGGAGAATTGAGCAGTTCCTTCGTTTAAAAAGTCACCATATAAGTTAAACTCGTGTCTTGCGCTACTAGCAGCAGCATATGCAGTAAGAACCCTACCATCTTGACTACCACCATTATTTTCTACTTTAAAATCCCCGAGGACTGTGAGTGTTCGATTTGTACCAGTACCATCTCCAAATTGCAACGTCCCATAACGTACGTTAAAATCACCATTAATCGTTAAATCTGCACCTAACTCAACTACATCAGCAGGATCATCCAGTAAGATTCTTACATCCTTAAAAGTCTCGTCTTCATCAAAGACAAATCCTCCTCCTCGCACAGACAACAAGCCACCATTTGCCGGATTACCAAAACCATTAGACGAGGTGGTAATTCCATCTGGGAAATTACTTACAGATCCATCACCGCTTATTCGAATAGTTCCTTGCCCATCTATTTGATTAAAATTATGACCAGTCGTCGCACCAACAACCAACGTACCATCCACGGTAATACTTCCAATAACGATATCATTTGAGATCATTGTAACCGTCTTACCACTACGAATGATCACATCATCATCGGAACCTGGAATCTCACTTCCTGGATTGTTTGGAATCGGTGCTGATCCGGCATCAAGTGTCCAGGTATCAGAATCATCCCAGTCACCATTTTGGAGAACATACCATTTTCTGGAAGTTACTTGTGTACCACGACCGAGGGTGTAATATCCCGTTTTTAAACGGCTAGCAGGAATAGAAACCACTATTTGATCAGAGTTTTCTAATGCATAATCATAAGCAAAAACCCTTGTAAAATCATCCGAAGTAGTCGCACGATAAAGTAATACATAATCAGTGGAGCTACCTGAATAGGTCAATCCGGCTTCTGAAAAATCAAAGACAAATTTGGTTTCAACGGTAGCAGCATCCAGAACTCCTCCCTGGCTTACTTCCATAAAGTAATCTTTTTCCCATCTTTCTGTGATATCTCCACTTACAATGTCAGAGGCAGCGATATTTGAGGTAACCCCATCTGCATGACTTACCGCAGGATCATGGGCGAAAATGGCAAATTCATTCGTATTATCTAAGCCACTTACAGCTTCAAGTTGCAAACCACTTGAAAACCCAGAAACATCATGAATATCATTACCATCACCAGTACCTATACCTCGTAAATCAGCATTGTAAGTAGACACATAATCTCCAGAATTACCGAAAAAATCATTCGAAATGCTCAGTCCATACTTCTCCGCTAAATAATTCTCGACAAGAAGTCGTTCTCCGCCATTTAAAGCAGTGCGATACATAATTAGCTCAGCAATCTCTCCATCAAAATAGGTACCGTAATTGTTATTCAATGCTCCAAGGTATATTGAGGAAGTCGAATTGTTTATTGTTCCTGTCTTGGATCCTGATGCTTCTTGATCCGTGTCAACATATAAGCTTTGTAAGGCTCCATCATAGATTGCCGAAAACAAATTATCTCCAACAGAAAGAGGATTACTGGAAATAACCCCAGTATTACCAGATGTTCTGGTGTTTAGTCTTAAACTATTGCTAGTGTATGAATACAAATAGTATGACTCCTGAGACCCATAGGAAACCCTTTTTGATAATATTCCCCTGGGATTGTCATCTGAAGTACCCTTGTAGAACACTCCTAGAATCGTAAACTCATCAAGATTTAAATCAAAATCATCATCATCAGGATGAACTAAGTATCGTTCAGTTCCATCAAATCTCACCACATTAAATGAACCAGAACTTAAACCATCATTCCTGAATATGGGAACTGCATCAGTGCTTTGTTGAACAAAATCATTACCATTACCCGAAACATCACTCCAGGTGGTCACTGGATCATCATTAACCAGCGAACCAGCTAAGGATGATGTATTTTGTGCATCGAGCCAAAGAATATTTGTGGCGCTGTTGCCTACACCGGCGGGTCCGGTTTGAGCATATAGTAATGAGGAGCTTAGACCCAATAGGGCATAGCTTAACAGTTGACGGTACATTTGTGTTGCAATAAGTGGAATAAATGTATATTAACGCTGTAGAACAAATGTTCCTACATTTACTCTAATTATCAAATGTTTATCGATGAAACATACATTTTTTTAGGCGAAATACCTAATTCGAGTGAAGTCTGTCAATCAACCCTAAGCTTATAAGAGGTTCTGGTTCCGTTTTTTACAAAACGAAGATCAAGTTGACTTGCAGTTAAATAGTCAACAAATATCCAGTTACTGGTACCATTAGTTTGCTCTAGATATATAGTATCGGAAAAATAAGCATCGCTACCTGATGCCGTTAATTGACCCAAAAATGTAGTATCCCATGTACTACAGTCAGCTATTTTTCTTAACTCATAAGAAGAAATTGAATCATCGTCAATGACTTCAAAACCCAACCACAAACTATCAGAGCAAGAGTTAAACTCTTGCTCTTCATCATTTATATTAATCCGTGTCGCAACCCAATTCTGTTGTTCACCTCCCGTCAACATGTATTCCACCTGGTAAGGAAAGTATCCCTTAGGAAAATATTCATCATCACAACTCATGAAAACAGTTATGACGGTTACCAGATAGAGTAGTTGCTTTTTCAAATTAGCTATTGAATTTACCTTTTAACATGGCCAACTTTGCTTGAAGATCGCCTTCTGGCTCTCGCTCTTCTCGTCTTTTTTGCTTCGGTGCCGGTTTACCAAACGGATCAGACTTCATAGAAAGAGAAATTCGCTTTCTTGGCACATCCACTTCCAAAACGGTGACATTCACTTTTTGTTGTAGTTTAACAGCAGATGCTGGATCCGACACAAAACTATCAGATAAGTGGCTCACGTGTACCAGACCATCCTGATGCACCCCTACATCCACAAAAGCTCCAAACTTGGTAATATTCGTAACAATACCTGGAAGCTTCATTCCAATCCTCAGATCACTGATTTCATGAACATTGTCAGCAAATGCAAATGCCTCAAATTGTTCACGAGGATCTCTTCCCGGTTTTGCCAGCTCATCCAAAATATCTTTCAAAGTAGGAAGACCAACTGTATCAGTCACATATTTCTTGAGATCAATTCTGCTTCTTAAGTTCTTATCTTTTACCAAATCGTCTACAGTACAGCCTAAATCTTTTGCCATAGTGTTCACCGTTTCATAGCGCTCTGGGTGAACAGCACTCTCATCCAATAAATTCTTGGCCCCTTTGATTCGAAGGAAACCTGCAGCTTGTTCAAAGGCTTTATCTCCTAACCTTGGAATAGCCTTTAATTGATCTCTACTGGTGAACGCACCATTTTCATTTCTGTGCCTCACAATATTCTCGGCTAATTGTGGGCCTAATCCTGACACATAGGTTAATAGCTGCTTACTAGCCGTATTTAACTCTACCCCCACTCCATTCACACAACTCATTACCACATCATCCAATGAATGCTTCAGCTCATTCTGATCTACGTCGTGTTGATATTGACCTACACCAATGGATTTCGGATCAATTTTTACCAACTCCGCCAAAGGATCCATCATTCGTCTACCAATAGATACAGCTCCTCTTACAGTCACATCGTACTCTTTGAACTCTTCACGAGCCACTTCAGATGCTGAATAAATGGAGGCTCCACTTTCATTGACCATCGCAACGATGATATTTCTAGGAAGTCCTAAAGACTTTACAAATTGTTCCGTCTCTCTACTAGCGGTACCATTTCCAATGGCTATAGCCTCTACATTATGCTTCTGAGCCAAGGCCATAACCACAGCGCCTGCGGTATGCTGATCATTTTGTGGAGCATTTGGATAGATTGCTGTATTTTCCAACAACTTTCCCTGACGGTCCAGGCAAACTACTTTACAACCTGTTCTGAAACCTGGGTCAATAGCCATTACCGCTTTCTGCCCTAAAGGTGCAGCCATTAATAATTGTTTTAGGTTCTCAGCAAATACTGTGATCGCTTCCAGGTCAGCAGCTTTCTTGCTTTCTAATCGAGCTTCAGTTTCAATACTTGGCTTGATCAACCGCTTATAAGAATCCTTCATGGCGATCTCGACTTGCTCGGAAGCAGCATTTTGTCCCTGTACAAACATTCTTCCTAAAAGATTAAATGCATTCTCTTCTGGAATGGAGGTATCCATCATCAAAATACCTTCTCGTTCTGCACGTCTAATAGCTAACAATCTATGAGAAGGAATCTCCTTTAGGCTTTCCTCCCATTCAAAGTAATCTTTGTATTTATTTCCTTCCTCCTCTTTTCCTTTCAGCACTCTGGAGCTAACAACACCCTCTGACTTAAATAATCCTCTAATTTTCTTTCTTGCTTCAGCATCCTCACTGATCCACTCAGCGATAATATCTCGAGCTCCTTGAAGAGCAGCAGCAATGTCTTCCACTCCTTTTTCTTCACTTATAAACTGCTCTGCTTCTTGCTCTGGTAGCAAGCTTCCCTGATCCCAAATAACTTTTGCTAAAGGCTCCAATCCCTTTTCCTTGGCTACAGACGCTCTTGTCTTTCTCTTCGGCTTGTATGGCAAATACAAATCCTCTAAGACTGCCATGGTCTCAGCAGCATCAATCTTCGCTTTCAGCTCTGGGGTAAGCTTTTCCTGCTCATCAATTGATTTGAGAATGGCTTCTCTTCTTTTATCCAAATCACGAAGTTGTGCTATTCGATCACGCACATTGGCTACTTCCACCTCATCCATTGAGCCAGTAAGCTCTTTACGATATCTTGAAATAAAGGGAACAGTTGCTCCTTCATCCAATAGATTAATGGTTGCCTCTACAAATCGTGCTTGCAAAGAGTATTCCTGGGCTATCTTAGCTATGTAGTTTGTCATAAAGAATTTAATTGGGCGCCAAAAATATCATTTCTGGGAATTTATTGACAAAAATTATGTTAGGAATCTAAGAATAAATTTAGTCAAACCATCATGACCAAAAAGACCTACAGAAGAGAACTCACTGAGTGGCTGATTATTGTGGTAGTTGGCCTCACCCTTTACTTTACAGGATTGCATACTGAAGTAATTGGTTTGCTGCAACGAGGACTACTAGCAACTGGCATTATCCAACCTAGCAAAGTTGAAGAAGATAAATCAGCTGATTATAATTTCCTCCTTACGGACATTGATGGAAATGAAGTATCCTTTACTGAGTTCAAAGGTCAAACGGTATTTCTGAACTTCTGGGCAACCTGGTGTCCTCCGTGTATCGCTGAAATGCCAGACATAGAAGATCTCTATCAGAAAAAAGGTACTGAAGTCAGTTTTGTGATGATCTCATTAGATGAGAATAGAATCAAGGCTAAAGAGTTCGTAGAACGAAAAGGATTCCATTTACCAATTTACTTTCTTAAGACCGGTTTGCCTCGTGTTTATAGCACAAGTTCTATCCCAACAACCTATGTAATTTCTCCTTCTGGAAAACTAGTAGTGGAAAATCATGGAATGGCTAAATATGATTCAGAGAGCTTCAGAAACATGCTGGATGAATTGAATCAATCAGCTAATACAAGCATGGCCAACTGATAAGCTGTGCGTTCTAGATTCACATAAGAATATTTCATTGCTTCTGATAATTCCATGGGACCATTGATAATTGGCAACACCACATCAAAATAGTCTATTGGCTCTATCTCCATATGTACTGAACCTGATAGACCTATCACCTTCAACCCATTTTCCTTACCAATTCTGGCAACCAAACCCGGACCTTTCCCGAAATTCGTTTGCTGATCTATCCGACCTTCACCAGTAATCAAAAGATCCGCACCTATCAGGTGCTCCTTGAAATTTGCCCATTCCAGAATGGTTTCTCCGCCTGGGATCAATCGAGCATCCAAGGCTCCATTTAAGATGGCCGCGACTCCTCCAGCGGCACCGCCATGTTCCAGATGATGAACTTTCAATCCTCTCTGTTGCTCAATATGATCAGCTAAGAATCCCAAAGCATCATCAAACCAGGGTATGTCTCGTTCCTCAAGCCCCTTTTGAGGCCCAAAAATTCTCGCTGCTCCTTCTTCTCCAAGCAATGGGTTCACCACATCACACAAGATTTTAATCTGACATTGATCTCGGATCTCAGTCAATAAATCCATTT
Source organism: Rickettsiales bacterium (assembly GCA_002729235.1). GTDB lineage: Bacteria > Bacteroidota > Bacteroidia > Cytophagales > Cyclobacteriaceae > Marinoscillum. The sequence goes on along the minus strand of PBTY01000053.1, from coordinate 70,664 downwards.
TTATTTCAGAGATCCGTTTGATGTCAGATGGTTTTGGGTTTTCAATTACTTCTCCCTTTTGGTCAATGAACTCTACACCCAAAGCATCCAGGATACCGATAGCTCCATCCACTGATGCACTACCTCCTATGGTGAGATAAATGGTAGTCGCACCACGTTGCAAGACATTCCGAATGAGCTCTCCAGTACCATAGGTCGTTGCATTCCAAGGGTCCAGTTCATCTATCAATCGAATTCCAGAAGCTTCAGCTAACTCAATAATTGCCAACTTTTCCTCATCATCCCACCCATAATTTGCTGTGACTGTGGCCCCGCAAGGACCAGTTACGTCCTTCGAATAAATTTCGGCACCGAGATATCTGGCGATCACTCCAAGCGATCCATCTCCGCCATCAGCAATAGGCAATTGAACACATTCAAAATCATCTGAAGCTAAACGTAAACCACGAGAAATTGCTTCAGCAGCTTCTTCGGCGCTTAATGATCCTTTAAATGCATTGGGGCATACAATTACTTTCATAATTAAAGACTTAATCCAATTCCTTTTGACACCTCACTCCATCGCTCTACCTCCATTGTTATTCCGATTAATTCACCTGGTGCCATTTCCGTATGATTAGTACCTTGTAGATAATCACACAAATAACTTATACCCGGATTATGACCAATCAATAAAACTGAATCAATCGAATCATCAAGTTGATTGATCAACAGAAACAATTGCTGAGTTGTCGCTTCATAAATTGCGTTGATATATTCCACCTTTCCCGGGTACTTCAAACCCTCAGTCATTATATCACAGGTTTGCATGGTTCGGATAGCTGGGCTACATAATATGAGATCCACATTAAAATCCTCTAAGCTTAATCGTTCTGAAAGACTTGAGATCACACTTACTCCCTGGGAGGATAAAGTCCTATCATAGTCCCTCATATTGAACCCACTGACAGCATGACCATGCCTTAAAAGAAAGAGTTTTTTAACCATTTAGGTAATATTGTGTTATCCGTGTAAAGTAATGATTAATAAGACTGATTAGCTTACACGTCTTTAAATCTTTAGTTAATTAATAAAATTTAAAGATATTTACCGCCTCAAAATTTCTAAAACATGGCAAAAAACCTGGTAATAGTAGAGTCTCCAGCAAAAGCAAAAACGATAGAAGGGTATTTGGGTAAGGATTACCAGGTAAAATCGTCCTATGGTCATGTTAGGGACCTCCCTAAGGATGATTTTGCTATTGATATCGAAAACAACTTCGAACCTACCTATAAAGTTTCTGCTGACAAGAAGGATGTTATCAAGGAACTAAAGAAGCTTTCTAAGGATGCTGACACAATCTTCCTTGCATCGGATGATGACCGTGAAGGAGAAGCTATTTCATGGCATTTGCATCATGCACTCGAGCTAGATGATTCTAAAACAAGAAGAATTGTATTTAGAGAGATTACTAAAAATGCGATACAGAATGCTATCCAAAATCCAAGAGGAATTGATCAGGATTTGGTAAATGCACAGCAAGCCAGAAGAATACTAGATCGATTGGTGGGATATGAATTATCTCCAGTTCTTTGGAAAAAAATTCAAGCTGGTTTATCTGCAGGTAGAGTTCAGTCAGTTGCCGTTAGACTAGTAGTGGAGCGTGAAAGAGAGATTGATCAATTTACTCCAACATCAAGCTTCAAAGTAACCGCACTATTCGATTTAGGTGGTGGGAAAATTTTGAAAGCGGAGTTACCAAAGAAATATGATTCTGAGTCAGATGCACTAGCATTTTTACAGAGCTGTACTTCCGCTCAATTCAGCATTGAGAACTTAGAAACAAAACCTGCCAAGAAATCTCCAGCTCCCCCATTTACTACTTCCACGTTACAGCAGGAAGCAAGTAGAAAATTAAGTTTCCCAGTGGCTTTGACCATGTCAGTAGCACAGAAACTATACGAAGCTGGTAAGATTTCTTATATGAGAACGGACTCAGTAAATCTTTCGAATGAAGCCATTGCGAGTGCTAAAGGTGAAATCACTAAGGCTTACGGTCCAGACTTCTTTAAGGAAAGACATTTTAAAACGAAAAGTCAAGGTGCACAAGAGGCTCACGAAGCTATCAGACCTACAGACTTTTCTACTCACGAAGCAGGAAAAGACGATAAAGAAAGAAGACTTTACGAACTCATCTGGAAAAGAGCTATAGCTTCTCAAATGGCTGAGGCCCAACTAGAGAAGACCACAGCAACAATTGGTATCAGTTCCAATGATGAAAAGCTGGTAGCTAAAGGTGAAGTGATCAAGTTTGAAGGTTTCTTAAAAGTATATATCGAATCTACTGATGATGAAGATGACGAAGAACAAGCTGGAATGCTCCCTCCTTTGAATGTTGGTCAGGTGCTAGATTTGAAAAGCATGCTCGCTAAAGAAGGATTCACCCGTCATCCTCCTAGATATACCGAAGCAAGTCTTGTTAAGAAATTAGAAGAAATGGGTATTGGTAGACCATCTACCTATGCGCCTACAATCTCTACAGTGATTAAGCGTAACTACATCGCTAAAGAAAACCGCGATGGGCATGAGCGCAATTACAGAGAAGTACTTCTGGAAGGTGGAGACATCAAAACCGTTACTCAAACAGAGATTACTGGAGCAGAGAAAAACAAACTCTTCCCTACCAATACGGCAATGGTAGTCAATGACTTCCTGGTTGAATATTTTCCAAATGTGATCGACTTCTCTTTCACTGCTAAGGTAGAACAAGAGTTTGATGATATCGCACATGGTAAGATTGGATGGAGAGACATGATCAAGTCTTTCTACGGAGGCTTCCATTCTAAAATTGAGACAACTGAACAGCTCAAGAGATCAGATGTAAAAGCTGGACGTGAGTTGGGAACAGATCCTAAGACCGGAAAACCTGTTATTGCTAAACTAGGGAAGTACGGCGCATATGTTCAGCTTGGTGAAATGGAAGATGAAGAGAATGGCGGTGAAAAACCAAAGTTTGCAAGTCTGAGACATGGCCAGTTGATTGAGAGCATCACCCTGGAAGAAGCATTGGAATTATTCAAGCTACCACGTGAGATTGGTGAATTTGAAGGAGAAGTAATGACTGCAGCAGTTGGTAGATATGGACCATACATTCGTCACGCAGGTAAATTCGTCTCTTTGAAGCCGGAACAAGATCCATTAAGTATCACGGAAGAGGAAGCGATAGAATTGATTCAGGAAAAACGTGAACAAGACGCTAACAAATACATTAAGACCTTCGATGAAGACGATACGGTATTTGTTTTAAATGGTCGATATGGACCTTATATCAAGTTCGGAAAGAAAAATGTTAAGATACCAAAGGACAAAAAGCCTGAAGATCTAACATTCGAAGACTGTAAAGCATTGGCTGAAGCAGCACCAGAAAAGAAAAAAGGTGGAGCACGAAGGAAAACGAAAAAATAACTCTCTCCTTCTGTAAGAAACCTAACCTAACCTACATCTAACCTATTGTGTCAGACCTGTTCTTCAAGTCATTCGTGACGGAAAATATGGGAATCATATCCCATATATGCCGGGCGTATGCCTCTGATGAAGAAGAGCTTAAGGATCTGATACAAGAGGTGACTATCCAACTTTGGAAATCACACCAAAAATTCCAGGGCAACTCCAAGATATCCACATGGGTATACCGAGTGACTCTAAACGTCTGTTTAGCAATTAATCGTAAACGAAAACTGGTTACTGAACCCATCAAATCTGTAGATTTTGCTGAGGACATTGATCAGACAGAGAAAGAACAAATTGACTTGCTTTACAAAGCAATTAAACAATTGAGCGACAGTGATCGTGCGATCATTTTGCTTTACCTGGAGAAAAAAAGCTATCAGGAAATTAGCGAAATTCTTGGTATGACTGTTTCTAATGTAGGAGTGAAAGTAAATCGATTAAAAGACAAACTGAAGACCATGATCAATGGCTGAAGATATTGATATCATAGCGCTTTGGGAAAAGGGTAAGTCAGTTGACAATACCCCTGAGATAGATGTAGATCAAACTATTGGTAAAAGATCTAAAAACACGCTCTATTGGATTAAGGTAATCCTGACCATAGAGTTTTGGCTGAATCTATTAATGATACCCCTCACCGTCTATTTTTTGATTTACAAAGAAGCAGACTATGTATGGGGAGGGTTGGCAACTGTGATCACTTTTGGATACCTGTTTTACTATCAATTCCTGATCAAACAAGTTACTCAGTTTAGCTTCGAAGAAGATGTCAGGACTAGTTTGAAGAAACTTTATGGATATCTAAGATTCTTCGTCTTGCACTACAAGGTTGTCATCTGGATAGCTATAATTTTAGGATTGCTGCGGAGCTACACGGTAGATGTACCAAATCAAATACCAAAAGAGCAATTGGCAGATCCAAACTTCTGGCCAATGATGATCGCAGTTACCGTTCCTTTCGCTATTATTATTGGACTAATTATCACCTGGCTTGTTCATTTGATTTATGGTAAGAAAATCAAACGATTAAAGAAACTGGTGAAGGAGTTTTCTGAGTAACCTTAAGAGGTTAAACCAATTTCAAATGCTCCTCTAATGAGTTGATTGCAGAGTCAATAACTAGACTATAGAAAGGTTCTGGATTGTTATCTATTTGAACAGACTCTAGCGCACGGTAATACTGCAGTCTACTATCGTTATCACCTTTAATGTTCGTAAGTGTATATCCATTTTGTATTAATACAAGATTCATAATTAATCTGGATGTCCTTCCATTTCCATCGATAAAAGGATGTATGCTTACCAACCGTTCATGCATCTCTGCAGCCAATAAAATTGGATGCATTTTATTCTTTTGAGCATGATAAAATCCGAAAAAATCTTCCATTAGTTTCTCGATTAGGTACACTTGAGGCGGCTCATGTCTACTGCCAGATATTCTAACAGGCACAGTCCTGTAAACACCAGCATTATGAGTATCTACACCTTTAAGGATTAATCGATGCAAATCAAGAATACTACTTTTATTAATCGGAACTTGTTCTAAAACCATCTCCTCAACATACTCCAATGCATCTACATGATTAATAGCCTCTAAATGCTCCCTCATAGACTTACCACTAATTGTCAGACCTTCATTAACTACTAACTGAGTCTCTTGGAGAGTAAGAGTATTTCCTTCAATACGATTACTCTCATAGGTATTCTCAATATGAAAATACTCCTTCATTTTATAAAGTTGTACTCCCGTGAGTGGTTTCTTAGATTGCCATTCCTTCTTTAGATCATCGGCAAGCTGTAATCGTTCTCGAATACGATCACTTACTTCATCGACAGCATAGGTCGTAGTAGTCTTTAGATACTCTATCCTACTTTCTGCAATAATTAACGCTTGCCTGGCTTCCGGTTGGTATTGGATTACCTTCACGATTTTTTCTGCCAGCCATTCTGCTTTAATAATTTTTGAATCCAACTCTAATTGGAATATCATCCCTTCAAGCTGACTCTCAGTAGGTAATCGATCTCCGCTTTCAAAGCGACTAATCAACGTAGAATCAACATCTATCAAACGTGCTAATTCACGAATATTGAGTCCTTTATTAAGCCTACCTGATTTGATTGATTCAGAAATCATTTGATGACAAATTTTGTCATGACTAATTTAGTCATTTATTTTCGGATAAAAAAAACCGATCAAGCGACCGGTTTCAAATATCTTAAACGTAATTATTCAACATTACTGGCATTACCAACAACAAGATATCTTCATTCTCGTCTTTCTCTACCGGGAACAAGATACCCGCTCTGTTAGGTGCATTCAATTTCAATGTAATTTCTTTCGCATCTAGATTGCTCAACATCTCGATCAAGAACTTGGCGTTGAAGCCAATTTCGATATCCTCTCCATCGTGCTCACAAGAAAGTCTCTCATTTGCCTCATTTGAAAAATCTAGATCTTCTGCAGAAATCATCAACTCACTACCAGTGATTTTTAATCTTACTTGATGCGTAGTTTTGTTCGCATAGATCGCAATACGCTTTAATGAACTCAACAATTCTGCCTTGTTGATGTTCATGGTATTTTCATTGTCAGAAGGAATTACGTTTTCGTAATCAGGGAAACGCTCATCAATCAAACGACAAATCATTTTTACATTGTTGAAACTGAAGAACGCGTTGGAAGCGTTGAACTCCAAATTCACATTGGTATTTTCTCCTGGCAAAGTGGCTTTCAATAGTGTCAATGCTTTACGAGGAATGATCATGCTGTGAGACATGTCAGAAGCGATATCCACTCTTCTGTATCTGATCAATCTATGACTATCTGTAGCAACGAAAGTTGTGTTAGTCTCGTCTAGCTTGATGTAAACACCAGTCATTGCAGGTCTAAGCTCATCATTGCTAGTCGCATAGATTGTGCTATTAATTGCTTGAGCAAGTACACCTGAAGACATGTTTACTGAATACCCATCAGACACGGTTGGGATCTTAGGGAAGTCTGTTGCATTCTCTCCAGACAACTTGTATCGACCATTATCCGAATTGATCTCAATGCTGTAAGTATCCGCATCGATTGAGAAAGTAACCGGCTGCTCAGGCAAGTTTCTCAAAGTCTCCAACAAGATCTTTGCTGGAATAGCAATACTTCCATCCTCTTTAGCTTCTACTTCAAGCTCAGTAATCATGCTTGTTTGCAAATCAGAAGCAGTAATGGTCAACGTACCATCGCTGATTTCAAACAAGAAGTTCTCAAGGATAGGCACCACCGGATTAGTCGTGATCACACCATTGATCGCAGAAAGTTGCTTAAGTAGGAAGGATGATGATACTATAAATTTCATTCGTGTCGAGATTTCAATTGGGCGTCAAATTTAAGAACAAAATCTGAGATTTAAAGACTTACTTCCAACTCAGTCTGCAATCTCAAAATCTTTATTTTCTAAAAGGATTTGAGACATACGCTGATCATCCACCACAAACATGGATTCGTCATAAGTCATTACCAGATAAATCCTATCTCCAGGTAGTTTTGGATAGATTTCCAGCAATATCGGTAAGTCGTAATTTATCGACTCAATGGTCAACTTGGCCAATACCGGCATGGCAGACAGACTATCATACCTTGGAAAACGACCTTTACTGATCCATTCATTGGCCTGGAAATACTGAAACTGATTCAGATAATTGACTACCAAATTGGAATCAAGTTGCTGAACTCCTTCCACCAGAAAGAAATCTTTGTCAAATGAGATCGTCAAGTCCTGTTTCGATTCATCCTGATAATCCAATTGTAATTTTTGAATAGTACGCCAACTATCGTTCAACACCAATCGATCTCTCCATTGGTCTTTATTCAATTCGAAGATTCCACCAACATATTCATTATATCCCGGAATTTGAACCTGATAGACCTCCTCCTCATCATCCATGGAAAAGTAAGTTCTTGTTTTTGTAGGGTTACCCCAAACATGAAAGGTCATCGGTTGGTCACCCGAAATCTCAACCTTAATTCCCTCTTCTTGAGGAACCTCAACAGGTTTCTGAACTCTCACTCTATTCAATATGGAAAACAATAGACGATCAAGGTTTGGATCTACTGCATATTCTTCATCAACCAACCAATGCCCCTGAGGTCCTCTGGATAATTTGATGTCGTTCAGTTTGATAAAAGAAACTCCCGCCGTGTCCAATAAGGCAAATTTCTGCTCATTGAATGACACACCAGAGGACTTCCCTCCTACAAATAAAAAAATGAGATTGGAGATTAACAGTAAAACGAATACTCCCAATAACTTCTTATTCTTCCCTTTCATATCAGAACTTATTAGATCGTTTTCTCAAATAGACTTTTACAAGACCAAACAGAATGAGCAACACTATTGGCATAACAATATTAATGATCTGCCATTGCACTTTTTCTACTCTTACCTTCACCTTATTTAGCGGACGAATTTTTACTTCCTTGGATCTGGTTTGGATCAAACCATCTTCATCCACCAGGTAGTCAATGATATTCTTGACAAGATTTTCATTACCGTACGAACTCTGACTGTATGGCATCGTTCCGAGCGGTAGCGGCCTTCCATTTTCCGGATTCAATTCATTGGTAATGATGTTGCCATCAGCAATCACCACTATCTTACTCTTAGCTCCATCATCTATTTTATCAACATTGCGGAAAGCTGGAGGAGCAAATCTGTTTTTATAGAGCGAAGTAAAGTTCCCTTCTAGCAAATAGCCCATCACTTGAGGTCCTGCNTGAAAAGCTTCTGGACGTAATGTACCTCTAAGGTCGTTCAAACTAACTTCCACAGGATATCCAATAACTTTAGAGTTGGCCGAACTTGAGAATAAAGGATATTTGTTCACACCAGGTGCTTTCACGGTATCAATAGAAGAAGCCATTTTCAACATGACAGCATCCATATTACGTACCACGGGATGTGTTCCATAATTGGTAATGACAGGGAAATACGGCCAATCCAACATGGTAATTTGTGGCTGATCTCCAATGTTACCAGTAATTACTGGAAGCTGTCCCGCATTTAAATCAGCAACATAATTCTGATTAATTCGGACTCCATATTTGAACAGCAAATCCTCCAGGTTCGTCTTCACCGGAATAGCCACCGAACTGCTCATTAATGCACTATCAATATTAATACTCAGCACATCCATGAAGAAGGCCAATCGACCACCTTTCATCACGTATTGATCCAGTAGAAACTTCTCATTGTCTGTAAACTCTGCACTAGGCTTAGTAATCAAAAGCAGGTCATATCCCACTAATGGTGTTGTTTTCTCCGGTAGATTAACTCTAAATAAGTCGTATTTAGATAATACCAGATTAGTTAACCCTCCAAGCAACGTGGAGTCTGGTTCGTCATGACCAGTAACTAAACCAATACGCTTTCTTCCCGAGCTCGCTAATTGCTGAATGGTATTTGCAAATTCATACTCCAACCCTTCTATGGACTGATTGATAATTTCATCACGATTCCCTGCCCTACTACCTTTCAACAAGTTAACTGCTAGCTCTCTTCCCTGATAGGTAACGATAGCTCCTGGAAAGATCATTTTCTGCGTATTCTGACCATCTTTTGAATAACTCAGGTTAGTCGGTTGAATTCCCTGATTGATCAACCCCTGNAAGAANTGATTNCTAGCNTGNGTNCTTTGTGCTTGTGTCGGATCTACAAAACGAACATCAAAGCTANCAGTGCTGTAAATTGCAAATTCCTCTAGNGTCTCTCGAATCCCTTTTTGAAAACGAATAAAGCTCGATGGCAATTCGCCTGCCAGGTATACTTCAATGACTACATCACCTTCCAGTCTTCTTAATAGGTTCTTGGTAGCATCGGAAATACTGTAACGCTTCTCTTCAGTCATATCCAGTCTAAACTGGAAACGATTGGCTACTTGAAAAGCCAACCAAATGATCATCAGACCAATACCAAAGCGAAGCAATAAAGCTGTTTTATGATTTGTCTGACTCATTTTCTTGATCCGATTATAAGTTGAGTCAATAATAACATAATGGCGATAAGGCTCACGAAATAAACGATATCTACCAGATCCAATAGGCCCCTACTGATAGATGAATAATGTGCCATGATTCCGAACTCCGAGATGTAATAAGACCAATCCGACCAAACATCTATTGAAGCGATAGAATCTACACCGGTATAGAAAAAGAAGGATAGAAATGCCGCAAGAATGAACGACACAATCTGATTTCCTGTCAAAGCTGAAGAAAGAATCCCAATAGAAGTAAAAACACCTCCCAGAAGTACTAAACCAATGTATGAACCAATAATTCCGGGAGTATCCAGATTACCGACAGGGTTTCCTAAACTGCTCACTGAGAAGTAGTATACCAAAGTTGGAATCACTGAGAACAGTACCAGAAAGAACCCTGCGAAAAACTTACCTAAAATAATTTGAGAGTCTCGAAAAGGTAATGTTTGCAACAATTCGATTGTTCCGGTACGTCTCTCCTCCGCAAAGGATTTCATGGTGATGGCCGGAATCAAAAACATGAACACATACGGTCCAAAACTGAACAAAGGCTCCAATGAAGCATAGCCATAATCCAGAATATTGGTATCTGGAAAAACCCACATGAGTAATCCGATGCCAATCAAAAACACTCCGATCACCACATAAGCAATCAGCGAGTTTAGAAATTCGTTGACTTCTTTAATGAAGATGCTAATCATGATGCTTTCCCCTGGGTTAGTCGGTGAAATATTTCTTCTAAAGAGTTCTGAGCTTTAGTCAAACTGCTCAATGGCAAGTCGTGCTCAGATGTAATGCGTAAAAGCTCAGCCCTGAGATCCGAACGATCAGATTCTATTAAGTAAGCATTCTTGCCGTAATCTTTCAATTCAAAACCTGCTTCAGCAAACACTGCAGTATTTACAGGCTTTTCAAACTCCATAATAATTCCAGAAGTATTGCCCAGACCTTCTTTGAGCTTTGACAGCTCGTCATTCGCAACCATATTGCCTCGATCGATGATCACCACATGATCACAAATCGCCTCCACTTCCTGCATGATATGGGTTGACAGAATAACTGTCTTGTTTGCACTGATATTCTTAATAACCTGACGTATTTCTAATATCTGATTTGGGTCTAAACCAGAAGTTGGTTCATCCAGAATCAACACTTTAGGATCATGAATCAATGATTTGGCCAAACCTACGCGCTGACGGTATCCTTTAGAAAGAGCTGACAATCTTTTGCTTCGCTCTCTTTCTAAACCAACAAGCTCAATCATCTCCTCCACACGCTTTTTGGCATTTCTCAGACTGTAAGCACTTGCAACGAATCCTAAAAATTCACGAACGTACATGTCCAGGTAAAGCGGATTATGCTCGGGCAAATAACCTATAATCCGCTTCGCTGCTATGGGATTTTCCTCCACATCAATTCCATCAACTATAATTTTACCTGAAGTTGGGCGAATGTAACCAGTGGCCATTTTCATGGTAGTTGATTTCCCTGCGCCATTTGGTCCAAGGAAACCAGTGATCATTCCTTCATTTGCTTCGAAGGAGATTCCATTCACGGCAGTTTGCTCTCCAAAAACTTTAGTTAGCTGCTGGATTGATACGGACATATGTATTACTTCCCTTTAGGTCTAAGTGGTCTGATCTCCAAATCTACAGGAAGATAGTTAGGATGTGTATTTAGAAGATCAACTATCGACTTAGCAACGTCCTGAGGGCGCATCATATTGTCATGAGCATCATATCCGTCGATATCATCGAAGAAATTAGTCTTCACACTTCCTGGATAAACGTTGGTCACTTTAATCCCCCAGTCTCTAAGCTCCATGAACAATGAATGTCCAAAGCCTGTCACAGCGTGCTTCGTAGCGGCATAACCAGACATGTTTTTCACGGGATTCAATCCTGCGATAGAACTCACATTGACAATGTGTCCTTGATCCATTTTCTTCATCTGAGGAACTACTGCTCTGGTGCAATACATTAAGCCATGCACGTTCACATCAAACATCCCTTTCCAGTCTTCAATATTCAACTCGTCAATCGCACCAGCAACACCGTAACCAGCGTTGTTGATCAAAAAGTGCACATCATCTCCGAAACGGCTGACAGTCTCTTTATAAGCACTCTCTACAGAGTCTAAATCTGCTACATTCGTCTCAATGAAGTAAAAATCATCATGAATTAACGCAGGTTGGCTTCTACTCCATCCTGCTACTTTCACTTCTTCTTCCAGAAGAAGTTTAGCTACTTCAAGTCCAATCCCTTTACTTACACCAGTTACAATAGCAACTTTTCCTTGTAGGTTATCCATATTCCTGTTAGTGGTTTGCAATTTGTTTGATTTTATACTCAATAACAACTTGGAAAACATTCAGCCCACTAAAGAGTTCACCGGATTGGAATTTTTATCTACCATTCATTCTTCTAATTTTGAGACATGATAACCATTGTGAGTTCTACTAACAGGAACGATGCCCTTTCGTATCAAATAAGCCTCCTCTACCAACAGGTGCTGGCCGATTTGGGTGCAGAAAGTGAAATTCTAAATTTGAATGACCTTCCAGCTGACTTTGCCTTTTCAGCATTGTATGAAAATTCAGGAAAGAATGAGCAGTTCAACACATTCAGAACTCATATGAGCCAGGCACAGAAGTATGTATTCATCGTACCAGAATACAATGGTTCATTTCCTGGAGTATTGAAGACGTTTATCGATGGCTTGGAATATCCCAACACATTCAAAAACAAGAAATGTGCTTTAGTTGGACTCTCTTCAGGAGTGCAAGGAGGTGGATTAGCATTGAGCCACTTAACTGACATATTCAATTACTGTGGCATGAATGTGCTTGCTCTTAAACCAAAACTAGCACGTATAGAAGCTCATATTGATGGTGACTTTCAAATCACTAACAATCTATACATGCAGCTGCTAAAAGAGCAAGCAGAAAAATTTATTGAGTTTTAATTCTCTTTTGGTAACGTTCCAAAAATCACATCCCAAAGTAAAGTACTCACACCAAATGCTTTGTCCTCAGGATATTTATAATGATGCATTGCGTGGTATTTCCAAAGTCTTTTGAACATAAAAAACTTGGGCGTTTTAAAGCGATGCTGTGCATAGTGAATGGAAATGTAGAGCAGATAACCAAACACGAACCCCGGGAAGAAGGCAATAGCCAATTCACCAAGTACTAACCAAAACAAGCCATAAAACAATGATAATAGCAAAAGAGCTGGTACAGGTGGCATTGCTAACCTTGTTGGGTCTTTAGGATACTGGTGATGAATACCATGTCCCATGTGCTGGATTTTCAACAACCATTTCTTCTCTGTATGCACATGATAGACATATCGGTGCACCCAATACTCTGCTAATGTCCAGGTGAGCCATCCTGCAAAGAACAATCCAATCACCGCCTGCCAAGCAACTTGCTGAAATGCGAAATAGCAAAATGTAATTACAATGATTGAGTGCATAGTCACCGGAATGGAAATGTGTGTTCGAGTCAGCTTTTCCATGAAACCATTTGTAAACAACTCGTCAGTCCCTTCATTTTTGGGCCTCAAATGTTCGGGTATTTGATAGAATTTATTTTCCATGCTGCAAAGCACTTTCACTACGAATTATAGACCAATGATATAAATCAGCAGCTAATAAGAACTATTTCAGGCCACTTCACACAACAACCTTTTGTGAGCTTTTTACGATTAATAAGAGTATGATGATGGGTGCTGGTTTCATACGGAACATGATCGCTTCTAGCAAAGACAACAGATCTTTGCTAAAGGGTCCCGATGATGCTGTCTTCAAAAACTTTGATACCAAGTCCTATCGGGTAAAGAAGAAGAATCGAATCATCCCTACTTTCAAAAAAGCAAGCCCTGAGATGCTCACAGCCATAAAAGCAAATCTTATTGCAGACAATGAAAGGGTAGCTAAGATCAAGAGAAATATTCTCCTCATTAGCTCGGCAGGAGCAGGTATTTGTTTGGTAATTATTCTTTTGTTTAAATTTTAAGATTATGGCTGGAGGTGGAGCAGGTTTAGTTCAGGACATGGTGAAAACCATTAATAAGAATAAATCTTTATTAAAAAAAGCTAGCGGCACTTATGCAAGCTTTGATCACACCTCCTATAGCCTTCCCAAGAATTGTAAAGAACCAACTTTTAAAGAAGCAACCCCTGAAGTTTTGGCTACCATTAGAGAGCAGATGATTTCACAAAAATCAAGATCCACCAGGATAATGACACTCATATTCATTGCCGCTATATTTGGAGGCATTACTTGCCTTGCTATTATACTCTTCATGAAGTTTTAAAAATCATACTGACGAAAGTCACTCAAAATCCAAACCATATTCAGTCAACCTCGGGCATCCTTTAGCCATCATTTTCGATTATATAAGTATTATGATAGGCGCAGGAAACTTACGAGACATGGTTAAGACTACTCAGCTTAACAGATCTCTTTTAAAAGCAAACGAAGCAGGTAAGTTCAACAACTTCGATAGAGAGGCTTACCTGGGTGAACGTAAAACCAAAACCTTGATGTCTTTCAAGCATGCAAGTCCCGAACTAATTTTAGCAATTAGAAGCCAGATGTTAGCTGACAATCGTAGGACCACTCATTACAATGAGGGCATTTTCTTGATTAGCACGCTATTTGGTGCACTATTGGCTACAATCATGTTTTGGTTATAGACTCAAAAGAACTTCAAGCATACGGGATGAGATAGTTTGATCTCATTTCCAGTGTGCTCTAGTAATCCCGTTTTTTTATCACGCTTGAAGACGGTAATGTTGTCCGAATTTTGGTTTGCAACTAATAAGAAATCGCCATCTGGTGACAGTGTGAAATTTCTTGGCCAGTCTCCCTGCACATCATCTGTTGCAAGCATTTCCAATGTACCATCCTCGTTGATTTTAAAAATGGCTATGCTCTGATGTCCTCTATTGGAAACGTATAAAAACTGACCATCAGCACTCACATGTATATCTGCACAGTAGCTTTCCCCTGTAAAATCCTCTGGTAGTGTACTTTTTTTATCGATCACTATGAATTTCCCTGACTCCTGATCCACTGATGCTGAAATCACTTCACTAGTAAGCTCTGTCACGATAAAGACGAGATTCTTTTCTGGATGAAACTCTAAATGTCTTGGTCCATCACCCCCCTCAGCAACCAGCGCTGTTTTAGCTGCTCCAAGACGTCCGTTATTCACTGGGTAACCAATCACCTGATCGATTCCTAAATCAATCACATAAAGTGTATTTCCATCTTTATAAAACTGTGAGAAGTGTGCATGAGGTTCACCCTGTCTTTCAGCATTTTTACTAGATCCATAATGTTGAAATTCACTACCTCCTTTAGACAATCCACCATTCTGAGTTATGGTATAAATACCTCCATTTCCTGAACTGTAATTAGCCACTGCAATAAGTCCATTCGCTTCATCAATATAACATGGGTGTTTTCCATAGGTTGGCACTTGGTTGATCAAATCAAGAGTTCCTTTGTCATTCCATGTCCAAGAAGAAACTGCTCCCTCTTCATCCTCACTCACGCTGTACACATACTGACCATCTGAAGAAATATCCAAAAAGGAAGGATTCGAAGTTTTCGCAATCAAAATTGGATCACTTAACTCTCCGGTTTTTGCATTGAATTTTAGCTGATAAATTCCCTCACTTCCATCTCCGGTATAAGTCCCTACCATTAAATCGATTGATGCTTTGGAACTCGACTGGGTGTTGTTGGTAGTACAAGACATGATCACTAAAAATGCAAAGAGATAAAGAATGGAATAATTCATAGTCAAAAAATTGAAAGCGCAATATAATTACAGATCACTACAAAAGGGAAAAGGCCCGAAAACGGGCCTTCTCACCTAAACAACAATCTAACCAAACTTAATAAAAAGTCTTATTCAAAAAAGCCATCACTTCGCCCATGGCTGGAACTCCATCAGCCTCCCAGCTTATTTTTAAAAATTCGTTGCTACCAGAATCCATAAATGCGTGTGGTCTTCCCTCATGTACCCAAAATTCTACTTGATGCCCTACTTCTTTCAACCTGTCCACGTATTCTTTCACAGACTCTGGAGTAGTCAAATTATCCATGCTTCCGACAGTGAATAACTGGGGAGGTAACTGACGCTCATAAGCTAAAGGGATATTATGAATAGGACTCACAGTTTTATAAAATCCTGGATTATTAGAAGCAGTAATAATGCCTCCAAAAATGCTTCGAGCTTCCGCGCCTCCCATTTGCCAGAATATATTACCTGGATTTTCAAAACCCCCTAAAGCACTGGCATAGATATCAAAGGCTCCATAACTAATAACAGCTCCCTGAACCTGAATGCCACCTTTCTTCATTAATTCCTTACAAGTCACTCCTTCTGGGAGATAAGTAGGTTTGAAACCATAGGGTGCCTGATCAAAACCTGTATCACTCAAATTGTATCCACCGATAAGAACCATTTCAGCCAAATGTCCACCAGCACTATCACCAGTAACAGCAACTTTATTTGGATTGCCCTTATACTTCTGAATATTGTTTTGCACCCATAATACAGCACCCAGAGCATCCTCCACAATTTCATTCATGGTGACTGTATTGTGCTGATCACCAAGCAACCGGTAATTCACATTACAAACAACATAGTCACCATGCTCAACAACATATTTGGACATATCATTCATAATGGACTTGTTATTGATCAACCAGCCACCACCATGAAATATGACCAATACAGGATATGAATCTTTGCCCGTATTCGGTGTATAAATGTCCATAGTCAAATCAAAATCACCCGGACTAGCCCATAAAACGTTCTCCTCTATCGTGTACTCATTCAGTTTTTGAGCGGTTAGTGAGAGGGTAAGAGCCATCAATACAGTACTGAGTAATAGTTTCATTTATGGATTATTTAGAGGTAAGTTCTTTAATTTCAACTTCGGGAATCAGAGCCTTATTAACTGTTTCTACAATCACTTCATCTGCAACTTCAAAGGAAATCGCCTCACGAATATCTTCAGAAGATGCACCAATCTTTACTTGATATGTACCTGGCTCTACGATCCATGAAGATCTCTCTGGATCATAAGACGCTAATGTTTTAGCCGTGATGGACATAGAAAGGTTTTCACTTTCACCTGGTTGAATCAAAGCAGTTTTATCAAATGCCTTTAGTTCAATTGCTGGTTTGTCTAACAATCCACCGGAAGGTGCAGTCACATAAACCTGTACCACTTCCTTACCTGAAAATTTACCTACATTCTTTATTGAAACTCTGGCTTCAATTTGCTGCCCATTAAATGACTCATCACTCAAAGATGCTCCAGAGTAATCAAACTCTGTATAGGATTGGCCAAATCCAAATGGATAAGAAGTAGCGACATCAAATGTGTTGAAATAGCGATAGCCAACATAGATACCCTCTTCGTAGGTTACTTTGGAAGGATAACCCATAGAAATAGGACCCATCATCACCTCTTCAGAATCTGGAAGATTTTCACCAGGGAAATTTTCTCCGCTCTTAATGTCTTCATAGACAATTGGGAAAGTAGTCGGGAGCTTACCAGAAGGATTTACTTTGCCCACGATTACATCTGTCAACGCATTCCCTGCCTCCTGTCCACCTTGCCATGCAAGTACAATCGCATCTACCTTGTCCTTCCAACTATTGGTCTCAATCACATTCCCGATATTCAACATCATCACTACTTTCTTACCTTCTGCATGAAAAGCATCAGAAACTACAGAAATCATGTTTTGCTCTGCCTGAGTCAGATAGAAGTCACCTGCCAACTGACGGTCCTGGAACTCTCCGGAATTTCTTCCAAGTGTAATGAAAGCAATGTCACTCTTCTTTGCCTGAGCTGCTACATCAGCAGTCTTTAGAGGTTTTTCGGCAATTGGTGGTAATAATTCAAAAAAGAATTGTTTCTCAGGCTGTTTTGCTTTCTCTTCTTCAATGTATGTAGCATATTCAGCCTTAAGCTCTGGGTCGACAATGTAACTTGCGTTTTCTAGACCTTCCACTAATGAGATGGTATAGGCCTCATTCACATCACCACTGCCTGTACCTCCAGCAATAAACTCATATGAACCAACACCAAAAGCCGCGATACTCTTTGACTCTTTCATTGGTAGCACTTCATCGTTCTTTAAAAGAACGATCCCTTCAGATGCAGCCTGTCTCGCTAACTTAGCATTCGCTTCAAGGTTTGGTTTATCAGAATATGGATAATTGAAATATGCCGGAGCCTGTAATATGATTTTGATAATTCGCTTCGCATTTACATTCAAGACTTCTTCACTTAACTCTCCAGCTTGAACTGCCTTCAGAATAGCCTCGGTTTGCATTGGAGTACCTGGCATCAACAAATCATTTCCAGCTACCATTTGAGCAACTGGATCGTTTCCAGCAAACCAATCAGTCATAACCAATCCTTCAAACCCCCAATCTTCTCTTAAAACAGTAGTCAATAAGTCCTTATTTTGTGACGCATAGATACCATTTACCTTGTTGTAGGCACTCATAACTGTCCATGGCTGAGATTCTTTGATGGTAATTTCAAATCCTCTCAAATAAATTTCTCTCAATGCACGTTCGCTGATTATCGCATTGACCAACATCCTATTAGTCTCCTGATTGTTAGCTGCAAAATGCTTTACAGAAGTACCAACACCATTCGATTCTACACCATTCACTAAAGCCGCCGCTATTTTTCCACTCAAGATTGGATCCTCCGATAAATATTCGAAGTTTCTACCTGCTAGTGGGTTTCTATGAATGTTCTGTGCTGGAGCAAGAAGAACATCCACACCATACTCCTTCACTTCATTACCCATGGCCATACCAATTTTCTCAGCAAGGGCTTCGTCCCAAGAACTGGCAATGAGAGTCTCAATAGGAAAAGCTGTACAATAAAAAGTCTGATCTACTGAATCTCTTGTTGGCGCTATTCTCAAACCAGCAGGTCCATCTGCCAACACGATGGAAGGAATACCCAAGGATGGGATAGCATGTGTACTACCAGCTGCACCGGCCACTTTCTCTTTTATCGCGCCAATCGGCATATCTGGCATGCTGAGATTCATTCCCACACCAACAACCAGATCAACTTTTTCTTCGAGAGTCATCTTAGAAACTGCATCTGCAGCTCTTTCATCAAGCGATGCCTGTGGATCCTCATACAGATCCATTTTACCATTTTCATTAAGATCCTGATATTCAGCTTGCTGATCAGGAGCGTCACAAGCAGCTAGGAATAGCAGTGCAACAAGGGGGCTAAAAAAATATTTCATCATCAGATTCATTGTGTCTTACTGACACAAACATAATTAAATAATCGATTTTTTTAGCAACTTTGTCTCAAAAGGTGATTAAGTGAGCGAGACTAACAACCTACATCCTGGACTTTCTGTTGACTGTGTCATATTTGGATTTCATGACAATGAACTCAAGGTGCTTATGCTTAAAATGAAGCATATGGACAAATGGGCTTTACCGGGAGGATTTGTTGAAAAACATGTAGATGTGGATACTGAGGCTATAAACGTCCTTCAAAGACGGACAGGCCTCAAAGACATTTTCCTTCATCAATTCTACCTTTTTGGAGACGTGAAACGTAATCATCAAGGACATGCTCAAAACCTGGTCAAACAAGGAGTAATTAAACCAGAACTTGAAAGTTGGTTTAATCAGCGCTTTATCACAGTAGGTTACTATGCGCTTGTGGAATATGCCAATGTGCAAGAACCCACACCAGATAGTGTCTCCGAAAAATGTAGTTGGCTTCCTTTGAAAGAATTGCCTGATCTAATCCTTGATCATGCTGAGATTATAAGAAAAGCCCACGAAACGTTAAAAAGGCAACTCATCTATCAACCCATTGGGATCAACCTTCTACCTGAGAAATTTACGATGCCAGAACTTCAGGCTCTTTATGAGACAGTCCTGGAAAAAGAACTGGATCGACGAAACTTCCGAAGGAAAATGCTTGGTTACGATATCTTAATTCAAACAGATGAGAGACGAAAAGGTGGAGCGCATAAAGCACCTATTCTCTACAAGTTTGATAAGAAAAAGTATCATCACGCAATTGAAAAAGGACTTAAAACAGGATGGTAATTAATTGATTATTGATCTCTTAATTAGTAACTTCAGACATGACTGAAGTATACATTTCTGATGAGGTAGCTGATGTTATCAATCTTTATTCGAGTATTGAACCTACTTCAAATGTGCACAGTTTATTATTTAAGAAATCTAAAGCTCTTTTAGCTGGACATCAATCAAAACATCCTGGATCAGCAGTCGAGATTACCAGTTGGTTTCCTGCCTTAGTTGGTAAATCTGCGTATGAAATTTTTAACACAAATTTTGAGCTTGAGGACGCACAACTGACAGTTAGTAGAATTCATGGTTTTTCAAATTGGGCAGAAGTTGAAAATTCACCTCTCGAACTTCAACAAGAATTTGAGAAGGCCGTTGACTACCTCTTGAATGGAAATGTATCTGAATTGCAAAATCTCCTCATAGAATATCCCTACCTGGCTAAATCCCATTCACAATTCCCTCATCAAGCTACACTCCTTCACTATTGTGCCTCCAATGGAATAGAAACAGAAAGACAAGTCGTTCCCAACAACCTCCTTGAGTTAGTTGACCTATTACTCGATTTAGGATCAGACAAACAATCAACAATGAAAGTTTACAATGGGAGTTACACTGCGCATGATTTGGCCTCAACTAGTGCACACCCACAGGGAGCAGGCCTCACCACTGCGTTATGTAAGAAATTGAAATAATCACTTGACGTTGTAAGCGAAATAACGTAGATTAGTAGAAACCTAATTACGTTATTTATGAAAAACCACAAATTAAAATCGACTGCATTACTTGTAGTCTTGTTCCTCATTGCACTTGCATGTCAGCAACAAACAGAACCAATTGGACCAGAATTGGAGAACGTACCAAACCAGCTTTTAGACAAGATTGACGCACTTGGCTTCAACTCAAATGAAGTAAAAATGTATGATGGCATGTTATTCATTGAGGGAGACATTGCCATTAGCGTTGATGAATTGGATCAAATGTCTCCAGACAACAGGTTACCGGTAGAAGAACACTATCATACCGACAATCTGGTATCAGGAACTCCAAGAACAATCAATGTTTATGTCAACATGCCTCAGAAATACCTTGATGCTACAGACATTGCGATTAACCGTTACAACTCTGAGAGTTTAAACCTGACTTTTCAGCGGGTGACTAGCTCAAGTTCTGCGGACATTACCATCAAGGCTTCTCCATGGTACTACTATTGGTTTGGCATTTTGGGATCAGCAGGATTTCCTACTGCTTCCGGGGATCCACACAATCAAATTTTGATGACTCGAGCATATTATGATGGTGTCAGCAACATCAATGGTCTGGCTACAACAATTGCTCATGAAATGGGGCATTGTATTGGATTCAGACACACAGACTATATGGATAGAAGCTATAGCTGTGGAGGCTCAGCAGATGATGAAGGCGACGGTGGAGTTGGAGCGAATTACATCACAGGCACACCTACAGGTCCAGACGCCAACTCATGGATGCTGGCTTGCGGAAGTCCAGAGGGAGATCGACCTTTTACCTCAAACGACCAGGTTGCCTTAGATTACCTCTATTGATTAATTGATACTTGATAGATCAGTTGCGAGCCCTGACCATACGTCAGGGCTTTTTTTTATTGTATTAATTCCTTACTTTCTGGCATATTTTTAAGTTATGAAGAAAATTATCCAACCAGTAGCCATCTTGATTCTCCTGACCCTATCATTTTGGGTTAACGCCCAGGATGCCAGAGAATCCTATAATGATGCAATGAATGCCCTTAATCGCGGCGATTTTCAGCAAGCGATCAACAAATTCAAAGAAGCAGTTAACACCAAAAACGATTACCAGGATGCCTGGTATTATCTTGGAATCAGCTTTGGCTATGTAAAAGATTATCAGAATGTGGTGTACTCCATGAGTAGACTCAAGGCCATTAACCCAAATTATAATCCCTGGATGTATTATGAGGCATGTAAAGCACTCATAGAACTAGATAATCTTGAGGATGCTGAAAACGCAGCGAATATGTTTCTCGCTAAGCTAGAAGATGTTCCTAAAAATATGGCTTCCCGTCACCAGGGAATCTATCGCCTGAATTATGTAAAAGAATCCAGAAAGATCCGTGCTGCTCAACCAACCATGACTCCTCCAGAACCAATTGCTGCAATAAATAGCAATTCTGGCGATTACATGCCTCAGGTGAACCCAACGGGTACTCGACTCTATTTTACCAGTGTCCGAAAAGGTGGATTTGACGATCCAGACAAAGACAATCCTACAGACTTTGGTGAAGACTTATACTATTCATCATTGGTAAATGAGGCTTGGAGTGCTCCCAAATTGTTACCAGAACCTCTGAATTCGATAGGAGATGATTTTGGATCTGCTTTTACTGGTGATGGTCAAGTGATGGTTTATGTGAAATGTGAAACCCCGGAAGGAATCGGTAATTGTGATTTATACATCACCCAACTAGTAGGGACTGAGTGGTCCAAACCAATGAACATGGGCAATGTGGTTAACTCCGATGACTGGGACTCACAACCAACAATTAGTGCGGACGGAAATCGCGTTATCTACACCAGTGCAAGAGTCGGGGGCTACGGTAGCTCTGATCTCTATATGATCGAAAAAAATCAACTAGGCGAATGGGGCATACCTCAAAACCTTGGTGGCATTGTGAACACACCTTTTAATGAAAACAGCCCTTACCTAGCACCGGATGGCAAAACGCTATACTTTGCAAGCAATGGACATCCCGGCTTTGGTGGAATGGATATCTTCTATTGTTTATTTGAAAATGGTAAATGGTCTACTCCGAAAAACCTTGGGGCACCTTTGAATTCAAGAGGTGATGATACCAACTTCAGTATTTCGGCAGAAGGAATGGGCTACTTCTCCTCTTCACGTTTGGATGGATCGAATTTTGAGATCTTCCAGATAGAGTTACCAGACGAGCTGAAACCAAAACCAACTGTGGTGGTTCAAGGGGTAGTTTCCAATTCAAAAACTCAAGCCCCAATTGGCGCAGTAGTTTTGATAGAAGATATCAACTCAGGTGAGTTAATCAGCGTGAATAAAAGTAACTCATCAAGTGGAGAATACCTCGTAGTACTTCCCGCAGGTAGAAACTATAGTGTATCTGCGAGTAGTAAGGGATTCTTTTTCTATTCACAAAGTTTTGAGATTCCAGCTGACACGAGCTATCAGGAGATAATCAATGACATAGCGCTTGAGCCAATTGAGAAAGGAACCAAAGTAGTTTTGAACAATATCTTTTTTGAAAGTGGTAGAGCCGAGTTGAAGCCAATAAGTTATGTAGAGCTCAATAAAGCCGTGGATCTTTTAAAAGACAACAACACCATGGTCATTGAAATTGGTGGACATACAGATGATGTTGGTTCTGATGCACTCAATTTATCACTTTCGCAAAAACGAGCGGATGCCGTACGTCAATACATGATTCTGGCAGGAATAGAAGAGAATCGGGTAAGAAGTAAGGGTTATGGAGAGACACAACCTATTGCCGACAACAGTACAGCAGAAGGCAAAGCGAAAAACCGAAGAACAGAATTTGAAATCGTAGAATTCTAATAAACATAAAGGAGGACCTAAGTCCTCCTTTTCTATTTCTTCTTCCAGACAAGTGCTGATACTGCAGCCACAATCAATCCAATTGGCAGTATTTCCATGATGGTCATACCAATCATATTGATAGGTTGCTTATACCACTCCATGAAGCTGGCCATCTCTTCCTTTTGAGCCTGCAATTCAGCACCAGTTATTCCACTCTCCTCTAAGGCAGTAATTTGACTAGCCATGTATTGATCTGCAAAATCAGGCATGAAGTTCGGGAAGTAAATCATCCATCCGACTACATAAATAAAAGTGGTCACTAGCACTGTATATAGGCCAATCAAAAATGCTTTACCAAAAGTGATTCGTCCATCGAGTTCTTTGTCACGATAATTCTTGACACCAATGAATACGGCCACAAAAGCCAATAACATCGCTGAGTAACCCAATATTTCACTACTAGCCATATTGAAGCTTCCGTCTTCATTGGTAAATAACTGATGGGTGGCAAACCATCCAATAATCATAATTGCTCCAGAAATAGCTCCAAATTTGAGCGCATGAGTAAGGTTCTTTTTCATTTCTAAACTGTTCAAATTTTTAATCCAATTGATGGCCCAATGAAAGACAAAATCCTAGAAGTATTGCTCATACTTTCGGGTGATTTTGGCTAAATAGTCCTTTCGGATGACCCAATAATACCAATTTCTCTGGCTTTTTGAACGGCTTGAGTCCTTCTACTCACATTGAGCTTCTGATAGATTTTCGCTAGGTGTGTTTTGGTTGTATTCAGTGAGACAAATAATTGATCAGCTATTTGCTGGTTACTGAGACCATCCGCCAATAATTTCAGCACCTCTAGTTCTCGATCACTCAAGCCATGATCATTATTTGAGTTGATTGTGTTTAATAATTGCCTTCGCTTCACTACCTGCACTCCAACAAAAACTCCTAACCCAAGAAAAATGATAGCCACGATTCCACCAAAAATTTCTAGGCGCAAATCACGAAGCATTGCTTTGTACTCAAAAACCTGAATGACCAAAAGAAGCATCCCAGCCATCAATCCATATAGCAAATAGGCTCGCTTCATCAATCCATTTTTGCTTGCATTGCTTTCACCCTCTGAAGTAAAGGTGGATGCGAGTAATGAACAAACACATAAGCTGGATGTGGAGTAAGATTAGAAAGATGGTCACTACTCATTTTCTTTAATCCTTCAATTAATGGTTTGCCTCCATATGTTTTAACAGCATACTCATCGGCCTCATATTCATTTTTACGGCTAAAAATATTTCCGAAAATTCCCAAAACTCTGGATATTGGAGAGTACAGGATTCCAAATGCCAAAATATTGAGATGAATAGCAGTAATATCTCCGCCCATCGCCCAACTTACCTCACTATTATAGATCATCAAAGAAAGCAAGTAAAGCATCACTCCTACTGATAAAATACTGATGATTGTGCCGTAGATAATATGCTTCTTTTTGAAATGACCAACCTCATGCGCAAACACTGCGGTGAGCTCCTCAGTGGTATGATTCTCGATAAGTGTATCAAACAAAACCACTTTTTTATTCTTACCCAATCCAGAAAAGAATGCATTCCCTTTGCTAGATCGCTTGGAACCATCCATAACAAAAATATTCTTCAGTGGAAACTTTACCTTTTCACTGTAGACTTCAATGGATTGCTTCAGTTCTCCACCTTCCATGGGAGTCAGTTTATTAAACAATGGCAATAACAACGAGGTGTAAAACACATTGATAAACAAAATAAATATGGTAATAATCCCCCAGAAATATAGCCAGAAGTCACTACCCATAAACATGACCAAATAAATCAAGGCACCTAACAAAACCCCACCAATCAATAGGGTGAGCACATATCCTTTAAGCTTATCCAACCAAAATGTTTTTGGTGTCATTTTATTGAATCCAAATCGCTCTTCAATCACAAAAGTTTGATACCAGCTAAAAGGAAGTCCGATAACATCAGAAATCACAAAAAGCACACCGAAAAACAGCAGGGTAGTAACTGGCTCCAATGGAGAAAAACCTCTTAGCCATTTATCCAAGATACCAAACCAACCAAAATACAAAGCACATATTAGCAGCAAAAACGAAAACGATGCGGTGAGCATCCCAAACCTCGAATTGACCTGATTATATTCTTGTGATTTGGCATATTTCTCTTCATCATAGATACCACTTAGCTCTTGTGGTATATCCTTTTTAGCACTCTTCCCGTTCAGGAAACTCAGCACTCTTTCAAGAGCAAAATCAGTCACTATGATTGCTATTAATACTAAAAATATCGAATGCTCTGACATTTGATTAATCAATTTATGTGATTGCAAAATACCTCAATTAGGGTATGGATATTGACAACTAAAACAAACTAATTTTGTAAAAAGGGGAACTGCTCTCAACCTTTTCTTCTTTTCCAGTGTCTATGACGAAACCGCAAACTAATACATACTTATGAACAAATTACTTTTAGCCCTCGGAGTGGGCAGCATTATTCTTCTTACCAGCTGTGACAAGAATAAAGGAGAGGGAGAGATTGAAAATCCACTTACCTCAGAACAAAACAAAGAGCTGATTCAAGAGATTGGAGTAGAATTTGTCAATGAAATGGCCACTATGCAAGAGCAAGAAGGTGTAGGCGCATTGACATCCTTCGGAATTCTTCTAGATGGAGGCTATGACGATGAAGGAGGTAGAATTGCCTCATCCAGCGTGACCAAAATTGCAAAAGCAATTCTTGGTTTTACTTACCAAAAAGCATCAGCTACTGAATTTGGATATGCAAGTAGTCAAATCGCTCAAGATGAAGAAGATGAAATTACTTCTTTGGAAGAGTTGTTCGATGAAAATACAGGAACCTATACCTGGAACTTTGATACTGAAGATTATGATTATGAAGACAATAGCTCAGATGCTTTAATCTTCAAATTCCCTTCTGAAGTAGATGGTACGTCTAACAACGCTACATTGACACTGACCAACTATTCCAGTGTACAGGTAGCAAATCCTATCGATGAGGATTACGAAGGTGATTTACCTACTTCTCTTGATGTAACCCTGGATGTGGATGGAACTACGGCAATGACCTATGGCTTTGAAATTGACTACAACAGTGAGGGTATTCCAGAATCTGTAGACACCGATCTAACTGTTGGTGATTTTAGCTTGATTGTAGGCATTACCAATACAAAAACTGTAGTTGGATATGACGTGAACTTCACTAATGGAAGCAAAACATTGATCGCTGTTTCTACCGCTGTGAATGGTAACTTCACTGAAGCAGCAATAGACGCTGCAGATGAAAATGAAGATCCTACAGAAGTAGTAACTGACGGCACATTCTCCTTAACGATGCTTGATCTTCAGTTCTCATCTGAAATGGACTTTGCTTCTCTTTGGGATGCCGTTGGAGGCCTGGATACTTACTATGATTCATACGATGATGGACCAAGACCTGACCTGGAGGGTAACGCCACTAAATTAGAAGAAGCACTGAACGAGCACGGAGTATTGAAAGCTACTTATGTTTCTACAGGAAAAACTGCTGCTGACGTTGAGTTCTATACATATATAGAAGATTACAGTGATGGTGATTATTCAGAAGAGTACATTGAATTAGGAGCTCGAATGGTTTTCGAAGATGGAAGTAAAGTAGATGTAGAAGACTTTGTAGAGTCTGGTTTTGATGGTCTCGAAGCTGCTATCAACGATTTAATCAATCAGATCAATGCTGATCTTGATGAGGATTATTGGATTGACGAAATCGACTTTAACGATATCGGATAATTTGAAATATTATTAATTGAAAAGCCATCATGACAGATAAGTTGTGATGGCTTTTTTATTTAAATATGATGGTCCTATATGCAACTCCATAACCACCCCAAATCCCCAGCACGGGCTTTGTGCCTTCAATATTGGATGAAATTTCATTCCCTGAAGAACCGAAAGGATTGCCTACCAGATACAATTCTCTTTCCAAACTCCTCCAAAAATCAAAATGAGTTCTGTCAATACTGCAGAACTTCAATCGAATAGTATCTCCTCGATTGAACAATACATCGTCACCAATATCCAGAAAAGATTCTGGCAGATTTAAAACCGGGTGTTTATATAGTGTGCCATTGAAGGTACGATCAGTAATAGTAGACTGATATGCAGGATGATACTTATCATCTCTACCTTCCACCTTAATAAAATTTCGGTAAAAATTATCTTTATTGAGATCATCATCGAACCGAATCCAAAGATTTCCAAGGCTGTCGTTTTCTAAGTCAGGCTCCACCCAAACACTATCCAAGGCGGTGACTTCTGGGATAGTAGTTACAGCAGAATATTCATGTCCTCTGCTTTGTACATTCAACGTGTAGGTTTTCCCCTCCTCGCCTCTCAACTCAGTGCCTCGATAATAAAAAGGAGGATAAACCTCGCTATTTCGAAATAAGGTGAGTACCTCGGAGTTTTCACCGTCAGACACTTCAACACGTGCAGTGGTAAGCACCAACTCCTGTAGACTAGCAGAATCGACTGGCTCATAAAACCCAGAGCTGTATGTCAGGTATACAATAGGATATTCACCTTGCTCAATATACCCATCCACCACAACTTTTCTGACATCACTAAAGTCAGAATCATCAATTCCTGAACAAGAACTTAATGCGACTAATAATATGACCAATAGCTTATTTCTCATATCAAAAATCTAGTTGATAACTCACTGATGGCAATATTGGAAAAAGAGACACCTGCTCCAGGTTGACGTCTAAAGAATAATCATCCACATCCCCTTGCACATCAAAATATATGAAATAGGGGTTCCCATGATTATAGACATTGTAAATCGAGAAAGCCCACTCAACATTAGGGTGTTTTTTGGGTTTCAACACTGCAGAGACATCTAATCGATGGTAGGTTGGCATTCTTAACTCATTCCTCTTGGAATAGTCACTAATCACCCTTTCACCTATTAAATACTTAGCAGTTGGAAGAGTCAAGGCCGTACCGCTTGCCAATTTAAATAGTCCAGAAAACGTCCATGGACCTTTATATAACGACCCGACAAGGGACAAATCATGAATTCGATCATACTTGGCTGGGAAAAAATCTCCCTGATTAACTTCATCAAATCGTCGTTTGGTTCTGCTCAAGGTATAGTTCAGTTCGCCACCAATCATCCCCTTTTTCTTAACCATGGAGAACTCTAAACCGTAGGAATATCCTTTCCCAAAAATGAAATCATAATCGAAATTTGGACTATCAGAGTATCCCGCTATTGTTCCGTTTCGCCACTCCATCTGATTGTTTAATAGCTTTCCAAAGACCTCTGCTGAATAATTAACCCCCCATTGATCCAATATCTTATAATAACCAAAGGTCAACTGGTGTGCATTCTGAGGTTTGACAATTGATGTGGACGGAACCCATAAATCCGTGGGAAGTGAGACCGAACTCAATGGAGACAAATGAATGTATTGATATGTGCGGTCATAGGAGAGCTTCCAGGAAGTAGATGAGTTCATCAGATAGTTTACTCTGAATCGTGGTTCCAAACCAAGATAGGTTTTCACCACTTCCCCTGAAAGATTACTCAAAGTATCCACCACTTCCGATTCTTGTAAAAGATATCTATCGAAAGGCCCCCAATGAACAAAACCACTTAACCTGAGTCCAGCGCCTACTCGCCATCGATCATTTAGTTGCCAGTTATCATCCACTGAAGCAGACCACTCAGAGGTGTAGATATAATCTGAATTGTCTAATGCAAAAACGTCCGAACCAGTATTGATATCAACCTGACTAGGTTTAAATCGACGATTAATCCAACTCAATCCATATACCCATTCATGTGCTCCATGACTATAATAGAGTAGAAGTCCTGATTTTAGGTTTTGTATGTCTGAGTTCAGATCAATACCAAATGAACTTATACTGGCTTGAAAATTTTGTTTGAAATGTCCTGT
Source organism: Rickettsiales bacterium (assembly GCA_002729235.1). Classification (GTDB taxonomy): domain Bacteria; phylum Bacteroidota; class Bacteroidia; order Cytophagales; family Cyclobacteriaceae; genus Marinoscillum. The sequence goes on along the minus strand of PBTY01000053.1, from coordinate 41,472 downwards.
GTTCACATAAAACTCCAAATCAGTAGTTGGATTCAAAATGCTCTTAAGATTTAACCCTACATTCCAGGTATTCCATTCAATTTGATTAGAGAAAGTCCTACTGCTCTGGTAGTTATTGAAATCTCCACCAGTAAATCCTATCAATGAGAGGGTATGATTTTGTCCCATACGATGTTCGTACTTCACAGTAGCATCAGAAAATCGATAATTGGTACTCTTTTGTACAGCAGAACCTTCTGCAAATAAATTTTGAGTGATCAGATCCAAATAAGATCTCCTGTATGAAATCATCAAGCCAGATTTCTCCTGAACTACTGGTACTTGAAGATTCAGATTAGCTGCCAATAGCCCCAATGAAACACTTCCACTTACTTCATTGACATTAGGAGATTGACTGTGCAGCTGTAAAGCAGATGATAGACGACCTCCAACATGCGCAGGATAGCCCGCTTTCATAAAATCTGCACGATCAATCACCTCGGCACTAAACATGGAGAAAAACCCTAGAAGATGGTTGGTATTATAAAACTCCATATGATCCAATTCAATGGCATTCTGGTCAATTCCTCCTCCTCTCACATAGTAACCATTGTTTCCATCAGTCCCTGTGGAAACCCCTGTTTTGGTTTGAATGAATTTGATAGGATCTCGTTCACCGAGTAAATAAGGTAATTGACTAACAGACTCCATGCTGAAAGAAACAGCGCTAGACGATTCCTGTAGACGTTCCTTATCCGATTGAGCGTTTACTTCCACTTCGTCCATTTCCAAATTGGAAAGAGCCAGTACAATTCTCAAATCTGAAGTCATTGATACTTTCTGTTGATAACCCTGGTATCCAACAAAGCTCACATTGACTATGAGACTATCACACTGACATTTCAAGATAGCCTCACCTTTCACATTTGTAAAAGCAAATAAACCGTGATCCGTAGCGATAGTAGCTCCTGCAAGTGGTTCATTATTTACTCCATAGACATGCACTTTAATCTCCTGAGAATAGGACCTCAAGACAAGGCATAGATGTATGATTAAGAGTAAATAACGGTTCATTGGTACCACTAAGGTATTGGATCGATAGATTACCTAAAAGTGGTAGACATCCACAACAGGATTTAGGTTGTAATCTTTAGAAAATGAATGGTACCGGACATCTCAATTCCCTGACGTCTCGCGAAGGTTTGCGCGGATCAGCCATGCTAAACACATAAGTAATGGAAATTTCATGAGCTCCACCGCTACCAATTCCAAGATCAGAAATTGTGTAATCAAAGCTGTAGCCAAAAGTAGTATTTCCAGCATTGAAGCCGAGCATGGTGATAATTGCCTCACTATTTTTGGTGTTACTAAATCCGTCAATAGGGAGTCCTCTGTACCATAAACCAACTAAAATTGGCTCAAGGGTAAAATACATTCCTAAATCAAGTTGTTTGAACTGACCTTGTTGTTTGTAGTTGACTGTTGGAGTCATACTTCGCTCCTTCTGATCTGGATTTGGTCTGGATCTATTAGAAATTTTGTAGAAAGGAATCTTATACCCTCCATGTAGAGAGAATTTTCTTGCCAATGGGTCATCACCTCCAGCAAGTGCTTGATTTGGTTCCAGAACATGATGCATTGCAGCCCCAAACCATAAATTGCCACTGTATAAAATCCCACCAAAGGCAAGATCAAAAAATTGATTGTTCAATCCTGTATTAAAAACCTCTCCAGTTGTTGGTCGTACCTGACCGGTTTGATCAAACTGATCTCCAAATGTTAGGGCACTGAAATTGATATCTCGCCAATAATAAGAAGCTTCTACACCAGGCCTGAATACCCAATTGTAATTGAGGTTTAGTTGATATGCATACTGTAAACCAATATTTGTAGAGCTCAATCCGGCAATTCCCTCCTGATCTCTATTGACAATTAATCCCAGGGCACTGTATTGTTCTTCAAAATAGTAATCAACATACGCTGAATAGGTTACATAATTCGCATCGATAGAAGGCCATTGATTTCGGTAGTTCACACCGGCTCTACCTTTCTGGTTGATCCCAACCAATCCCGGATTTAAATAGAGAGGAGCAGCATAATACTGCGAAAACTGAGGGTCTTGAGCTGTAGCTTTGTTTGAATAAAACGAAGCGATTACGACAAAAACTGCCGTAAGTCCTGGTAAAAATGACCGATATGTGTGCTTGGTGAACAAATCTATGCGAATAAAGGTATTTTGCTTAATGTATACAACTCCGACTTAACCAGTAAATTGTCTAAGATTTAAAATTGCTAAACTAGGTAATGTAACGTAAAGTTTGGCGTTAGTATTTTGTGCTAAATTTACATAGTGTTGTGTATATGGGACATATCCCGGTGATTTAACCCTTACTTTGTGTATGCGGAATATTGTTGTTACAGGTATTTTCTTTGTTTTTTTGACCATTCAAGGGTCTTTTGCTCAAAATATCACAGAGCGCCACTGGTACTTTGGAAGCAACTCCAACGGATTTGTNTTTGANAAAAGTGCNNGNACNGCNACAGANGTNGATGACCAGGCNANACCNTTTGGTANCAATGGGTCCACTGTTATAGCTGATAAACAGAAAGGAAATCTNTTNTTNTACTCNGATGGNGAGGTGATCTATGANAATCAACACCAATTACTTCCNGGATTAACNTTTAACAGACTCAATGGAGANCTGACCAAGATACAACCAGTAGTTTCTTGNCCCTTTCCTGACGANTCNCCTCAGTATTACNTATTCACNAACTCTGGAGCANCAATTGAATACAGNGTGGTNGATGCNAGTCTGGTTGGNAACTCGNCTGTCAATGAATTTCCAAGAGGAGATATCACAGCNACCATNAANCAACCNACAGGCATCACCAANACNGGNGAGCTACTAAAAATTTTGGAAAGTGATGATGGTCAAAGCTACTGGCTAATNACCCAGGATGTCACCACACTTGAAATTAACGTAACCCAAATTGCCTCCGCCGGAATAATAGGAACAACTTCTTATGATGTGTTCCCAGACTCCATTCAATCTTTCGAGGCGACGGGCCTGGCTATCAAAACAGACTCACTTGGAGCGACAACTGTCGCACTTTCTCCAAAGCGCAGCAACCGTAACATTGTGCTGTTGGATTTCGACCCAATTACTGGAGATCTGGCTTTTCAACAGCAATTACTGAATACTGGCTTCAGCGATACCGGATCAGACGTGGTGTTTGACCTGGAATGGTCCAATGACGGATCCAAACTCTATTTTTCCAGAACGGGAGATGACACAAACGGTGCAAATCTTTACCAGGTCAATTTCACGGATTCTGTAGCCACTGTACCTCCGGTATCGGCTGCATTTACTAATTCTATCTTTAGAAGTTTTGGCTTAAGAAAGGGTCCAGATGGACGAATTTATCATTTGTATCAAGAGAATGACTCCTCTTCCCCCTTCCATGTAGGAGTAATCAACCAGGGAGACAGTTCGGTAGCATCTGGCATCATTTACAACAACTTATTGTTCGATCTGGATTTTCAGGCAAGGCAGTTCCCTGAATTCTCTCCCGCCTATTATCAAGTCAACTACTTTGATTCCTTGTCTTTTACCTATCTGGACTCTTGTGAAGAAAGTGCTACCAAGTTCATCGCCTACACTCAGCCACTTGCAGACCGATTCTTCTGGAGTTTTGGAGATGGCAGCAGCGGAAATGGTCCCTCACCTATTCATACCTATGATGGACCCCAGGGAGTATTCGTCTCTCTTACTGCCGAACTAAACGGATACACACAATCCATTACACTCCCAGTAGAAATCCTGGCAATTGACACTGCAGTGGATCTTGGAAACGACACCACGATATGTGTGGATGAGATCCTGGAGTTGGATGCAGGACCCGGTGTAGAATATATTTGGAACACCGGAGAAGTAACACAAACAATACAAGTAGATACTGCAGGTACTTATTGGGTGGAAGTAACTGGTCCTGGAGGTTGTACCTCATTTGATGATATCATTGTTACTGAATACGGGTTCCAAAGAAACCTTTCCAATCAGTGGTATTTTGGAGAAATGGCGGGNCTGGATTTCAATTTCACTCCCCCGCAGGCACTTGTCGATGCCAATCAGATGTTCTCCCCTGAAGGTTGTGCGACCATGTCGGGCTCCAATGGAGAACTTTTATTCTATACCAATGGATCTACCGTCTGGAACAAAGACCATGACATCATGGCCAATGGAACAAACATCGGTGGGGATAGCACTGCTGCACAGTCGTCCATCATCCTTCCTTTCCCAGATGACAACACCATGTTTTACATTTTCACCACAGAGGAAGTTTATGGTGACTTTACTTTCAATTTGAAAATGTCAATCGTAGACATGAAGAAAGACACAGCAAGAGGGCAAGTGTTGATTAAAAATGTATCCATTATTGAATGCAGTACGGAGAGAGTGACAGCAAGTGGCTTCACAGGAACACCATACCTACTGGCACACGAATATGGTAATAATAACTTCAGATCCTATCAGGTAAACCCGAATGGAGTGGTAGGCCCCATTCATTCATCAGCTGGTGAGGAACACATTTTTGAAGAAGAACCTCGAGCAACAGGTTATATGAGGTTTGCACCAGGAGGCAATTATGTAGCTGTAGTAATCCCTGGAGCCACCAATTACATTGATTTGTTAGATTATGATCTTACTACAGGGGCTGTATCCAATTCCAGATTGATTGATGTTGAAGAAGCGGGATCTCAAATTTACGGTCTTGAATTCTCAACCGACCTCTCCAGATTATATGTAACTACCTCTGGAGCTACGAGTAAAGTAATTCAATACGATCTAGATAGCATCAACAGTGACAATCCAGCCACAGATATAATGGCTACTAAATTTGACGGCTATCCTGTAGCTCTAAGTAACTATGGAGCTATGCAAACCGGGCCTGATGGAATTATTTATATTGCTATAGATGGAAATACACAATTGGCGACCATTACCAATCCATCAGGAGATGATTTGGCTGCCAGCTTTTCTGAATCCGGCCAAGACCTTGCTGGCCGTTTATCCAGGTTAGGCCTTCCAAACTTCACACAACAAGTTTCTGACCCATCCTCTCTACCTTCTATCAACACCACAGTTGCTTGTGCCGGACAAGAGACATTCTTTTCTGGAACTGGTCGTGATCCAAGTATTGAGTATTACACCTGGGACTTTGGAGATGGAAGCCCCCCAGTTGGACCAATGCTTGGTGCTGACACATCACATGTTTATTCCATTGACAGCACATACATTGTTACCTTAACACTCAGCAATCGATGTGATCTGGATAGCGTTTTAACTGATACCATAACTGTTTTCTCAATACCTGAACTCCCAATGGTACCAAATGACACTTCTTTATGTGGTGGCTCGGTCACTTTATCCGCATGGAATGTGGATCGTCCTGACTTAAGTTATTACTGGTCTACAGGGGACACCACAAGACAAGTAACTTTTAGTGAACCAGCCGTTGTAGACGTAGCCATCATTAATGATAGTGGATGTAGTTCTGATACACTTACAGTTTTTATTGGAGACGATGAATCCTTTATTGACTTAGGCCCTGATGTAAGTATATGCCAGTTTGATTCACTTGTTTTAGATTCTAATGATCCTGGGCCTGCCTACACCTGGACTAGAGATGGGATCGAAGTAGGAAATGCTCGGACGCAATTGGTCAACACCAATACATCTGGTGATTTTGAATATGCAATAGAGGTCGTTAATGACTTTACTGGATGTGTCTACCGAGATACAATCAATATTACCATTACGCCAGCACCATCAGCCACCCAAGCCAATATTACCAATCCGGAGTGTAGTCAGGCAAATGGGGCTTTCGCGCTACAGATTGATGACGCTGGAAGCTTCTCGTATTCCTTATCTGGACCAGCAAGCGCAGGACCATTTACATTCGATGGACCTGGAGTTACGCCTGAGTTTACAGGCTTAGCAGCAGGTAGTTACACCGCATCCATTACTAACTCTGTAACAGGTTGTACCAGAACACAAACGGTCCAATTGGAAGACAATGCTGGTTTCGAGGTAGAAGCCGTAGGACTAAATGATTGTGTACGCACCAGCGATATTCAACTGACATTCAGCCTGAACATTCCAAATTCGGTAACAATCAACGTATTCGATCAGGTAGGAAACTCAGTTTATAATTCTACAGAAATACTCTCTACCAGTACATTCAACATCAATGATCTGGATAGTGGTGTCTATTTCGTGGAAGTACAAGATGTGGCTCCACCAAACTGTATTCAAACTGACACGGTGGCCTTGATAGTTTCAGCCGAATGTTATGAAACGATCTTCGTACCGAACGCCTTCAGCCCTAATGGCAATGGTCAAAATGAAGAATGGTTCGCCTACCCCAATGAATTTGTAGACCAGTTTAAAGTCTTTGTATTCAATCGATGGGGTGATTTGGTATACTATTCTGAGGATAAAAACTTTAGATGGGATGGTACTTTCAGTGGTGGATACGTTCCTCAGGGCACTTATGCTTACCGAATGCAGTTTACAAGTAGCGTTAGACCTGGAGCTACACTCGAACAGTATGGCTCTGTGACCGTTATTAAATAGATGGCGTTTTTTGATCAAATAGTAGAACAACTTTTCCCTCAGAAGTCAGGTAAAAATGAGATTCTGGTTCATGAACCTATAAAAAGAAGTGAGTCATTTCAAGAAGACTACAGCAGATGGGTCAAATCATTCAAAAGAGTCGATCTCCTAAAATCCGTTTATAGTTCTTACGAACTTAAAAAACAGGAGGTAATAGGTGACCCAGATGTCCATTTACTACAATCCAATATTTCCAATGGCTTTGCCGTGAGCTATAATGACCGGATTGGAAAGGATGATTTTGTGTTCTTTTTCGATTGGTTGAGTGAAAAAACAAACCAACTCGATTACCGAAGAACGAATAGTGATGTGACGGTTACTGCCAGAAATAACCAGATAGAAACTTTAGCTAGATATTATTACAAACCGAAAATAAGTGCTGGTACCACTGAAAAATTGATTGACCAACAGTATGGTAATATTCTGATTGAACATATATCTATTGATGATCGTCCAACATACATTCGGTATATCGTTAATAATTATCGAGACAGAAAATATACAGAAGCGGAAGACTTTGAAAAGTTGGCCGATTTTTTGTTTAGTACGTAATAAAGATTGAAAATGAAAACTATGAAATACATCCTATTCTTAATTTCAGCTATTCTTTTAGCTGGATTATTCTCTTTTAAGAGTGCTAATGATCAATTTTTACCTACCAAGTTAAGAATCACAGTTATTGATGGGTTGGGTAATCCCACAGAAGGAGCAACAGTATCCATTTTCGAAACTGAAGAGGACTACCGAGCGGGGGAAAACGCAGTGGCTAAAGCTACAACTGATGATAAAGGACGAGTTACATTTAAGGACCTTAAGCCTGTCTCCTATTACATCTATGCGTTCAAGGGAGATATGAATAACGATGGGGAAGGTGTGGTAACAGCACCCCTCGATGAAGGCAAATTGAATAAGGTTAATACGGTAATTGAGTGACAAAACTCACCGGTTATCTCCTAATTCTCACAACATTTTTGATAATCCGTGTACCTGATTGGTACCCGGATTATTCTATTTCTACCCCTGGTGAACAAGGCTCAATTGGTACCCAGGAAGATCCAAACGCTCGACATAACTACGAACATCAACTTCTGGCTGACCCTAAAACCGGAGTTATTTCAGTCAACCGAAAGGCGGAACTCTCTTTCGCAAAAACATTACCCAACAAATCCGATGATACTAATCAGTTAAGAACCACCCAAACAACATTCAGAAAGGCAGGTCCTTACAATATTGGAGGCCGTACCAGGGCTGCCGCTTTTGACATCCGAGATGAAAAAACTTTGTTAGCCGGCGGTGTTTCGGGAAACATATGGAAAACAACCAACTCAGGTGTCAGCTGGACCAGATCCTCCACTCCTAACATTCGCAACTCAGTAACAACACTCGCACAGGATACTCGTAGCGGAATGCAAGACACCTGGTATTTCGGTACCGGAGAATTACTTGGAAACAGTGCAAGAAGTTTGGTCTCTCCTTACAGAGGAAGTGGAATTTATAAAACAACTGACAATGGAGAGACCTGGTCCATCCTTGAATCTACCATCGACAATGCCTCCCCTGACAATTTTACCAGCATGTTTCAGTACGTGTGGCGAATCGCTTTAGATCCTGAAAATTTGGATCAATCTGTAATCCTGGCTGCTACTTTTGGTGGAGTGGTTCGCTCCACAGATGGTGGAGAAGCCTGGTCTACTGTATTGGGAGAGCCATTAATCAACCTGGGCGTTGAAGACTTGAATTGCGCAGACGCTCCTTTTTACACAGAGATCCATCGTACATCATCTGGGATTTTCTTTGCATCACTCAGCAGTGTTTCTGCTGCCAATAGAAGTGGGGTTTGCAAGAATGATACACGCTATTCGAGAGCAGGATACTACTATAGCGTCAACGGAATAAACTGGAAAGAAATAACACCAGGTCTCCTACCATCACAACACCATCGAACTGTAATCAATAGTAACTCAAGTGGAAGTGAAGTCTATTTTCTGTCTGATGGACCACAGCAATCCTTTTTAAAGTTTACAGTAAACAGAATAATCGCCAATACAATAGATGGCACTTGGCGCAATGCGCCTTCCGTCATTCCTAAATTAGGGGGCACCTATGGCGATTTTGATACGCAAGGAGGTTATAATATGATGGTGGCTGTCCACCCAAACAACGACCAGGTGGTCTACGTAGGAGGAACAAATCTATACCGGTCCACTGATGGTTTCTCAACCAACAACAATATCGACTGGATAGGCGGATATAGTCCTGAAAATGATGCTTCTCAATATGAAGATCATCATGCGGACCAGCATTTAGTGCTTTTCACTCCATCCAACCCTAACATCATGATCTCCTGCTCCGATGGCGGGCTCATCAAAACAACTAATAACCTGGCAGAAACGGTATCCTGGACCAGTCTGAATAATGGCTACGTGACCTCACAGTTCTACAGCATCTCACAAAGAAAGAATTCCCGATCCAATGAAATGATTGGTGGTATGCAAGACAATGGAAGCTGGTTTAGAAACTCCGTAGGTGAAAATCCACCATGGAACCGAATACTTGGTGGAGATGGTGGTTATTCCGCAATTTCAGGTGAATCTGACTATCGATATGTCTCATTCCAAAACAGTCAGATTTATCGGACTACTCTCAATGATAATTACAAACTGACAAGTTTTGCACGAGTAGATCCAGTTGGTGGTGGAAATGATGGCGTGCCATACCTTTTTATTAACCCCTACGAACTAGACCCTAAGAATGAAAATCGCATGTTTTTACTTGGAGGCAATGTGATCTGGAGAAATAACAACCTTGCTCAAATTCCCGGAGGTGTACAATCTCCTACTCCAATTGGATGGGACAAATTAGAAACAACTATAATTAATGATGGATTTTACTCCTGCATAAGTGTTGGTGTGCAATCAGACATAGTTTATGCTGGTATTTCTGGAGCACAACCTGGCCTGATGAGAATTAATGATGCCTCGGATGACAAGGCTTTAACCACTGTATTCCATAGAGATAGTTTGACACTTCCACGAGGAGGTCATGTAGCATCCATTGGCATTAATCCTGAAAATAGCCAACACATTGTCATGGTATTTTCCAATTACAATGTCTCCTCCATTTTCGAGAGCTTTGATGGTGGTTTAAGCTTTTATGACATTAGTGGAAACCTGGAAGAGTTTCCAGATGGACGAGGTAATGGACCCAGTGTGAGATGGGTAGAAATAGTGCCGACAACAGCTGGATTTACCTATTACGTAGGCACAAGCATAGGTTTGTATTCAACAAACCAAGCACAAGGAGAGAATACAATATGGGAACAAAACGATCCAGAGGAAATAGGTCACGCAGTTGTCACTATGATGGATTATCGCACGATAGATGGACGCCTGGTGATAGCCACTCATGGAAGTGGGACTTTCGAATCCTACCTGACTGATGCAAAATTATTTACACCTACTGATGAGGTTAACCCAGAATTTAAAACCTCGGCCTATCCGAACCCTTTCATGGAGCAAATATCCATAGCTTATAACCTTCCAGAAGATCAGGAAGTCGCTATTGGATTATTTGATGACTCAGGTAAACTCGTTAGAACCTTGCTCTTCGCACCACAATATGCTGGTAAAAACCAAATCACCTGGGATGGCAAAAACAATGCTGGTGTACCTGTTAAACCTGGAATCTATTTTGCCGTCATCTATTACAAAGGCGAGAAGTATACCGAACGTCTGATCAGGCTACCTCAATAACGATAAGTAACCAATGCGAGCGCATATGCCGCCACCATAAACCAGAACTTATAGTTAAGAAGATTAGGTATGAGGCCAAGTTCCATCAATACCATAGCCAACACGAGTACAATGGAGATTAAACGAAGGGCGTTTCTAGTACTTTTACTCATAAATTTTCTGCATGGGTTTAGATCGTAAATATATGAGTGATTCCAATTTTTTTTAAGATAATTGCGGAGTATTTACTGAAATGGCGGTTATTGGAACAGATATAGATGCAGCAGCTGAGCTACTTAGGAATGGTAAGCTCGTGGCTATACCCACGGAAACAGTTTATGGACTCGCGGGTAATGCGTTAAATGATGATGCCATTCTGGAGATCTTCAAAGTGAAGAGACGGCCCAAATTTGATCCGCTTATTGCTCATACGGACTCCCTTGACAAAGTCAAAAGCTACGTCAAGCGAATTCCAGAAGTAGCCCTAAAATTAGCCGACGCTTTTTGGCCTGGTCCACTTACTATTTTATTGGAAAAACAAGGGCATATTCCTGACTTGTTGACCTCAGGTCTGCCAGCAGTAGCTGTGCGAATGCCGAATCATCCATTGACCACAGCGCTTTTGAAGCAATTAGACTTCCCATTGGCGGCACCTAGTGCCAATCCATTTGGGTATGTCTCGCCTACTTCTGCTCAACATGTAGAAGATCAATTGGGGACAAAAATTCCATATATACTTGATGGAGGACAATGCTCTATAGGAATTGAATCAACGATCATAGGGTTTGATGAGCAAGAGAAACCGATTATATATCGTCTTGGAGGGAAAAAGATTGAAGATATCGAAGCGGTAGTAGGTAAGGTGAAACTAAAAATCAATCACTCCTCCGACCCAATGGCTCCTGGCATGTTAAAATCTCATTATGCACCCTCCAAACGAGTGATCATTGGGAAACTGGATATGCTGATAGAACGATTTAAGAACCAGAATTTTGGAATTATTAGCTTCCATAAGAAATTCAATGAAATATCAGAGGAGAAGCAAATCGTATTGTCTCCCTCCAAAGATTTGAGTGAAGCAGCGCGAAACCTTTTCAGTGCCCTGCGTATAATGGACCAAAAGAACATAGATTTAATCCTTACTGAAAAATTCCCTGAAGAAGGATTAGGTGCAGCAATTAACGATAGGTTAAAACGCGCAGCATCAAGATAATATCACAATAAACCTTTGCTTTTATTGACATATAGGACAATTTAGCACTACTAAACTGAGTGGATATGAGAACCATAGATGATTTTAATTTTAGAAACAGAAAAGCATTGATCCGAGTGGATTTTAATGTGCCTTTGGATGGAGATTTCAACGTAACAGATGATACGCGTCTAAAAGCAGCTATCCCAACGATTAAAAAAATTATAGATGAAGGAGGAAGTGCCATTTTGATGAGCCATTTGGGTCGTCCTAAAACTGGTCCAGAGGAGAAGTTTTCTTTAAAGCACATCATCCCAGATCTAAGTGAAAAACTAGGCGTTACCGTACAATTTGCCAATGACTGTATTGGTGATGAGGCGATAGATAAAAGTAAAAACCTTGGAGCTGGTCAGGTACTTCTATTGGAGAATGTGAGGTTCTACAAAGAAGAAGAAAAAGGTGATGAGGAATTTGCTTCCAAATTGGCTAAACTTGGAGACATCTATGTAAATGATGCTTTCGGAACAGCTCACAGAGCACACGCATCTACCACGATTGTGGCCAAGTCATTCGCTGACAAATGCTGCGGTTATGTAATGCAACAAGAGCTTGAAAATGCCAAGAAAGTTTTAGGTGAGCCACAGAGACCTTTCACCGCTATCATGGGTGGAGCTAAAGTATCTGATAAGATCTTGATCATTGAGCGTCTAATGGATGTAGCCGACAACCTGATTATCGGAGGAGGAATGTCATACACATTCTCTAAAGCTGAAGGTGGCAACATTGGTCAATCTCTTCTTGAGGAAGACAAAATGCCATTGACTAAGGAGTTGAGAGCCAAGGCGAAAGAAAAAGGTGTAAACCTTATCCTTCCTGTGGATACAGTTATCGCTGACGACTTTAATAAGGATGCCAATAAGCAAACGGTAAAGGCTGGTGAGATTCCAGATGACTGGCAAGGACTTGATATTGGACCAGAGACTGTGAAGTTATTCGCTGAGACCGTTGAAAAGTCTAAAACAATACTTTGGAATGGACCAATGGGTGTTTTTGAATTCCCTGCTTTCGCTGTAGGAACTGAGTCAATTGCCAAATCTGTAGTAAAAGCAACGGAAAACGGTGGGTTCTCTTTGATAGGTGGCGGTGACTCTGCCTCTGCTATCAATAACCTGGGCTTCGGAGACAAGGTATCTTATGTGAGTACTGGTGGTGGTGCACTGCTAGAGTATATGGAAGGCAAAGTTCTTCCAGGTGTTGCGGCATTAGAAGAGACAGAAGACTAATTCTTAATAAAAAAACAACATTAAAAGAGCAGAATATAGCGTCTGCTCTTTTTTTATGTCTTTGATTATCAAAAATTTAGCGTATTTTTGAATTGAACACACCGCCTAACTTTTCTATGGAAGAATGGAAAACATGGGAAAATGAGGATATCAGAAATAAATTTCTGGTTAGCAATCTAGGTGAAGTAAAATCACTCTATTTTAATCCTCCCAAGCTACTTAAGCACTATAAAAACATGGGCTATCGTGCCATCCCTACTCGAAAAAAGGATGGTAAGAATACCTTGATTTATGTCCACAAAGTAGTTGCAGAACTTTTTGTGCCCAATCCTGAAGACCGGGACCATATCATCTTTTTGGATGAAAACAAGGGAAATCCTGCAGCGAAAAACCTGAAGTGGGTGGACAAAGAGGAGTTCAAAAACCATATGAGTAAGTTCCACAAGTCGGCTTACACTTATGACAAAGAATTCACTCCTAACAACAAGCTAAGTAGAACTCAAGTGGCAATCATCAAAAAAATGATGGCTGACCCTAACCGAAAAACTCGAGTAAAAATCATCGCTAAACAGTTTGGTGTATCCGTGGGAACAATTTTTAGCATCAAACGTGGAGATTCGTGGAAGCATGTAAAGCCTGCCGGGAATACGCCTGGGAAATCTACTCAGGAGAAATAGCAAATAATTCACTTTTAGTAAAATACACTTTTCGCTGATCCATCAAGGTTCTGATCCCTGCAACCAGGTCATCAAAATCAATGGTATCAAAGTGAGCTTTAAGGTCATGTTCTGATTTGGCACCTGTTTGAATGAATTCTAAAATAGCTTTCAGAGGAATGGAGTTGGTGTATTTAGTCTTAGAGATACAAACATCACAAACCCCACAATCTTCATAGCTCACTTCATCGAAATATCTCTGAATCACTCTAGATCGGCATTTTTTATCATCCCCAACATAGGATACCACCGCTTCAGCCTTTGCTAAGGTTACTTCACGTCGCCATTTGATTCTTTTTTGATCGAGCGGCAAATTATTAGCATCAAATCTTGGTGTGAGGAAGGTGATCCTCGGGATATCACTTGCCTTTTGATAAGTCACTACTTCTGCTTGATGCAGGTATTTCAATTGGTTGATTGCTTTTTCAATGGACTCACCAAGTAACGAAGCAATGTCTTTTTCTTTGATGGTCACAAAATCATTAAACAAATTACCTCCATACAATCTCATCAACACCTTAATTACAGGGTCCATAGCCTTATTGGCAACCTGAAACTTATAGATTTCTGGTTGCTCCAGGTTGAAGATCAGCTTAGAAGTTTCTTTAAAAGGTTCATTTAACGCTATCAATCCTTCATCCGCCAGTTTGTTGAGTGCGTGAAACGTTTCCGCCAATGGTAAGTCGAAGTTTCTGGCAAATTCCTGATAGTCAAACTCAAAACTGGTCAAGGCATTGCTTCCTACTGCCAGCTTGAAATAATTGGCCAAAGCTTGATAGACTCTCTTAATGTATTCAACAGAAACCGCAGCTTGCTCCGTTCTGGACTTTAAGTTTTCTATATCTGTTTTTGAGAAGAGTTGGATTGCAAAAGCTTTCTTCTCATCCCTCCCCGCTCTACCAGCCTCCTGGTAATACGCCTCCAACGAATCCGGCAAATCGTAGTGAATCACAGTACGTACGTCAGCCTTATCGATGCCCATTCCAAAGGCATTGGTAGAGACCATGACTCGCGTCTTACCCTCGATCCACTTATCCTGCTTGGCAGATCTCACCGAGCCAGGAATGCCTGCATGATAGTAATCTGTAGATATTTGATTGTAATGTAGGAATTCAGCTATTTCACGTGTTTGCTTACGACTTCTTACATAAATCACACTACTTCCTTGTACCTTATTTAAGATCTCCAGAATTTTCTGCTCTTTGTCTTCCAATTCAAAGACAGAATAAGAAAGATTCGGTCTGGCAAAGCTCTTCTGAAAAACCCTGGCATCTTCCACCTTCAGCTTTTCCAGAATATCAAATTTCACTTCCCGAGTTGCAGATGCAGTCAATGCCACAAGCCTCGGGGGCTTTATTTCCTCAATAAAATCAGCTATTTCCAGATATGGAGGCCGGAAATCATACCCCCACTGTGAAATACAATGTGCTTCATCTATTGCCAGCAAATTAATATCCATCTGTTTGGCTCTTTCTCGAACCAACTCTGTTTTCAATCGTTCGGGAGATACATAAAGAAACTTGATCTGACCATAGATGCAATTATCTAATGCAATATCAATCTCCTTTTTGCTCATCCCCGAATAGATGGCCACAGCTTTGATGTTACGCTTTTGTAGCTGCATTACCTGATCTTTCATCAAAGCGATAAGTGGTGACACGACAATGCAAATACCTTCCACACACATTGCTGGCACCTGGAAACAGATAGACTTGCCTCCTCCTGTTGGTAGCAATGCAAGAGTAGGTTGTTTATCCAGTACAGCACCAATGATCTCCGATTGAAGTGGTCTGAATTCTGAATATCCCCAATACTGATGTAATATTTGAAGAGGTGTACTCAAGTGCTATAGGCGGTTAACGGTCTCTAAGATCTCGATCATCATTTTAAAATAAAATCTGACGGATTGAAGATAAGTTGAATTATTTTAACGCTCAAATAGAATGAACTGTCATTCCTAAAAATCCCATACTCAACCCCAAAATTCATGAACTCAGAATTTATCTACGACAAAAAGCACTGTAAAATTGACTATTTAGCGGACATCAATGCAGTTCAAATAGTCTGGAACGGGTTTTCAATTCCTAAAGACTTTCAGGAAGCATGCAACTTTGCGCTAGACCTGTTGATCCAAAACAAATCTGGTAAACTTCTGGTGGATAACAGAAATTCTAAAGTAGTGAGTCAGGAGAATCAAGAATGGCTGGCAACCACATGGTATGAAAAAGCATCTAAAAACGGATACAAGGCTAGTGCCGTGATTGTGAGTGATAACATTCTGAATAAAATGTCTATCAAAAGTATCGAAGAACGAAAAAATCAACTTGGGCTTCAATCACAGCACTTCAATAATGTGGATGAAGCCAAGACCTGGCTCAAAACTATTTAAGTAGCGATAAGTCGGATTCAGAACCAGCTAACACCAATTGGTTTTCCAAATTAATATGTAGATAACCCTCCTCCTTTAGCGAGTGATAAGGCAATCCTTTTTCTTCACAAACTTCCTTGGCCTTCCTCCTCTCATAATAATTAAGTCCATTTCCAATTACTACCAACTTGCATTGTACGTTACTCAATAATTCATCAGACATGGATGTCAAATAAATAATGTCAGCCGAAATCGATTCTAGAAAATTAAAGTCTGACAAATCATTAACAACTAAAATACGGATACCATTTATATCGATGGCTGTAAACTGTTCCGAACCAACTGCCAACTCAGACTGGCTCATCAACTGCCAACTTTTCTCGACCTTAGGCAATCCTTGAGCGAGCCGAAAGGGATCAATTTGATAGTAGGTCTCTTCACGAATGCTCTGAGGAAAAGTGTCAACCAATAAAGTGGACTTTAAGCCATCGATGACATCTATTGCTACCACTTCATCTACCTCATAAAATACTGCCTGTTGTTGTCCATGCCTCGACCAGTCTTTCCAAACCAACCAGGAGCTAAACAAAATACAAAAACTAACCGTCAGTTTCAGTAGGTTATATTCATAAGTGATCAACACCTGGTACAGGCCTAGCATGATCAGGTAGATGAATATCACATCTAGTTGATCGAAATAAATCCAGTCAAAAATGGGATAAGGCAGCACCTGAAGTGATAGAACAATCTCATTGACACACCAAATAAATAGCTCGTAAATAAAAGCAATCACCTCAGCCACTGCAGGTAGGATGGCCCCAAGTATTAGGACAACCAAACCAACATACAGCATGATTGAAGCGGCAGGTATCACCACCAGGTTTGAAACAAGGAAGTATGTTGGAAATTGATTGAAATAATAAAGTGTAAGTGGAAAAGTGGAAATCTGTGCCGCAACCGAAACACAGACGATAGACCAAACATAATTCCCTATTCTGTTGTGAAAATGTACTTTATGATAAATCAAAGGATAGATCATCAGAATGCCAAAGACAGCAATAAACGACAATTGAAAACCCACCGCATAAATGACGAATGGATCCAGAATGATCAGCAAGAAAGCTGCTATACCAAGGGAGTTGTAGATGTTGGCTTTCTTCTGAAACCCTTCACTCAAAATGATCACCGTAAACATAGTGGCCGCTCGCATAACCGAAGGTGAAAACCCTGTGATCAGCGCATACATCCAGATAACTGCCGTTGCCACCACCATGAAGGTGTACCTACCAATCCTTCGCTCTTTCCAGGGTTTGAATAGAATGTTGAGTAAAATGAATACTATTCCCACATGCAAACCAGATACAGCCAACACATGAATTGCTCCGGCAGAAGAATATGCAGTTTTCAATTCATTGTCGAGATGATCTTTAATCCCAAGCATCAGTGCTGAGACAATTGCTCGTTCACGAGGGCTACGAATCAGTTCATCAATTATTGACTGAGAAGTACCTCGAATAGTATAAGCCCATGACAAAACAGGATTCAACGCTAAATGATCGAGAATCTTAACTTCATGGCTCTCCACAAAGGCATGGGCATAAATATTCTGACGTTCCAAATATTTCCGATAGTCAAATTCATTTGGATTTTTGGGTTCAGGGATCTCGAAGTAGCCTTTGGAAACTGTCACAACATCGCCATAGTTCAAAGTTGAATTATCTTCCCCTTTTTCCACATAGAGAAAGAGTTTGCCAGAGACTTTATTCAATGAATCACCTTGTAGTACTTCGAGTACCTCTACCTGATATCTCAAATGGTTGGTGCGATCTGTCTGATCAGAGACCACCACCCCTACTAACCCATCAGGATTGGTGATGTGACTGTAGTGATCAGTGTATTTAGATTCAATATGTAAATACCCCAAGCTGAACCCTACCAGGGACATCATTGTGAGTAAAACTGCACCACGAATTGAATAGAACCTAATTGCGAGTACAGATAGTAGGACTACTATACCAATTAGGGCATAAAGGTGCCACGGTACGAATTGCCAGTCTTGAAAGACCTGAGAGCAGATAATTCCTGTCGCAAGGGCCATGGACAGTCTGATAAATGGAAAGGCGGACCATTTAAACATGTATGGAGGCTTAGATTAGTTTTGGCGATAGGAATATCACCAATTATCCAAACACATACAACGTTTCCACTAAGATTTGCGATGCATTTTGTAATGAAGGATGTCACACTCAGAAAACTGACCACCCTCCTTCTCAAATCCATACTTGAGATATAATGGAACTGCCGGTAATTGAGAATGCAAATAAATGTAGATCCCAGACCCCCATTCTGCTTCGATATCCTTCAGAACTGCCTCCACTAGTTTTGATCCCACTCCTTTGCCTCTGTAAGACTTTTTTACGGCAAAGCGTTCGAGTTTTACTCCCTTATCGGTCCTTCTCCATCTGGCTGCTCCTACGGGATTGTTAGATTCATCCAATGCAACAAAATGAGTACACATACTTTCATACTCATCCATCTCTGCTTCTGCGGGAACCCCTTGTTCCACCACAAAGACTTCATTGCGTATTGCAAATGCCTTCTTTTGTAACTCCTCAGTATCAACTTTTACTACGATCATCCTTATCTTGATGGGAATTGTAAGCTCTTACAATATCTTTCACCAATTTATGTCTCACGACATCCTTCTCGTCTAATGTGACAAACCCAATTCCTTTGATACCCTTCAAAACCTGAACAGCTTCTACCAAGCCCGATTTTTGATTTCTAGGCAAATCTATCTGTGAGCGGTCCCCAGTTATGATCACTTTGGAATCAGGCCCCATACGGGTCAAAAACATCTTGATCTGCATAGGTGTGGTATTCTGAGCTTCGTCTAACAAGATATATGCATTATTGAGTGTTCTACCTCGCATATAAGCCAAAGGAGCTATCTCAATCACTCCATTTTCACGGTAATATCTCAGCTTCTCAGAAGGAATCATGTCATTGAGCGCATCGTATATAGGCCGCAAATAAGGATCAATCTTTTCCTTTAGGTCTCCAGGAAGGAAACCCAGATTTTCGCCTGCTTCTACTGCCGGCCTTGTAATAATGATCTTCTTGACGTCTTTATTTTTCAATGCACGCACTGCCAGAGCGACACTGATAAATGTTTTTCCAGTTCCAGCTGGGCCTATGGCGAATACCAAATCGTTTTTCTCCACCGCATGAACCAGATCTTTCTGATTCTTGGTTTTTGGAGAAATTTTGAAACCACGAGTTCCAAATACCAACACATCATCAGCTCCAGAGTGTGTAGAACTGTGTTGCTCATCATTGATATAAGAAACAACATTTTCATGTGTTACCTTTCCATACTTATTGTAATGATTCAGCAGGTCATTTAAAATGTCATTGATCTTAAGAATCTGTGGTGCCGTCCCCTGTATTCGGATCTCATTTCCTCTTGAAATAATTTTGCTCTCAGGAAATGCAGACGCTATTTCTTTAATGTTCTGGTTTTGGATTCCCAGGAAGTCAACAAGGGATATATTTTCGAGCGTGATTACCTTTTCTAACAAATGAATGTTCGATTTATGTGGGTTTAATTTTTCTTGCTTTTAGAATTTATATTTTTGTCTCAAGTTAAAAAAATATTTCCGTTGCTTGTATGGCGCTAGTCACATTTATGTCAGATTTTGGTACTGAGGACCACTACGTAGCGGCGGTAAAGGCAGCCATACTCAAAGGCAATCCTTCTCTCAACATTATTGACATCAGTCACTCGATCTATCCGTCGGATATAGCACATGCTTCGTATGTCCTGAAAAATGTCTTTCGTGACTTCCCTGCAAACACTGTCCATCTTTGTGCGATTGATCTCAACTCTCGAGAGCCCAATAAATTCATTGCAATTAAACTAGAAGAGCATTACTTTGTTGGGCCAGACAGTGGTCTATTCAGCCTATTGTCTAGCCAGAGACCTTCTGCGATCATTGATATCAATGCGCTAAAACCAATAGAAACGACCTTCGGTGCCAAAGACATTATGGCGCCAATAGTGAGTGGATTGGCCAATGGAAAAAATATCCATGAACTGGGGCCAGCACTCGCTGAGATGAAAGTACTTTATTCTCGTCAGCTCAAAGTCACCAAAAGAGAAATCTCCGGAAACATCATCCGAGTGGACTCCTATGGCAACCTGATTACCAACATCGTTCAATCAGAGTTTGAAACCATTATGAAAATAAATGGTAATAAACCTTTTGAGATCGGGTTTGGCAGGGAAAAGTCAAGAAGAATCAACAAATCCTTCGGGGAAGTAGAATCTGGTGAATTCTACATCATCTTCAATAGCAATGGGTATTTGCAAATAGGAATCAATAAAGGCAATGCCTCAGAGTTGCTAGGACTTATTTTGGACTCACCCGTGATAATCAACTTCGAATTATGATTACCAGAATCGTACGAATGGTCTTTCGAGAAGACAAAACAACTCAATTCGAACAAGTATTTGATGAAAGTAAGGAAAAGATCAGAGCACGCTCTGGGTGCAACTACCTATCACTTCACAAAGACCACCATCAATCCAATACCTATTATACATTGAGCATTTGGGACTCTCAGCAAGACCTTGATGACTACAGGGATTCAGAATTATTCAAAACTACATGGGCAAAAACCAAAATTTTGTTTGCTGATAAGCCGAAAGCCTACTCTTTAGAGCAGTTGGTGGAACTACCATAACAGCTTAAACAGGTCATTTGAAATATTAACCGATGAATTTCATCTGTTCAACGAACAAAAGTTTGCCATGTCGCGGTAACGGGTAGTTTTGTACATGAATCTAGCCCGAAAGGGTCATAGACATAGCTGGTTGTGGTCCCTCGTTTTTCCCTTACGAGGGATCTTTTTTTACCCAGTTCAAAAAATTAATCAAAGAACATTCAGGAAGAACCTCAAAATGCTGAGCCCATCAAAATTCAGAGGAGTCTTGTCATTACCCTTCTAGAGTTTTAAACAAAATGAGATTGATTAATTAATGACCAGTACACACAGCCACTCCATCGAAGAGGTAGTCTTCATTCTTGCCCACATTACCAAATGACAACACCATGTGCTTGAAGTAGTTGTCATTCATATGAATCTTGATACTACCATCTAATGTGAGGAACAAATCATAAGTCAACTCACGACCATCAGATAAGGTCGCATGCTCTACCAAGGTCACACTTTCTCCAGTAGCACCATCTACATCGTTTAGACGAAGAGCTAATTCACCAACTTGACTAACATCACCAAAATGCAAATGTGCCGGGTGTATACCTCCTTCTACTGTATTTTCGACATTAATTCTAAATTCCAGAATCCCTGGTCCTACTTCTGTCACAGTCACTTCACCTCTCACCGGGTTGTAGTTAGCCCGATGCAAAAGATAGGTAGAAGCTCTCAATTCCGGCTCAGATTGCGTCTGACAACTAAATAAGCCAACAATGAATACGAAAGAAAACAGCTGAAATACCCTTTGCATATGAATCAATTTATGGTTCTTTAAAGATAACACCGAAAAGAGCAAAAACATTTTATTACTTTAACAATTAACTATTCATACGATTATTCGTATGATGATTGCCTAATTATTTGTGAATGTATCAACACATTGATTCGTTAAAGGAAAAAACCGCCGATTTGATCTCTAAGGAATTGTATAATTCCTACAAAGCAGAAATCAGAGAACAGTATTTACGCTTTGAAAAACTGCGTAATCAAATAGATGGAATTTTCGCTACTGAGAAAACGCCAGCCAAAATTGCTGAAGCCATTCATGGCATTCTTGAGTATTCCGTATATGAGGAAGAGGGAAAGGATTTTGAACTGTTTGCAGAATCGTTCAATACCCATTTGAAAGAAATCCTTGATCAGGTTCCAGAATCTATCGTTATGGAACAAAAGCCAGAACGTTTTGCTAAACAACCTGGTGATTCTTTCTTGATCAAAATACGTAAGCCATTCAAGAATGTCGCTTTCGGAATGTCGGATTCACCAAGAAAAATTGCTAATGTTTTCCGCAAAAGCAAAAAAGGCAAAACGTATTGGAAACATGAAGTTCCTTTAAAAGGATTAGCAGAAAAACACCTTAGAGCAGAGTTTGTTGAGCGAATTACTCCACTCAGATCAGAATACTTTGCTGAACTAACCAAAGCATACACGGAACTACTCATTGACAGTGTGGATCAAAAGATTCCATTGTTTGATCCTAAGACGCTACAAAAGGAATTTACCAAGACCAGAAATCACCTAAAGAAGGATTTATTAGACAAACTAGACCAAACATTTAGTGCATTAAGTAAGGAAGCCGAATTGGTAGGAACACTCGAGTTAAAAGCGAGTAATTTTAGTGCAAGTGAAGTATCTGAAGCCGTAGAGGAGTCCAATACCAAATGGCGCAAAGAATACAAGGGCTGGAACAATTCTCTTTTACTCTTGCACGAAGAGTGGCGAAGTGATCTGGAACTTCGAAAACTGACTGATCAAAGTAAAGAAGCGCTTGACACCTATCAGGAGTCTCAGTCCAAAACGTTTGAGCAAACGATCTCCCCTGACCTCAATGTTATTTTGGATTTTATTTCCGAGTCAAGGGAGTTATTGGACAAGACGGAGGACTTGAGCCAGTCGCTAAAAAAAACCAATTACAAAGCTCAAAAGAGTTTGGATGAATCCACCATTCCTGCCCTGGTAGAAAAACTCAGCAGCAAGAATACGATCAATGCGGTTGCCCGATTGGAAAACACGATCACGCAGGGATTGAAGTCCATGAGTTTTGATCTACGATTATGCAAAACAGCCACGCAATACCAAAAACCAATTCCTAGTAGTGACATTACCACCATTCCATTGTATGAATTGCTTGAGTTTGAAATAGCTCCAGCCTTGTTCAGGGAGTTGGATAGAATAAAGGGTTCTTTCTTGTCGCAACTAAACAAACAAATCACGCTTAGTGGGGACCTGGATCATATGATCACGTTCGGGCTATCAACAGCTATTCAGCAGCTGGAAGAACATCAAAATTCTGAATCGGCCAATAGAGTAGCGATGGAAACGCTACAGCGAGCAGAAGATCGTGTGAACGAAATCAAGCAGGCACTCTCCAATCTATTCATCGATACCCAGGCATCTCTTACCAATGCAGTCAATAAGTACAATGACGAGTTGGAAGCCTTGATGGTTAATGAGAACATTCGTGAGATGCGAATTCGTATTGCCAAAGCGAAAACCATACAACAAACGAAGGCTTATAGAACGGAGCTCAAAAGCAAAGCAGCTACTTACTTTGACGAAAGCAAGGCCTATGTAACGAAAAGACTTAAGGAGGCCAACAACTTCCTCAGCTCATTCCGCCAGCGGTTTATCCTTACTTCCAAAAAGGATACAGCTAGTAGAGCAGTGTCAGATTTCCTGGCTAGTGCTGAAGAGCGTATTGATGCATTGCCGGTGATTTATCGAAACCTGTACAAAACAGAACCATTGACAGACCTGGAGCTTTTTGTTGGTAGAAAAGCGGAGCTGGAACAATTAAGTACTGCTTATACCAGATGGGTAGAAGGCAAAATGGGCTCTGTGATACTTTACAGTGAGAAGTGGAGTGGTATGACTTCATTTATGAACTACGTGCAGAACACCTCCACTTTCAAGCACCCTATCACCCGATTCAAATGCCAAACAGCTGTAGATAACCAAACTCAGTTTGATGAGATTTTGAAAAAGATTATCTCATCTGAAGAACCTACCACCTATGAAGAGGTACAAAACAAATTGCTGAACGGTCCAAAACGAATCATTCTTCTCGAAGACATTCAAAACCTTTATTTAAGAAAACCTGGTGGCTTTACGGTTATCAAAGCTTTGCTAACATTGATTAGCAATACAGCACAGCATGTCTTTTGGATGACCACCTGTACGGTGTATACATTCGAGTTTTTTAAGAAGACTCTGCACATTCATGAGATATTCAGCTATCCTATTGGCTTGAAAAATCCTTCTGAAGAAGATCTGAACCAAATAGTGCAAAAAAGAAACCGGATTAGTGGTTATAAAATTTACTTTGAACCTGAGGTTAGCAAACTGGAGAGCAAGCGATTTGCAAAACTCTCTGAGGAAGAACAACAGGAGTTTCTTCGCAGAAGATTCTTTAAAAACCTAATCGATTTTTCAGAAAGCAACATCACCATGGCGTTGATGTTCTGGCTGTTATCCACTAAAAGTGTAGACCAGGATCGAATTGTGATCAATTCCTTCCAAAAACCCGACTTAAGCTTCCTGGAGATCTTGAACCTGGAGAAAACGCAAGCTTTGCATGCGCTTATACTTCATGACGGACTGACTGTGGAGCAATTTTCTGAAGTAATGCGTAAAAAGATACAGGCCTCCTATTTATTACTTTCTATGATGTTGGAAGATGGCATCCTCGTCAAGAAAGGCAACCAATACCTGGTGAATACACTAGTGTATAGAAGTGTCATCAGCTTGTTGAAAGCTAAAAATTTGATTCATTAATGAGTAGATATATCACATTCGGCTTACTGACGTTGCTCTCCCTATCTGGGAATGCACAAGAGGCCGTGCAAGACATCAAAAATGAAGCTCCGAAGCTGAGCGAAATCTTCTCTATTCCTAAACTATTTTGGTCGCTGGTAGTGATCGTAACAGGTTATATCCTGATTCGATTTTTCAGTCATATCCTACAGATACTGGCTGAGCGAAGCACACAATACCGGATTACCCTCAAGGGAATTATTCCAGTAGTCCGTATTATGGGTTGGATATTGGTGATCGTAACCATAATCACTGGGATTTTCCAGCCACCGATGGCAACGGTACTCGCACTATCAGCATCCGTTGGTGTGGCCATTGGTTTTGCCGCTCAGGACATTCTGAAAAACATCTTTGGAGGAGTAATGATCTTGTTTGACAGACCTTTCCAGGTAGGAGACAAAATAGAGGTGGGATCATTCTATGGAGAGGTGACAGAAATTGGTCTTAGGTCCACCAGAATCGTTACTGCTGATGACTCGTTGGTAGCAATTCCAAACAGCACCATCATGAACGGATCAGTTTCCAATGCCAACTCTGGAGAGGCGAACTGCCAGGTGGTAGCAGAAATCTATTTGCCACTTAGCATTGATACGGTACGCGTGCGAGAAATTGCCACTCAAGCGGCACAGGTATCCAGATTCGTTTACCTCAACAAGCCGATTGCCGTCTTGTTCTTCAACGAAGTAAAGGAACGAAGATCCTATTTGAAAATGCGCCTGAAAGCATACGTTATGGATATCCGTAGCGAGTTTGCCTTCAAGAGTGAAATGACGGAGATCGTGATTTCCACGCTTTTGCAAGAAGGACTCATGAAAGAAGAAGACTTTAGATAGCCTTAGTGGCTATCATAGTCTTGTAGGAATTTCTCCAATTTCTCCACCGTGACGTGATCCATTAGCACAATCTTAAACCACTTTGGATTTTGATGATTATCAGGAACGAGTCCATACTTTTTGCATAGTTCAGATTTCAGATACTTCGCTTTCATAGTGACGATGTTTGCTTCTGGATATCTGAAATACTCAATTCCTCTTTTGGTCAGCTGTTCACAAAGCCAGGTGGTTCTGTGATTCAGTACCAAAGTCTTTTCAAACCATCCATGTGGTCCATAATTCATCAAAATCATCCAAATCGCGATGGCATTGGCCCCTGATCGAGAGCCGATCAGTGTATAGTCCTGCCCTTCAACATAGCTGGCTTCTTCAGTATTCGCGAAATGCATCCATCCTTTTCGAATGAGAAATATCCCAGTTCCATAAGGTGCCTGCAGCATTTTGTGCGCATCCAGAGTCACTGAGTTGACATGTGGGTTACTGAAATTGATATTATTTTCTTGCCGGGCAAAGGGGTAAAAGAATCCTCCATAAGCACCATCCACATGCAGTTTGAACTCAACATTCAGCTCTTGTAATATATCTGTATAACAACCCAAATCATCCACCGAACCGAACATGGTGGTCATCATGTTCGCCATGACGATGAAGTACTTCTTACCCTCTGATTGCGCTTGAAGTACAGTTTCCCGAACAGATGATTTGCTGATAGATCGATCTTCCTCATCAACAGCTACTTTGTAGAAAGCAATTTGCAACACATTGGAAGCTTTGGCAGAAGAATAATGTGCATCAGCAGAAGTTATCAAAGCGATCTCATCAAGGCAACCACCTAGTTCTTGCATGAAGTTGTTGCGGTAAATCCAAACCGCCTGAAGATTAGCTTCTGTACCACCAGAGGCCACATAGCCATCAAACTCACCCTCCCCTTTCAGGATGTCTTCGGCACAGATAGCGATGACTTCCTTTTCAATTTGCTGCGTACCCTTGAAGAAGCTTTCTGAAGTACCCAGCGTATGGCAACCGATATGATTGGGGTTGTGAATCAGTGTACTTAGAAATGGCGCATCCTCCAGAAATGGTGCATTTTGATAAAATACACGATCATCCAGATGTGAGGCAGGCACACCTAGAATGTTCTGATTATAATAGTCCACATTTTCTGACAATGCAGAAAACACACGCTGCTGAATCTCTTCCTGAGATAGCTTCTTCCACTTTTTCATGGCAATGCAATAAGTTAAACAGTTGATTTGCAGGATCCTCGGGCGGAAGTCCTTGTAGAATTGTGCCGTGAAAGTACGTATTTGGATGAGGATATCCAAATCACAAAAAACGGATGCTAGTCCTCCAAAATGTTCTTCACTCGTCCTACTTCTCCAGTTTCCAAAAGCACTTTGATTCCATGAGGGTGAGTAGCAGATTTGGTTAGGATTTTCTCCACAAAACCAGACGTTAGTTCTCCGGTACGCTGATTGTGCTTCTCCACAATCTCTACTTCTGCTCCTATTTCAATGTTACTACGCTTCTGACCTGATTTGGGCATGGTTAAAGTTTAATATTTTAGGGTTTAAAGTTATTGTAATTCTTTGAACGAGTGGTATGCGCTACAACTTTCATACTTAGAGATGAATATTTGGTGACAACACCAAATATGGCAGAGAGATCCTTATGACAAAGGTGAAGAAGGCCGAAAACATCTAATATCGGAACTACAAGAATTGCTAAATAAATGGTTTGATTTTAATGTGGATGATTGATTAAATAAATAGCCTAATTATTGGGTAGAGGGTTGAATAAATTATACTCTCTGCCCAATTGATTGTCAATTGCTGACGAAATACGATCACATTTTTTAGCACTCTTAAAAACATTAGTTATGTGATCACTTGAGAAATTCTTCTCTAGGATATCTTCGGTTATCTTAACTATCTGTACAATTTCCTTTTTCAATTCTGCTGTTTTGGGCATGTAATTCTCCGATTGAGATAAAGTGTTTACACTCAAATAATTCAATACCTTATACATTATGAAATTTTCACCAGATTGACATATTAAACTTAATTTCTTGTTAGTAAAGTTATCACTAACATGTTGTCTTAAAATAGATTCACAACAACGAACCACCTTAACACAATTCCACATCAACTTGAGATCCAAATCTGGATGAAATAAAGCTGTGTAAGGTGGTTTACTAATATCAATCCAAACAAAACCTACCTCACGAGTAATTTGAGCGCAATGTTCAATACTTGTAAGACAAGCTCTAGCCACTAAAGCCTCATTGATACTAAACCCTTTATTTGGATCTAGAATACCATCGCCAGTTTTATAAACGTACTGGATCCCCATTAAAAGATATTGCTTACGCAATGTTTCTTGTAATGGATCCAAGGAAGCAAAATCCTTATTCTCTATTCTATTTTGGGTATTGTTAAATCTTGCGATTTTATTGATATACTCAGATTCTTCCGACAATTCAATAAACCTGATTTGAACTCTTGCTCCTGAATCGATAATATCATCTGGATAGAGTTTATATGCTTCGCCAATACTTCCTAGCGTCTGCCCTCCATTTACAACACTACTCCCCAAAAAATCAAATTTACCAGTTGAGGTATTATCTGCTGACTCAGGATAGCGCTTAATTTTGCTGCAAAGAACAGTGATACCATTATTGTAATACCAGAAGTAATCAGGTTCACTTGATAAAGTGTGTTTGATTCCCTGATTAACGGAAGTTGACCCTTTGAATCTTCTTAAATTTTTATTCAAAATAGATTTGCCGTATTTATCCCAGAGCAAAGCCAATGAAATCACATCGACTTCACCATATACAGCGGTAAAAGGATGTTTATGTAATCCGTAGTTATAGAGTTTGGTCTCCTTAAGGTCAATTGAATAACCATCCTCTACCTGCAAGATTGACTGGTATAAAAATTTTTGATTAACGCACTTAATATCAAATGTCCAATTGATACTATTGAGTTTTTTCAAAGAAGTATCTATAAGATTTTTGATCTCATCCGAGATGTCATGATATCCAGCATAGCAATAAAGACCTACAATTGAATAATCGATAGAGCTAATGCAATCGGTAATTATTTCAGCCTTTTGATTAACAGCATCATTAAACTTATCAAAGTTGAGGTTTATCAAATCCTGAAAACCATTCTGGAAATTCAAAAAATCATTTTTAGCAATTGAAATATTTCCATCTTTAGACCATTTAGATTGACCTATGTACAAAACAAAGTTTTCAGTGTCACGATAGACAAAGTCTATGCCGTTATCATGCTGGTCATCAGTGATTAGATCCTCAATATTATCAATTTTATGATGGCATAATCCCTCAAGGCATTGAGCAATCATAGCTCTGGTATAAAATTGATTATCCTTATCTAAATCGGTTCCTTTAAATAGAGCCGAATTAATACGGGATTTATATTTATCAGATAGGTATTTCTTAATTCTGAGAAAATGGGCGATGGAATCCATCTAGTAAAACTAGAAATATTTAGGCAACAAGAAAACCTGTCACCCAAAAACGAAAAACCCCTGATAATCTGATGATTAACAGGGGTCTAAGTACCTGACCCCGATTCCCGATAGCGATCGGTACGGGAGGAATCAAACCACAACTCTTTACGGAACATCTAAAACAAAAAAGCCTCCCTTGCCTTTGTTGGTGTTATCACCAACAAGCTAGGTTGTGCGTTAAATATTTGGTGACAACACCAAATATGGCAAGGGCTCTCCGGTTCGCTGATTGTGCTTCTCCACAATCTCTACTTCTGCTCCTATTTTGATATTACTTCGCTTCTGACCTGACTTTGACATGGCTAAGGTTTAATGCTTGGGGTTTAAAGTTATTGGAATTCTCTGAAGGATTAATGAATGATATCACAGACATACTTGAGAGTAATATTTGGTGATAACACCAAATATGGCAGAAAATATGCCAGAGAAAGATGAAATGTGCTTTTATAAAAAATGAATACTTGAACCTCTTTATGAAAATATCGAATCTTACAATAAACGAGAATTAGATCATGGAAAAGTTAGGCACAATCAATAACTTTAGGATATCCTGATAAATTATATCCATTATGATTAAAATACTACCATTAATCTTACTGAGCCTATGATAAGATTTCTAATACTTATTTTGATCCACATGGTCTTCTTTAAAGGCTATTCTCAGGAGCGTATGGAGCCTTTTTTAAAAATTGGTGCATACTACTCCCATTCTCAACAAATTCTTGGTCAGGACAACTTTATTGAGCATAATAGAACTTCTCGTTATAATACTGGATATCATCTAATAGAGGATAAAGTTCACACAACAAAATCAGGAATTCTATTTGAATATGTTAGGAACAACAATATGTATTTACAAGCAGGCCTGGGTGCATCGAAGCAGAAATTTGATGCCCTTTATTACTGTCCTGTTTGCGATCCTACCGAGGAAGAAATAAGATTGAAATACGTCGAAATCCCTGTTTCGGTTATCCGATCATGGACTGTGGGCAGAATTAGACCAATTACAGGATTAGGACTTACCTCAAGATTCAAACAGGTCGGTAGATATGAGAGGGACTTCTCGTTAGACTCAAATGTGTCTGTCGGTTTGGGGTATCCAACTGAGAAAATTGAATTCAGATTATTGGGCATTTATACCCTAGCGATCATCTCGCCTTACCCAAAGTACTACTCAAACGAATCTCTAGGGCTAAGTGCAAGTTTGTTATTTGATATTGGCAGACAATAGCCAATCTAAAACTCGCTGCATTTCGTATCCCTGGTTTTTGATGGTTTTATCACCAACAAATCATCCTGGTTCAGTGCTAAATATTTGGTGACAACACCAAATATGGCTGAGTTCTCTAGCTACCGAGAGAAATCAAACCACATTTATTGTGGTACGTCCTAAAAAACAAAAAACTGATAATCTGAGATTAAAAGAGGTCTAAGTACCTGATCCCGATAATAATCGGGAGGACCGGGCAGACGTTCTGTCGGACCGGCACTCCTTGATTTTCTTTTCTCCCTAAAAACAAAAAACCTCATTCTTTTCAGAATGAGGTTTTTGTACCTGAGGAAGGACCGGGCCAACGCTTGGTCGGACCGGCACTCCTCGATTTTTTATAGTCTTAAACAAAAAAGGCCTTCTCAAAATGAGAAGGCCTTCTAAGTACCTGAGGCCGGAATCGAACCGGCACTCCTTGCGGAACACGAGTTTGAGTCGTGCGCGTCTACCAGTTCCGCCACTCAGGCTTCTTGCATTGAGCGTCTACCTCCCGATAGTTATCGGGACCGCCACTCAGGCTTTTTAATGCTTGATCAAAAACTGTCTCCCAGTTTCATCAGCGGACAAGTCCGCCACTCAGGCATTTTTGGTTCGTTGAGCACACATTGCTGTCAAACGGAGGGCAAAACTATATTATTGTTTCAATTAAAACAACAAAAAAAGGATGTCAAAAATGACATCCTTTGAATTTGAGTAAGATTTTTTTGATTAGAAGTCGAATGCTTCTTTTCTGATCAATTGATCATCGTGGTAAAGTAGGAAGGTAACTTTCTGATTACCAAGTTTTTCAAGATTGTACTTCTTGTGTACCTGCTTGGTATCATCAAATCCTTCTTTGTATACTACGTCCTGATTTGCATCAAGAATGTAAAGCGTCACGTCTTTACCCTGTGCCTGTGAACCTACTAGAGATACAGCAGATTTCTCAGCAAGTTGAGAGAAGTCAAAGTTGAAATCTTTCAAGCTTCCAAGTTCAAATTCTTCTTTGAATACGTAACCAGCAGATTTTACCTCCAATTCGTAAGTACCTTTAGGTAAATATGACAAGTCATATTTCTTTACGAATTCAGAAGACTTTAATGATTCTATATATACGATTTGCTGATTGCTATTCTTAATCTGAACGGATACACTCTCCTCAGTTGGAGCGTAGAACATAACTCTGTACATTTTCTCCTGCTCCGCGACAATTTTACAAACTGTAACCATGTAAGCAGAATCTGCAGCGAAAGCTGAAGAAGTAGCACCAAAAACTATTAATAGTGCCAGTAAGTTTTTGATCGAATGTTTCATAATTGCTTTCTTGTTTTGTTATCAATTATGATACAAAGGTGGGGCATGACTGATCACATTCGCAAATATTTAATGCTTTTATTAGATGATTTATTAAGTAAACGGGAATTTTTTACATATCATCCAATGAAATCGATGTACGATTGAAAAGATTACTGATTTAGCCCTCCAACCACCTCATTTATTGAAGTTTTTCTACCGATTTTATAACTATTCGAATATTTACAACAAAATAGGTATGAAATTTCGAATAATGCGATACACAAAGTAGAAAATATGGATATCTGGGTTTTCGGCAATATTTACTTCACTGGGTAGTAAATATTGGTCTGCCATTGGTTGGTATCCAGCTCCGAATCATAACCAGTAATGTACGTTTCCCATGACAATCCAATAATTTCAAAGTCATAATACGAGGCAAACTTAATAATATCTTCATGAGCCTGGGCCAATCCATCATAAGAACCGAAGTATTCTCCCACCAAGGATTGTGTACTATCCTGATAGTTTAGTTGTAAAAAGTCATGATAGATCGTATCTGTTTCCATTACGGGCACACCACATGTGAATTCAATATTGAAATCGCTAGATTTTGTGTACATCGCAAATGGTTTACCTGTTACAATTAAATCGTACGCTCTTATGTATGCATTGATCTCTCCATAGTCAGAAGTCATTTTCATATCTACCAATGAAGGTTCATTAAGACTAGAGTCCCTAATACCCAAATAATGAAATCCGGGAACCATTTCAGGAAATATCTTCAGACTGAAGTTTGGCAAACTTTCCACTCGCTCTTTGAGCATAGCAAGTCCAGATTCCCAATCTCCACCTAAGAAGCCATCTATTCCTAACATAAATATCTTAGAGAATCCTTTTATACCTTCCTCATCATAGGTCCAAACTACTTTTGTCTTACTTTCCTCTACAGGATTTAATAAAAAGGAAGATGTTGGTGTGCTCTCATAGCCATCAAACTTCATTTCCCAGATAACCCGTTTACTTTTTTCAGTAAGTAGAATCTCCAAAGATCCGTCTCCTAGATCAGGATGCTCGCTAGTCCATGCGATTACAGCACCAGGCCCAAAGTCGGCTCCGGTGTACGTGTATTGAGCATTTGGATCCTTGGCGGCCCAAGGAGACCATTTATTAAAATTGCGAAAAGAAATCAGATCTTGATATACCTTACTAGCAGGAGCATCGATCACGATCTCACGTTCCATGTGTGCTTTGTCTGGCAAGAAATAGATTAATGATAATACGGCGAGTACTAAAAGAAATACAATTAATACTACGATTTTTATTACTCGCATGGTTGCAATCCAATTATTCTTTGATCAATATAGTAGAAAAATACAAATTCGAATATGACATACGCTGGTTTATGGACACGGATAATGGCACACAATATTGATTTGATCATTCTATTGCCATTGTTTTACCTGCTCAGCTTTATTATTGTGTCTGACCGCTTGCTTTTTGCAGCCTGTTTCGTCATTTCGTTCTTTTATGAAGTATTATCCACATCATTTTACGGTGGCACTGTAGGAAAACGTATGGCTAAAATAAAGGTTACTAATCAAGCCATGGAAAACATTAGTATTTATCGATCCTTGCTGAGAAGCGCCACCAAGATCATCAGTGGCTTTCTTTTTTTTATTGGATTTATCATCATAGAACTTAACCAGCAAAAAAAAGGATTACATGACATGCTATCCGGTACTTTTGTAATAATTTCGAGCAAGAATTGATTTTTAGCGTTTTTGATCGCATAATCAAAATTGAAAATTGTATATTTCGCTTAGTAACTTAAGATAAAGCAACATGGCACAAGATTCAGGCCTAAAAAAGTTTGAGAATTTCTTCGAAGGATTTATGTTCTGGAGTAGATGGGTACAAGCTCCTCTATATACAGGATTAATTTTAGCTTCCTTTCTTTACCTATTCAAATTTTTTCAGGAACTCTTCCACCTCTACCACAATACGCTCGAATTTGATGACAACAAGATGATGCTTGCGATTCTGGCCCTGGTAGATATTTCCATGGTAATGAACCTTGTCGTTATGGTTACCATTGGTGGATATTCCATTTTCACTAGTAGAATTGATGTGGATCTTCACGAAGACAAACCGCTTTGGTTAGAAGATTTAGATGCGGGACAACTAAAAATCAAACTTTCTACTTCATTAGCATCTATCTCCGGGGTTCAGTTATTGAAAACCTTCATTAACTATAGAGAAGCTGGAGTAAAAGAGGATACAGAATCTGTAGTTATTGAGATTGTTATCCACATGGTCTTCATTGTCTCTGCATTCTTACTGGCATTGACTGAGAAAACGACTCACAGCTACAAACACGGACATCATGCTGCTATCAAGTTCGCAGATGAAGATGACGAAGAAGAAGGACATTAATTCATAAGAAATTTAATACAACCCTTCTTGCCTGCAAGAAGGGTTTTTTATTGCCATGCAAATTATCGATCTAAGTCAGGATATCTATGATGGAATGGCTGTGCATCATACACAACCACAGGTAAATGTCTCCGTACATGCTACTCATGAAGAGTGGAACAATGAACCTAAAGATAAATGGAATACACCTGCGGTCAATAAGTTGGAGCTTGGTGAGCATACCGGAACACATGTAGACTCCATTTCTCATATGGGAAAGAAGTTTTCGAACGTGACGATCGATAGAATGCCCTTATCTATGTTCATTACCAGGGGACTTTGTCTGGACTTATCGATGAAATCACCTGGTGAATTGATTACCAAAAAGGACTTGATCAAAGCACTGAATACTCAAAAGATTGAAAAAGGAGACACCATCCTACTCTACACCGATCATTATAGAAGACATTACCATACGGAGGAATGGCCAAACAATCCAGGATTGGATGAAGAAGCAGCCATCTGGCTTGGTGTCCAAAAAATAGCTGCCTTTGGAGTAGAGTCTATGGCACCCGGAGTGAAAGGAAAAACCAATCAGGCTGTGCATCACATCTGTGGAGAAATGGGATTCACACACTACGAAAACCTCATTAACCTTCATCAGTTAATAAACAAAGGACCATTTCAGTTTATCGGACTACCTTTAAAAATCAAAGGCGGCACTGGCTCTCCTGTTAGAGCAGTCGCTATTTTTAATTAAAGCATCATGGACTATAAGAAGTACTTCATCGTCCCCGCTGAGCCTGAAGAAATTTATGCTGCATTAACTTTTAGGCCTAGTATAGAATTGTGGACTGGATCTCCGGCAGTTTTTGAGAAAAAAGAAGGTACTGAATTTTCTCTTTGGGATGACAGTATCATAGGTAGAAACGTTCGTTTTGATGAAGGGAAGCAAATTGATCAGGTTTGGTATTTTGGAGAAGATCATGAATCTCCTGTGAGTATCAAACTCCACCCACACAAGAAAGGCACATCATTGGAGGTGAATCAAACCAATATACCGGAGGAAGCCTTTGAAGACATTACAGATGGTTGGGAAAATGTGTATGTTGACAGTTTGATCGAGTTCTACATTGAAGAATAATCAATTTCTACCGTTCATACTAACATATTCCTGTTCACTAATTTTTGTTTGGGTTAAGAGCCGTTCGTTAATTTATTTGCAATGAATTAACGTTAAAATTACGATTAATGAAATTTACCCATTTAACCTTACTAGTTCTAGTTTTCAGTACATCATCCGTTTTTTGTCAGGCTACGGATACTCCTAAGACAATCAAGACGCAAATTGATTGTAGAGGATGTGATGATAATTATATGCGTCAAAATATCACTTTTCTGGACCATGTAAGAGATCAGGACCTTGCCGAAATCTATGTCCTGGTTAACACTTCTGGAAACCCTTCTACAGTGATCTATGAAATCGAGTACACAGGAAAAGGGAGATTTGAGGGTATTGATAATAAATTCAGCGTTAACTACTCGAAAACGCTTACTGGCAATGAAATTCGAGACTTATTGAAAGAGACGCTAATGAAAGGGTTCATTCCTTATCTATTACATACAGATCAGGCAGACCAATTGGAATTGGTGCTACATGAGTTGCCAGAAACTACCACTGAAAAAATTGAAGATCCATGGAACAACTGGATTTTTGGAGTTAGAGGTAACATGGACATGGAGCATCAGGATACCCGTGAAGAGTTTAACTATAGCATTGGATTTGATGGAGACAAAGTGACTGAACATTGGCGGGTAAGACTAGATGGCTTCTATAATAAGAATACGCTAAAAATTACTGAATCAGATAATAGCTCCTTCACAAGTATTAGAGATCGCAAATTTCTGGGTGGTAGTATCGTCAAAAGTTTAGGCAATCATTGGTCAGCAGGAGTATTTGGAGATGTTGGAACCAACTCGGTAGACAATTTCAAATTGAAATCTGCAGTAGCTCCAGCCATTGAGTATTCCTTATTTGACTACAAGGAGGTGCTGACGCGAGAAATCACCTTTGCCTATCAACTAAACTATAACACTCAGAAATATCTTGAGACTACCATTTTTGACGTAATTAAAGATCATTACTATACTCAGTCCGTATCGATGAACCTGAGATACCGAAAAAACTGGGGAAGTATATTCTCAAGTGTTCGAGCATCTCATTTCCTGGATGATCCTTCCAAAAATCGATTATCTATCAACAACTGGGCATCGGTTCGTGTCTTCAAAGGATTTTCGGTGCGAGTAAATGCAGATTTCCAGGTGATCAGAGACCAAATCAACCTACCTAAGGGTGAAGCATCACTAGAAGACATCATCTTGCAGCAACGTGCTTTGGCTACTACCAGCAAATTGAATCTCGGTGTTGGAATGAGCTACACCTTCGGCTCTATTTTCAATAATGTCCTGAACACCAGACTTTAATTATTCGAATTAATTCTTGGTCGGGAGGTACGGTACCAGTGTACTTCCCGATGGTTTTACCCCACTTATCGGTTCAGTAAAAAAGAACAAATCGGTCATTACCAGATCTCCGTTATTGACAAATACTTCAACGGAAGAATTATCAACATATACATCTAGACTAATAATCACAATTCCATTTAAAGGAGCTCGATGAATTGCTGGAAATACCTCACTGAAGTTCACCAGCCCAGCATTCTCACGATTAATTGATAAATAGTTTTCATCAAACAAGATTGACAGGCTATCACCAACTTCGTTGTATAAAGTGATTCCTCCTTGCTCCGAATCAGTGTCTACTTCTAATTTGAAAGAAGAGCCACTAACATTAGCTAAGTCTGTCTGCTCAGAGAATATAGACTTCATTTCTATAACCGGAATTGATCGGAGTAAATAACCAACATCCGTATTTTGGAGAACTAATTCCCTCGGAATGGTCATAGCGCTGCGCCATTCATAGGTTGGTACTATCTGAGCATATTGCCAGTTGCTCATCCACCCAATAAACAAGCGTCTACCATCCTCCTTAGGTACATCTGAAAAAGTAACTCCAGCATAATTGTCAGCACCATAATCCACCCATCTAATGACTGAGTCCATAGGTGTGAATACACTTCCGTCAAAATCACCTATAAAGTATTGCGTAGCTGAACCACCCTGAGGTCCACCGGGATTAATACTCACCAGCATCACCCACTTGGCAACCCCATTCTGATCGGTAAGCTTAAATAGATCTGGGCATTCCCATACTCCTCCATGAGCGCCTAGATCTGCGCCAAACTCACTTTCTTTTGTCCATTCTTTCAGATCAGGAGAAGTATACAGATTGACATGATCCTTTACAGCAAGAATAAGATTCCATTCTTCGGTTTCTGAATTCCATGAAACTTTGGGGTCTCTAAAATCTCTGATCCAGGGATTTGGAATCACTGGATTTCCGTTATACTTCGTCCAGGTACGTCCTTTGTCTAAACTGTAAGCGATACCTTGGTATTGAAAATCGACAGTTTCATTACGCTCGCCAATCGGATCATGATAGGTGTACATAGCAACCATGGCGGGGTTTTCTTCTGTACCAAACCCGGTGGTATTCTTCCAATCGATCGCAGCACTCCCGCTAAAAATATATCCTAGTGAATCTGGATAAAGAGCGATAGGAAGATGCTCCCATTGAACCAAATCCGTAGATACGGCATGTCCCCAATGCATAGGGCCCCAGACATTGCTGTCTGGATAGTACTGGTAAAACAAGTGATATTCACCATCATAATAAACCAAGCCATTTGGGTCATTCATCCACCCTGATTCAGGAGTAAAATGATATGCAGGCCGGTATTGACTATCAGATGGCTGCTCAACAACAGACTCTTGAGTTTTTGGGGTGCAACCAATTAGGATGGTCAATACCAGTCCAATGGTTAGTGTTGGATTCCTCATTTAAGGAAGTTACAACTTATTTCTTTTTAGGCTTATTGGACATATAGAAAACAAGCTCTCCTCCAGCCATTAAATCATCATGAGTAAGGAAGTTACTCATCACTTCCTTTCCATTCAAAAGCACTTTACTGACGTACACATTCTTATCACCCTGGTTTTTCGCAACAACCTTGAAGTCCTTTCCATTCTCCAGGTGAATAGTAGCTTCCTCCACAGCAGGGCTTCCCAGAGCATAATCAACAGAACCTGGCGCAACTGGATAGAATCCCAATGAGCTAAACAAATACCAGGCACTCATTTGTCCAAAGTCATCATTTCCTCCCAAACCATTGGCTGCTGGCTTGTACATGGCTTTCAAGATCATACGAATCTTGTTCTGAGCTCTCCAGGGTTCATCTGTCCAGTCAAACAAATACACTACATGATGTGACGGTTCATTTCCGTGAACATAGTTACCAATGATTCCATCTCTGGAAATATCTTCTGTATGTTCAAAATACTTATCAGGAAGCTCCATTGTAAACAGTGAATCCAAATGTCCTGTGAATTGCTTCTTTCCTCCCATCATGTCTATCATAGAAGCAGGATCTTGCGGCACATATAAACTGTAATTCCAGGCATTCCCCTCTATAAATCCTTTCCAATGAGTGTCTAATGGATCAAACTCTTCCACCCATTCTCCATTAGATAGTTTTGGACGCATGAAGCCTGTTTTTGAATCATAAACTTGCTTGTAGCTTTCTGAGCGCTTCATGAACTCATCGTACAATTCCTGCTTACCTAATTTCTTCGCCATCTGCGCAATGCACCAATCGTCATAAGCATATTCCAATGTTTTAGAAACAGAAGCGCGGCTCTTATCTTCTGGCACATAGCCCATATCAATGTAGTCGCCTATTCCATCAAAGTATCGGGTGTTAGCTGTTTGCACACAGGCATCAAAGGCTTTCTCAATATCAAAATCAGCATTTCCTTTCATCACCGCATCGGCAATCACAGGCACTGAATGATACCCAATCATGCACCAGTTTTCATTGGCATGATGCGACCAGATGGGCAACATTTTATGAACACTTTGATCGTAATGAGCCAGCATGGATTGAATCATCTGCTGATTTCTAGCTGGTTGCAACACATTGAATAATGGATGTAAAGCTCGATAAGTATCCCAGAGTGAGAAGCTGGTGTAATTGGTAAATCCATTCGCTTGATGGATGTTCTGATCAATTCCTTTGTATTGACCATCCACATCCTGATAAATTGTTGGTCCCAGAAATGCATGATACATAGCCGTATAGAAATTGGTCATTTCAGGCTCATCGATAGTCTTCACCTCTACCTTATTCAATTCCTTTCTCCAGGAATTTTGAGTTTGCTGTTTGATGGCATCAAAATCCAGACCTCCTGCTTCTGCTTTTAAGTTTTTAAGTGCTCCTTCTGTACTCACTGGAGACAATGCAACCTTTACAATGAGCTGCTCCCCTTCCTTCATATCAAAATCGAAGTGCGCTCTAATTTTTTCATTAGCTGCCTCTGGGAAGTTATTCTCCTGATCAAATCGACCCCAAAAACCTTTGTAAGGGTGCTTTTCATAGGACTTGAAACCATAAGACTTCACAGGTTTACTGAGAGACATAGCAAAATACATCGTACGAGTACGAGCCCATCCGTTAGTTGATTTGTATCCAGTGATCAGCGTGTCATTTTCCATGCGGATGAATGACCAGGTAGTCTTCTCATCATAGTTATAAATACCATACATCATGTCCAGAATCAAATGGGCTTCATCTGTTTCCGGAAAGGTATAGCGATGAACACCAACTCTGGTCGAGGCAGTCAGTTCTGCTTGAATACCGTGATCATCTAGTAGAACCTTATAATAACCTGCCTCAGCATCTTCCTTATCATGTGAAAAACGAGATCTGTAGCCACTTTCAGGATTATTAGCTGTTCCAGGATTTAACTGAAGCACTCCAACAGTAGGCATCACCAAAAAATCACCCAAATCAGAATGACCTGTTCCACTAAAGTGGGTATGACTAAAACCGACAACCGTTTGGTCTTCATACTGATAACCTGCACAGTATTTATATACATCTCCAGTGTACTTGCCATTCACCGCATAAGGTATGGTATCAGTATCTGGGCTGAGTTGAACCATACCAAATGGAGCCGTTGCACCAGGATAGGTATGTCCCATTCGAGCTGTNCCAATCATTGGATCCACATAATCCAAAGGNTCGNNCTGNGCCAANANGNTNATTGATAAAATNAAAAGNAAAGTGGTTGTGGTNATNCGCATGGTTTATAAAGGTCTCTTTTCTACTCCTTCAAATGTAATCTTGACAGGTTTTATCTTACCCTCCTCGTCAAACTCAAGCTTATCTATACAGGTAGCCCGGTGATTGTGGTGGGTTTCTGTCAAAGGCCTTCTGTGATAAACGATGTACCATTCATCTTCATTTGGTACCTTGATTAGAGAATGGTGTCCTGCACCTGTTGCAACTTCAGCATCTTGCTCTAGCACCACACCAATACGCTCCCATGGACCAAATGGTGAATCTGAAATTGCGTAAGCAACTTTGTAGTTCGGGCCTCCCCAACCACCTTCAGACCACATGAAATAGTACTTACCATCTCTGATAAACATGAAAGGACCTTCTACGTACTGATCCGGTGTGATCTCCTTAAAAATTGAGCCATCTTCGTATGGAAGAATCTCTTTGAAGTCATCACTCAATCGCACAATGTTACAATGTCTCCAGCCACCATAAATCATGTACCACTGACCATCCTGATCATGAAAAACAAATTGATCTATTGGCTGTGCTCCGTTGACAATAGAATCTAATAATGGCTTACCCAAATAATCTGAATAAGGTCCCGCTGGATTATCCGCCACACCAATTCCTATTCCTCCAACAGACTCGTTGTTTTGAATATCATTGGCAGCAAAGAATAAGAAGTACTTCTCATTATTCTTTACAATCGCAGGAGCCCACATGGCACTATCTGCCCAACTAACAGCTGCTGTATCGATGATGTGCTCGTGTTTTTCCCAGGTAATTAAGTCCTTTGATGAAAAGGCATCCATGAAAACCTGCTTACTGTAATAATCCGAATAGGTAGGATAAATCCAGTATTCATCATCAAAGACAATACCTTCAGGGTCGGCATACCATCCATCAATGATCGGGTTACCAGCTTTCTCTACCGGAGCAGGTTGACTGCACGCAGCAAATACGGCTATATAGAGTAAGTAAGAATAGTTTTTCAAGATGTTCATTCGCATATTATTCTGTCCATTGAGTTCCATTCCCATCAGTTGATATAACTGGGAAAGAACTGATTCGTAATTTAGCTGCTCCCATTGGAATAAGCGTCACTTCTACAGTTTCTGTATCAGTGATTACAGGGCTATCCTGCAATTCACCCACCAAACCATGAGGGCCTATTTTCCAGTTCGGAATTTGCTTAGCCTTCACTTTTATTTCCAAAGGCACCACATCAGCTCCAAATGGGAAATCATTTGCTGGCCAAGGTTTTTCAATAACATCAAACACTTCACCCATTTCACCATTCAAAACTAATCCGTAGTTCCATGGAGAGTCGGCATAGATTTCGAAAGAAGGCCAATTTTTGGT
>PBTY01000052.1 GCA_002729235.1 Rickettsiales bacterium | reverse complement strand
AGGCTATCCTGGAAATCTTGATGTAACAGTTGTGTACACCTTAGGTGATGACAATACTTTGGAGTTTGACTACACAGCCACTACGGATAAAAATACAGTAGTGAACCTAACTCAGCATTCCTACTTTAACCTGAATGGGTCAAAATCTGATATTTTGGATCATGAAATCAT
Source organism: Rickettsiales bacterium (assembly GCA_002729235.1). GTDB lineage: Bacteria > Bacteroidota > Bacteroidia > Cytophagales > Cyclobacteriaceae > Marinoscillum. Next base: position 74,509 of record PBTY01000052.1, on the reverse strand, counting down.
GCTGAATGCAGATCAATTCATTCCAGTAGATGAGACTTTAATCCCAACTGGCGAGTTGAGACCAGTTGCTGGAACACCATTCGATTTTACACAAAGCAAAAAAATAGGAGCAGAGATCTCAGCGGATAATCAACAATTAGCATACGGTGGTGGTTATGATCACTGTTGGGTGTTGAATGATGATCCAAAAGAGATGATGCTGGCAGCCACTGCTTACGAACCCAATAGCGGAAGAGCAATGGATGTTTATACCACAGAGCCAGGCATTCAGTTTTACTCAGGTAACTTCCTGGATGGTACTATTACTGGAAAAAATGGTGTGGTTTACAACCATCGCTATGGTTTTTGCCTTGAAACTCAACATTTCCCGGATTCTCCTAACCAAGAGTCGTTTCCAACAACTAATTTGGCACCTGGGGAGACGTATCATACAACAACCCTCATGAAGTTTTACATAAAATAGAAATTGAAGTAAGCTTATAGTTAAAATGACTATAAGTATTATCTTAGAAAAAAAATTGATCATGAGTAATCAGAAAATTGACAATCAGGCAGCAGATAACATCCGTGCGTTATCCATCTCCATGGTAGAAAAGGCGAAATCTGGACACCCAGGTGGACCAATGGGTGGAGCGGATTTTGTTCATGTTTTATATAGTGAGTTCCTCCGATTTGATCCTAATAATCCAGANTGGATGTGGAGAGATCGTTTCTTTTTAGATCCAGGGCACTTGTCTGCGATGCTTTATGCTCAATTGCATTTAGTAGGAAATTATTCAAAAGAAGATATTAGCAACTTCAGACAGTGGGGTTCTGTGACTCCAGGTCACCCGGAAGTTGATCATAAAAGAGGTGTTGAAAACACTTCAGGTCCACTAGGTCAGGGACATGCGATGGGTGCTGGAGCTGCTCTTGCAGGTAAGTTCCTTCAGGCGAAGTTTGGTGACTGGACTGATCATACGATTTATGCGTTCATCTCTGATGGAGGTATTCAGGAAGAAATTTCTCAAGGTATCGGTCGTATAGCTGGTTATCTTGGATTGAGCAATCTGGTAATGTTCTTCGATTCTAACGATGTACAGTTAAGTACTTACACCAAAGAAGTAACTGCTGAAGATACCGGTAAGAAATACGAAGCATGGGGTTGGAANGTGGTTGAGATCGANGGTCACGATCACGANGCNATCAGAAAAGCATTGAANGATGCAAAAGCACAAACCGAAAGACCTACNTTGATCATNGGTAAAACGATCATGGGTAAAGGATGTGTGGATGCTGANGGTAATCCATACGAAGGTTATTCTGAGCTTCACGGTAAGCCAATNGGTGGAACTGGNGCTGACTATAANAAAACCTTGGANGCACTTGGAGCAGACGTAAANGATCCATTNGCAGTTTATCCAGAAGTAGCTGATTTCTACAAGACTATCCTTGAGAAAAAATCAAAAGAAGCTGCTGAGCACAATGAAGTAGAGAAAAGCTGGAGAGCATCTAATGCTGAGCTTGCTGCTAAANTAGACTTGTTCTTAAGTGGTGATATTCCNGCTATNGATTTCTCTACTATTCCACANAAATCNAATGTAGCGTCNAGAGATGCATCNGCTTCTGTGTTGGCNTACCTTGCTGAGAANGTAGAAAACATCATTGTTTCTTCAGCGGATTTGGCTAACTCAGATAAGACAGACGGTTTCTTGAAGAAATCTAAAGCGTTCGGTCCTCACTCATTTGATGCAAACTTCTTGCATGCAGGTGTGGCTGAATTCAGTATGGCAGCTATGGCTAATGGTATGGCGCTGCATGGTGGTGTAATCCCAGTAGTAGGTACATTCTTTATCTTCTCAGATTACCAGAAGCCTGCATACAGATTGTCTGCTTTGATGGAACTTCCAGTNATCTACTTGTGGACGCATGATGCNTTTAGAGTAGGAGAGGATGGGCCAACTCACCAGCCAATCGAGCAAGAAGCTCAATTGAGATTATTAGAAAAATTGAAGAACCACTCAGGCGAAAGATCATTGTTAGCTCTTCGTCCTGCTGATGCTGCCGAAACTACTGTAGCATGGGAGATGGCTCTTAAGAATAAGAAAACACCTACAGGTTTGATCTTCTCTCGTCAGGGAATCAAAGACTTGCCNAGTGCAGGTTCAAGATTTGATGATGCATTGCAAGCGAAAAAAGGAGCTTATCTGGTTAAATCAAGTGCTGATGCGAAAGTAACGCTGGTTGCAAACGGNAGTGAAGTTGCTACGCTAGTTGANGCNGCAGAATTGCTTGAGAAGGATGGTGTTTCAGTAAACATCGTATCTGTTATTTCTGAAGGTTTATTCAGAGATCAGGATGTGGCTTATCAAGCAGAAATCCTGGGTGACTTGCCTAAGTTCGGTCTGACAGCTGGTCTTCCGGTGACTCTAGAAGGACTTGTAGGAGCAGGTGGTAAAGTATTTGGTTTGGAGCACTTTGGTTATTCAGCACCTGCAGGTGTTTTGGATGAGCAATTCGGTTACACAGGACCAAAAGTTTACGAACAAGTAAAAGCATTTATCAAATAAGAAAATACGAACACAATGAAATTTTTTATTGATACAGCCAATTTAGATGACATCCAGGAAGCTTATGATCTTGGAGTATTGGATGGTGTAACAACCAATCCATCNCTAATGGCAAAAGAAGGAATCACAGGAGAGGAAAACATCCTGAAGCATTACAAAGACATCTGCAACATTGTAGATGACAATGTAAGCGCTGAGGTGATCTCTACAACTTATGATGAAATGGTAGCTGAAGGTAGAAAACTAGCTGCTATCGATGATAAGATTGTAGTGAAAGTGCCAATGATCAAAGATGGTGTGAAAGCAATCAAAACCTTCACAGAAGAAGGTATCAGAACCAATTGTACATTGATCTTCAGTGCTGGACAAGCATTGTTGGCTGCTAAAGCTGGAGCTACTTATGTGTCTCCATTCATCGGAAGATTGGATGATATCGGATCTGATGGGTTGGACTTGATTGAGCAAATCGTTTTGATCTTTTCTAACTACGGTTACGAAACAGAAGTATTGGCAGCATCGGTACGTCACAACATGCACTTGTTGAAATGTGCTGAAATTGGAGCGGATGTGGCTACATGTCCTCTATCGGTGATCACTGGATTGTTAAAGCACCCACTTACAGACAGTGGATTAGAGAAATTCCTCGCTGATTACGCGAAGGGAAATAAGTAATTGAATATTAGTCAATAGCACCAGCGATTCTCGTTGGTGCTTTTTTTACACATAACTTAAAAACGATGGGATTTTTAACGCTTGATTACGTTGTATTCGGAGCCTACTGCGTTGTGATCATGGCCATTGGTCTCTACTTATCTAGAGACGAAAAAGGGCATGAGAAAACGGCTAACGATTACTTCCTGGCAGGTAACTCGCTATCATGGTGGGCCATTGGTGCATCTTTGATTGCTGCCAACATTTCAGCAGAACACTTTATCGGGATGTCCGGTTCTGGGTTTGCTGTAGGGATCGGTATTGCGGCCTATGAGTGGCTAGCAGCTGTGACCTTGATATTGGTTGCCAAGTTCTTACTACCGCAAATGATCGACAAGAAGATCTACACTATGCCACAATTCGCTAAAGAGCGTTATGGAAAAGGAGTTAGCTTTTGTTTTTCATTTTTCTGGTTGTTGGTTTACGTCTTCGTAAACCTGACGTCAGTTGCGTGGCTAGGAGCTCTTGCAATGGAGCAAATCCTTGGATGGCCAATGATTTACGGCGTTCCTGGATTGTTAATCTTCGCAGGTATTTATTCCATCTACGGTGGTTTGAAAGCTGTAGCTTGGACCGACGTAATTCAAGTTATATTCCTCGTTGGTGGTGGCTTGATCACCGCATTCTTCGCTCTGTCAGCAGTTGCAGGAGATGATGGTGGAGCTATTGAAGGTTTCATGATTGTCTTGAACAAAGTAAGAGAAGTGCCTTCAGATCTACACTTTAGTATGATTTTGGAAGAAGGGGTTGCTACCATTCCAAATGGGAGTGGTGGAACCAAAGATCCATATGTGGATCTTCCAGGGTTGGCTGTAATCTTTGGTGCCATGTGGTTAACAAACCTGGGTTACTGGGGCTTTAATCAGTACATCATTCAGAAAGGATTAGCTGCAAAAAGTTTGAATGAAGCAAAGAGAGGATTAATTTTTGCTGGATTCTTGAAGATTTTGATTCCAATCATTGTAATAGTTCCTGGTATTACAGCTTATGTAATGTTCAATCACCCAGACTTGAGCCATTCTATTGAAGGTTTGTCAGGTACGATCGATAAGGCGGATCAAGCATATCCATGGTTGTTAAGAAATTTTGCGCCTACTGGTATTAGAGGTTTAGCGTTTGCTGCATTGATTGCCGCAGTGGTGTCCTCATTGGCATCTATGTTGAACTCAACATCAACCATCTTTACATTAGATATTTACAAAGACATTATCAATCCTGAAGCTAGTCAGTCTCAATTAGTAAAAGTTGGTCGTATAGCAGCGTTTGCAGCATTGGTTATTGCAGTGTTTGCAGCTAAACCATTGCTAGGTGGTTTGGACCAGGCATTCCAGTACATTCAGGAGTATACAGGATTTATATATCCAGGAGTAGTAGTAGTATTCGGTATGGGTATTCTTTGGAAACGTGCTACGAACAGAGCTGCATTATGGACAACCATTATTACCATCCCAGTTGGAGCACTAATGATGTACTTATTCCCAGAATTGCCATTTATAATTCGAATGGGGTATGTGTGTATGGTATTGATTTCAGTTGCTGTGATTTTAGTATTGACTGATAGTCATAAAACGAAAGCACCAGAAGTGTCTCCAGAGAACAAAAAGAAACTTTTGTTTGCAGGAAAAGCATTCGGTGCTGCTGCTGTAATCACTCTTGTGGCAGGATTATTGTTTGGTACAGAATGGTTTGGTATGAGTATGAGAAATTTAGGATTCCATTCCATCTTCATGCTCACCTTTATGATGGCATTTTTGTCAATCATAATGTACACTAATGCCAATTCATCAAAACAGGATGCCAAAGCTTATACCATTGAGCCTGAGTTGTTTAAAACGGATAAAACGTTCTTCCTTGGTGCAATGGGAATCGTAGTAATTATCGTGGCATTGTACGCAGTATTCTGGTAATAAGAAACTTCTTTATACTTACATAGAAAAGCCCGATTCCAGTCATGGAATCGGGCTTATTTTTTGCTGTTCGTTTTGCTTATTGCTCAGGTGGAGTCATATCATTGATCAGGATGGCTTTACCAAACCCTAATTCCTCCATTCTGTCCAGTTGTGTTTTGGCATCTCCAACCACCAACCAAATCATTTTATCCTGATTAAGGTATTGTTTCGATAAGCTTTGAATCTCTTCAACTGTCATTCCTTCTACAGTAGCAATTCTGTCCTGAAGATAGTTTGCTTTCCATCCGTACGTGCTCATGTCCTGAAGCATGCTAAGTTTGGCACGTGATGTTTCAAAAGCTCTCGCATTGCTTTTGATCATGGAACTTTTCGTGGTTTCCAGATCAGATTCATTGAATTCTTTACCATAGTTTTCAAGAATTTGCTTAATCAGTAGGGTGGATTCAAGCGTTACGTTGGTTCGAACACCACTACTTATCATAAATGGGCCAGGTTCTGTGCTTCCCTGGAATCTGGAACGTACTCCATAAGTGTATCCTTTTCCTTCACGCAATTCTTGAGTCAACTGAGAAGCAAATCCGCCACCACCTAAGCGATAATTAAGTATTGTAGCAGGGTAGAAGTCTGGATCCGTTTCGGCCAACGCCAGGTAGCCAATATTGAGTACAGATTGCTTTGCATTTGGTACATCGTAGAAATAGACTTGTGAACTTTCAATTGGATTTGGTTGGCCGAGTTCAGGAATGGTTACTTCTGTTGAGTTCCAAGTGTTTTTAAGTTCTTCTAAGCTCTCAACTACGGTTGACTGCTTAATATCACCAACAATGTGTAAAGTAGCCACAGATGGGCTGATATTGCTTAGGTAGAATGCTTTTAGATCTTCCAGGTTAATGAGCTCAATTGAGGTAAGAGTTCCTAATGAATTCATTGCTCTGATATCATCGGTCCCATAGATTAACACATTGAAGGCATTTTGAGCAATTGCATTCGGATTAGCCTCTTGCTGTTTGATTTGACTGGTAATGCTTTGTTTTAATAAGTCAAATTCCTCATTATCCCATCTTGGTTTCAGGATTATTTCTGATACCAAATCCATTGTCTGTTTATAATTCCTTGAAAGCGTATTGCCAGAAATTTGAATTGCGTCATTTGTTGCACTAACTCTGATGTTGGCACCCAGTTTATCAATCGTACCTTCTAATTCTGCTGTGGTTTTATTTTGGGTTCCTTTGGTCATCATTTGAGCTACCAGATTGGCTACACCAGGTTTATTGATATTTTCCAATAATTGACCGCCCTTGATAACTAAATTGAATTCTACCAATGGTACTTCATCGGACTGAATACCGAATATTTTAAGACTATTGTCAATAGTAGCTTGCCAAACATCTGGAGTGGCTATAACTGGTGTTGTACCATACGGAGGTTCAATTGACCGATCGAAAGATGAAGGTGTTTTTTCATATTCTGCTTGTTGTGATGCATCGAACGTTTCTTCTGCACCAGGCACGATTTCTTCTTCTACCACTTCAGCTTTAGATGAACCAGTAAGAATTAAGTTAGCACTTCCGGTTGGTACAAAACTCGTAGCTACGTAATGTTTATTCTTGATGTATGTTTCATAAACTCTCGAAACATCAGCAGTTGTGATATCAAGTATGTTTTGAATGTCCTGTTGGATAAAGCCAGGGTCGCCAGCGAAAATGTTGTATTGAGCTAATTGGAATCCTTTACCTAAAACGCTAGATAATCCATTATAAAATCTGGTTTCCTGACCAGCTTTGATTCGATCGAGATCTTCCTGTGAAATGCCGTCTGATTCAAATTTTGCGAACCCTGCTTCAATGGCACTCAAAACTGAATCGAGGTAGATACCATCATACGCTCTAATTCTTATTTGAAGTTGGCCGGCCAACTCTGAGCTTCGTTGAACCATACTGACATTGTTCGTCAATTGTTTGTCTTCAATAAGTATTTGATTCAGCGGCGCTTCTTTTCCCTGTGATAAGTAAGAGGACAGCACGTCAAGTGCGTATGAATCAGGGTGGTATTGCTCAACTGAAGACCAGGTAAGTGTCAGTTCTGGAAGTCTTGCGAAATTGTCTTCGTGATATTTTTTAATCGTTTCTGATAGCACTCCAGGTCTTACCGTCATGGGTTGTACTTCTTCTCCACTAGGAATCTCATCAAAGTACTTATGCACCCATTCTTTAGCTTGGTTAACGTCAAAGTCACCTGAAATAGTCAGAGTGACGTTATTTGGAGTATACCATCTATTGAAGAAGTCTTTTACGTCTTGAAGTGTGGCATTCTGCAAATCCTCGAGGGAACCAATCACCTGCCAGTTGTATGGATGATCTTCTGGATAAAGGTTTTTGTCTATTACATAGCTAGTGTGTCCGTATGGACGGTTATCATAGCTTTGTCGTTTTTCATTTTTTACTACTTGCTTTTCTTTGGCAAGTACTGGCTCAGTAACAGTGTTAATGAACCATCCTAACTTGTCTGCCTCTGCCCAAATCATTTTCTCTAAAGCATCATTCGGAACTGTTTGAAAGTAGTTGGTTCTATCTCTTGAAGTAGATCCATTAGCACCAGATCCTCCGATTCGAGCACTCATTTTGTCCAATCCGCCTTTGCCAAGGTTTTCAGATTCCAGGAACAATAGGTGTTCAAATAAATGAGCAAAACCAGTTCTTCCAGGCAGCTCTCTTGCCGAACCCACATGAGCAGTAAGAGCAACCGCTACAACAGGATCTGATCGATCAATGTGGAATACTACTTCAAGACCATTATCTAGTTTGATTTTTTCGTAAGGAACATTAAAGCTAGTTTCAATTTCCTTTTGAGGTGTTTTTTGACAGCTAACAATTGATAAGCTGATAAAAGTAATTATTGGGATAAGAATGCTTCTCATGGCGTGAAATTAGTAAAGGTTAGAGCGACGGCTAATTAATTTCTGATCATCGGAAAAATCAGGTTGAGTACGGTTGAGAAAAGGATTGAATCGCAAGTGGCTTTAAATGAGTTGGTTTGATATAAATCATTGTGACGAATGACGCCTGCAACTTGATATTATTAACAGATTTCGAACTTTGTCTTATGAAAAAAGCAACGACACCTACCAGTGCTGTACAATACATTAAATCCGGCGATCATGTGTATATTCATACAGCAGGAGCTACCCCAAACTCCCTGGTCCAAGCGATGACCGAGCGCGCCGATGAGCTCAAAGGGGTAGAAATTTATCACATGCATACAGAGGGTCCGGCACCGTATACCAATCCTGATTTGAGAGAATCGTTTCATGTCAATTCTTTCTTTCTTGGAGCGAACTGCCGATCTGCTACAGCAAATGGCTATGCTGATTTTATTCCAAGTTTCCTGAGCGAGATTCCCATTATGTTTCGAAATGGTGTAGTGCCAATAGACGTGGCCATGATCATGGTTTCTCCACCAGATAGACATGGATTCTGTTCCATGGGTATCTCAGTTGATGCTTCTAAAGCAGCAGTGGACGTGGCCAAAGTTGTAATAGCTCAAATAAACCCAAGAATGCCTCGTACGCATGGTGATGGAATCATACACATGAGTCGATTTGCTGCCTACATTGAGTTGGAAGAGGAAATACACGAAATGCCTCAACATCCACTGACACCTGAAGAAGAGAAAATAGGCGAGCATATTGCTGCGATGATTGAGGATCGATCAACCTTACAACTAGGAATTGGAGCCATTCCAGATGCCGTTTTGAGCTGTTTAGGAAATCACAAGGACTTGGGAATTCATACGGAGATGATGTCTGATGGTGTAATTCCTTTGGTTGAAAACGGGGTGGTTACCAATAAATACAAAACCCGACATAAGGATGTGATTGTTTCTGGTTTCTTGCTTGGAACCAGAAAGCTTTATGATTTTGTGGATGACAATCCAATGGTAAGAATGCTAGATATTCAGTATGTGAATGATACGGCTGTTATCAGAAAACTACCAAAAATGATCAGTATTAATAGCGCTATAGAGGTGGATATCACTGGACAAGTAAATGCTGACTCTATCGGTACCAGAATGTATTCAGGAGTAGGAGGGCAAATGGATTTTATCCGAGGAGCATCATTATCTCCTGGTGGCAAACCAATCATTGCGTTGACATCAACCACAAAGAGGGGGGAGTCTAAAATTAGTTCGATTCTGAAGCCTGGGGCAGGGGTTGTAACTACCAGAGCACACGTTCACTACATAGTAACCGAATATGGCGTGGCAGATCTCTACGGAAAGAATTTACGAGAAAGGGCTCATGCCTTAATCAACATTGCTCATCCAGACCACCGAGAGCATTTGGAAAGAGAAGCTTTCGAGCGGTTCAAGCAGTTTTAGAAATATTAAATATCTCAAAAGTTTTAATTGAGATCCTGAAACCAGTTCAGGATGACCAATAAAACTTTTGAGATACACTGAATTTGTTACAACCTGATTTTGCTTTTAAAATCTGGCAGCATCGTTCACTTCTATCCAGTAGCCATCAGGGTCCTGAATGTAAACCTGATTGACACCATCAGGACGTGAGTTGGATTTTCCAGATTCACCTTGCCAGCTTTCAAAAGGAACCTTTTTCTCTACCAGCATTTTCATGAAATCTTCAAGGCTGTTGATCGCCACGGCCAGATGAAAATCTTTCTTGGTTTCAATGCCTTCTTTGCTCGTTTGAATTAGATGGAGTTCCACTCCATCAGCAAACGCAAACCACCTAATGTTTGATTTTTTGGTTTGATTAGTGATTTCTTCCAATCCTAAAATCTCAGAATAGAATTGAGCGCTAGCAGTGAGGTCTGTAACTACGATGGCGTAGTGGTCTGTTTTTACTTGAGGTTTGTATTCCTGAGCAGATAAGAAGAGTCCAGCGAGTATAAATGCTGTTGTTAAGAGGTATTTCATTTTAAGGTTGTTTGAAATCAAATATAGGTTTATCAATCAGAACATTGAGTTGTCATTTGCTGATTCCTTGGGTATGATTTGTAACACATCCCAATGCTCCACAATTTTCCCTTTCTCATCAAATCGGAAGATGTCAATACCTGCATAGTCTTGATCACCTGGCCATGTTTGATAACAGTGCAAAACCACCATATCATTCTCAGCAATGACTTTTTTGAACTCAACATGCTTGCCAGGGTATTCAGTTTGCATCCTCTCAAAATACTTAATGAAACCGTCTTTTCCATCAGCCACGTGTGGGTTATGCTGGATGTATTCCGTTCCTACAAAGGTAGCTATCGCTTTAGCTGGTTGACATTGATTGAACATCATGTCATAAAAAGCCATAGCATTTTTCTTATTTCGTTCCTGAGTAAACATGGAGGGTTAATATTTGGGTTTGCGCTTTATTGGAATCCATACCTCTTCCTGGGAATCCTCGTCATCATGACCTTTGTAATCGGAACCCATAATTTCAAATTGGGGCCGATGATCGAACTCATAAATGGAGTTAGGAAGCCACATGCCAAATATGTATTGAGCTGTTTTGGGAAAGTTTCGAGAAGGACCATGGTGAATGAATATAGCATATTCACCTTTCGGGAGATTTAGGGCTTTCATTCCCTCTGGAATGGATTCAATTTCATTTACTTCTACAGCTGCCCATTTTTGAAACGGAGTTTCCGCGTTGAAATCTTTGAAATTGGTGTGTTTAGGAAATATTTGGACCGAGTAAAGATTGTCGTTACTCACATTCTTTATTTTATTCCTATAAGGCATAAATGATTTCCAAAGCTGGCCAGTAGCTTCTTGATCACTTGGAGTAGTTATGACAGACATCCCTATGAGATTCTTGGATTCTATCTTGATGATTTTTGGATCAATTAGCATTTTAATAAAGATCTATGGTCTTGGTTACCAAAACCTGTCCATCCAAAAATATAGAAAGTTTCCAATAACCTCGCTTATCCTCAATGGGATCCCAAATAGTATCACCTAGAAAGAATTTGAATGGGTTGTGCTTGACTCTGAAAGTCCCAGTAAAAGGTGGTGCAATTTCTCCTGATTCGTCTGTAAATGGAGGGTGATCAATTTCAAAGTCTAAATAGCGGCCTCTGGCTTTTCTGATTTCCACAATCATTCCGAATTCCACTCCAATTCTGGCTTCTACTTTATCGGTAAGCTCCATGAATTTAGGAAGATTACTGTTTTCTCCATCCCATTCACTATAGATGCCAAAATTGATTAAGTCAACCTCAATCGGTCGATTGTTCTTCTTTTTCATTGGGGTAAAGGTAGGGGACAAAATAAAAATCCCTACCAAATGATTTGGTAGGGATTATCCTCTTTAATAAAACAGTATTTTATCTTTTAATCACTTTCTGAATGTAGATGACATCTTCTTCTGTATAGAATTTGATGAGATATATACCTGCGTTCAAATCCTTCATATTGATTTCTTCATCAATTTTAGATTGTTTCTTGAAAGCAAGTTGATGAACAACCTTTCCAGATAGATCAATAATCTCAATGTTCATATCTCTTGGTTTGGAAAGTGTGTAAGATATATTCATTGAGTTCTGCACTGGATTAGGGTACATACTTAAGCTAGACTGCAGTTCGTCAGCTATTGACAAAGGTTCATCAATAACTAATTCAAAAGAATCTAATTGATAGTGGTACCCATCAAAAGCACTGATAGTAACGACTTTTACTCCAATATCAGACGGTTTTAGGATGAGGTTATGTTCGCTATCAATTAATAAGTCTCCAATGTCAGATAAATCAGTTACCACTTTGAATGTTAACTCATTAGTTGGATCATCGAAATGATCGTCCAGATCGGTGATTATTGATATGCCATCATCAACGCGTGTGTAATAATCAGAAATACCTGAAGTGGTAGGCCTATCATTAACCATGACATGAAATACGTTAACAATAGTGTCTCCAAATCCATCTACAGCAGTAAAGGTGATCGTATCCATTCCTACTGTTTGTCCTTGTATGACCAGAGAATCATTTGTTAATTCCATGGCCACTATGTCAGAGTTCTCAAAAGAATACATGAGAGAGTCACCATCTGCATCACTAAACATCGAATCAAGTACATAAATGATGTTGGTTTCTGATTCATTGATTGCTACGAGTCCATCTTCGAAATCTTGGATTTGAGTCATTTGACCGTTCACTAAATCTAGGGTTATTTGGATGAAGTCAATTGAATATAAAGGATCATTTGAGTTCAAACGAATACCTGTGGTGTAATGTCCTAAATCTATACTGTCTGTATCAATCGTGAAAGAATAATATATAGTAGAATCAGTTCCCAACACATAATTTACTGAATCTCCATTTATCCAAATTGGAATGCTTTCAAGATCAAGTGTTATATGAAGCGAATCTTCACCAACGCTTGTAATTGGGAACTGCAATTCTGTAGTTTGATTTTTAAGCATTTCTATATGCATGGAATCAAATTCTAACTCAAGTTCATATGGAGCTTTTTCCGCTCCTCCAGATAGGTTCAAATTCAAAAGAGGAAGATTAGGATCATTCGTAGACCACTTCATATTGTATTCGAAACTACCATCTCTATTAGGGATAAACCATACAGGGAAAGTAACCGATTCAAGAATGTTAACAGATAATGTATCTCCCACATAATACTCCGAGTAAAATGCTGTTTCCTCGTTTTGAAGAACAAGATCTAGGATAGCTTTGCTTGTATTAGTGATAGTGATATCTTTATAGATGGTGTCCATTACAGTATGATAGCCAAAATTAACTGTCTCTGGATACTCTCCAATTTCAGGATGATTTCCTGAAACATTCAATTTAAGAGGAAGTTTAAATCCTGCCTTTGAGTAGTCATTGCTTACGAATTTCACACTTGATTTGTATTCTCCATTTGCCAGATCTTTGGCATTAAACCAAACAGGGAATTCTACGCTTGCGCCAGGAGCTATTAGGGTATCCTTCAGTGAAAGAGTAAACGTTCGTGTTTGAGATGATGAAGGGAAGGCGAGAGAGCCCAATTGCTGGAAATAGCCATTGTTTGGTCCTAAATATCCAAGGAACTCAGTGCTTCCGGTGCTTATATCAACACGTCTCAATTCGGCTGTATAGGTTGATCCGTTAAATGCAGCCATGTAAAAGGCATCTGTTTTTGGATCGTATGCCATATCCTGACCAAAATTTGCATCAAATCCAATATAGCCTATATAGGTACCCTGGCCAGTGGACTTATTGATGGATATAAATTCATCATAACGGGTGTATCCATACATTTCTCCATTATTATTCATTGCAATTCCTGCGACAGTACCAAATCCTGTACTACCTACATAAGATATTGTCATCAAGTTTGGATCCAAGGTGTAAATTGAGCTGGTACTACTGATATATAATTCACCAGTTATTGGATCTGTTGTCATTCCTGACCAGGAGACACTATTATCGATTTGACCAAGCACAATTGTATTATTATCAGCCATATCATAAACTCTAACGACCCCAGATACATCCAGAGTAATCAGCTCTGTAGAGGAACCAAAAACAAACTCTGAGGCAGCTATAAAGCTGGATGCCGTATTATTCATTATTTCGATCAATTGATCTGGTGAAGCTAAATTTCCTTCTACTATTGCCGTGGAAGGATATTCACCATAGAAGACCCCATAAAATGTTCCTTCCAGACTCTCCAATAGGGTAATGGTATTCGTTTCTTCCAATACCTGATCTGATGTTGTGTCCTTGTTAGGAATTCTGCCTGATTCAGTCTCATTCTCAATAATCGATTCCTGATTAGATGATAATTGGTTACTGGTTTCAAACTGAATAGGACTAAACTTGGAATCAAATCTGATTGGTGAAATACTAACATTTAGTGACACAGTATCATTACCAATATTACTAACCACAAAACTTCGTTGAACACTATCTCCAACAGTCAATGACTCCTCAAGCCTATCAACATCTACAGAGAAAGATGCTGCTGATTTGAGACCCGTTCCGAAACCATGGGTTCTAAAGGTGTTTGAGTTGATTGCATTACTGGATACCGTGAAAAGAGTCGTGTCATTAGCTTCACTCGACGGAGTATATAATGCTACGAATTGCGAAGAGTATTCATATGGGTTAATTACTTGTGTTTTCGGAACGAAGTTTACCTTGCCTAATCCTGAAGGTTGGTTCATGGTGAAAACCTCTAGATAGACATTGCCAGAATGTAACAAATCTAGATTCACAACCCCATTCCCACTAAAATATAGGGTATCATCTTCGGTATACCAATCAAGGTCGGTATGTAACTCTTTTTCTCCATTTATCTCGCTATACAATTTGATCGCCAAAGGAGATTCATTCAGTCCAATCACCATGCCATCACAAAATTCTGCTATTGGGCTGTAGTTGGCCGATACCAAAAGTTCTTCTTCTGATGATTCACCATAGTAACTAGGGAAAAGCACCTTAAAATCATCATTCGAACTTAGTACATCTTGTATTTCCATAACACCTACACTATCGTTTCTAAACCACATGTTTTTAGTGGTAGTCTGGTTGATGTACGTAGAGTCAAATGCTAGAGTATCCGCAAATGCTGAGATCAGAGAAGTCCCTGAAATGTTCACCGTGAATGGGAAAGAGGAGAATGAATTAACTGTATCATTACAAACAATCGAAATGAATTCCTCATAAGATCCTCCAAGGTAATCCTGAGAGTTAAATTCGAAAGATATTGAAACAGAGTCACCTGGAGCTAAGGTGCCCTTAGTAAGTTCCGGATTGATCTGAGGAGTTGGGTAGCTGAAAGAAATGGCCATTTCACTCTCTAAATACTCGGTATTGAAAGCAACTTGCAGACCAGTATTGCCAAATGGATTTTCTAATCCTACGGTGGCATCTGTTACATTTCCTAACAAACTATTGTAGTAAAATAGAATATCACCAGATTGGTATATTACTACCTGGAAAGTGTAAGTACCTGTATTGTCATAATCCGGTACGTTGGAGTACTGAATGATCGCTTTATTATCTTCAACAGAAACATAAACAGACCCACCGTTTTGAGGTGCCAGGTCTTTCCAGAATGGGGCAATGAATCCGTTAGGAGCACTACTTGATGGGATCTGTTGATTTACTGGGTTATTGTTTCCATTGTCCCCAAATCCGATAAATCCATTGGAGGAAATAGCCATTTTATCAAATCGAATACCATAGAATGGAAATTCGAAATCTAATTCAACTTCTGAATAGGAGTCGTCTCCAAGTGAGATCAAGGTGCCAGACTCAGAAATATCAGTCCATTGATAACCAGGGCCATCCTCTTGTTTACTATCTACATATTGATAGCCAAAAGTATCATTTCCGAAACCAGAAATAACTACATGTCCGGATCGAGTATCTAATTCACCTTTATCCGGTGAGTAACCGAATTCAATTAGTGATGTATTATTCATTTCACTCGCGTCAAGTTGCTGCGGAAGACGATACGAATTTAGGATGAAATTAAGATCACCTTCACCGTCATTATGAATATAAAAATCAGATTGAGCAGAACTTTGAAAATCAATATCTAAAACTAGATTTTCAGGTGAAGTTCTAATGATACCAGGAGGGGTCACTTCAGCCATCAAATGAATTGAGGTTGAGTTTCCAGTTTCGAGATCTATCAAGGTAACAACATCTTGAATGACTCCCAATTCTGAGGTATTCGCACTAATGACATAGTCGTAACTGTTATAAGCTCTGATAGTCAGTGTGTCATTAGCTGCTTCCGAGTAAAATTCACTTGTTGAATCAATTTGAAGAACAATATTAGTAGCACCTGTTCCAAGGTTTCTGATCTTCAGTCTTTTACTGGCAGTAAATCCACTTGATATTTCTCCAATATTCAGAGTGTCCGGAACATCTAACTTTGCTTCTCCTTTTACGAAAACATCGAAGTAATGTGATTGATAAGTCATATAGTCACGTGAATCGTTGCTGTAGAGTCTTGCTCTAGCGCCAACCCAACCTTCCTCAAATTCTGCCATGTTTGCCTGGAAGGAATGTGAATAGGTCTCTCCTGCAGGTATGTCATTAACTTCATATTCAGAAGATGTCAACCAATTGACCTCAGATCCGGAGATACCACCCGATACGTAGTGAAGAGCGTTGGATAAGATTCTTGCTCCGTCTGTAGTGCTTTCCCACATACCCCAATATGCATCACTTGAAACCGGATAAAAATTGAGATCCACTCGTTTTACAGATGAGTTGGTTCCTGCTACAATAAGAGGAGTATTGTCATGATAGGAGGCAATAATTTCAGCATCAGAGGAAATCATTTCAGAGTTGGTAATCGATCTCATTCCATAATAACCTAAGTTGAAAGTGTCTACATTAACAAGTAATGGACTATCTAAATTGGAACTGTTACTTAGATAGGCATAGTCATAGACGTAATCATTTGATATGCTAGTCGTATTGAAAAGAGTGTATTTTTCATATTCATCAATCCATCTGCCACCAATATATCCATGCTGGTACATGGCAGTTACCACACCACCACCTGCATCTACATAGTCGGCAAGTAGATTACCTAATTCTTCAGAGTTGGAAAATGAATAG
Organism: Rickettsiales bacterium; assembly: GCA_002729235.1. Lineage (GTDB taxonomy): Bacteria > Bacteroidota > Bacteroidia > Cytophagales > Cyclobacteriaceae > Marinoscillum. The sequence continues at coordinate 57,750 of PBTY01000052.1, read as the reverse complement.
TTTCCATATACGAGGATTGCATCGTAAGGGTGAAGATCTTCAAGTGTTAATCCACTAGAATAGGTTAAATTATAATATGCAATGGCACTAAACTCACTAACAGAATCTAGTTTGTCGATAACGTCATTATAATATGAAGAAGATGGTTCTGATACAATTAGCAAAACTCTACCAGTTCCTGTTGATTGAATAACTCCAGCGACTTCATTTGGATCTGAAATTAAAGTTTCTTGAGACGTATTCCCACCATTAGATATCTCAGATTTTGATTGCAATCTTCCTTCATAAACACCTGATTGCTCTCTAATTTGTTCAATCTGTTGTTCAATCTCATAGAATGATGGATATGACTCAATGATCATTCGGTAATTCAGAGTGTCCGTTCCGGCGCTCTTTATATCGACAACAATCTCCTTCGACTGATTTATGGCTATTGTATCTATGGATATGGCTTCATCAATACTTAAAATAGTGGAAGGAATACCGTTTCCTACAAAATGAATGTCCCATTTAGGATTAACAGGATCGTTTGAGTTGATAGAGAGGGTTGTGGAATGTTGCGTTGCGCTCGTAGGTGAAAATGCTACCAGTATGTCAACTGAACTTTTTGGAGCGATGGTGTCCGGTTTGTTTTCGAAAGAAAAGGCACCACCCCCTGTAGAACTATATGAATTGATAATGAGTGGTAAACTTCCTTCATTACTGATAGTAAACCAAGAATACTTAACATCACCTACAAAAATATCATCAAACTCCAGTGATGGCTCTGAATTGATTCTAGCAGCTGAATTTACAGTTAAAGTTGTCGGTATCTCAATTTGAGGATTTTCAGGATCATTTGAAACTACCTTTACATTGTACTTGTAAGTGCCCGAATCCTTATTTTGTGTATTAAAGTGAACATAGTCTGTGATGCTTGTTTCAGGTGTCACTTCATTAGTTTCCTCGCCCACAATGGCTAGATAGGATTTCATGATATCAAGAACTTCACTATTTGAATAATAGTCACTATCAGATCCTGCAAAGAGTAGATAATGTAACCTGTTGATGCCGTTTAGGTTTTCAATAGAATGATAATCAGAATTTGTTGATGAAAAGTAGGATTGAGAAACTGTACCATTATTTGGAACGATGATCAAATGATTCACTGATGGGTCATAACTATCATATACTCGCTTAACAAAACCAAGGTACTCTTTACCATGATGCGTGAAGGATAATACACTTCCATCAACAAAACCACTTCCATCTGCTCCGAGATTGCCATCAATAGTGAATGATTGAGCCTCTTTATTTAGATCAGCCGTGAATACAAAAAGTCCTGGGAATTTGGCGGTGAAATACCCATCAACTCCCTGATGGATTGAACTTCTGTTGACCAAGAAATTACTGTAATAGATGGTATTTCCATAATTAATTTGAAGGTAATTGCCTCCGTCATACATGTCACCTCCACCGTCACTGATAGAATAACCAGCATCACCACCATAGAATGCATAAAGGTTAGAAATAGTATTGGTTACAGAAGTGTATTGTTCCTGAAGGGACTCCAAAATGTCTTCCAGTTGGCTTCCATGTTGGTAAATTTGATTGGTAGTGGCAAATGATTGGCTAGTAATTCTTTTTAATTCACTTTGTGGGATTTTTTCTTCCTTATTGGTAAGTACTCTGCCACTTATGGACTTAGGAATCTCCTGTAATACAGATTGATTGGTAGTCGAGTCCGGTATATTGTTTTCAAAGAAATAATATAAGCTTCCTCGGCCCGAGTTAGTAATGGTTATAGGAAGGGAATCTAACTCTTCTTCATACATCTCAACGCTAAATTCTGTTACATCCACTGAAATAGAAGGAGGATGTATAAAGTATGCATTCAGTGGAATTTTAATAATTGGAGCTGTAGCATAGTTGCTCACAATTGTTAATGTGTCATACAGGGTGTCTGATTCCGCCAGGTTTATTGAAATCGGAAGAGTGTATTTTGAGAATGGTTCAATGGATACAGGAGTTGAAGAGTATGTGAAAGCCGAGCTGTCAATACTAAATGAACTAATTTCTAGCACCTCAGATCCAATATTTTTGATGATCAAAGTATCGGAAATTGTGTTGCTGACAAAGCCCTCGAACACTAGTGCATCCTTGTTTGTATCTAAAATTGGTTCACCATTTACCTTTCCTGAGACTTTTAAAACTACTTTTTCTTGACTTGGTGAATTAGTGGTAAACACCACTTCATCATAGTACGTTCTACCTGGAGAAAGATCATAGGTGTGATAATCCAGAGTATGAGTGTTACTGGTCCCTTCTTCCAGGTAACCAGATGAATTGTATACGCTGTATAAGAAATTAGGGAAAATATCAACTTTAGCAAGAATGCCATAATCGTTTAAAATCACCCAAGCATATTCACCGTCGAAGGCCATATCTTGCGTACCTGTATATGAATAACCATTTATATAGGCGGAACTATTATAACCAGAATATCCCTTGGTGGTAGTATAAAGCCTTGAGTTTGATCTAAGAAAAAGTATTTGATTATCAAAGCTTATCATACCATCGGCATAGGAGGCGTATGAGTTGTAATATCTCTGAAGTTGGGTGCCCGTGTTGGGGTCTATATTCAAAACATTCCCATTGTCAATTAGCCAAATACCATTTTGATCAACCGACATTCCATATTCAGATATGTTAAAACTTGTTATTGACAATTCCTGAACAATATTTCCTTCTATATCATATTTAATAATTTGTGATCTATAATCGTGTTCATATAGGTATCCATCATAGAAGTCAAGTCTAACTCCATTTGACGCTTGTGAAACAATTGTGTCTGTGATCAACTCAGTTTCAGGATTGAATCGATAGATGTTGTTAGAATTTCCTTCACGAATCCACAAGTGAGATCCATCCCAAGCCATTCCAAATTCATAATTTACTGGACTCTCGATGAAGAATTCTACATCTCCAATATTGCTAATAACCTCATCTGATTTTAATGCTTCTTTCTTGGTCTCTGCATTTTTATCAGCCTCAATTAATGTTGATAGTGCAATATTCTCATACGGATTAACCTGAATAGAATAGGATAGAGGGTCCTCACCTTCATTTGTCACTGTGAAGGATGTACTATTGTAGGTGCTGTAATCCTCCACTATAGATATATTGGAAGGTGTTACTTTCAGTTGAGGGGGGTTGTTAGGGATCCCATAACCTTCAAGAATAATTTCAAAGGATTCTTTCCCAAGGACATTTGTTTGTAATGTAAGTGTATCAATGATTAGACTATCCTTTGATGGAGAGAATGTGACATCATAATAAACAGTTTGATTTGGAGGAAGGGTGTCTTCCTCAAATGAGATAGAAAAATCTGAACCCTTTATGTCAGCTCCTGATAAGTACAAATAGTTTGTTCCAGAGTTAGTAATTGCGATTGGTAGAGTTGAAGAATAACCTTTATATACTTCTGGAAAGTCAAGTGTATCTACACTGCTAATATCAGGGTCGCCTAAGGTGTAGATAGATATATTCAAGGATTTAGTCACCTTTTCATTGTAAGTGAGATAAGTGAACAAGACTTTTTCCTCTTGAAATTCACCGATTGTTGAAGAATGAATAGTGACAAGTGATTTTGCAACAGAGTTGGCAGGGATGGTTAATTTAGCTGCCTCCAGATCCACCCAGCTACTATTGTTCTCTTTAGATAATTCTACTTCAATTGCATATTCTGAAGTATTTACCAACCTTAAATTATACTCTTTGGATTCACCATCTAGGATCTCAGTTACTATATTTAATGGAGTAATAATTAATTCGCCATTAGAAGATCCATCCCCAGTGCCGACAAGATCCAATGCTTTGTCCGCATTAATTCTTCCACTACCCAATAATCCGGCATAGTTGGGATTGAACTCGTCGATCAGGTCCGTACCCTCTATCAAAGCATTAAAAAGTTTATAATTACTTAATCCAGTACCATATGCTTTAGAAACCATTAAAGCCGCAACGCCACTTACATGTGGACAAGCCATGGAGGTTCCTTGGTAAAAGCCATAACTATTGTTAGGAAGTGTGCTCAATACGCCCTGATACGAAATTGAAGTTTCACCCCCAGGTGCTGAAATATCAACCCATGATCCATAATTGGAATACCATGCCTTCTGGTCATTGTGATTTGTTGCAGCGACAAACATTACATTCTCCAGTTCTGATTTATAATCAGTACTGCTACTACTGCTGTTACCTGCAGAAAAAATGGCAATTCCACCATTCAAAGCAGGACTGGATGCTGTAGAAGTGTAATAGTTGATTGCATCAACCAGAGATTGATCATATCCGCCACCACCCCAGCTATTGGATGAAATGACTGATCCCATGTCTGCTGCATAGACAAATGATGGAGCAGGATTGTAGATGTAAGGAGAACCATAGTCGTCCCCAAGACGCATCATCATGATCCGTACTCCATCGGAAGCCTTGCTTCCTCCTGCTACTCCTGCTACTCCTATTCCATTATTGTTTTCTGCCGCAATAGTACCTGAAGTGTGTGTACCATGTCCACCATAATCATAGACACTTGTTGGGTCACCACCAACTACAGCTGCCGCAAAATTGTAGCCATAGTAATCATCAATGAACCCATTATTGTCATTGTCAATACCGTCATTTGGTGTTTCACCTTCATTGGTCCAAACACGGTTTTTAATGTCTGGATGGTAAATGTCCAAACCTGAATCATGCACTGAGACTACCACTCTTGAATTACCAACGGACTTAGACCAGGCATCAATCAATGAGATATCCGCTCCAGTTCTTCCACCAGTTTGACCATAATTATCATAGTGCCATTGATCCGCAAGTCTTGGGTCGTTACTTTCTAATACTTCTCCTTTAAAATCTTCATGCTTGTATATGGTTACTTTCTCAGTTGTAATTACAACCTCTAGTTCTCCATATTTTTGAATTAATTCCTCTAGATCAGTGTCTTTACCCACGAATATGTCATACCAAAGGTGTAGATCATGTTCTCTATGTTTATCCTCGAATTTTCCAGCAGTTGGAAATACTCGTTGCATTTTTGTCGCTGTAAAGCGAGCATTTAAATCATCAAGAGTACTTACTCCGGTAACTAAATTGTTTGAAGAGGAAGCTCGTAAATTTTCTCCTGATTGGACGAAGGCCAAGTCATTGGAAAATTTGACACGTACCACATTATTTACATAGTCAGAGTTGGACTGTGATTGTGCGAGGATTCCCATAAATAGGAAGCCCATCAATAATAATTTGCGCATGATTTTGCGGAGGGTTGGTTGAACTTAGTTAATCTGGTATGCAAGGTAATGTAATCGGTCAATTTTTAAAGTAGCAATACCTGACTTTCTCTGGTAATTACTTCTTCAATCTTAGTTTTTCCCCATTCACTCCATTGATGTTGTCCCTTAATGGATTAATTTGAAATTTGTAATGATGTTCCGCCTAATCACTTATATCATTCTTATCATGACCATGATGGGTGTCTCCGCTCAATCTTGGCAGGAGGCTTTGAAATCAAAAGAAGCCACATTAGATCTGGCATGGTATACCTCCAGACCATTTATCGAAAAACAGAATGGTCGAATGACAGGATTTGAAGCGGAAATGATGGAAGAATTCCAAATCTTCCTAAAAGAGCGTTATCAGGTGAGTCTTAGCTTAAATTGGATTGAAGATGTGAATTTTCCGGGAATCATGCATCGTGTAAGACAATCAACTCAACCTAATTTATTCGGTATATCAGCATTCTCTTACACTGATGACCGTGCACAAACAATGAAGTTTTCTAATACCTATATGCCGGACATCACGGTATTGGTATCAAGTGAAGGGACACCAATCGTTAGAACCTTTGAAGAAATAGATGACTTTATGAAAGATAAAGTTGCGATCACCATCAAGAGTACTACTTATGAACGAATGTTGTTCGATCTCAAAGATCAACTCGGAATTGATTTTGAGATGAAATATATCCCTAGTGGAAGTAACATCTTGGTTGAGATATCGAAAGCAGATAATCGGTTTGGATTCATTGATCTTCCCATTTATTTAAAACTTATTCAAAGTGGAGGTAATCTTACCAGGCAGAATTTCTTCACGATCAAGGGAAAAGGTTATGGAATAATTATGCCGTTGAATAGCGATTGGGACATCCCATTTAATGAGTTTTTATCTGATTCCATATATTCAAAGCAAGTCTCAGAAAGTATTTCCAACTACCTGGGAGAGGAGTTATACCATTTTATAGATGAAGTATATAATTCTGATCAGTTATCAACTTCCATTCTTACGAAAGAGAAAGAATTACAACTTGAGACTATAAGAAATACTAATCTCGAATTAGAGGAATCCGAGACAGTTAAAAATCTTTTAATTGTAGGGATATCTATTTTTTCTGTTTTGTTTCTGGTTTTAATAGCGCTTTACATCATTAATCGCAATGCGCGGAGAACATTAAGTATCCAGAAATCACAGATTGAGAAACAGCAACAGGCTATTGCTATAAAAAATGAACAATTAACCAATCGAAATAACCAATTGATATCCATCAATGAGGAGAAACTCAATATGGTCAATATCATGGCACATGATATTCGTTCTCCGCTGGGTCAGGTCATGGGATTAGCTGGTGCATTGAAAGCGCAGCTCGAATCTATTGATGAAGATCATCAAGAGATGCTTGATCAGATTGGTAAAAGTGCTGATCGAATCAATCAAATGATCAGCAAAATGCTGGATGAAAATGCGTTAGAAAAGCATGAGCTCATACACGAGCCGGTTTATGTTGAACATTTGCTGAATGACATTGTATCTAGGTATCGATTAAGTGCCAAAGCCAAGGAGATAGAAATTAAGTTGGAATCGTGTAGTCAGCAATATGTATTGAGGACAGATCATCTATTGATTTTACAGGTACTGGAAAATTTGATTTCAAATGCAGTCAAATTTTCACCTGTTGGATCAATAGTTTATGTGTCTGCGGATTGCGGCGAACAAGAGGTAGTCTTCTCAATAAAGGATAGTGGTCCAGGTTTTTCTGCTAGTGACAGGGAGTTGATGTTTGGGAGGTATCAAAAACTGAGTGCTAAGCCAACCGCAGGTGAGTCTTCCACAGGACTTGGACTGTCTATAGTTAAAAAATATGTTGAACAACTTAGAGGTAACCTGAATCTGGAGTCCGAAATGGGAGTTGGGGCTAACTTTATAGTAACTATTCCTGCGTCTTAGCTTTTGTTGTCCTATTAAGGTTGATTAGAATGGCACTAATCAATACTATGGCCATGCCCACCAATTGTTGTTTTGAGATTTCTTCATTTGCTAGAAACCATCCTAAGAAAACAGCAACAATTGGATTGATATAAGCATATGTCCCTACAATGGCGGAGGGTATTTGATTTAATAGCCAGGTATACGCCATATAGGCGATGATTGAGCCGGCAATTGCCAAATAGGTAACAGCAAGCCAGGATTTAAATGATGTATTTTGAAATACGCCAGATATGGGTTCCTGTGTGATAAGTGCGATGAACAAGCAACTAACAAAACCAAAGAATAACTGCAAGCCAAGATTTCTGTAAATGCTTCCTTTGGCTGGGTAAGATCTGTTGTAGAGTGTTCCCGCCACCCAGCAAATACCACCGATAATCACCAGTACGGAAGCAAAGATCTGAATTGACCCACCAGTTTGATAAGTTGATTCACCTAGCTTTTCGCCAAAGAGTATCCCGATTCCGATAAACCCGAGAGCAATACCAATCAAAATGTAGGGATTTCTGAAATAATAGGACCAATTCATTTTGTCGAGTAAGACAAACCAAATGGGTAGAGTGGCAATGAGTACACTTGCATATCCTGATGCTATGTGCTGTTCGCTCCAAATTAACAATCCCTGGCCACCCGCAAGAACGGTGACTCCAATCAGTGCGTTTTTACCCAGAGCCTTCAGACTGGGTAATGATTCTTTCTTCACGAAACTATAGCCAAGAAGAAGAATGGAGGCCATTATAAATCTAATTGCCGCCATGGTAAAAGGGGGTAGTGTTTCTAGACCAATAACTATAACTAAATAGGTAGTACCCCAAATGAGATAAATGGCCAAGAAGGCTAAAACAATCAGTATGTTGTGCTTACTCATGAAGAAGATGATTTGAGTTTAATCAAGTGCCAGGAATGAATCAGTAAAAACAAGCAACTACCAAATACAATTGGGTAAGCATCCAGCATTGATCCATAGAGTATGTAAATCACAGCTGAGATCATGTGCAATACTCTGAGTTTCCAGACGCTCGTCTGAGACATAGCCAATAGACTAAATATGATAGCGGAGTACCCTATTAATTCGGCTCTCATAGTGCTAATTCCATCCGGATATTACATCTCGAATAGGGTGAACACCCTGTCATAGGTACTGCTTTGAATCCAGACTGGATATACAAATTGATAGCTGGAGTTAGCTTGGTGTTGGATTCAAGTACGATGCTTTTTTTACCTTTTGATCTTGAAAAATCAATAGCATGATTGATAATTTTTTTACCAACTTTTAAACCTCGGTATTTAGTGGATACTCCCATTTTTGCTAATTCATAAGAGTCCGATGTTTCCACAATAAGTGCTGCCGTACCTACTATTTCCCCATTCACTTGAGCAAAGAAAATTTGACCTCCTTTACTTAATATGTATTCATCAGGATTGTCCAGCATTTCTTTATCATGTGGCTCTATTTCAAAGTATTGATTGAGCCATTCATAGTTCAGTCTGGCAAAGTCACTTGCATATTCATTTGAATACTCCAGAATGTTTACCTTCAATTCTTGATTTTTTGTGTTCATTGGTTAGTTAGTTTTTCAATTGTCCGTTCTCTAAATCCCTTTTCACCGAACCTTTCTTCAATCAAAGTCAGTGCTTTCATAATCTCGGTACCAGAAACAGCCTCAACAACACCAGCTTCACCAGCCGCCCATACTTTTTCGAATTCAGGCATTTTCTGAATTGCCTTTTCAGATAGTGTTAAGAGCCGTTTTCGACTATCTTCTTCACATTGATTGGATGTCAGATACCCTGCCTTAATCATTTTGTTGGTCAGTGAAATGATGGAGGGGTGTGCCATTCCTACTTTTTCAGATATTTCGGTTACCGAGAGCTCATTTTCTCGTTTGAGCAATCTGAAGATTACATACCAATTAGGTTCAATATCCAAGCCTAACTGCTTATACATTTTCTTTCCGTCATGCATCAATGCATCAGAGATTCGTTTCAATCTCATCGTAAATCCCAGACAGCCAAGCTCTTTCGCAAAATCATTCATCATTATATGTAGTTAACTACATAAATATAGAAAACTATGTAGTTAACTACGTAATAATTGAGACTATTTTTTCAATATACCATTAACACGGTATGGTGAAGGGATAGTGGCACTTCTAGATTTACCTCAACAAATACCGGAAACCATGAAGAGCCTTTACATCTACTCATTATTACTTTGTTCACTGACATCAGTTCTAGCTCAAAAAACTGTATTTAGAGACGATTTTCGAGATAATCGAAACGATTGGACCATTGCGGCTAAGGAGGAATATTCGGCCTACATTCAGGACGGTAATTATGTGATTTCTAAAAAGACCGAAAGTGGTTCATGGTTCTTTTACAAGAAACTCTACACTGAATATGATAAAGACTATATCATAGAGCTGGAGGCGACACAAACGAGCGGGGTAGATAACAATGGTTATGGATTAATCTTTGGAACCGAGGATGTAGATAACTCCAACTATTTCATGGTAACATCAAATGGTTATTTCCGCGTTTCTGGCTATGCAAATGGAAAATACACGGCTATTACTGATTGGATAGAATCAGATAAGATTAATGAAATGGATAAGGTCAACTCACTTCGAGTTGAGCGAAAAGGCGACCAGGTATATTTCTCAGTCAATAGTACAGTGGTACATACACTTTCAGCAAGCAAGATTCAGATATTCGGTACTCGAGTTGGCTTTATTTTGAATAATGAAATGCGAGTAGAATTTGACTATTTAGAAGTAAAACAAGACTATACAGACATCAAAATGGTTCCGGGTATTGATACCATGAACCTGGTACGAGAACCACTCTCTTCTATGGTTAACTCACCGTATACTGAAAAATCACCCGTAATTTCTGCGGATGGATTGACACTTTATTTTGCAAGAAATGATCATCCTAAGAACGTAGGAGACCGAACAAAATCAGACATTTGGTATTCAAATTATGTGGATGGTAAGTGGCAGAAGGCGCTTCAAATGCCTTCTCCGGTCAATAATGATGGTCATAATTTTGTAATTAGTGTTACCCCAGATAACAATGCCCTTTTAGTAGGAAATACCTACATGGCAGATGGTTCTATTAAAGGCAGTGGTTTTTCTTACACCAAAAAGTTGGCTAATGGATGGGAGGTACCAAAAGAAGTAACTGTACAGAATTATTACAATGACAACAAGCACACAGAGAGCTGGCTTTCGAGTTCCAGAAAGGTTTTGATTTCATCGGTTGAGCGAAATGATACTAGAGGAGGAAAGGATATTTACGTCAGTTTTCTACAAGGTGATAGTACCTGGTCTGAGCCTAAAAACCTTGGAGATGTGATAAACACAGCTGAGGATGAAGATTCTCCATTTTTAGCTGCAGATGATGTAACCATGTACTTTTCTACAGCTGGTCACAAGGGATTTGGAAGCAATGATATTTTTATGACCAGAAGATTGGATGATACCTGGTTGAACTGGTCTGAACCTTTGAATTTAGGTCCTCAAATCAATTCTCCCAATTGGGATGCTTATTATACTATTCCTGCTTCTGGTGCTTACGCATATGTCGTGACAAACTCGCCATTCGAAGGGGATTTAGATATTTATCGAATCAAACTACCTGAAGTTGCCAAACCAAAAGCAGTGACATTGGTTTACGGAAAAGTAATCAACCAAAAAACTGGGGAACCTTTAAGTGCCGAAATTCGATACAGCGATTTGGAAACCGATAAGGAGATTGGTAGAGCTACATCGCTTGCATCGGATGGTTCCTATAAACTAGTTTTAGCGTCAGGTAAATCATATAGTTTCCTGGCTAGTAAGGAAAACTTCATTACCGTAAGTGATAACCTGACTATTCCTGAGGCAGGGGATTATAGCGAAATAGAAAGAAACCTTTACCTGGCACCAATTGAGGTTGGTCAGACTGTTTTGATAAAAAATATCTTCTTTGATTTTGGCAAAGCTACCTTGAGAGAGACGTCTTTTCCTGACCTGAATAGAATAGTGGATTTACTAAACAAGTATGCTGACATGACCATTGAAATTTCGGGTCATACGGATAATGTCGGTTCGGATGCAGCCAATCAGGCACTTTCTCAAAATAGAGCTAAGTCGGTTTTAGATTATCTGGTATCTAAGGGAATAGCGCCAGAAAGGTTGGTGTCAAAAGGACTTGGTGAAGCGAAGCCTGTAGCTACTAATGATACCGAAGAAGGACGTCAGAAAAATAGAAGAGTAGAGTTTACTATTGTAACCATGTAATGGAAACTGACGGTGCTTAATCACTTTCTGGAAAGAACGTAAAATGCGTGAATAATTCCTGGAAGCAATCCAAGTATGGTTAAGAGAAGATTAATCCAAAACTTCCCACTAAGACCGAATTTTAATAGCACAGCAATAGGAGGGAGAAAAAGTGCTAGAAGTATTTCTATGATGCCCATTCTTATTAATTGAGTAGTGTTGGATAGTTAACAGGCTTTAGACGTGATTGTTTAATCATATATTTGTTACATGACAAGGAAATTCATTTTAACAATTCTAGGTGTAATGTTCATGTTCCTGATTAAAGCTCAATCTGGAGCAGATAGTGTGGTGCAATCGGAGCCTAGTGGTCAACAAAAGCTTATCTTATACGGTATGACAGCACTTGGTGTATTGTTGATAGGATTGGGTTTGAGAAATAGTAAGTTGTTCAAAAAGAAATAAAGAAGGCCAGCCCTTGGGCTGACCTCCACTGACCTAACCTAATGAATCGAAAACTTATATTTTAATGGATCCAGTGAGTTGAACACCGTGGTGTCTCTCATATCTTGTTGGGTTGTTTTGAGCATATTGATGCAGATAGGCTAACTGAATTGAATAGTTACTCGACAGATTGGCCCCTAATCCCAAATACAACCAGTTGCGGTCATATTGAATAGCTTTTTTGTTGCCTTTCACCCATAGTTCATCAAATACGTTGATAAAGTAGGTTTCTGTCAAAGGTTGAGTTAAGGTTAATCGATACCTGAAACGCCCACTATAATTGGTGCCATCTAACTCGTATTCGTTGTTTGATTCGTTCAGGATAATTTCTCGTTGCCATCTCTGCTCTAAACGGTATCGATGCTGGATTTTTAATTGGTTTAGCTGATGTTTGAGAGTTATCTGCTCCCAAATATTGTTTTCTGGTTTTGTAATAGGCAATGGGTAGTCACCATACGGATAGGTGTTAATGAACGTGTAGCCAATAGTGTAAACAACGTTTGGATTTGATTTTGTATTAAAATCCAGATATGGTCTAAACAGAAACTGTTCTTCCGAATTCATCCAGTCATCATATCGCATGTGAACCTCAGTTCCTATGTTCAATTGATCATTGAGGTGATGGTTAAGCAAAAGCAAGTACCACACATTAGGATTTCCATGAACCTCCTGCGCTTTTGTGTGATATGTGCCTAATAATCCTAACCCTAGTAACACAATTAATAGTTTCGTTTTTGTGAACTTATTGTTCATAATTTCAGATAGTAAAATGATAATGTAGTGAGCATCAGTTCAGTGACCAAACTGAATTGAGTAGAATATGTTACACAAATAAAAAGAGAATTCAATCTTCACTTGGTAACTTTAATTACATCAGCATTCAAACCGTCTAAATGAAATTATGAATCAAATATGTGGCTACTTTCTGGAGAGAATCTGTATTAACACTAATTATACAATAGAATATTTAACAGACTATTCTAAAATACTCTATTGAATAATGACGAAATAATTCTTGAATCTAGAATTATTTGTCAGGGTAATTCTGAGATACACTTTTGGCGGATCGTCAGCCCTTTGAGCAAATTATGTGACAACACATAATTTGGATAAAACAAAAAAAGCCGGAAAAAATCCGGCTCTTTGCATAGTCTTTAGAGTTTTAAAGTCGATCCCATGGAATACCAGCAAGCATTGCGACCAGTGATATTCCGTAGAAGATTAACTGCAACTTAAATTTCTTATTATCGTCAGTTGCTTTTTTGGATTTGGATCTTCCAATATGGGCCACAGCAATGGCGACTATCATGATGAATATGTGTTCAACTGCCCAAAAGCGAATTGCAGAGTTGCTCATTGCTCCGCCAAAATCACTGAACGCAGATTTGGTGATTGGACTTAAGAAAAAGTATAGGACAAGGCCCAACAAGAACATCAAGTCCATCATGCCTACATAGGAAGCAGATAATATATTGTCAAGCTTTCCATAATTACCCTTCATGATGGATTTGACAATCAGCACTAATGCCAATATCAATACAATCCATCTAATGACAGAATGAAGGTGTAAAAACAAGGTGTACATGTCTATATCTAATAGTAGCATCTTTTGTTAGTTATTTATCCAAAGATAATATGAGCGAGTTTAGTGCGACTATGATGTTACTAATTCTTTCCCCATTTGTTTTAGGATAACATTGAATACCCCATCGAATGCGATGATTTTGTAGTGACCTAATCCTTTGGTGTGAACGAAATGTGCATCGGGGTAATGTCTATAGAGTTCTTCTCCTCGCTCAAATGGGACCGTTTTGTCAATTTCATCATAAATGAGTGTCATATTGATGCCTTCGAGTTTTTTCTGTTTGTCTCGTAAGTCAAAGTAATCAATGTCTTCATGATAGTTGACTTTCACCAGCTTAGCCATCTCTTCATACACGCTGTGATTGAATCCCAGATCGTCAATGATGTTTTTGAAAAAATACCGAACATATGGAGGTGAGGAAATGATAAAAAGATGTTTCGGTTGAAGAGCTGGAGCAACTTCTGTCATTACCATACTTGCAGCTAACCCGCCTATTGAATAGCCAATCACGGCATGATATGGTCCCTCTTTGACATAATGATCTTTGATAACATCTCGCATTTCTGGTAAAGCGGTATGTTTACCTTCCGATTTACCATGAGCTTTCATGTCCAGACCTTCTACTATGTAGCCTGCTTCAACCAAGGCAAAGATCATTCTTCTGAAATCCGAAATTTTAGATCTCCAGCCATGAGCTAGTAGAACTTTCGGTCCAGTAGACCCCCAGCGATATCCCTGAATCGCATAACCATTATAGTAGTTGGTAAATGTTTCTGCTTGTTCAAGCAATTCTAAATGTGATTCCTTGAAACGAACTGAGCCTGGTTTAGTGAAATAGTACCAAACCACTTCAGCTGTCTTCGTAGGAGATATGTGTTGTAGTGTCGCAAGTCCTTTCTGTATCATCTTGGTTTTCCAGTTGGATTTAGGTGGACGTTCAGAAGGACGGCTGGTATCCTGTATTCCAGCGTCAATGGTGGTTCTTTTTTCTTTCATAATATACCGATTGGTATTATAGTGATTAAATTTTTTTATATAGTAATTGCATCGATTTGATTTGAAAGACCTTGTCTTATGGAATCATATGTTCTGCTATTGCCTTCAACTCTGGAAATCAGAATTGCACCTTTGATTGTGGAGTAAAACATGTTTGCGTATAAGTCCACATCTATCTCTTTTCTTATCTGTCCTTCCATAATGCCGCGATGAATGATTTGCTTCAGTGAATCTTTGATCATTGTTATCATAGCTACTACTTTCATGCGGAGCAGTGGATGTTCATCATCAGCTTCAACAGAGGTATTGATTACCGGACAACCACCTTCAATAGGTGGATTATCAATATATTGATCGTAATAGGAGAGAATTGCCTTAAGTTTCAAAGGAGCTGTTGGAGCTGCCTTGATTTGTACTCTTAGGCCTCCCAGAATTTTCTCAGTTGCATATTGAAATGATGCTACAGCGACTGCATCCTTGTTGTCAAAATTGCCATAAATAGCACCTTTAGTCATTCCAGTGGCTTTGGTGATGTCTGATAGCGAAGTAGCTCTATATCCTTTCTTATTGAAGATACTAATGGCTTTACTAATAATGAGCGTTTTGGTCTGCTCGGGATTTCTCATATTGCAAATATACCGATCGGTATATTAAAATCAAAATAACAATGTTAACTGTTCGTTTTGTTTGCTGGGAGCATCATCCTGAAAATTGCTGATGCCTACTCCAAGTAGTCGGATACCTTCCTCTCTCATGATATCTTCATTGGCAAGATGAAGTGACTCATTGATGAGGGTGGTGGGGTCCTTAATAATCTGGTCCAGGGAATGGCTTTTGGTGATCTGTTTGAAATCACCATATTTTACTTTGATAGTAATTGTTTTGCCACGAGCTTCTGTTTTTTCGTATCGACTATAAGTGATCTCAGCAATACGCTTGATTTCCTGGTGAACTTCATCCAGCCGCATGATGTTGTGATCAAAAGTTCTTTCTGCGCTGATTGATTTTCTCTCTCGGTCGGGGATGACCCCTCGATTGTCTATTCCTCTGCAGATGTTATAGTAATAGGCTCCAGCTTTACCGTATCTGATGGCAAGATCTTCCAATGATTTTTTTCTCAAATCACCACCGGTAAATATTCCAGCTAGTTTCATTTTTTCTGCAGTTGCTTTTCCTATTCCATGAAATCGATGGATGGGCATGGTTCTCAGGTATTCCTCTGCGTCTTCTGGAAGAATTACAAATAGACCATTGGGCTTGTTTACATCGGAAGCAGTCTTCGCAAGGAACTTGCAATAGGAGATACCTGCAGATGCAGTTAGTTGAGTTCTATCAAGTATTTTCTTTCGAATTTCCTGAGCAATTAATGTTGCTGAAGGTTTCCCTATTTTGGTAGTCGTGACATCAAGGTATGCCTCATCCAAGCTAAGCGGCTCTACCAAATCAGTATATTCATGAAATACCTGATGAATTTGCTTAGACACTTCTTTGTAACGCTCAAATCTAGGTTTTACAAAGATTAAATCGGGGCAGCGTCTTGCTGCAATAGCTGACGGCATGGCTGATTTCACACCGTATTGCCGGGCTTCATAACTAGCAGCAGCCACTACACCTCTTTCTTTGTTTCCGCCAACGGCTATAGGTTTACCTTTCAGCTCAGGATTATCGCGCTGTTCTACAGATGCGTAAAACGCATCCATATCGATGTGTATGATTTTTCGGGTGCTAATAGATTACCTACTTAGTTGCCTGTAAATCTATCGAGCATTAGCCATTTCAGGTTGCGTTGATTGATTCTTTTCCATCACTATTTTATGGATAATGGACATCATAATCATGGTGATCACAATGGAGCCAGAAACCACATATCCAAGCAGAGGATAGTTTTCCAATTGGCCATTTTCTGTTTGAACTACAATGCTGGTTCGGGTACAGCTGTCATTAGTGCTTGAGAAGCTACCATTCTGGATGTGATCCCTATAAACATAACCACACTCAAAACAATCACCCAGGTAATTGGTGTAATACCAAGATTACAATAAATCAGAATGACAATGATGGCCAGGGAAGACCCGAATAGAAACACTTTGTATTTTCCTACAGAGTCACTTATTTTTCCAGCTATTGGTCCCGACATCATTGAGAATACTCCGGTGATCATGTAAACAAGTGGAAGGCTTTCCAGGCTTATCCCAAGGTTGTTAACACTAAAGGCCGCACCGAACGGCATTAACATAAAGCCTCCTGTGGCTAATAATGTTGTAGCCATGAAGCCTTTTAAATACGTTCTATTAGAAATGGTTTTGGCCATTTTCTTGAATGCATTCTGTTTTACTTGTAAAGCCAGATGCTCATTAATTGGCTTCAGGTAAATGACCAGAAGTCCAATGACTACCACACTCAATATAACAATGAGGATAAAAGGTGAGTGCCATCCATACTTATTGGCTAAATATATACCAAAAGGCATTCCTAGAATTTGACTTGTTGCAAACGCCATTTGAACAAAGCCCATTACTCTACCACGGGATGAAAAATCGAACAAGTCAGTGATTATTGCATAAATGATAGATCCTATAACTCCACCGAACAGTCCAGTGACAATACGGGCCATTAATAAAAATTCGTAATTCGGTGCAATACCACATAGAAGAGTACCTATGATAAATCCTGTGTAAAAGAATAGTAGGAGCTTTTTGCGATCAAATTTATCCGCAAATCCTGCAGCTAAAAGCCCAGACGCACCAGCACTAAAAGCATAGGCAGAAACTACCAAGCCGAATTGTGAAGTTGTGATGCTTAATTCGTCTAGAAGAATAGCACTTAGTGGGGACAATACCATAAAGTCTAAGACTATGGTAAATTGAAGAAATGCCAATACAGCTATTACGAATGCCTGGTACCGACTGAATTTATTGGTGTTTTTCATTTTTCCGGTTTTAGTCCTTGAAGTACTGCGTTTAGTGCTTGATCCAGATCGTGATCAGTTAGTAAATACTTCCTTCCGTTCATTCCTTTTTGATTGACATGAAATTCGATGAGTTTGTAAAGAGGAGCGAAGGCCAATGACCAATACACTTCTAAGGGCAGCGGTCTCAATTCTTTGTTGTTAATAGCTTTATGGATGAATTCTGACATAGTTTTAACGAATGAAGATCTCTCCATTGAAGGTTCGTTATGGTATGGGGAATAGCGAATTTGCTCCATAAACTTCATCTCCAAAGGATGCTCCATAAAATACTTTGCCCGATTTTGCCATTGCTTTCTAAGTCCTTCGGAGAAGTTCATTTGTGGATTGAAATCCACAAGAGAGGCTGCCAGGAGATTATCTATCTCTTGAGCCGCAATTTGCTTGATGAGGTCTTCTCGGTCCTTGTAATAGATATAAATAGTGCCAGGAGATACGCCAGCAGCCTTGGCTAGCTTGTGCATACTCAACCCATCGAAACCTTCCTCGACAATTAGTTGCAAACCTTTTTGATGAATAGCTCGCTCTTTAGCTTCGTCTCTCGTTCTCATTGGATTACAAATATAAATGAACGTTCATTCATTTAATATGTTTTAATTGTGAAGAATTATTTAAATTCATTTAACATTAAATGATCAGTCTGGTTAATAGACTAAAACACACATTATGGGACAAGTAACATTAAAAGGCAACCCAGTTTCGACTTCTGGTGATTTGCCAGGTACAGGAGCACAAGCTCCATCTTTCACATTGGTTAAAAATGATTTATCTGAGGTGTCACTTGCTGACTACAAAGGCAAAAAAGTGGTGCTTAATATCTTTCCAAGTATTGACACAGGTACATGTGCTGCATCTGTAAGGCATTTCAATGAGGATGCATCCAAATTGGATAATACGGTTGTATTGTGCATTTCTAAAGACTTGCCATTTGCTCAGGCAAGATTCTGTGGTGCGGAAGGAATTGACAAGGTAGAAACTCTTTCAGCTTTTAGAAGTGATGATTTTGCGAAGGATTATGGAATTGAAATGACAAGTGGTCCATTGAAAAGCTTAACTGCTAGATCTGTGGTTGTTCTTGATGAAGAAGGAAAGGTGACTTATACCCAACTTGTAGATGAAATTGTGGACGAACCAGATTATGATTCCGCACTGAAAGCATTGTGATAAGAAAGGCTCCTTAATGAGGAGCCTTATTTATTCTATTACAGCATCTTCACAAAGATAGGTAGGGACAATTCCTGATGTCTCAATCATCATATCTGCATGTTTGGCAAGTGTATTCCCTGTTAGTACCAACATGGTGTCGAGTCCAAATTTGTTGCCTCCAATAATATCGGTTGTTAGCGTGTCACCAACCATCAGAACTTTATTCTTATCCTCAGTTCCTCCCTTGGCTATGGAATGCTCATGAGCAAATATGAACATTTGCGCATCTGGCTTTCCGAAACGTATAAATTTTTTTCCAACCACAGATTCTACCATATTGGCAATTCCTCCAACCGCAATATTCACTTCTTTTTTATCTAGAGGATAGGAGAGGTCTGTATTGGAGACAATAGCTGGTACATTGGTCAATCGAAGAAGATTGACAGCTTTATTCAAGTCTTTAGACCAGTCAAATCCTTCATCATCCAAAAAGACGAGAGCACTCACATCTTCAGCTTGAGTAGCTAGGTCCATATGAGCAATTGACAGAGTTTCCAAACCCAGCGTTTCAATATAGTGCGCTGACCTGAATGTTCCCAAATAGGCAATTGTACCAGATTTCACTTTATTCTTTAGATACTCCCGGGCAAGCATTCCAGATGAAACTATTTTATCAATGGTAATGTGCTTTAATCCTTTATCTTGATAAGATTGTGCCAGGTCTCTCGGACCTCTAGAGGCATCATTTGTTAGTATGTAATAGTTAATTCCTTTTTCATCCAAATAGTTGAATGTTTTTTCAATTCCCGGTATCAAACCTTTATGGTTTTTCAGGACCCCAAAGGCATCAAAAAATATGGTTTTGTATTGATCTACTATTGATTTGAATAAAGTAAGATCCATGGTTAAATGTCTAGTGCTTTCAAAATTTTATCAGCATCGAACGCCTTGTCGATGTTTGGGAAATAGGTTTCATAGGCCTCAAATTGAAGTTTCCCTGAGTAAAACTCATGAAAGAAGTAGCGACCATCTTTAATTACATAGTTCAATATGAAGAATCGGTAGGTTTCTTTTAATATTCGAACTTCTTTCTCAGTTAAAGGAAAGATTCTGTGATAGGATTTTAAGAAGATGAGGAATCGATCCTCCATCATTGGGTCAATCAGGTAACTAAATACGGTACGATCACCTACGTCAGAGCATACTCGGCTGAAGAAATAAAAATCCATCATTCTGGTGCTCATCCTAAACCAGTCATAATCCCATCGACTGAAAAAGGAGTAATCGTTTTTCACAGAGAAATTTCCAATGTTCCAATCTACAAACACAGGAATGGATGTCATTTCCTGCACACCGATTTTGTCACAGTTCTCCATGAAAAGATCACATTGCTGTCGGATCACATCTGCATGACCTCTATGTTCGAATTTTCCTTGATCTGTCTCCAGAATTTCGAGAAGATGGGTAATGTCATCATTGGTTTGTTTGAAGTTTGGAGGAAGTGTGTTCACCACCTTGTTGCAAGCCTTATGGAATTTGGCTAGCTCACTTCCAAGTATTGAGATCTGTTCTTTGGATTGTTTCCGGTCAGGTTTCTGATCTATTTTTATGGGGTTATAAAAGACCACCCAGGCGTCCATCACGCTGTCCTTGTGTCGGTAAACAAACAGCTTACCATGTTTGGTCAGCGATTTGGCTAGAAAATTTTCAAATGGCGCTGGTAGGTTGGTGGCTAAAGCATTGATAATGCCATGGTCTTCCACAAAATGATCAAACTTACCGAAATAGGAAAGTTTTGCTATGATGACATCATCGTCTTCGCACCTGATTCGATAAACGTGATTGGTAGATACTTTGGCACTGATATCTTCAACAGCTTTGATTTTACGAGAGCTGTCATAATCATACCATGCATCCTCAATTATTTTGATGAAGTTAATGTTCTGATACATATTTGGGTCGTTAGATAATTTCGAAGTACCGCTTGATCTCCCAGTCGGTAACGCTAGAAGCAAATTGGCGGTGTTCCCATTCTCTTGTCATGCAAAAATGGTCAACAAATTCCTCACCAAAAAGGGTTTTGGCTAATGATGACGATCTCATTTGCTCAGTGGCAGATTTTAGATCAGCTGGCAAAATACCATTTGACTTATCTTCATAGCCATTTCCATTAGTAGGATTTATAGAAAGCTCTAACTTTTGCTCGATTCCATAAATGCCAGCGGCCAGAGCTGCAGCCATGGCAAGATATGGGTTAACATCAGATCCAGGTACTCTCGTTTCTAATCTTGTAGAGCTCCCACCTGACGCCAATACACGAAGTGCAGTTGTTCGATTATCAAGTCCCCAAGTCAGCGTAGTTGGCGCCCAGGCACCTTCCACAAGTCTCTTATAACTGTTGACCGTTGGTGCAAACATTGGAAGAATTTCTGGAAGTGCTTTTAGCTGACCGGCGATGTATGATTTGAAAATATCGGACATTTTATTCTTGTCCTTAGCATCTGCAAATAGGTTTTTATCATCTTTCCATAAGCTTTGATGAACGTGTCCACTACAGCCTGGTAGGTCCATGTTCCACTTAGCCATGAAGCTTGCCATTATTCCATGTTTTGAGGCAATTTCTTTTACGGCTGTTTTGAATAATGCCGCTCTATCGGCTGCTTCTAGAATATCACAGTATTGAATAGCTGCTTCATAAACTCCTGGACCCGTTTCGGTATGTAATCCCTCAATTGGTATCCTGAAATCCTCCAGTAGCGTAAAAAGATCATTGAAGTAATCACTTTTTTGTGAGGCCCTGATTACTGAATAGCCGAACATGCCTGGTGTTAATGGTTTTGGGTTTACTCCACCTTTGTCATTCAGGCTTTCTGGTGTTTCATCAAAATTGAACC
Source organism: Rickettsiales bacterium (assembly GCA_002729235.1). Lineage (GTDB taxonomy): Bacteria > Bacteroidota > Bacteroidia > Cytophagales > Cyclobacteriaceae > Marinoscillum. Next base: position 36,099 of record PBTY01000052.1, on the reverse strand, counting down.
ATTCGAATTCCTCTGCGAAAATGGGTTTGAATCCCATGTTCTCAGCTTTTTTGATTACTTTCTTTAACAGGCTTCTAGGGCATGCAGGGTGATCGATACTGCTGAAATCGCCTAAGAAAAAAGGAATGTTTTCATCCCAGGGAATATTTCTAAATGTGTTGATGTCTATGGTATAATTAGCATCAGGATAACCAGTATGCCAGCCCGTAACTTTCGATCGATCATAAGCCTGATCGACCATGTCCCAACCAAACACTACATCACAAAATCCAGATGAACTATCCAGTACTTTTAGGAATTTGTCTTTACGTAGGATTTTTCCTCTTAGGACCCCATCAATATCGATAATTCCAACCTTGACTCGTTGGTCATCAGTGTTTTTTAAGGTCTGCAATATTTTGTTAGTGTCCATATAATACCCAGTTACGGTCTAGTGATGACTCTCCACATTCTCTTCAGTATATAATTGCTCGTTATCCAACTCCTCAAGCATTTGTTGAATTCTCGCAATCAGTTCTTCATCACTCAGATGTTTGTTTTGGATGAGGGAATCCAATTCAGAATAGATTTTGATTTCATATTCTTTAGTAACTCCTTCTGAGAATCTTAAAGCATTCTTGATGTGGAGCATGCTATAGTCTAAAGCTATTTTGGCATTATTTAAATCTTGTGACTCAACAAAGTGCTCTGTTACTTTTAGCTCAGCATAAGTGAGAGCGTTTAATGCTTTTACGCTTGCCTTATTCAACTTATTGATATCAAAGGTGTCATGGCGCATTTCACTGTATATCTCTTTGAGATCAGTCACTGCGAAATCCACTATTTTCCTACTATCTTCATCGATCTCTTGCTCAATTTTTTCGATTGCCTTTATTGCTTTTAGCAATTGTTCCATACTTCGATTGTGTGCAGCACTGTTATAATACTTGCTACTGTTTTTAAGAAATAAGTCAGGGTCAATGGCATCTGATGTTACGGTAACAGGTTCTGAATGATTAATCACCATACTCGTCAAATGCAAAGCAGCATAGGAAATCAATAGAATGGCAACATATGAAGGAGCTCTCACAGAATTTTTAGTTTTGTGTGAAAAACAATTGAATCTTTGTCTCTATTCAACCGTTAGGATAGTTTATTCTCAAATATACCAATTAGAACTTTAGTAAATGATCCAACTAAATAAAGCATATTGGAATTTTAGATATGACCAGCATCGAACAGGTTGGGATACGGGTAGTATAACCACACCACTCAAGGAGTACTTTGATCAGCTAACGGATAGGGATTTGAGGATTTTGATTCCTGGAGCTGGAAATGCCTATGAAGCAGAGTACCTTATAAGTAAAGGATTCAAAAATGTCGATGTTTTGGATATCTCAGATAGAGCTATTTCCCTATTCAAATCTCGAGTTCCTGACTTTCCAAATGATCATATTTACAATGAGAATTTTTTTGATCATCGAAATACATATGATATTATCATTGAGCAAACCTTTTTTTGTGCTTTAGATCCAACATTCAGAAAGGCCTATTCTAAGAAATGTGATGATTTGTTAAGACCATCTGGAAAAGTTGTTGGACTTTTATGGAATCATGAATTTGGAAATCCGGAACCCCCATTTGGTGGGAGTATGGCAGAATATCTTGAGCTATTTTCTGTCCATTTTAAAGTAGATATTTTGGATTTGGCATATAACTCTATAAAGCCAAGGTCTGGTAGAGAACTGTTTATTAAGTTGATAAAGAAATGATTGCTTACCTAATAGTCAAATACATTCACTTTATTAGTATTTTCCTGGTGGTAGGATCTCTTACGCTAGAGTTAATACTTATTAAAAATCAAATGAAGAGAAAGGATATTGTACTTCTTGCTCGAATTGATATGATTTATGGCCTTGCTACAATTGTGGTACTGGCAGCAGGCTTTATTCTATGGTTTGCGGTGGGAAAACCAGCTGAATTCTATTCGTCTAATTGGATATTTATATTGAAACTGATCTTGTTTGGGATCATTGGGGTTCTCTCTATTATTCCTACCGTATTCTTCCTTAAGAATAGAAAGGGAGCTATAGATGATTTGATTATTGTACCAGGTATAATTCGTCTATTGGTGCTGGTTGAAATAATAATCTTGACTCTTCTTCCACTTTGTGCCGTATTGATGGCTAATGGGGTAGGGACTTAATCAATTCTTTTTTATCAAAGGCAAATGCCATGTGGTGAAAATGATGGGTAAAAGATACCGATTGGCCAGTGCTTGAAAGGATTGGTAATCCGTCACCATCTGATATGATTTTACATTCTAGCTCATAGGTTTCTATCAAGTACTCTTCTAGTTTCCTTCTTATTTTCTCAGATTGATGTTTGTCTTCACATGTAATTAATTGAAAATCAGTGTCTTCTGATTCTCCATGACAGATTGCTACAATCACATCATTGGTTACTTTAAAGTATCCTTCAATTTGTTTGCTGGCAAATAGTACTTGATTATTTATCCTCTGTAGTTTGATCGGTATTTCTTTCGGGGTGAAGTTGGTTAGTTCCCGATGATACTTAAACACTGCTTCTTTTGCAGTCCACAAATACCAAAAGTCCGAATGATCTACAAATTCATCATCTGGATTAGTGATTAAGCGGAGGGCATTTTTCTCCCTCTTCTTGAGTAATGGATCGTTTAAGTCGACTAAATCAATTCCAGGCACTATTCAATAACGATTTCATGAACTTTTGACCATACCAGCCCATTTCGAGCTCTATCATTTTGCTCGAAAACAAAATCAATAGGTTCTTTGTAGTTGAATATTTCGTAATCAATTTCCCAATACTTGTCATAACCAAGCGAATCATCATAAGGAGGGCCATTGAATAAATCTACTCTAATCAAATTTTTTCCAGATTCTAAGCGATCACTTACACCTACCTTAAAAGGATCTGTGACTTGCTTATTAATACCTGAATCATACAGCTCGTCATCATTTAAGTAGACTTTTACTCGACTGTTAACTTTATAGAACTTAAGCCAATATCGCTCAACTTCTTCATTTCCGATTGGTCTATCTTCACTATCAGTGCTAGTAAATGTACCACACGAATTAATCGAGATGAGAATACATGATAATACTGTGAATAAAACTATTCGAAGCTTGTTTGATGAAAACATATTCTTATGTCTTTGTTGATCAACGCTATCTGATGATTATTTGTTATTTAAATACTTGTACAAGTTAATGGTGAGCTGTAGGCATTTAAAATTAAAATAGTGATGTAATTGAAAGAAAGCATCGATCTAACCTGATCAGATTACTTTATCTTTTCCTCAATAATATCAAGTGCACTACCTACAGTGTCCATTTTACCGATATAGTCATCTTCAATGATAATGTCGAATTCTTCTTCAATGTCTAATACAATATCAACCAGATGAGCTGAATTAATATTGAGATCGTTGATCAGGTCAGACTTTTCTGAAACACTGGTTGTTACACCTTTCTCGTCAATGTAAGGATCTATAATTTTTAAAAGTTGAACTTTTATTTCTTCTCTATTCATTTTACTTATTGATATTTTCTTAATACGACACAACAATTGAGATCACCAAAGCCAAAATTAGCTTTGATTATTGTGTTGATTTCCTTTTCTAAGGTTTCAACTGGGAATTTTGAGGGTTCTAAATTCTTTAAAATCTCAGGATGAATATCACTCAAATTGAGATTCTTATGAACAAACCCCTTATCAAGTTGCAATGCACAAGCTACTAATTCAATAGATCCAGCACCGGCTACACAATGACCAATCATGGATTTAGGGGTATTCACCAAAGGGAAGTCATCATTGGATAATTCCAAGGCATCTACCCAATTCTGAATTTCGTATGGGTCTCCTTTTGTGGAGGTTAAATGTCCTGATATAAGGTCTATTTCTTTGCTTTCTATTTCTGAATTATCCAAAGCAGTTCGAATACAATCGACGACTGCTTCTGGATTTTGTGCTGTCATGGACCCTCCTCCTTGTTGTCCACCTGAGTTCACATCTCCACCTAGTATTTCAGCATAGATATGTGCACCTCGTGATTCTGCAGCTTCTAGCGTTTCAAGAACCAATGCTCCAGAACCTCCACTAGGAACAAAACCACTACTAGAAGCGCTTAAGGGTCTTGATCCTGTTTCTGGGGACTCATTTGAGTCGCTGCAAAGCACTCTCATCGCATCAAAACCACCCCAAATATATCTGCCATCTCCTTCCGTACTACCACAAAGGATACGTTCCATTTTGCCAGACTGAATCATTTCAAATGCTTGCAAGACTGCTTCCGAACCGGTGATGCAGGCTGAACTGTTAGAGAATATTCTTCCTTTGAGTCCCAAAATGCTGTTAAGATAGGCACCAGCGCCACTACTCATTGATTCAGGAACAGATCTAGAACCTAAACGTCTATGATCTCCATTGTCAATGGGATAAATTTTATGTTCTATAAAACTATCCAAGCCCAGAGCTCCAGACCCTATGAGCATTCCCGTTTTTCGATCATAGGAGCCAGGCGCTACTTCCAACCCAGCATTTTTCCATGCTTCTAGGCCGGATAGGCACGCATAGATGACCGCATGGTTTTGAAGTTTTTTGGCAATGAAGTCAGGCAAGTTTGCCTCCTTATACTCCTGGCTAATTTCAGGTTTTCCTCCTATCTGGCATTTGAAGTTAATCGCACCAAGATTCTCCCATAGTTTAATCCCTGATTTACCTTCTCTTAAGGCCTTTTCAAATTCTGAAGTATTTATTCCATTGGGAGCAACGACCCCCAATCCTGTAATTACAACTCTATGTTTTTTTGACAATTTCCCTGTACTTAATTACAACTAACACCAAAAACGATCAGTATGGCAAAAGTGTTCGTAAATTTATTCTATTAGTCTCATCAAGGGCAAATGAAACCTTCGAAACCCCTATGGATAGAATTATTAATTATAGAATTTCTAAGAGATTAGTTTGGTGTAGCACCTTCTTCGGATTTCTTCATCCTTTGCTGAAGGAAACTTAGCCCATAAATTGTTAACACTGTCATTTTCTTCTAGCATTTGACCGGAGAAGACATACTTGATTTTGTGTTTTTCACAAGCCCAAAGGAGTCGCTTCCATAATAGAGCATTCACACCTTTCTTCTGATAGTCTTTTCTGGTAGCAACTAAGAAAAAATCTATGGTATCGTTGAAGAAAAATGATTTTAGTACATGTATAACTCCAAATGGATACATACGACCTTTCGCTTTCTTGAAAGCTTTGGAGAGCGAAGGAAACGTAACAGCTGCTCCAATCAGTTTGTCATTATCATCTACTACCATAGCAATGAAGTCTTTCTGAACAAAACCGAAATAGGAATCTACGTAATACTTCACTTGCTCGTCGGTGAGCTTATGAAAGCCGTAAAGATGGCCATAAGTTTCATTGAGTAAATCAAAAAAATCATTAGCATACTTAAGAATTTCTTTACCTGATTTGAATTCTTTGATATGGATTCCATAACGTTTGCTGATTAGGTCAGCTTTACGAGATAAGTCATCAATCAACTCCTTATCACCTAATGGCACCTTTATTCGTGCTTCTGTCCAGTCCACCACTTTTGAGAATCCCATATGCTTGAAGTGCTCTTGATAATATGGGTAATTATACATGGTAGCTTGCGTGGATATTTGATTAAAACCACTGACCAATGTGCCTTCAAAATCTAGGTCAGAAAAGCCAAGAGGTCCATGAATTTTGTCCAATCCCTCTTGTTTGCCCCAAGACTCTACTGTATTGATAAGAGCTGTACTTACTTCTAGATCATCAATAAAATCAATCCATCCAAACCTAATATGCTTTGTTTTTTTAGATTCTTCAGCACCTATTATTCCGCAAATTCTTCCAACGGGAACATTGTCTTTGAAGGCCATCCAAAATCTGCCTTGGTCAGTTTTGAATGCAGGGTTTTTGTCTTTTGAGAGAGTGCTCATCTCGAACTCCATCATTGGAGGGACAAAGGGGGCAACACCTTTGTACAAATCCCATTGAAATGTGATGAATTTTTTGAGCTCTTTTTTTGTGGTGATTTCTCGAATCTCAATTCCCATAATAGGACTAGATTAAATGGTTAGTTTTGTAATAGTTAATCGCTTCTTGAAATCCTTTTTCAATCGGGAATTCAATCGTCAGCGGAATTTGTTCTCTTTCTTTTGAAAAATCATAGTCCCAATCTTGAGAAATTTCTGAATAATGTTCTCTTGATAATTCAGGTGTTCGATTCAGCGTACGATTAACAATATCGGAAAAAAATAGAATTGTTTTAACTATTGGACGCGCTACGCGCAAATTAATTGTCTTTTTGTCTAGAAGTTTTTCAAAAACCCTCTTCAAGTCATTGTTTTCATATACTTGACCATCTTCCAGATGGACGATAGCGTTGCTATGGTTTTGAGAGCAGTTAATAATGTTTCCAGCAGCATCCTTTGCATTGATCAAAGTCATTTTGTGATGCTTAGGAGTCATTGCCGGATACAAACCCAATTTTATGGTTTTGATGAGAGGAACGAACTGAACATCACGTTCGCCATAAATGCCAGTGGGTCTAAAAATCAAGTAATTAAGGCCGGATTCTCTGATTATCGTTTCAGCAAGAACCTTACTTCGACCATAGTTGGAAGCAGGTCCTTCATGATTTTTTGGACCGATCGCAGCTAGGGAAGAAATGTAAGCAAATTTAATCCCTGATTGAAGGTGTTTCGAACGCTTTATGCCTTCTGTAAGCTTTTTAGTTAAATCAACATTGACTCTGATATATTTATCCAGTGTATAACTCTTAGTTAATCCAGCATTATGAATAAAGACATCTTGTGTTGGTAACTGTTCGAGACAATCTAAAATGGTATCCGCACTTGTATAATCGATGTATACTACATTATAGTTGGATAAGTGCTCAAGATTAGAAAGATCAGAGCCTTTTCTAACAAGTGCGGTAACTTGATGTCCTTTCTTAAGTGCTTTTTCTACGATATGACTACCTAAAAAGCCATTTGCACCAGTTACCAGTATATTCATGATTTAAGCTGTTTCGAATAGCCCCACTTCTTTAGCTGCTTTGTGCAATATTTCAGCAGCTCTATCGATTTGTTCATGAGTATGAGATGCCATTATGGAGAATCTAATTAGAGAATCTTCAGGAGAGACACCAGGTGACACTACCGGATTAACAAAAACACCTCTATCAAATAGCATTTTTGTTAATTTGAATGCTTTCAAGTCATCTCTAACAAAAATTGGAATGATTGGAGTTTCTGATGCTCCAGTATCAAATCCAAGGTCCTTCATTACTTTGAGCGTGTAGTGAGTGTTGTCCCAAAGCTTAAGGCGATATGAATCATCCGTCTCCATGATGTCTAACGCCGCCAAAGCAGAAGCAATAGACGCAGGTGTGATACTTGCAGCAAAAATCATTGATTTTGAGCTGTGCTTTAAGTAATTAATTGTATCAGCATCTGAAGCGCAGAAGCCTCCCAATGAAGCAAATGATTTACTTAAAGTACCGCCTATGATATCTACATCGTCTGTTAAACCAAAATGATTGGATGTGCCACGTCCATGATCACCTATTACTCCTATACCATGTGCACAGTCAGACATGACTGCAGCATTGTATTTTTTAGCAAGTTTGACAATTTCAGGTAGCTTAACAATGTTACCTTCCATGCTGAAAACTCCATCCACCACAATGAATTTAAAAGCGTCAGAAGGGGTTTTGCTAAGCTTTTGCTCTAGTGATTCCATGTTATTGTGACGGAATACCACGGATTGAGCTGCAGAAAGCTTTGCACCCTCAAAAATGGATGCATGGTTCAGCCTATCTAAAAAGATATAATCACCTTTGCCAGCAACAGTAGGTAGTACACCAATATTTACCTGAAAACCTGTACTGTAAAGTGCGACAGCTTCCTTTCCTAAGAATTTAGCCAGCCTATCTTCCAGTTCGACGTGTTTGTCACTTGTTCCGTTCATGTAGCGTGATCCACTCAGGCTAGACCCATATTTCTTTACTGCTTCAATTGCAGCTTCTTTGATTTTGGGATGAGTAGTCAGGCCTAAATAACTGTTTGATCCAAACATAAGGACTTTCTGTCCTTCGACCATTACCTCAGCATCTTGACCTGATTGAATGTTTCTGAAAAAAGGGTAGAGGTTTAATTCTTTTACTTTTTGTGGCTCCCGGTAGTTGCTGTATTTTTTATGTAATATGGTGCTCATTAAAATCTTTCTTCAGAAATGATGATTTCAAAATAATCCGTAAAATTATCACGAATTCATTAAAAAGCTGTCATGCTATCGAATTAATGAATTTCTAATTCATACTCTAATATTGAGTAATAGTTCTTGTGATGATACATCTAAAGGATAGATGAGTTTTTTTACAGTCCGCAAAACTACAATATTTAGATGGACACTTTCTTAAATACCTCAAGATAGTTTGATGCCATGCTTTCCCAGCTTCTTCCTTTTGTGAGTGTGTTTTTTTTAAACTGTTCCGCTTTAGTATTCAGAACTGACTCATTAGATATCAAGTGTAGGATATTATCAACCCAATGTTGTGTATCTCCCGGGTTGATTAATAAACCATTTTCCTCATGTTTTACAGCAGATGGTATGCCATCCACATTGGCAGCAAGTGTAAGAGTGCCTTGAGAGGCTGCTTCTAAGGCAACTAAACCAAATCCTTCATAGTCTCCGGGGATTTCTATATTCGGCATGATAAACAAGTCACTATGCTTAATAATCTGAAAAATTTTTGACCTGGAATCTGAGAATTGACTCAGTAGATATACTTTGTCCTGTAATTTTAAATCTAAAATGGTTTTTTGAAGAGCTTTCCCATCCACTTCGGCACCAACTAGCAAACGTATTTTTTCAAATAATGACTTTGAGGTTAATTTTTCAATCCAGTTAAAAAGAGTTTCTTGGGGGTTTTTCCTAGCTAATACCAGGTAGACCACATTGTCTGGAAGTTTTGGTACTACATTTTTTGCAAACCAATTAAATCCTTTTCTGGGTATTCCTCTTCCCAATGATACAAGAAGGAATTTGTTAGATAAATCCGCTCCAATTTCTTCACCAAACTTTTGGCGAAAGCCTGGATCTTCCTCTTCTTCTGAGAAAGTGATGTCCACGGCGTTTTCAACCAAGGCAACTTTTTCAGGTAGAATCCCTTTACTAATACACAGGTTTCTTGTCGGTTCGCTTACTGCAATAATTTGACTAAACTGATTTAAGTATTTTTTGGCCCATTTCTGATAAAAACGAGATGGGAAATTGATGTCTAACCCATGGATTGTGGCTACAATTGGTTTTTTAGTGAACCATAACAAAGGAGTACAAACCAAGGACATTAGCCCATCGTTAACGTAAATGATCTGTATGTCTGGATTTTGTTTGAGTTTAATTAACGCTCTAAAAACGACCGAAAGAAAAAAGATAATTCTTGGGTAATTTGATTTCCATATCAAATCATGAATTTTGTGTTGCTTTTCTAGCTCCTGAACCAGCTTATAGCAGTGAGTTTGCATGCCACCAATAGAGGGTGGGTATTTATGAGAAATGATAAGTATTTCCATTCGAAGGCAAAAGAAGGTTTTTTAATTCAGAAATGAGAGAGGAGTTTAGAAATACTACTTTTGTAGCTCAAAGAATCAGGAATGAAGAAAATAAGAATCGCTTTCTTTTTGGATGTAATGGAAGAAGATTTTGATGGCGTAAGCGTGACTATGCATCAGGTCATCAAAAGAGTGCCAAAGGATGAGTTTGATGTGATTTTTATTACTCCACATCCTCCTAAAAACGAAATTGATTTTCCGATTTATGAGGTTCCTTATTATAGAGTTCCTGAAAAGAATAAAGATTATAGGTTTGGTTTACCCAAGAAGAGGAAAGATCTTGAGAAAATATTAGATGACTTTGATCCGCATATTCTCCATTATAGCAGCCCCACTGCTATGGGTAACTATGCAGTGAAGTATGGTAATAAGCGGGATAAAGTAGTGGTGAGTATCTATCATACCCATTATCCTAGTTTCGTAACCTACTATATTGGATTTATTCCTTTGGTAGTTCGGCTGGTCGAGAGGTTGTTTTACAGGCTATATAAACTCTACCGAAAGACAACCAAAATACTAGCACCTACAGAGCCTATGCGGACGTATCTGAAAACTGTGGGAGTAGGAGATGAAGCTATAAGTGTCTGGGGTAGAGGTGTAGATACGTCTCGTTTCAACCCGTCAAAGAGAAAGGAAAATCATTGGCCCTCTATTCCTCAAGGGAATAATAAAGTTCTATTTGTTAGTCGCCTGACTAGAGAAAAAGAGCCGCAAACTCTTGTACGTCTATACAAACTTTTCGCTGATAAGCGACCAGATATCAGCATGGTTATAGTAGGAGATGGACCAATGCGAGCTAAGTTGGAGAAACATATGCCGGATGCAGTCTTTATGGGTAAGCAGACTGGTGAAGAGCTAAGTGTAGCTTATGCATCAGCTGATATTTTTGTATTCCCATCTACTACAGAGACATTTGGAAATGTGGTGCTGGAAGCATTGTCATCTGGTTTGCCAGTTGTAGCGGCAAATGCTGGAGGTCCTTCTGATATAGTTGAAAATGGTGAAAGCGGTTTTTTAGTAGAGCCAAAAAATGAGCAATCATTTTTTGATAAGATTGTTGAATTGGTTGATTCACTCCAGATGAGAAAGGATATGAGTGAAGCCGCAATAGCCTATGCAGAATCTCAAGGATGGGAGAAACTAGCTAATCAACTGTTTGATGAGTACAGAGGCTTGGTAAAGTGAAAACTAACCTAATTCTGGCTTACTTCTTTCTTATCAGAAGTAGGGTCTTCTGTTTTTAAAAATACTCCACCAAAGCTCATTACCGCTGTTAAAAAAGTAATCATCAAACTGAGGGCAATACTTGTGTTTTCATCTGTTCCTAAATATTGGTAACCCATGAGGAAAGTGAACTCTCTACTTCCGATTCCCCCAATGGTAAATGGGAAAATAGATACAAAAGATGATGCCAAGAACAGTACACTATATTCGAGGTATTGATCATATACGTTGAATGAATATAGAACGAGTAATGCGCCTACTACCTGGATTCCTTGCACACCCAGAGACCAAAGAAGGGACTTACTTGCAAATGGAAGAAATGCATTAAACATCACTTTCATGAGCACAAGATAGACCGGGATTGCAAGAATCAAGCAGGCAATGTCTAAGTAATAAAGCCATCTGGGGATTAATTGGCTGTCAAGGAATAGAATGCCGATACCTGCTAGAATGAGTAATGATAGCAGACCTGATATTCTGTCAACTAAGCTAGCTTGAATCAATTTTTTGGTGCTAGCACCATGGTGTTTGTTAAGTAAATATACTTTATAACCATCACCACCGATTCCTCCGGGAAGGAACAGGTTGTAAAACATACCAATCCAATACAGCCTTAAGTTATATCTGGTGCTAATTTGTAATGGTATACACCTGAAGAATCCAAGTAACCTCTGCGCACTCAAGAGTTTTGATAATACAAAACACGCTAGAGCAAGGACTAACAAAAGAATGTTGGACGAAAAGAGTAAGTCACTTACGTCAGACCACTTGATCTTACTGAAAACAAAAAAGAGAGCCAATCCTGAAATAGAAATTTTCAGGATTGTTTTGAGTACTTTCTTCAATTTATTGTCCAACGAATATTTCTTTGATTCGATAAGTGGTTTTGTTCTGGCTTTCGAAGTATGTTCTTACCACTAGCTCAGCTACAATACCTATAGTGATGAGCTGTATACCTCCAAGAAGTAAGGTGATGCCAAGGATTAGTAATGGTCTACCCCAGATATCTTCACCCATAACTTTGATGATAAGTAAGTAGATGTTGATCAAGCCACCGAGCATAAAAAGACCTATTCCGGTTACTCCGAAAAGGTGCATAGGTCTTTGCAGGTACTTTTGGAAAAACACCATTAGCATTAAGTCGCTAATTACTTTGAAAGTTCTTCCTAAGCCATATTTGGACTTTCCGTGGATTCTTGCATGGTGTTTCACCGGCATTTCTGACAGTCGAGCACCTTGTAGTTGAGCTAATACAGGGATGAACCTATGTAACTCTCCGTAGAGCCCCAGGTTTTTAGCAATGTCTTTTTTGAAAACCTTTAGCGTACAGCCGTAATCATGAAGATATACACCTGTCAATTTACGGATCATGGCATTGGCAATTTTGCTAGGAATTTTGCGAAATATAAATCCATCTTTACGTTTGGCTCTTATACCCGCTACTACGTCCACATCCTCTTCTTCTAATTTCTTGATCATTTCAGGGATGTCTGTAGGATCGTTTTGTAGGTCACCATCGAGAGTGACTATGTACTCACCTTGAGCTTCCGCAATACCACCAGCCATTGCTGTTGTTTGTCCGTAGTTCTTGTTCAGAATTACAGCTCTTACATGTTTATCAGAGAATTTTTTGATGTTTGGGATGGTGTTGTCAGAGGATCCATCATCAGTGAATATAACTTCATAATCCCAACCTTCCATTGCTGCACTTACAGCCTCTAGCATCGGTTGAATATTATTTTCTTCATTCATTACCGGGATGACCAGAGATACTTTTTTCGACATATTATTCAATAAAAATGTGCCCAAAGCTACAAATTTCAGAGACTATTATTGACCGATGTGGTCAAAATAGTGGGTGTTTGCAGTTCAAATTTTAAAAACAATTAAATTTCAATTCATGCTCAGCCCAATCTTATTATTAAAGCTATTTTTGTCTCCGTAATCTGAAAAATCATTTATGACTTAAGGCTAATGAGCTTCAGATGTATTTATAGACGAATAATATTGAGTAATTGAAAGAGACAATTTATTCCAAAATACTTGGGACCGACCTGCCGAAAAAGTTGCTTTACTTTTGGTTAGGAGGATTAGTTGCCAGACTTATAGCAATCAATTTTGCAGGAGTAGCTCCAGATTATACTGGGTATAGACTACCAATAGCGCAGTGTATTAACGAGGAAGTTTGGTTGTACTGTGAATGTACCTATAATCACACGCCGTTTTACCCTTATTTATCAGCAGCTTTGTTCTGGTTGGCTGGATCTAGTGAGTTTTTGCAAGTGTTTTTCATCAACCTCCCACTAGGTATTGGAGATGCTCTGGTGCCGGTGGCATTATATCTACTTTTTGTAAGGATAAAGGATCAGAATTTTGCATTCAAATTGTCGGCAATTTATGCTTTGAACCCTATATCACTGATTGAAGTTGCTATATCACATTGGGATGGATTTACCTTGCTGTTTTTGATCCTTGGATTGCTAGCGATGGATAAAAAGCAAAATCTTAAAGTCGGGTTGTGGACAGGTTTAGGGTTTTTACTCAAGCAGTTTCCATTAGGTCTTCTTCCTGTTTTCTTGTTTAAGACTAAAAAACTTGGTGCTTCTATCATAGTAGGTATTGTTACCTTATTAGTTATTGTCGGAGTATTCCTGCCGTTTATCTGGCATTGTCCCGAGACTTTTGTGGAGAACCTTCTTAGTCATCCACTATGGCAGGGTGCCTCCAGTGAAGAAGTGGGAATAGGGACACTAAAAAACGTTTTTGATCACCTGAGTGTGCCTTATTCAAAAATTGTTTGGGGTGTTATTTTCTTAGCATTGTTGGTGGTCCCGAGTATCAAGGCGAATAACAAAAACTATATCTACTATGCGGGGATCCTCATGGTAACCCTTGCATTTTTCACATTCGTAACACACAGACAACTTCTGATATGGTGTATGCCTTTCGTGGTGCTGATTACCCTTGAGAGAAAAGCCTATATTCCATTTGTACTGCTATTTGTAGGTTATGCCATTAGGATAATTAAGCCAGACTGGTATTTTGGATTTATCCATCTCGGAGTTGGGGTTTGGTATTATTGGGCTCTTTTCCAAAAAATGCTAAGCATCAATGCCGACCCTGATCAAATGTCTGAGAGGTCAAAATGGTCTTTGTTATAGCGTTATTGTATTTCCGTTTATTGGCCTGTGAGGTCAATAAAAAAGCATCGAGGTTTCCCTCGATGCTTTTTTGTTTTATATCATCAGTGCGACAATCTTTAAATTGCTCTTGCACTGTTTGTTTTCATGATACTTGACAGGTTTGTTTTGTGATGAGATGATGAACATTTCATCGCTGTTATTTTAATCAACTAGCAGACGTATTCTCTTCCTGGATTGTGCCTGCTTTCATAGTCACGATTCTATCGGCAATATGGTAATATTGATCATCGTGAGAAATGATTATAACAGTCTTGCCTTCCTTTTTCAATGTAGGTATAATTTCAGTGTAGAACTTATTTTTGAAATATGGATCTTGGTTGGCAGCCCATTCATCAAAAACATAGTATTCCTTGTCTTCTAGTAACGATCGGAATAGGTTGAGCCTACTTTTTTGACCAAAAGATAAAGATGTTGTGGATAGTTCTATTCCATTAATTAGAGTTACTTTTTCACGTATTTCTAAAAGGTCGAGATACTTGTTAGAAAGTTCTTCAACACGATCATGTGTTATATAACCCAGATCTTGGAAGACGAATGAATCTGCAAAGACAGCAGAAAATAGATTCCTGTATTCAGCAAGGTTGTCATCTGTAATAATCTCGCCTTGAAAAGATAGATTACCTGATGAAGGACGATATAGACCTGTAAGTAGTTTTATAAAGGTGGTTTTGCCACTTCCATTGCCGCCTTTGATGATTAAAACTTCATTTTTCTTGACATCAATATTGAAGGGGCCTACTGTAAAGGTTTTTTGATTGTCTATCAGATAGCTATAATGCATGTTTGATAAACTGATGGCTGGATCATTACTTTCATCAAAAGATGAAGGTTTGATTAATTTTTTACCATGGCCTGTACTAGCACGGTCAGCGTATTGTTCTAGGATTAATCCGAGGTTGTCGATTTGATCAAGTGCTACTTCCGCCTTTTTAAGATTGCTAAAAAACAATCCAATTCTTATCAAAGAGGGTAAGGTGAAAGTTATAAGAGTGAAGAATTCTATGAAAAAATCTTTTGCACTTGTGAAGTAGTACGTAGAGACAATAAATATTATTCCTAAAGATATCAGGATAAATGATTCAGAGATCTTGCCGGACGCAATAATTACTTTGTTTCTATTGACGGTGTGCCTGGCAAACCCCGTACTTGCTTCGCCAATAAGTTGGTTTGCGTATACTTCTTTATGGTCTAGATCAAGGGTCAGTTCTTTTATTCCATCCACGAGACCATTTAGTCTCATATGCATCAGGTTTCGATGAGTGATAGCTTTGCGTTCTTCCCTATAGAGATAGGGTTGTGTTGTGAATATGATCAACATACTAACTAAGAACACTCCAATGAATATCAATGTGAATTGCCAGGATATAAAAAACATGTAACCCCAAATTGCAGCCACAGTAAAGAGTGAAACGATAAAATCAGGGAGACCTTTGGCGAAATTGGCTAAGGTGATAATGTCATTGTGTAAAGTGGGTACTATGAGCTCTTTGCTTTTCTCTATTTTTTCAAACGAAGATTTCAATACTAACTCTGAGAAAGCTACTCTTTGATCAGAAATCTTAAATTCAAAGAAATTAGCAATATAATGTCCTGCAATGGTTGCCAGAAGAGCCGATGAAAGGATAAAACCTATCATCAGGAATAAGTTATTGGGGGTTTGACCCTGAGAGAAGTTAACTACGTCAGAGAACGAGCGTAATGCAAGTATGTAAAGAGCTGCTGCGGTTATACTTAAGAAGCCTGCAAACAACACATGCTTTACCGATTCTTTCAGCAAAAACCTTATTACTTTCATATTGAATTTTTAAAATTTCCCGCAATTTAATGGGATTTGAATTGGTTGAGGTCAAATCCATTTAAAAAACGACAATGCACTAAACTTGTAAGATTAATTGTTTTAAAATGTTTTTTGTTTGTGGTGCCTAAATTTGCTTGATAAATGCGTTAAAGCATAGGTTTGCTATCAAAAGCTAGTATTGATAGGTTCGAAAAAGCTTTTTTGGCCTGTTTCAATATTAATTGTTCGTCTTTAAAAGGCTTTTATGAATAACAGTTGATTATAGCGATGAAGTTCATCTTTAAAGTGATAAGTTGAATTAAAATATAGAATCTAGATGTTGGAATCGTTATTAAGCAAGGGTTAACCAAAGTCAGCTCGTTTCGTAATTTTAAGTATTTGAAGCAATAATTTTAATAAGTAAAGGAGTGGTGACTTTATAAATTAATAGTTCAGCACCATACATATATTATGGGTAAAAAAGTATTAGTAACAGGATCTGCAGGGTTTATCGGTTTTCATACTGTTAATAAATTGTTGCAGACTACAGACTATCAAATAGTTGGTTTGGATAATATCAATGATTACTATCCTATGACTTTAAAGTTTGAACGTTTAAAGGCGTTGGGTATTCATCCTGATTTCATTCGTTATAGACAAAAGACTGCTAGTAAAAATCATGACCGGTTTGAGTTTATTCGTATGGATTTGACCGACGAAAAGTCAATCATAGATTTGTTTCATAATGAGGGATTCGACTATGTTATACATCTTGCAGCACAGGCAGGAGTTAGGTACAGTATTGATAATCCTAATGCTTATATTCAGTCAAATGTCGTTGGATTCAATCATATATTGGAGGCTTGTAGAACTTTTCCTGTAGAGCATCTGGTCTATGCGAGTAGTTCAAGCGTGTACGGATTGAATACAGAGCAACCGTTTTCGGTGAAGCATAAAGTGGATCAACCAGCAAGTTTATATGCTGCTACCAAGAAAAGTAATGAATTGATGGCTCATACCTATAGTCATCTTTTTAAAATACCAACTACTGGTTTGAGATTCTTTACGGTATATGGTCCTTGGGGACGGCCTGATATGGCTCCAATGTTATTTGCAAAGGCGATCATGAATGGAGATTCGATCAATGTGTATAATAACGGAGAGATGGCTCGTGACTTTACTTTTGTGGATGATATTGTAGATGGGGTCTGCAAAGTGACAGAGGCTGTCCCATCTCCAAATGAAAATGGATTGCCTTATCGAATCTTCAATATTGGAAATAGTAAGCCAGTTCAGTTAATGGACTTTATAGATGTGTTGGGGAAAGAGCTAGGACAGGAGGTGAAGATGAATTTTATGCCAATGCAAGACGGTGATGTGGTAAGTACTTATGCAGATACCACAGAGTTAAAGGAAGCTGTAGGCTATCAACCGAAAACTTCCATTGAGGTTGGAGTTCGTGAGTTTGTAAATTGGTATAAAGACTTCTATCGCAAATCTTAATCAATAGATAGTTTCACACTTTGGGCTCTTTCTAAAACCAGGAGAGAGTCCATTTCATCTATCATATGGTCTATTCTGGCCGTGATGGTTACTGGAGCGTCATTGTAATTAGCCAGTAGGGAGTCGATTTCATGGTATACATGCTTTTCATAGCCAATTGCTGAATTGCTTTCCGCATACTCTAGGGCGTGTTTAAGGTGAAGTTTGGAATATTTAAGAGCAACTCTGGATAGTTCTAGTTTATTAGATTCTGCATATCTTTCTGAAACTCTCAGTTCAGCTAGAGATAAGCTAGTGAGTGCAAACTCAAAAGCGTGATTCATATCTTCTGATATGAGTGTGTCTTCTTTTATTTCTTCGTAGATAAAAATAAGTTTTTCTACAGCTTCTTCAACGATCGTGTTGGTGTTAAGATCTACATCACTTTCTAAATACTGAATGCTTTGTATGGCTTGGTCGAGGTGAAATAGACTTCTGTTCTGATCTACTTCTCTCGTGTAGTGTCTTACATTGTTGAGATGTATGTCAGGTGACATTGACTTTTCGTTGAGCGTCGGGTGTTTAGCTTCATAACTAAAATCAAATAATCTTATCATGTAAAAAATGCTGATAAGGAATAAGAGAGCTCCTACGTTTGCTAGAAATTTTATTTTCATGGCGTTTGGTGGTTATGATAATCTTGGAGCTAAGGTAGGAATGGATTATGGATTATTTCTGGATTTTCGATGGTCTGAAGTATGACTTTTGCCACACTTAGCTAATTTGGGGTGTAGAATTTGAATTGAATAAGTATTGAGGGAATGGTGTTGATGATTGTCGATGGTGGTAAAGCAAGATTAGGATGATAAAGAGTCATTTTTATCTTTGATGAGTTAAAGGATATTATAGCCTTCCCATATAATGAGGTTTAATAATTTTGGACTTAACCCATAAGGCAGCTCATTATGTTAAGCATTAATAAGCTTAGTGTATAATTTTGCTAATTTTTGGTTTTGAATGTCCAAATTAAAGTCCTTTAAGACTGTGTTTTGGGCATTTTCATTTAAGCTGTTGTCTTGGATAGAAACTAGACTTTCGAGTTTTTGAGTGTAACTGATGATATCTTTTTCTTCCACTAGAAGTCCATTTTCTCCATCTTTGATGAGTTCTGGTATGCCTGAATGATATGTTGATATTGCTGGTAAACCTGTAGCCATTGCTTCCATGATCACTATTGGAAGACCTTCCATATCTCCATCGTCAGCTACTACACTATGCTGCAATAAAAAGTCAGCTTTGGACATTTCGCTCTGAACTTCATTGGAGTTTTTTACACCCAGAAACTTTACAACATCAGATAATCCCAGTTTTTCTACCTGCTTTTGTGTGGCGTCTAATAATGGACCATCACCAATCAGACGGAATTCAAAAAGAGATGGATCAGGTTGCGTTTTTAGAAAATCATGAAGAGCCTGCATAGTGTATTCATGACCTTTTTTGCCTACGAATCGGGCAACTTGAAGAAATATTAATTTTTCACCATCAATTAATTTCTGAGCAGCTGGTTTTCGCTGACTGTAGGAGAACTCATCAACAGACACACCAGCATAATGGATCCCTGTGTTAGAGATATCCAGTCCGATTTTTTTAAGGTTATTTCTGAGTTCTCCGGAGCAGCATACTGCGTGTGGGTAGTGATAAAACTTCCTCAGACGCTCTACATATCGCTTATCTCTTAGTCTTCTGGATGCATCCGACCCCCAATATGTTACCAGCATTGGTATGTCTAATTGTTGAGCAATCGGAATGATCTTCAAGCTATTATGACCAAAGTGAACATGTATCAAGTCTGGTTTTTCATCGGCTATTACTTTATGTACTTTGGCAGCAAATGATGATTGAAACTTGTAAGGGTTGGTAATTCGCTGCACTTTCTGTATGAGGTCAAATGGAACTACATGTACTTTTTCATTAGTAAACTTTTCTTCATTCATTCTTTTGTTGGTGAGAACCACTACTTCAAATTGCTCCTTCACACCAAGGAGTTGATTGTAAATAAAGGTCTCAGAGTACTTTAGAAAGTTGTCGTTGAAAATCAGTACTTTGTTCTTCATATTTCGAGTGTTTTCCATGAGGATGGGCGCAAATATACTGAGGTGATTCGGCCTGATGGCGAAAAGCGAGTACTTTTGCGCTTATAAAGCTATTCTCCCAAGCTGGAGTAAACACTATAGAATATGTCGGATAAGCAAATTTTCGTATTAGGGTTAGGGACTTATATGCGCCCGAAAATGGTAGAACAAACATTAGTGTCGTTTACTAAAATCCTTCTTCCTGAAAATTCGAAGGTAATTATGGTGTTTGTTGATAATGATGAGAATCAGAGTGCTAAACCAACCTTCGAGAAGTTGGAGTTGTCCTTCCCA
The DNA here is from genome assembly GCA_002729235.1 of Rickettsiales bacterium. Lineage (GTDB taxonomy): Bacteria > Bacteroidota > Bacteroidia > Cytophagales > Cyclobacteriaceae > Marinoscillum. Next base: position 16,319 of record PBTY01000052.1, on the reverse strand, counting down.
TTTCAAGTGAAATATGTGGTGGAGCCAGAGCGAGGGATCGTCCATATGCGTAACAGAGTATTAACTGAGGCGTTGGAGTTAGGTGCAGATTACATTTCCTATGTTGATGATGATGAGGAAGTTTCCCCTGAGTGGTTGGTAAGAATGTGGGAAACTCTGGTTAAGTATGATGCAGATGCAGTGGCTGGAGCAGTAGAACGAATACTTCCAGAAGACACTCCTGAGTGGTTAGTGAAAGGTGGTTTTTATAACTGGGAACGTCACAAGACTGGAGCTAAGAAAATAGATGCCAGTACAGCTAATATTTTATTTAAAGCGAGTTTGGCTAAAGATTTGGGGTTGAGATTTCACCCAGCATTGAATCTTGTGGGATCATCAGATAAATTCTTTTTCCGACAAGCTACGAGAAAGGGAGCAACAATTGTTTGGTTGGACGATATACTTGTGAAGGAGTATTTTCCAGCTTCTAGAGTGAATAAGGAGTGGATGGTGCAGCGAGCATTCCGAAGAACATTTTCCAGGTTTGCACGTCGTAAACTGGAAATGGGTTACCCTTTGGCTGCTGTTATATACTTTATCAATGGTATTCTGCTCTTACTCTCTGGGATCATATGTTATGCATTTACATGGCCTTTTGGGCCGATTCCAAGACTACACAGTCAGCGCCTTTTTGTTAAAGGTCTCGGTACTTTTTATGGGATTTTTGGAGGGACTTATGAAGAGTATAAAAAGACTCACGGTTACTGATATTGCTTGTAAAGAGGAGATAGGCCTTTGTGTCCGGATTGCAGGTAGATTCTCTTGTAGCTTTTATTGATAATATTATTAGATATAGCTTGTGGTGTGAGGTGTTTGTTGTAGTATTCCTTCACGCCTTTTCTCAATTTCACCACCTGTAGCTGATTCATCATTAAAACCTGAGGTATCTTATCTAGCATATCTTTACGTCCACTATAGATGATAGCATTAATGCCGTCCTCTAGTGGATGATTAAATAAGCGTGCGTAGTTCTGTTCTATAAAGGGTATTGTTCCGACTGACATTGCCTCGATCAGGTTATGGCAAAGCGGGGTTTTATCGCCTGATAGAGCAAAAAAGAATTCGAACTTAGACAGGTGTGTTCGAATTTCTGTAATTCCAATGCATACGTCTGTTGTTGGGGTAAGAATAACCTTTCCATGGCTGTCTGGTCCAAAGAAGCATTCATTAGATTTTACTTTTTTGAAAAATGGTTTGTTAACCAATAAGTTATAGACTTCAAGTCTGGTTTCTACTTTAAATATCTTTTTCAGTAGTGTGTTGTCATATTTAGATGGATCAAAATTTCCTAGGAAAATTAAGGATTTAATTCTTGTGGTTTCTTCTATTGGTTCATCCCATTTACCCAAATGATAGATTAGAGGATGCATTGTCATTGGTAAGCGATAGGATTCTGTGGAGCATTCTCCAAGAAGAAATGATTGAAAATATTCTCGTTTGAGAATGGTATCATCTAAAAGTACCAATTCGCTATGGTTAGTAGGTATGCCTATATGGGCGCCTTCTTTTATTAAAAGATCAGTATATGAACTTCCTAATAGTTCAGCAAGAAGAGTGACTTTAGGTCGAATACAAATTTGATAACCTGACAATTCCAGGCACTTGATTAGGCAATATAAGTACCTGGAGTAGCAGTTTGATGTATTTAGATAAACTACTTTTTGTCCATTTAAATCTACTTTTTTACCCCAATTGGTAAAATAGAGGTAAAGGGCTGTGTATGTGACTTTTAGTATCTTCAATATACTTAGTCATTAATTTAAAAAGGAGAACTGAGCAGCATACTCTTCCATGCCACGATGTTTGTCACCAGGAAAATGAAAGATGTATGGCTGAGAGCCTGTTGCATTGTTTGTAAGTACATCATTTTCTACAGTAAACCGATCTGGCTGTGCAAACTTTCCATAGTTTGTGAAAATCTCGTGATTGTAATCAAGAGAAATATGTCCAGGTTTATTGATTAAATAACGATGAAGGCTCACCTGATCACTGCGCATCTTGGCTGTAAATCCGGCTTTCTCAAAAAGCTCCAAAATGCTGTAGGCATACCCCATGTATCCACCGCCATTAAGGAATCGATATTTCTTAAAACGTGATTGACTCTTAGGGTATTTATATCGATAATATGGGTTTTCAAACAGGTGTGGGACTCCTTGGATGCGATAGTAATAATTGTCCTCACAGGAGAATATAAGAGGTTTGTCAAATTTTTTAAAATCCTCTTCCATAGTGCTAGGGTCGCGTACCAGGAAGCTGTCGTATGCGTCTGTAAGCAAAACTATTTCATTTGGATTCATACTTTCCAGGAACTCAGTGATATACTGAACTCTGGTTCCATTTCCATAATATGGTCTGTTATAACCCAACACATTCATCTCAACACCAAAATGCTCACATGATTTGATCAATCTTGTCAAGCCTGGGTGATCGTTGGTGGCTACTGTAGCGAACTTCATTCGTCTCTCTTAGTTGTTTTCGTATACTTTCATGTAATCTTGGATCTGTGCTGCGTTGAGCATTTGTCCGTCCTGAAGCATGACTATTCTATCAGCCCCATCAAAATATTTCTCATCGTGTGTGATGATTATTAATGTTTTGCCGCGGGACTTCAGTTCTGGTAGTAAGGTTCTATAAAAAACTTCCTTATAGTACGGGTCTTGACTTGCAGCCCACTCATCAAAAATATAAAAAGGTTTGTCATCTAAATAAGCCATCAACAATGCCAGACGAGTTCTTTGACCAGTTGAGAGCGATACGGTAGATAATCGATTATCCTTAATGCTAACTTTCTTATCCAACTCGAGTAGTTTGATGTAGCGCTCTGCATCGGCAATCTTTTCGTGGTTCAGGTGATTAAGTTGGTCAAATAAAAAGAAATCTGTGAATATGGCACTGAAGCTTTCGCGGAATTCATCAAGGCTCTCTTTGGTTACTTCATGACCTGACATACTTACGCTTCCGCTTTCGGGTAGGTAAAGACCACAAAGGATTTTTGCTAAGGTACTCTTGCCACTACCATTGCCACCCAATAGATATATTAGTTCGCCTTTCTTAATTTCTAAATTGATCGGTCCAAGTTGGAAAAACTTATCTTCTCCTTCGTGAAAATAAGTGTAACTCACATCTTTGAGTGTAAGATAGTTTTCACCTATTTGGGAGTTGTTGAATTCAGGATTGGAGGCATTTCGATTCACAGATGCTTCATCCAGTATTAAACCTGTTTTTTCTATTTGCTCCATAGCAACATCTATTTTTCCAAGTGAAGGTAAGAAACTACTCATATTGGAAAGTGGTGAAAGTGTGAATAATGCAATCAATAAAAACTGAGAGAGTTCTTCAAAACTTACAAAATCATATTTGCTAATAGCAACCAGGATAAGGCCAAAACCTAGTAGTAACATCATTTCTGCAGATCGTAAAAATGCAGTAACCCACATAGTGGACCAGAGATTGAATTTTTTCTGATCATGGGCGGATGGTAGTAGGATGTCCTGAATGAAAGTAGAGCGAAGTGAACGATTCAGTAATAGTTCTTTGAGTCCATGAATTAATGCTTGAAAATGTTCAATAAGGTCTTTTTGCGTATCTCTGGATTGTTTGGTTTTATTTCTGAATTGCTCATAAGGTTTGTTGAAAAAGCCATAGGCTAACCCAAATAAGATTAAGAACAAAATAACTAACTCCCATGAGATGTAGGTCATATATGCCACACAGCCTATAATCATTGCCAAGCTGGTAGTTACATTAGGAAACCGGGCAACAGCTGTAGAAATAGCACCAATGTCATCAGTGAGAATAGTTAATAATTGACTTTTTCCATGTTCTATTGTTTGGAAAGATGCTTTCATTATCTTCTTACTCAGGCTGATTCTCATATCCAGAATCACATTTTGACTTAGTTTGGTAATGGTGTAATTAGCAATCACACTAGTTACTCCATAAGTGATCCAGGCGCCAATGAAAGAGTAGAGTAGAAAATCAAAATTCTCTAGTTTGGTTTCTATTCCTTTATTAATCAAGAAAATCATTCCTGATAAACATGCACCCGAAATAATGCCGGTAATTAGTGCAAGGAGGAAATCCCAAACTGAAGTTTTAATAAATAGATAAATAATCTTCATGGGCTGTTATTGATCAGCAATCAAAAGATAGTGTTTCTTTAGAATCTGCAAAGGTGTTAAATTTTCAGGTCTTTGCAGTTGCTCGCCTGCTTTAGCTGCTCAAAGCCACATTAATATGAGAAAAGCTTGAGTCCTTGATTTGGGAATAATTGATTAATGCTTTTTGAGAAGGGGGTGATTTAAATTTTTCAAAAAAAATGGGAAATGATATAATCAAAAAAAAAGCTCTGATTTCTCAGAGCTTTTTTGAATTCGTCGGGGTGGCAGGATTACAACCACCCCATGCAAATCTTTATGTATCAATAAGTTATAAAACGTCTTTTCAGCAGGTTCACCGTTCAGTTCTCAATTTATTCGAACTGGTTTGAGTGCATTTGGTGAACTCCGAAACCTTTGTAAATATACAAAAAAGCCCGCTTTTTGGGTTCAAATCGTGGCAAAAAGTGTTGAATTTTATTGGTAAGAGGCATAGATTTTAGTGCCGTTTGACTGCCTTCATCTGGTAAGGTCAATCGGTGATGTAGCGCTCAACAATGGCCGGGGCAAGGCCTGTGAACTCGCAAAATTCATCTACACTGATGAACTGGTGCGGTTCTTTAGAAAACTCCTCTCTGATCTTGTTTAGGAGCTTCCTTCCGTATCTCTCGCTCTTGCCGGTGATGCGCTGCACGTCTTTTGGATAAATACAGGCTCGTTTGGTTTCGATCATACTCTATCTATACTTAATCTATGCCTTTGCTATACTGTAAATATACTAAATGACCTTGCGGTTCTTTATGAACGAATCGGAATAAACGGTTTCCAATTGCCCGATACGGAACCTGTCTTTTGTCTGCATGAAGGATATGGCTGATTTTCGGTGAGTTGCAACGAAGCAACGAATCNAAATCAAGACGTATGGCACGACAAAAAGGNATNATTAAACTGCAAGGAACCATCGGGGATGTGTCCTTCTACAANAGNAAAGACGGCTATTTNGCCAGGGAAAAAGGNGGNGTNGANGGAGANCGGATNAAGAATGATCCGGCCTTCCAAAGGACCCGGGAGAANGGNTCGGAGTTTGGACGGGCAGGGAAAGCNGGTAAGCTNATCCGCACGGCCTTCAGGCCNCTCTTNTTNANAACTTCAGANAGCAAGGTNGCNTCCAGGNTGACNAAGCAANTGATGATCGTNCTTCAATCNGATGNNGANAANCNAAGAGGAGAGCGGACGNTNTCCAATGGAAANCTGGACTTGATNCANGGNTTTGANTTNAATGCNGATGGCCGNCTNGAGGCCACANTATACGCTCCCTATGAGGTGAGTTTTGACCGNGCGGCCGGTACCGCATCCATTGACATTCCTGAGTTCATTCCGGCTAATAGCCTGGCGTANCCTCTAGGCGCTACCCATTTAAAAATGGTGGCGGCCTTATCGGAGGTGAACTTCNATAATGATGAATTCACTTTCAACCTGGCTGAGTCCGCAGATGTGGAAATCAACAATGTCGCAACTGGTCCCTTGAAGCTGGACTTGGCATTTAATGCTAACAGTGAGGAAGTGCTTCTAGTGGCCTTTGGTATTGATTTCTATCAATCTGTGAACGGTCAAATGTATGCCATGAAGAATGGTGGATTTAACTGTCTGGCGTTGGTTGAGGTAGATAAATTTATCCAGCTTCCGGAAAACTAATGATACCCTGAAATGGAATTAACCCTATTCAGAGATTATTATGAGGATGGTACCAACGGGGATCTTTATGATGGGGAGATGTTGATCAGCTCCACCATCGAGCTTCCCTGGAGGGAAAACCAGCGGATGATATCGAGCATCCCAGAAGGGAGGTATGAGCTTGTAAAGCGATATACCGACAAACGGGGCTGGCACCTGCTAGTGAAAAATGTACCTAATAGAAGCGGTATCCTCTTTCACCCAGCCAATGATGCCCTGAAGGAACTGAGGGGCTGTATAGCCCCGGTTTCAAAGGTCATCGGTCCAGGTAGAGGGACGCAATCCAAAGTTGCCGATTCCAAGCTGAAAACACTTGTGTTTGAGGCCATGGAAAGAGGCGAAAATGTATTTCTCAATATTCAAAAAGCTAAAAGCGTATGACAATCATAGAAAGGGNGAAAGCCCCAACACCCAAATTTTTCAAAGTGCTCCGTAACGTAGGTTTGGCACTAGCGGCAGCTGGTGGCGCATTGTTGGCTGCTCCTATCAGTCTACCGGCCGGAATGGTTGCCCTGGGCGGCTATCTCACCGTAGGTGGAACGGTACTGACTGCAGTCAGTCAAGTGACCGTAGAAGATAGTGGAAAAGCGGACAGAAAAGATGGCTAATCTGTTAAGTGGAGGTGGTACTAAGGCTGGAACTGCCGGAGGCACATTGCTGAGTGTCCTGGTGAATGTCAGCTCAGGGGATATCCTCCACACCTGTGTATTAGCTGCGGTTGGAGCGGTAGTGAGCTTTACCGTGTCCATTCTGCTAAAGGTGTTATTCCAACGGTTCAAAAGAAAACATCCACCTCCGAAAGGGATGTGATTCCCGCAAGTCGGGAAAGTTTGTGTTCTTCTCAATGAAAATGGCCTCCTCGTGGGGCCATTTTTCATTCCAGGAGTATCTGAAACATGATGGCTNTTTTGATCTGCTTGATAAGCCTCACTTGATTTTCCAAAATCTTACCTTTCTTATCNAAGTCCTGCAATAAAGCCAATGACTTCAAGTATTTNCTACGATCCTTTATGGCTTTCTCAGCTNCTTCCAACAACACTGTTTTGGCATCACCAATTCTTAAAAAGGAAATGGCCGAACCGATTAGGTGTGGGTAAAATCCCTGAGCCTGCCATAATCCATAAGCCAACCAGAAATAGAAATTCCTTTCTTCCATTGTTGCAGTAGTTATCATGAAACAATTTGGACAGGGGGTTTCTAATGGTTTTCCTGAATTGCTTCCTTTAGAAAGCATGAAAAAGTGAGGCTTTGTAGTGGTGAGGCCATCCCTATAAGTTTTCATCTGGAAATTGTGCATAGCTTGAGCATTTAAAGTTTGCTCGCTGCGCTTCGCACAGACATTTTCAAAAGAGAAAAGAAAAAAGGGAAAAAAAGAAAAGAGAAAGCTCTTGAAAAGGCGGATGAGGCAGGGTTGACAAGGTTTTTGGGAAAAATACTACCCATAGGGTGGAGATTTTTTTCAAAACCCGAAGGGCTTGACCTTGACATCCCGGTTGTGCGGTAGACTTGTGCGAACCCGCCTAACTTTGCTTGTCTCTATTTTTTTGACAACATGACTTGCCATTATCTAACTGAATAGGGGGACAAGGCATAGAACCATAACTGCAATACACACAGCAATCCCCAGATTGAGGCTTTAATACGGTGTGGCATTCTTCACATTCATAAAAATACTGACAGGCATCTGTAGGCATAATGTCCTCCTTTTTATGACCACAGTTGGGACAAGTGATTGTGGATTCAAGAACTACTTCGCTCATTTTTGTTTATTTATGGATTCTACTTTATAACCAGTATTATCTACAGCAGCCTTAACCTCATCAATATTTGTTTTTGACTCATCAAAGGTCACTACCGCATTCGCTTTTTCATAAGAAACTTCTAACCCTGAAATACCTGATAGTTTTCCAATTTCAAGTTTTACATGTTCCTCACATCCTGAACAGGTCATTCCAGTAATATTAATTTCATAGGTTGATTCGAGATTGGTATATTCTAATACTGACAGATTAGTTTCAGGGTAAAAGGCATCAGCATAATACGGGAAAGCAAGCAGGACCACTGCAAACACGGTCACTATACCCAGAAATTTCTTGGAATGCCAGAATGAGGGCTTTTCATCATCCTCACACTCACATTCAATTTCCTGAGCTGATCTTGGTTTTAATTTTTGATACCATGCAAAGGCTAATACAACCACGGTAATCCCTATCAACCAAGGGCGAAAGGGGTCTAGCCACGAGAATGATGCGGCAATACCACTTGATCCAGCAAGTAATGCCAGTACCGGAGTGATACAGCAAAGAGATGCGCTTACAGCCGTCAATAGGCTTGTGATTGCCAATGAATTTGATTGCTTATTCTTCATGATATTGATACTTTTTCGGATTCCAACAACTTAAAAATGGGGTTCAGGATATTGGTGTTTGATTCTGATATTGAATAGAAAATAGTTTGACCAACCTTCTTAGTTTCCACTAATTCTGCATCTTTTAATTTTCTTAGATGCTGAGATATTGCAGGAACGGTCATGTTCAAAATATCACTCAAGTCACAAGGACACATTTTGGATTCTTTCTCCAATAAAAAGAGAATTTTTAAACGCACTTCATTACCTGCAAGGTTAAGTGCTTTGGCTAATCGGCTGACTGATTCCTCTACTTTTTCGATGTCCTGTTTACATTGATTGATTTGTTCAACGTCCGCATAGACTCTGATACATGTTTTGGTCATAATATACTGTATTTAAGAAGTCGCTTAAATAAACGCTAAGGAAAGGAAAATAGTTTAATATTTAAGCAAATACTTAATAATCATTACTGAATGACTTAGAAAGTGGTTGTCGTGTGGGAACGCAGGAAAACCAAAACGGCTGGCCGGAGGCTGTGGAGCGCAGTGTAATGGACGAACGGCCAAGCCAGCCGGAGAGAGCCTTCGAATGACTCAGGCCAGGGCCAAGGCGAAAGGAGGCCTGCGAGCCGTCTGCGAGTGGAGCAAGGGTGGTGGCTGCAAAAGCCTGAAGAATGAAGGCGGCAGACGCCTACCGTTTACTGCAGGGCTGGCGTGATTTTTTGCTTTAGGGTCGGGAAAGGCAAGGGTAGCGATTAAACGGAACGAAACGATTGTTGGGGTGAAATGAAGCAATTAATGGCTGTGGTTCGTGTTGGAGTATTTGACTTCTTTTTTTATCCATCAAATACCAATTGAAGGTCAAACAGCCGTATTGCGTAGTGGAATCGTGTTGGCTTGTTTAGTGAAGTGAATGAGCTACTCTTGAGTGGGGTGCTGAAAGTGGCTGAATGAAAGGAAAGAGGAACGAGAGACTGAAATGAAGCGACTGTAGGCACTGGATTAACTGCAAAAAGCATGACAGCCCGATCAGCCCGCAGCGACCCGCAGGCGAGCAAAAACAATAAGCAGCGGCAGACCCCCAATAAAATTGAATGTGAGTATAGCGAACACCATAGAAGGGGTTTGGGGGGATGGAATAGCTGCGAGTGAGGAAAGAGAGAGTGTGTGAAGCAAAACAAGTGAACGGCAGTGAGTGAGCACCTACTGGAGCGCAAACGAGCTGGAAAGTGAACGGTATATGCAAGGGCGACCGAAGGGAGTTTATTGCACCCTTGCAGATATGTTTTGCGAAACAAAACGGAACGACTGACGAACACCGCTTTACCTGCGTTGGGGTGTGCGTTGGGAAAAGCAAGTGTGGCACGGTATGGAATGCAGCGTAGCGGAATAGAATAACGGACTACTCTTGCAGCGGGATGACCGAAAGCTTGTAATTGCAGCGAAGCGGAACGAGCGGGCTGGAGGCACAGGGTCCAAGGGGAGGATTCGGTGAGAGATTGCTTAATCAACAATCTTACTTAATTGATCTTGTATAAGGATTTGGTGAATCCGCTCTTGCTCCAAACGATAGTTATTTTTCAAAAGGAATTCATAAACCCTAAATTCTTCATCTGAAAGATGAGATAGCAACTCTGTATTTGTTGGTGTGCCCTGCACAATAAAGTCCATATATTTCTCCACAACCGTCATGTCCATCAAAAAGGATTGGGTTTGTGAAAAATACGATCGTAGTTGAGAAAGCATTTGAAATCCCTGGATATCTAAATCGCTCCAATAATATATTTCCTTTTCGTCCAGCCATTCGGTATTCTTCAAAGATTCAATGGCGAAACCTTTACCCCAAATTGCTATCGAAAGGGGTGTTTGAGGAAAGGTTAGAAAATTCATCTTGTTTTCAATAATGAAAACCCTTTCACAATTAATAGGATTCCTTGTGAATTGCTCAATTGGAACGGTTAGGTCATCATAGTATCTGATGTGCCAATAATCCTGATCCAGTGACCGAAATCTGACCAGTGGTTGATCATATTTTAAGCTATATCGTTTTTCAAAAAGGTTCTCCGAAGGGACAACAATATCAGGAACCAGTGCATCTAGCAAGAACTTCAAAATAGTCCTGTTCTCTTCAATGAATTTGGTGTGGACAGCAATAGGTAGTTCTCTAATGTAGTACTTATCTGGTTCGAAGTTATTGAGAAACCATTGGCAAACTTTAAGTAGGCCTGGCCAATCATCAGAGTTGTCGATGATGGCCTTTGGGTTTTCACTCAGCCATGATTTGAGTTGCGGGAGTCCTGACTTGATGAAACTATAGTTTTCCATCATCAAATAATATTCCTTTTCCTTATCGAGGAATTTCAGGTAATCTGACAGGCTCTCAAATGTGATAGACTGGGGTATGTTCTGGATACCATGTTGACGGGTTTTAACAGGTTCTGAAATGACGGAATAACCAAACCCTTTTCTGTCCTTTGAAGCACTAAAGACCTCCGCTATTTCCTGACTCATTTGAATAAAGTCTTTGGAAAGAGTTTTGTTGGAACGAATCGCAAAAGGAAAGCAGTCTTCTCCTTTTAATGAAGCCTGAAGCACTTCATAGTATTTTCTTTCTGCTTTCTGCTTAATTTCCCCTGCTGTTATCATAGCCTAAATTGCCGATTGCAAATATTGATCCCTCTGCTCTTGAAGTTGTTTGATTGGCATATCATATACCACCGAGTGCCGGTTGTCCTTTCTCTGGACAAAATGTACCCTGGCTATGTAAGGCTCTACGATGGCCACTTCTTCTGCTTTGGCCGGAGATACCACCATCACTTGTAGGTGAAGCTGTTTACATAGTTCCATCAGGAATTGGGCTTTTTCATCGTCCTGCTTACTGAATGCTTCATCCACACAAATGAACCGGAATGAATTGGTATTGAGCCCTTCACTATGAATTCCGAATTGATAGGCTATCGCAGAGCCAAGAATGGTGTACGTCAACTGAGCCCCTTCGCCTCCTGAGAGCTTGGCAGTTCCTGTAAAGCTTCTAAAAACCTTTGTTGGGTCTTCTCTATGATGGGCTACTGCTTTGAATTTTAACCAATTTCTGACATCCAATACTTCTTTTCTAAGATTTTCATCTTCGGTTAAGTTGTCAAGAAGGGATCTGATCTTATTGAAGCTTTCTTCTAATATTCGGTCATCCTTTGAGCGCTCAAACTCTGCCAGATTGGGCTTCCATTCATTGAGACGAAACCTAAAATCCTTCACTTTCGGAGAGTAGTCTTTTTCTACATGCAGCATGATAAAGGTTGGAGGATTACTGTTGAAATTGATCTTTTCTAATGATTTGTTTAAAGTCTCAATGTTTTCCTCTATATCCTCTTCTTGCCTTTCGAGCCATGTTTGAAAGTCAGACATTTTGGTAATCATTTCGTCATTCAGATACTGTTTGAATTGTTGTTTGTATTCCGCTAATTCCTCCTTTTCAATCTTCTCCAATAAAGCAACATACTCCTCAATAAACTCCGCACTATTACTTAGCCTATGGGTGTCTGAATTCCAATCGCTAAATTTATCTACGATCTCCTTATCAGGATTCTTGAAGAGCCTCATCAAGCTTTCAGCGGCACTTTCGATTTTGCGAATATCATCTCTTAGTCGTTCGATCTCTTGATTGATTTCACTAATGATTTTACTTCTGACTTTTTCTATGGAGTCAATTTCATACTCAATCTCCGTCATAAAGGTTGCTTCGAAAGCATCTAATTTTTCACTTGTTTCAAGATTAGCATAACGTTCAATCACCTCCCTGGCTTCTCTCAACTTTTGCTGCTGAGTACTTATTTGAGCATCAATACGGTTAACCTCTTTGTCTAGGGCTTTTACAATTTCCTCTATGGATTTAATTTCCTGAAGGATTTCATCTCGCTGCTTTTTAAGTGTTTTGTATTGATCATTGGTTTTTTCAAGCTCCTCGATGTGTTTCTTGTTTTCTTGAATTTCTGCCGTCAAGGACCACCAATCAATTTTTTTATATGCTTTGAATTCGATAAATCGAATTAGGTCTTGATCCTCTTTTCGAATTCTGGTCTGATGATTTTTGAGGTAATTGAGTCTATTATTGATTTCCTTGATTTTTTGATCAAGGTCACTTGCCTCTTCTTTTAAGACAGTAATTTTTTCTTTGTTGTCCCAACCCAGTACATATTGCTGACGGTTTCTAATTTCTGGGCGGTCATCCTTTTCATGTCGGGTTGCATTTTTGGTAAGCCCCTCTCGGGTTATAGCTTTTTCTGCCAACCGGAACGACTCAAGGTCATCGACACATAAATAATTGAACTTTGAACTGATCTCATTCTTAATCCACTCGGTGTATTCGGATGTTTTGAAGTCCAACTTGTTGATCAACTCCTTTTCATCCTGCTGTTGGAAGATGCGAGGGGCTACATCTTTTTTATTGAATTTATGATAGATGATCCTACCTCGTAAATCATGCTCTTTGACATACTGGTTGACCTGCTGATAATATTCTTCAGGAACAATAAGCCTTAATGCAAAATTGTGAAGTAGTCGCTCAATGGCCGATTCCCATTCCCGAACTCCCTCGCGAACTTTTATCAGCTCCCCTGCAAATGGAATTTCCTTTTCAGTTGCCCCGATATATTCAAGAATTTCCTTTCTGATCCGTGCAGTGTGACCGGTAATGTTATTCTTTTGAGAACGTAGAACGCTCAGTTGATCAGAAAGAGCATCAAATTCTTTATCCAAATTGTATTTATTGATCTTTATTTCATCCTGTTCAGTTTCATTCTGTTGTAAAATTTCCCCAACCTTTTTCTTTTTACTAATAGCTGCTTTTCGTTGATCGTCAAAAAGCTCTTTGGACTGGGGGTTAGCTTGAAATTCTAAGTTTTCTGCAAGTTGATTATATGATTTGAGTTCCTCCTCTCTTTCAGATTTCAAGGTTGTTAAATCCTGATTCTTCTTTTCAAATGCCCGAATCTGAGTATCAACCTTATCGGCCCTCATTTGCATATCCAGTTCTCGTTCTTGATTTTTGAGTTCCTCAATTTTACTTAAAGAGCCTTCTTGCTCTTCTGACATTGCTCTTAGTTTTGCATTATGTTCCTCTATAAAATTTAGAATTAATCCCTTCTGCTTCACTGCAAACCAAAGTGGGGCTGTCTGTTTGAAGGTTTCTTTGTGGATCAGGTCTATCTTCAGTGCTGTTAACCTGATGGATTTATACCTGATTGGGGTTAGCAATTCGATTTGCTTATGAGCTTTTTCAATAGCGCGGTGTGCATCGTTAAGCGTCTTAAAATAGGTCTTTATCTTTTGAAATTCCATTTCAGAATCCCGCTCTTCCAGCATTTGAATCCGGACAAATTCGTCCAGATTGCCTAATACTTTAAGCCCTATGGTTTTGTTGAAAAGCGTTTGGGCTTTCTCCGATCTCATTCCAAATGCCTTACGCATCCATCGACCATATTCGCCAGGGCTATCGGTAAATAAAAGAGACTCTTTGGCTCCTTGCTTGGGGTATTTTTGTTTCAATCTCTTTTTCCACTCCCCATTGCTATCAAAAGGCATAAAGTCATCTTTTATGGAAAGCTTCTTGAAAGCAATAACGAAGTTTCTCTTCAACTCACTTCCCGAAAACCACCTGGCCTGAGCCAGTGTAACGAATTGGGATTCATTTTGAAAGACAGCTACTAATACCGATTGCGCCTTTGATTTGTCTCCTCTTAGCTTTTTTACTTCTCGTGTGTTGGTATCTGAGTTTTCGGTCTCTCCAAATTCTCCAAGTAAATAGGTCTCTTCAGTCCGCTCGCCTTTTTCACCTGCGGTCTGATTGTATGCTCGTGCCCTACGCTCAGGCAGTAACAGGGTCAAAAGTCCATCCACTAAAGTTGTTTTTCCAGAACCATTTCCTCCGGTAAGCAGGGAGGTTTCTCCAATGGGTTGGATGGAAAAAATATCCTTATCAAAAGTTCCCCAGTTCCATACTTCAAAAGTGTGGAGACGAAAACCGGATTGACTGGGCTTTGTACTAAACAGACTTAAGTTCATCTTCCAGTTGTTGTTTAAACTTTGACAGCTCGTCTATGGTAACCCTAGCTTTCAGAATACGCTTTACTTCATATCTATATTCATCATGAGATGTTGTGTCCTTATGTACCAGTTTCAGAAATCCCATATCCACACACTGATCCAAATGGCGATTGAGTTCCTTGATAAACTTTAGTTCATTGGTTTTCTCTTTGAAAAACATTTCCATCCGATCTCTGAATTCTTTAGGAGTAATGTACAAATTGGCTGTCTCAAGGTCGCTCGATTCAAATTCAAGCAGCCATTCTCTTAGCAACACACAAACCAACGTAAGATCGTAGGTTAGTGGCATTCTTCGAATTAATCCGATGGTGCTTCCTGATTCATCAAGTTCGATTTGTTTCAGGTATGCGTACCCATCTCTTTTATCAATGATCACCTCAAGAGCAATTCTTTCAAAGTATTGAGTTAGTTCGACCTGGTACTGTAGCACTTCATTCCAAACATCTTGATGATCTTCAAAAACAGGACCCTGTAGAAGCTTCACAGCTGACTTGACGTAAGGAGCAATATTTCGGCTTTGGTATTCCATAGGCTATCTGGTGAAAATAATTTGTGGTAAATCAAGGTACTTTTCTTCCGTTAAGTTGAACAGAATAGTTTCTCTAGCATTCTCATTGATGAAAAATTTGTTACTGGCATTTATGAGAGTTACATAAGCTAAAAGTTCCGCCAAACCCTTATTAAGACCTTTTTCTATTACCACTTCTTGGAGTGTAACTTGCGATCTTGACTGCAGTAAGTCGTGTATGTTAGCTAGCAATTGCTGCTTGTCAATCAAGTCAGCATTGTAAATTTTTGATAGATCATCTAAGTCTTCCAGAGCTAGTTGAGCCTGTTCTGCCTTTGCTATAAATGAATTGTTTTCCGGCCTTTCCCCAAGCTTTCTCTCCAAGGGTAGATAGATTTCAGGGTTGCCCTGAATTTTCAGATAAGACTGTTTAGATGAATCGTGATTGACTAACTGGATTGCAAGTTGTCGGATACCTGACATGAGTTCTTTTGCCTTTCTAGATTCCAATTGCTCTTTTGCTACTATTTCTCTACTGAGCTTATCAGCAAGTACCACATTTTTGTCCAAGACCTTTCGAGCAGCCAGATAAAGCATCGCTTTTAATTTCCGGAGTGATCGAGACGAAAATTCAATATCCCGATCTTCAAGCACCTCGTAAACTTCTTTTGTCAGTTTTTGAAAATCTGCCTGGCTATTATCATCCAACATAAATTGCCAGAATGCCTGAAAGCTCTTGCCCTGGTCTGTACTACGAAGTTCGTACAGCGCATCAAAGGTTTCTGATAAAAGCTTTCCTTTTGAAAGTTCAGCTTGCTGCTGCCGCTCATAAATCTTGCGGGTGATTTCCTTAAAGTTGTCTTCCACTTCTTTGAAATCCCCAATTAATTCATTGGCTAATCGGTTTACTTCTTCATACCGAGATTTGATCTGGTAATCTTCATAAGTGTTCACATACCCATCTATCTTGATTTTTCGAATTTCTTCTTCTATTGCCTTCTTTCTTCGTTCCAGCTCGGCCAACCTCTTTTCCTTATCAGGGTTTGCGTTTTCTATGATATCCCTGAGTTTGCTAAAAATATCTTTGAATTTGGATTCTGTGCCTACAAATTCCCGATCCTTCAATAACTCAAATACCTGAAAAGCCTTCTCCACATGTTTGGACAAGAATACCAAAGGCTCTTTCCGAGCATCATCCATCATGTTGCGTAGGTAATGAGCGTCAATCCATCGATCAATGTATAGTTTTGCCTTTTCATCAAAGGCAAGAATGAGCCTTTCGGATTTAATCTCATCGTCTTCATCCCTGTATTCGATTTCCTCCAGAAAATCTGCCAGTCTTTGAACCAAATGCTGGTATGGGATAGAGATTTGTTCACCTATCTTGTATTCTCTATACAGAAAAGAGATGATCAATGGTAGATTCCGTGCCCGTAGAAGTTTCAAGGTTACTGCTGAATCAACTAGAGACCGGACTTTCAATATGGAGG